>NZ_JACJLR010000029.1 GCF_016902345.1 Mediterraneibacter glycyrrhizinilyticus | reverse complement strand
CCATTTCAGCCTCACCGCGAAAAAATTTTTTGTAATAATTCTATTTTCGCAGTGAAGCTGTGCATTTTCAATAGATTTAGTGCGAATTATTTTTACCTGTCAAAGCTGTATTCTTAAGAAATAATTCACTGTACATTTGAAAACTTTCGTAATATAATGTTGTCTGGATATTAAGATGTAGAGGGAGAATATTCAATGAGTAATGATAGGAAAGAAAGAAAACCTGACAGCTTTACTCCGGAAGAACCTGAAACTGAGACACTTGACGATAAAGCAGATATCCGAAAAGGAACCGGCCTGCGGGGGAGGAGTGAGGCTCAGGGAAGACCGTCCGGGGGGAGAAGACGGAAGAGATCGGAGCAGGAGGGACTGGATCCGGAAGACTCCGAGGAGCTGGAAGAGACAGAACAGCCGGATGAGAGCGGCGCGGATGACGCCGATGAGATACAGGATGATACAGAATTCGAGGGTGAGGCAGCTATAATGTCTGGGAGTACAAAAAAGAGAAGAAGAAGACACCGTAGAAAGGGGAGCATGGGAAAGAAACCGTGGATCATTGCCGGCAGCATTGTGGGGGCGCTTGTGGTGATCTATCTTGGGATCTCCGCTTTCTTTATCGGACATTTTTATATCGATACAGAGATAAACGGACAGGACTTCTCAGGAAAGACAGTCTCTGACGTGGAAAATTACATAAAAGAACAGGTGCAGGACTATGAACTGAAGATCATAGAACAGAACAACGAAAGCGATGTGATCAAAGGGGCTGATATTTCTCTGACATATAAAGAGAATGAGGATATCCAGAAAGCTCTGGATGCGCAGAATCCGCTCCTCTGGCCGAAGGCTTTCTTTTCTGTGAGTGAGACGACGGTGACGATCGATGTGGGGTATGATGAAGAGGCACTGAACGCAAAGATCAATGAGATCAAAGCGGTGACCCAGGAACAGACAGATCCGGTTTCGGCTTATCCGAAGTTTGACGGAAACTCCTTTGTGGTCGAGCCGGAGGTCTACGGAACCGCTGTGAACATGGATGTATTTACTCAGAAGATCAAAGAATACATCACTGAGTTCAAAACGGAACTGAACATGATAGATGAGGAGTGCTATGCGATGCCCAAGTACACTTCCGAATCGGCGGAAGTGCAGGAAGCATGCGATGCGATGAATCAGTACTGCAAGGCAAGCATTACATATAAAATGGAAGATGAAAATGTGTTTGTAGACAAAGAACTGATCTCCACATGGCTGAAATACGATGACAATATGCAGGTGAGCCTTGACGAGGATGCGGTCAGAGAATGGATGAGGGAATTCGGGAAGAAATACGACACCGTGGGCACTACAAGATCGATCACAACACCGACCGGAAAAACAGTTAACGTTTCAGGCGGAACATACGGCTGGTCAGTGGATGAGGATTCTGAGACAAAGACACTGATCGAAAGCATCAAAAAAGGCGAGGTGACAGAGAAGAGCCCTGCATACGTTCAGGAAGCGGCTTCTCATGCTGAGCAGGACTGGGGGAACACTTATGTGGAAGTGGACCGGACGACGCAGCATATGTGGTACATTGTAGATGGATCGGTGGCGTTTGAGGCTGATGTGGTGACGGGACTTCCGACGGCGGACCGCGAAACACCGACAGGTGTGTACTCTATTCTTGAACTGAAGAGAGACAAGACCCTTGTGGGGGAGACAGACCCGGCAACCGGGGAGCCGATCTACGAGACACCGGTATCTTACTGGATGCGTGTGACATGGACCGGGATCGGATTCCATGATGCTACATGGCAGCCCTATTTCGGCGGAAGTCTCTACCAGACGAACGGTTCTCACGGCTGTATCAATATGTCCTACGATGAGGCGGGGACACTTTACGGAATGCTCAGTATCGGAACGCCTGTGATCATACATGATTAGAAGGAAAAGCCGTACAGAGTGTGCGCATAACAGGATGGAAAGAGAAAAAGAAAGACAGGATGTAATGAAATGTATGAACTGATAAAAAAGGACGGACTTGCAAAACGGGGAAGACTTCATACCGTCCATGGAACGGTCGAGACACCGGTTTTTATGAACGTGGGGACGGCAGCCGCTATAAAAGGGGCTGTCTCAACAGACGATCTTCGGCAGATCAAGACGCAGGTGGAACTGTCAAATACTTATCATCTCCATGTCCGCCCCGGGGATGAAATCGTAAAGAAACTGGGCGGGCTCCACAGGTTCATGAACTGGGACAAGCCTATACTGACTGACTCTGGAGGGTTTCAGGTTTTTTCACTGGCATCTCTCAGGAAGATCAAAGAGGAAGGAGTGCATTTCCACTCCCATATAGATGGAAGAAAGATATTCATGGGACCGGAGGAAAGTATGCAGATCCAGTCCAACCTTGCTTCTACCATAGCTATGGCGTTTGATGAATGTCCGTCCAGTGTGGCAGATAGAAAATATATGGCGAATTCCGTGGCAAGGACTTCACGCTGGCTGAAGCGGTGCAAAGATGAGATGGCACGGCTGAACTCTCTGCCGGATACGATCAACCCTCATCAGCTCCTCTTCGGGATTAACCAGGGAGGGATCTACGAGGATATTCGTGTTGAACATGCTCAGCAGATCGCAGAGATGGATCTGGACGGATATGCGGTGGGCGGACTTGCCGTTGGAGAGAGCCATGAGGACATGTACAGGATCCTGGACGCGGTCGTGCCGCATCTCCCAAAAGACAAGCCGACGTATCTGATGGGAGTTGGAACTCCGGCAAATATTCTGGAAGCAGTTGACCGGGGCGTGGATTTCTTTGACTGCGTTTATCCTTCCAGAAACGGCAGACATGGACATGTGTATACAAACCATGGCAAGATGAACCTGTTCAATGCAAAATATGAGCTGGATGAGAGGCCGATCGAAGAAGGATGCGGCTGCCCGGCATGCAGGAGCTATAGCAGGGCATATATCAGACATCTCCTGAAAGCGAAAGAGATGCTCGGGATGAGACTTTGTGTCCTCCATAACCTTTATTTCTATAACACGATGATGGAAGAGATCAGAGATGCGATCGACGCCGGAGAATACAGACAGTATAAAAAGAGGAAGCTGGAAAAACTTTCTCAAAAGTCTTGAAGAATCGGTGATTTTTGTGTATAGTATTCTTATTGTGTAACATAACCAGTTAGGAGGAAATTATATCATGGATATGATAGGCATTATCGTGCTTTATGCTGTGGTGATCGGAGGTATGTGGTTCCTGCTGATGCGCCCGCAGAAGAAGGAGCAGAAGAGGATCCAGGCAATGCTCTCCACGATGGAAGTAGGAGACACAGCGCTGACCACCAGCGGATTCTATGGTGTGATCATCGATATCACGGATGACGATGTGATCGTGGAATTCGGAAATAATAAAAACTGCCGTATTCCGATGCAGAAATCTGCGATCGCACAGATCGAGAAACCGAGCGCGGAATAAGTGAACTGTTTTTGAAGAGAATATTTTAAAGTATAAGACAGGTGTGTCTCAAAGAGTTGGAGAACGCGCCTGTCTTATTTTTTGTAGCGGCAACGCGCCTGAGTCCGTGCCTGCCTGACTGCTCATATGTGAAATAGAGGGATTTAATATTAGAGCGCCCTCTATTTTTTGACCCGAACTACTTGAAACTGGTCATAAAATGAGGTATGATTAAAAATAACATTTTTACATTTGGAGGGATGAGCTGACATGGATATGAAAATCGGAGTCATTAAGGGGGACGGGATCGGTCCGGAGATCGTCGGAGAGGCGATGAAAGTCCTCGATAAAGTCGCGGAGGTATACGGACATTCCATTACATATACACAGCTTCTCATGGGAGGTGCATCCATTGACGTGAACGGGGTGCCTCTTACGGAGGAAACGCTGAAAGCGGCGAAAGAGAGCGATGCGGTACTGATGGGATCGATCGGAGGAGATGCGAAAACATCGCCATGGTATCAGCTTGAACCTTCCAGACGTCCGGAGGCAGGGCTGCTTGCCCTGAGAAAAGGGCTGAACCTTTTCGCGAACTTAAGACCGGCAGTGCTCTATGATGAACTCAAAGGCGCCTGCCCGCTGAAAGAAGAGATCGCGGACAGAGGCTTTGACATGATGATCATGCGGGAACTCACCGGCGGTCTTTACTTCGGGAAAAGGGGCACGGAGGAAGTGGACGGTGTGCTGACCGCGAGAGACGAACTGACTTATAATGAGAATGAGATCAGGAGGATCGCAAAGCGTGCTTTCGATATCGCCATGAAGCGGGGGAAGAAAGTGACCAGTGTGGACAAGGCGAATGTGCTTGATTCTTCCAGGCTGTGGAGAAAGGTCGTGGAGGAAGTGGCGAAAGATTATCCGGAGGTTGCGCTGGAGCATATGCTGGTTGACAACTGTGCGATGCAGCTGGTAAAAGATCCGGCACAGTTCGATGTGATCCTGACAGAGAATATGTTCGGGGATATCCTCTCAGACGAGGCAAGTATGGTGACCGGATCCATCGGGATGCTGGCGTCCGCGAGCCTGAACGAGACGAAATTCGGGTTGTATGAACCCAGCGGTGGTTCCGCACCGGATATTGCGGGGAAGGGGATCGCAAATCCGATCGCGACGATCCTCTCGGCGGCGATGATGCTGAAATATTCCTTTGACCTTGACCGGGAAGCGGATGCGGTAGAGAAAGCGGTGGCAGAAGTCCTGAGCGAGGGATACCGCACGATCGATATCATGTCTGAAGGGAAGATACAGATCGGGACGAAGGAGATGGGAGACAGGATCAGCTCTCATATAAAATAGAAGATTCACAAAGATCCGGAAAACCGGATGTTCACAGATTTAGACTATAGATGGAAAGAGAGGATATGGAAATGAGAAGTGACACAGTAAAAAAAGGGGTACAGCAGGCGCCTCACCGTTCTCTGTTCAATGCGCTTGGAATGACGCAGGAAGAGCTGGAGAGGCCGCTGATCGGAGTGGTCAGCTCCTACAATGAGATCGTGCCGGGACATATGAACCTGGATAAGATCACAGAGGCGGTCAAGATGGGCGTTGCGATGGCAGGCGGGACCCCTATCGTAGTGCCGGCGATCGCAGTCTGCGACGGGATCGCCATGGGACATATCGGGATGAAATATTCCCTTGTGACAAGGGACCTGATCGCGGATTCCACGGAAGCACTGGCAATGGCACACCAGTTTGACGGACTGGTCATGATACCCAACTGCGACAAAAATGTACCGGGACTTCTCATGGCTGCGGCACGCGTGAACATCCCGACGATCTTTGTCAGCGGCGGCCCCATGCTCGCAGGACATGTGAAGGGCGGAAAGACCAGCCTCTCCAGCATGTTCGAGGCGGTGGGAGCTCATGCAGCAGGAAAGATCGATGATGAGGAACTCTGTGAATATGAGAACAAGGCGTGTCCGACCTGTGGCTCCTGTTCGGGAATGTACACGGCGAACAGCATGAACTGCCTGACCGAGGCGCTCGGAATGGGCCTGAGAGGAAACGGAACGATCCCGGCAGTGTATTCCGCGAGGATCCAGCTTGCAAAACACGCAGGGATGCAGGTCATGGAACTGGTGAGAAAGAACATCCGTCCAAGGGACATCATGACTGAGGATGCGATCCTCAATGCCCTGACCGTTGATATGGCGCTTGGATGTTCCACCAACAGTATGCTCCATCTTCCGGCGATCGCCCACGAGATCGGCATGGATTTTGAGATCGATTTTGCGAACACGATCAGTGAGAAGACGCCGAACCTCTGCCATCTGGCACCGGCGGGACATACATATATCGAGGATCTGAACGAGGCGGGCGGCGTCTACGCAGTGATGAACGAGCTGAATAAGAAAGGGCTCCTGCACACGGACTGCATGACAGTCACAGGGAAGACCGTCGGAGAGAACATTGCCGGATGTGAGAACAAAGATCCGGAAGTCATCCGTCCGATCGACCATCCATATTCCGAGACCGGCGGGCTTGCTGTCCTCAAAGGGAACCTGGCGCCTGACGGAAGCGTCGTGAAACGTTCCGCAGTCTGCGACGAGATGCTGGTACATGAGGGGCCGGCAAGGATCTTTGAGAGCGACGAGGAGGCCACAGAGGCGATTAAGTCCGGTAAGATCAACCCCGGCGATGTGATCGTCATCCGATATGAGGGACCGAAAGGCGGTCCGGGAATGCGAGAGATGCTGAATCCGACTTCGGCGATCGCCGGATACGGTCTGGGTTCTACGGTGGCACTTATCACAGACGGACGCTTCTCCGGGGCATCCCGGGGCGCATCCATAGGTCACGTCTCCCCGGAAGCTGCAGTGGGAGGACCGATCGCGCTCGTGGAAGAGGGCGATATCATCAAGATCAATATTCCGGAACTGAAACTGGAGCTGGACATCTCTGATGAGGAGATGGCGGCAAGAAAAGCGAAGTGGCAGCCCAGAGAGCCGAAAGTGAAGACCGGATATCTGGCAAGATATGCTTCCATGGTGACATCAGGAAACCGCGGAGCGATCCTTGAAGTGCCGAAAAATAATTAACACGACCAGGAGGAGATGCACCATGCAGTTAAATGGAGCAGAAATTTTAATAGAATGCCTGAAAGAGCAGGGCGTGGATACAGTTTTCGGATACCCCGGCGGGGCGATCCTGAATGTCTATGATGAACTTTACAAGCATCGTGATGAAATACGCCATATCCTGACTTCCCACGAACAGGGGGCATCCCATGCGGCTGACGGATATGCGCGTGCGACCGGGAAAGTAGGTGTCTGCCTTGCAACCAGCGGACCGGGGGCGACGAACCTGGTGACCGGGATCGCGACAGCCTATATGGATTCCATCCCGATCGTTGCGATCACCTGCAATGTGGGTGTACCGCTGCTGGGAAAAGACAGCTTTCAGGAGATTGATATCACAGGCATTACCATGCCGATCACGAAATATAATTTTATCGTCAAGGATGTGACGAAACTGGCAGATACGATCCGCAAGGCGTTCCGCATCGCAAAAAGCGGGAGGCCGGGTCCGGTGCTCGTTGATATCCCGAAAGATATCACGTCAAGTGTGACAGAATACGCTGCAGAGGAGCCGGGAAAGCACGAACAGCCCGAATCACATATCCGCAGGGAAGAAGTGGAGCGCGCAGTGGAACTGATCCGCGCATCTGAGCGTCCGGTTGTCTTTGTGGGCGGAGGCGCTGTCATTTCAGACGCAAGTGAAGAACTGATGAAATTTGTAAATCTGGTTGACGCCCCGGTGACGGACACCCTGATGGGAAAAGGTGCCTTTCCGGGAACTGACCCGAGATATACGGGAATGCTGGGCATGCACGGGACTAAGGCATCGAACTACAGCGTCTCGGAGTGTGACCTCCTTATCGTGCTCGGAGCCAGGTTCAGCGACCGCGTTACAGGAAATACAGAGACGTTCGCGAAGGATGCCAGGATCCTTCAGTTTGACATCGACCCTGCGGAGATAAATAAGAATATCATTATTGACGCGCAGGTTGAGGGCGATATCCGTGCTGCTCTGGAAGAAGTCAACAGGAAACTGTCACAGCAGGATCATCATGAGTGGCTGGAGAAAGTGGAAGGATATAAACAGAAATATCCGCTGAAGTATCACTCAGAAGGGCTGACAGGTCCATATATCGTGGAGGAAATCTACCGCCAGACAAAAGGCGACGCCCTGATCGTGACCGAAGTGGGACAGCATCAGATGTGGGCGGCTCAGTATTATAAATATACAAAGCCTCATACCCTGCTCACTTCCGGAGGACTCGGCACTATGGGATACGGGCTGGGAGCAGCACTGGGAGCAAAGACCGGTTGTCCCGATAAAACAGTGGTCAATATTGCTGGAGATGGCTGTTTCCGTATGAATATGAACGAGATCGCGACTGCGGTGCGCCACAATATTCCGGTTATCGAGGTGGTAGTGAACAACCATGTGCTGGGAATGGTACGGCAGTGGCAGGATCTGTTTTACGATGAAAGATATTCCGCTACTGTGCTGCGGGATGCGGTGGATTTTGTCAAGCTTGCAGAGTCAATGGGAGCAGTCGGAATCCGTGCAGAGACGCAGGAAGAATTCCGAAAGGCATTTGCAGAGGCGCTCACCCTTGGTCGTCCGGTCGTGATCGACTGTCAGATCGATTGTGATGACAAAGTATGGCCGATGGTGGCTCCGGGAGCGACGATCAGCGAAGCCTTTGATGAGGATGATATGAATAAATAGAGAAAAGAACTGGGAGGTAATGAAACATGAGCAGAGTGTATAATTTCTCAGCAGGACCCGCTGTCCTGCCGGAAGAGGTATTGAGAGAGGCAGCGGAAGAAATGCTGGATTACAGAGGGACGGGGATGTCCGTGATGGAGATGAGTCATCGCTCGAAAGCGTTTGAGGAGATCATCACCACAGCGGAGCAGGATCTTCGCGATCTCATGGGGATTCCGGATAACTACAAAGTACTGTTCCTTCAGGGCGGCGCTTCCCAGCAGTTTGCCATGATCCCCATGAACCTGATGAAGAACCGGGTTGCGGACTATATCGTCACAGGACAGTGGGCGAAGAAAGCGGCAAAAGAAGCTGAGAAATATGGAAAGGTAAACAGGATCGCTTCGTCGGAGGATAAAACATTCTCCTACATTCCGGACTGCTCGGACCTTCCGGTATCTGAAGATGCAGATTATGTATATATCTGTGAAAATAATACGATCTATGGCACGAAGTTCAAGACTCTTCCGAACACAAAGGGAAAGACCCTGGTGGCGGATGTGTCTTCCTGCTTCCTGTCAGAGCCGGTGGATGTGACAAAATACGGTGTGATCTATGGCGGGGTACAGAAGAACATCGGACCTGCGGGTGTGGTCATCGTGATCATACGGGAAGACCTGATCACAGAAGACGTGCTTCCGGGCACTCCGACCATGCTCACATATAAGACTCATGCCGATGCAGACTCGCTCTACAATACACCTCCGGCATACGGGATCTATATCTGTGGAAAGGTGTTCAAGTGGATCAAGGCGATGGGCGGACTGGAAGCGATGAAGGAGAGAAATGAAAAGAAGGCGAAAGTTCTCTATGATTTCCTGGATCAGAGTAAACTTTTTAAAGGTACGGTTGTGAAGGAAGACCGCTCTCTGATGAATGTGCCTTTTGTTACCGGGGATGCAGATCTGGACGCAAAATTCGTAAAAGAGGCGAAAGAAGCCGGTCTTGAAAATCTGAAAGGACACAGGTCTGTGGGCGGGATGCGCGCCAGCATCTATAATGCGATGCCGTACGAGGGCGTCGTGGCACTTGTTGATTTCATGAAAAAATTTGAAGAGGAGAATCTGTAAGATGTATAAATATCATTGCCTGAATCCAATCTCCCGTGCAGGCCTGGGAAAACTGGATGAAAACTATAAAAAGACTGAGCAGGCTGACGAAGCAGACGTGATCCTGGTGAGAAGCGCCAAGATGCATGATATGGAGTTCAGTCCGAGCCTGAAAGCGATCGCTCGGGCCGGCGCCGGAGTGAACAATATCCCTCTCGATCGCTGTGCGGAGAAGGGAATCGTGGTATTCAATACACCGGGAGCAAATGCGAACGGTGTGAAGGAACTTGTGATCGCCGGAATGCTCCTTGCTGCCAGGGATGTTATCGGCGGCATCAACTGGGTCCAGGAACATGAGGAAGACGGTGATCTTGCGAAACTGACAGAGAAGAGCAAGAAAGCTTTCGCCGGAACTGAGATCGCGGGAAAGAAACTTGGCGTTATCGGGCTTGGCGCTATCGGTGTGCTCGTGGCAAATGCAGCGGTCCATCTGGGGATGGATGTTTATGGATATGACCCATATGTATCTGTGGATTCTGCATGGAGACTGTCCAGAAATATCCACCACGCAAAGACGGTGGATGAACTGTACAGAGAGTGCGATTATATCACGATCCATGTGCCGGCATTGAAGGATACGGTTGGAATGATCGACAAAAACGCGATCAGCCTTATGAAGAAGAATGTAGTCATCCTCAATTTTGCGAGAGATACTCTGGTTAACAGCGAGGATATGGTGGACGCACTGGTATCCGGTTCAGTGAAATCTTATGTGACGGACTTCCCGACACCGGAGATCGCCGGAGTGAAAGGTACGATCGTCATCCCGCATCTGGGTGCATCCACAGAGGAATCCGAGGATAACTGTGCAAAGATGGCAGTGGAAGAGATCCGCGATTTCATTGAAAACGGAAATATCTCACATTCGGTCAATTTCCCGGACTGCTCACTGGGAGAGAAGGGAGAGAGTCCGAGGATCACGGTACTGCATAAGAATATCCCGAACATGATCGGTCAGTTCACAACCCTTCTTGCGGACAAGGGGATCAATATCGAGCTGATGACAAATAAGAGCAGGAAAGAATATGCCTACACGATGATGGATGTCGTGGGAGAAATTTCGGAAGAGGTTGTTGGGCAGATGGAATCTGTCAACGGTGTTCTGAAAGTGAGGGTCCTGCAGTAGCGCAGCGTATAAAATATAAAAAGATCATATCTCCATAAAGGGTTAAACTTCCTTCTTTTGGTGATATGATCTTTTTCATTTACAGGAAAGCATCCGCCTAATATATCCTGATTTTCTCTTGACAACGCCTTCACAAATGTATACAATCATACAAGGATACGAGAATGCGTGTATAGTATTCAAATACCCGTTTAAATAAATAATTCAATTGACTTCACGACAGGGGGAAGAAAGATGCAGGACAGAAAAGTATTTTTAAATGATCACACCAATCTTCTGGAACTGGAAGAACATATGTATCCGCTTGTGGATGTGGATACTCCGAACGTGTTCCGGAATCTTTTCCGCTATGATGAGATCCCGAAGATCGCGTTCAACGACAGGATCGTTCCGCATAACATGCCGGATGAGATCTGGATCACCGATACCACATTCCGGGACGGTCAGCAGTCCAGGGCTCCATATTCCCCGGAACAGATCGTGACGATCTTTGACTATCTGCACCGGCTTGGAGGACCGAACGGTAAGGTCCGTCAGAGTGAATTTTTCCTTTACAGCAGCAAAGACAGGGAAGCTGTTTACAAATGTCTGGAAAGAGGGTATGAGTTTCCGGAAGTGACAAGCTGGATCCGTGCGAGCAAAAAGGATTTTCAGTTAGTCAAAGAGATCGGTCTTAAGGAGACGGGAGTGCTGGTAAGCTGTTCGGACTATCATATCTTCTATAAGCTGAAGATGACGCGAAAGCAGGCACTGGAACACTATCTGTCGGTGATCCGTGACTGTCTTGATACGGGGATCCGGCCGCGCTGCCATCTTGAAGATATCACCAGGTCAGATATTTACGGATTTGTCATTCCGTTCTGCCTGGAACTGATGAAACTGATGGAAGAGTACCAGATTCCGGTCAAGATCCGCGTCTGTGACACCATGGGATATGGTGTGAATTATCCGGGAGCGGTTATCCCACGCTCGATCCCCGGTATCATCTATGGCTTGATGAAGCATGCGGGAGTGCCCAGCGAGCTGATCGAATTCCACGGACACAATGATTTTTATAAGGCGGTCAACAATTCCACTACTGCCTGGCTGTACGGCGCCTGCGGTGTGAACTGTTCCCTGTTCGGTATCGGAGAGCGGACGGGAAATACGCCTCTTGAGGCGATGGTGTTTGAATACGCCCAGCTCAAAGGAACACTGGACGGAATGGATACGACTGTGATCACCGAACTCGCTGAGTATTATGAGAAAGAAATCGGATATAAGATTCCGGCGGGTACTCCTTTTGTCGGAAAGAATTTTAATGTTACCCGTGCCGGAATCCATGCAGACGGAATGCTGAAAAACGAAGAGATCTATAATATCTTCGATACAGACAAATTTCTCAATCGTCCGCCTTTTGTTGCAGTTTCAAAGACTTCCGGCAACGCCGGGATCGCGTACTGGATCAATGCATACTATAAGTTGTCCGGCGAGAGACAGGTGGATAAAAACTGTGAACTTGTGCAGAGACTGAAAGAATGGGTGGATGCAGAATATGAGGATGGACGGGTTACGGTCTTGACAGATGAGGAATTAGTTGAGAAAATAAGCAGTGTGTGCGAAGAGCTCCACATAACATTGTAACCGGGAGGGTCTTAAATGGACGAATATCAGGAACATTCCCTGGGAGGACGCGTGTTTCAGAGAATCCGCGAAGATATTCTGAATGGAAAATATCAGGAACATGACGAACTGCGGGAAGCTGCTTTGGGGAAAGAACTCGGTGTGAGCCGGACTCCTGTCAGGGAGGCGCTGCGACAGCTTGAACTGGAAGGGCTGGTAACGATCATCCCGAACAGAGGCGCATATGTGACGGGAATCTCACAGAAAGATATCTGGGATATCTACAGGCTGCGTTCCCTGCTGGAAGGGCTTTGTGCCCGCTGGGCTGTGGAACACATCACAGAGGAACAGCTGGATGAACTGGAGGAGGTTATCCTTCTTTCTGAATTTCAGCTGAAAAAGGGAAGCGGTTTCAGTGCGGAACAGGTCACTTCGCTGGACGGACGGTTTCATGCCGTGCTTTATGAAGCATCCGGCAGCCGCATTCTGAGCCATGTGCTGACAGATTTCCATAATTATGTTCAGGCCGCCAGAAAAAGCTCGGTCATTTCAGAAGAACGGGCCAGAAAATCGATACGCGAGCACAAACAGATCCTTCGGGCGATCCGGGACAGAGATGCTGAGATGGCGGAACAGCTTGCGAACGAACATATTCTGCATGTGATGCAGAACCTGAAAAAGCAGGGCTATCAAAAAGATTAGGAGGAGACAGAAAATGGAAAAAATTAAGATGACAACTCCGTTAGTTGAGATGGATGGAGATGAGATGACGAGAATTCTGTGGAAGATGATCAAAGAAGATCTTCTTGAGCCTTTCATTGATCTGAAGACAGAGTACTATGATCTTGGACTCGAACACAGAAATGAGACAAATGATCAGGTGACTATCGATTCGGCGCTTGCGACAAAGAAGTATAAAGTTGCCGTCAAATGCGCGACCATCACTCCGAATGCGGCGCGTATGGACGAGTACGACCTGAAAGAAATGTGGAAGAGCCCCAACGGAACGATCCGTGCGATCCTTGACGGGACTGTGTTCCGTGCGCCGATCGTTGTAAAGGGGATCGAGCCCTGCGTGAAGAACTGGAAGAAGCCGATCACCATCGCGAGACATGCATACGGCGACGTATACAAGGGAAGCGAGATGAAGATCCCGGGTGCAGGGAAAGTGGAACTGGTCTATACAGCAGAGGATGGAAGCGAGTCAAGAGAGCTTGTCCATGAGTTTGACGGACCGGGGATCGTTCAGGGAATGCATAATATCAATAAGTCAATTGAAAGTTTTGCGAGAAGCTGCTTCAACTATGCCCTGGACACAAAACAGGATCTCTGGTTTGCGACAAAAGATACGATCTCCAAGAAATATGACCATACATTCAAAGATATTTTCCAGGAGATCTATGACGCAGAGTATGCGGACAAGTTCAAAGAGGCAGGAATCGTTTATTTCTACACACTGATCGACGATGCTGTGGCGCGTGTCATGAAGTCCGAGGGCGGCTATATCTGGGCGTGCAAGAACTATGACGGAGACGTTATGAGCGATATGGTATCTTCCGCGTTCGGTTCCCTGGCCATGATGACATCTGTGCTGGTCTCTCCGGACGGAAATTATGAGTACGAGGCGGCTCACGGAACTGTGCAGCGTCATTACTACAAACACCTGAAAGGCGAGGAAACATCCACCAACTCTGTGGCAACGATCTTCGCGTGGACAGGAGCTCTCAGAAAAAGAGGAGAACTGGACGGAAACAAAGAGCTGATGGAATTCGCTGACAGGCTGGAGAAAGCGACCATCGATACCATCGAAGCGGGTGAGATGACAAAAGACCTTGCCCTGATCACGACGATTGAGAATCCGACTGTGCTCAACAGCGAAGGATTTATCAAAGCGATCGCGAAGAGGCTCTGATCCGGATCCGGCGGACGGACTGGGAGTGAGGGCGTCCGAAAACAGCGGGAGCGGCTGGGGTGAAGACGGATTCGGGGAAGATGCCCCGGGCAGCTCAGGTTCCGTTCCGAGATACGGGAAATACTAAGAACTCCAAAGAACGGCTAAATACAAGCCTTACCATGGCATAACTCGCCTTTGGCTCAGACAAGTACCATGGTAAGGCTTAACGCCGCTCTCTGGAGTTCTAACTATTTCCACGTATCTCTCCAAAGTCACCTGCTCCGTCCGGGGCATCTCCCCGAAAGGTATTGGAAAGCTTCTCCCGGCAGAGTTCTATCCCTCCGCCAGCTCCTCCCACCGCTCATACAGCTCCTCCAGCCGAGCTTCGTTCTCAGCCCGCTCTGTGGAAAGTTCCTGGCATTTTACGGAGTTGGAGTAGACTTCTTCCAGAGTCAGTTCATGGTCGATCTGGGTGTTGCGGTCCTCCAGACGGCTGATCTCTTCCTCTGTCTTTTTCAGGTCGTTTTTCCGCTTGCGTTCCCGTGCCTGCTGTTCTTTCTGTTCCTGCCAGCTTAACTTGGAATCTGAGACCGGAGCAGAGCCGGAAGACGGAGAAGCGGAAGCAGTACCGGAGCCGGCAGCCAGGTTTCCTGCAGATGTATATGCACGGGTGAGTTCTTCTTTCTTTTCCAGATAATAATCGTAATTTCCGATATAATTTACAAACGTCCGGTTTACCAGCTCCAGGATCCTGGAAGCAGTCTGGTTGATGAAATAACGGTCGTGGGAGACGTAGAGTACGGTCCCGCTGTAATTGTTGAGCGCTTCCTCCAGGATCTCCTTTGAGGTGATATCCAGGTGGTTGGTGGGCTCGTCCAGGATCAGAAAGTTCGCCTCGGAAAGCATGAGCTTTGCGAGGGAGACACGTCCTTTCTCACCCCCGCTCAAAGAACGGATCTCTTTGAACACGTCATCTCCGGTAAACTGAAATGCTGCAAGAGTATTTCGGATCTGTGTGTTATTCAGAGACGGATAATCGTCGGAGATCTCATCGAAGATCGTTTTCTCATCATGGAGGACATGGTGTTCCTGATCATAATAACCGATCCTGACTTTCGCTCCCAGTGTGAACATGCCGCTGTCAGCCTGGATCACCTGGTTCAGGATCTTGAGCAGCGTGGTCTTTCCGGTCCCGTTGTCACCGATCACAGCCACGTGTTCCCCGCGTTTGATCTCAAAATCCACATCCTGAAAAAGGACTTGTCCGTCAAACTGTTTCGAGAGTCCATCCACGGACAGGACATCATTTCCGCTGGTATACGCCGGCTCGAGCGTGAGATGCATTTCCTGGACAGTTTCGACAGGTTTTTCTACGGGAGTCAGTTTTTCAAGCATCTTCTCACGGCTCTCTGCACGGCGGATTGACTTTTCGCGGTTGAAGGAGCGGAGCTTCTCGATCACTGCCTGCTGATGGCGGATTTCTCTCTGCTGATTAAAATATTCTTTCAGTTGTGCGTCCCGGATCTGCTGTTTTTTTGCAGAGTAGGCTTTATAGTTTCCCAGATAAGTACTGATCTCGCCATGTTCGATCTCCACCACCTTGGTCACGACGCGGTTTAGAAAGTATCTGTCGTGGGAGACGATGAATACGGCGCCCGGATAGTTCATGAGAAAGGTTTCCAGCCAGGCAACAGAATTCAGGTCCAGGTGGTTGGTGGGCTCGTCCAGCAGGAGAATATCAGGTTTTGTGAGGAGAAGTTTTCCGAGAGAAACACGGGTTTTCTGACCGCCGGAAAGTGTGTCGGTCTGCTTGGCAAAATCTTCTTCGCTAAAACCGAGCCCTTTGAGTACTCCGGTGATCTCGCTCTCGCAGGCATATCCGTTTTTATCCTCAAATTCTGACTGTAGCCGGTTGTAGGTATCCAGCCGGTCTTTCAGTGCGTCGCCGGAGAGATGTTTTAACTCTATTTCTATGGCGCGGATCTGCTGTTCAAGAGCAAAGATATCTGCTTTTGCTGTACAGAGTTCTTCGTAGATCGTATTTCCGGCAAGAAGGTCCTGGTGCTGGGCAAGGTAGCCGATGGTTCTGCCCTTTGCAAGGATCACATCCCCGTTATCCAGAGGTTCCTGCCCCATGATCATTTTGAGGATCGTAGATTTTCCAGCGCCGTTGATCCCCACGAGAGCGGCTTTTTCCCTCTCCTCAATATGAAATGAGCCGTCGTGAACGATGACGTGCTCTCCGAATGCTTTATTTATGTTATGACATGCGAGTATCATGATACTCCTCCTGAAAATCGTTTTTTATTCATGGTCTTCATCTGTGACAGTTTTTATAATAGTCTGTACATTTACAGCTGCTGGGCTTCAAAAAAGCTGTTGACAGTTCCGAACTGTTACCCTAAACTACCATTATAACGGAATTGTGGGAAAATACAAGCAATTAAAAGTAAAGTTTGACAGAAGAAAAACTCTTCTATATAATATAGGATGGTATAGACTTGAAATGGAGGGCGATAAGATTGGAACATAGAGGAATATCCCGTGCCGTTATATCCAGGCTCCCCAGGTATTACAGATATCTCGGCGATCTGCTTGAGGAGGGGGTGGAGAGGATCTCCTCCAACGATCTCAGTAAAAAAATGCATGTGACCGCGTCTCAGATCCGCCAGGACCTGAATAATTTCGGTGGATTCGGACAGCAGGGATACGGATACAATGTAAAGTATCTTTACACGGAGATCGGAAAGATCCTCGGTCTTGATAAAAATCATAATTTTATCATTATCGGAGCAGGAAATCTCGGACAGGCTCTGGCAAATTACGCTTCGTTTGAGCGGAGCGGCTTTATACTTAAAAGTCTGTTTGATGTAAATCCGAGAATGGAAGGCGTAGCGATACGAGGCATTCCGATCAGAATGATGGATGAACTGGAAGAGTTCCTTCAGCAAAATGAGATTGAGATCGCGGCGCTCACACTTCCAAAATCGAAAGCAATAGAAGTTGCGGACATGCTGGTCGCAAATGGAATCAAGGCGATCTGGAATTTTGCGCATACGGATCTGAACCTTCCAAAGGATGTGATCGTGGAGAGCGTACATCTGTCAGACAGTCTTATGACACTTTCTTACAATATCAGCCGAAGAAACGAAGGAAACAAAAAATAGCAGGCAGCTGCCTGTCATGATGCCCCGCAGTCCCCTGCGGGGTATTTGAACGCAAAATGGAGTTCAAGGATTCATTCACTGCAGGACGGGCATGCCCGGCTATTTAAGATGCAGTGCAGAAAGGTGAGGTGACAGCAGTGAGATATCTCCCGGATGGAGACCAGATGAAACGAGCAGACATGCACACCATACATGAGGTCGGCATCCCCTCTGTGGTGCTTATGGAAAGAGCAGCGCTGAAGATCGTTGAGGCGCTGGAGGACGCCGGAGTTCCCCTTGACCGGACTCTGGCGGTCTGCGGGAGTGGAAATAACGGTGGTGACGGCTTTGCGGCGGCAAGGATCATCACGGAGAAAGGATATCGGGCGGCTGTTCTTTTTGTGGGAAAAGAAAGTTCCCTGAGTGAGGAATGCAGGCTGCAGAAAGAGATCGCGGAGAATCTGGGGATTCCGGTATTCACCACATTTCCGGAAGAGGAATATACTGTTATAATAGACGCTGTCTTTGGAGTTGGACTGAGCCGGGATGTCACAGGTCATTATGCGGAAGTTATCGAATGGATGAACGCGCAGAATGCTTTTAAGGCGGCGGCAGATATACCGTCGGGGATCTGCTCTGGCACGGGGCAGGTGCTTGGGACAGCATTCTGTGCAGATCTTACTGTGGCGATCGCCTGTGAAAAGCTCGGATGTGAATTGTATCCGGGAAAGAACTATACGGGAAAAACGGTGGTTGTTCCGATCGGGATCGACCCGGAGCTGTTTGCGGAGGATCCGTCTGTCTGTTTTACCTGGGATAAAGAAGAACTGGGAAATCTTCTTCCGAAGAGGCCTGCTGATTCCCATAAAGGCACCTATGGAAAAGTTCTTATGATCACCGGGAGCAGGGGAATGGCAGGAGCGTCATATCTGTCTGCAAAGGCGGCATATACTGCAGGCGCAGGGCTGGTACAGGTGTACACGAGTGAAGACAACCGGCAGATCCTTCAGCAGCTTCTTCCCGAAGCGATCATTTCCTGCTATGAGGGATATGAAGAGAAACGGCTGGATAACCTGCTGGAGTGGGCGGATGTGGTATGCATCGGATGCGGTCTGGGTCAAAGTGAGATATCAGAGCATATACTTGTGCATACACTGGAGCAGATCGGGAAAACATGTATCATTGACGCTGACGGGCTGAACCTTTTAAGCCGTCATATGGAACTGCTCGATCGCGCTGGGCGATGCCCGGTGATCCTGACCCCGCACATGAAAGAGATGTCCCGCCTGACCGGGAAAAGTGTTTCGCAGATCAATGCGGACCGCCGGGGTATACTGGATGAGTTTACAGGAAAATATAAGGCGGTCTGCGTGCTCAAGGACAGCAGGACCATCACAGCCTGTCAGGGATGCCGCAGATTCGTAAATCTTGCAGGGAACAGCGCCATGGCAAAAGCCGGATCCGGAGACGTGCTCGCCGGAGTGATCACCGGGCTGGCAGCGCAGGGGATAGATGCATTCCAGAGTGCGGCGCTGGGCGTATGGATCCACGCCTGCGGCGGGGATGAAGCAAAAGCGGAAAAAGGCTCCTGGGGCGTGCTTGCCAGGGACCTGATCGACGGGATACAAAAGTGTATGAAAAGAGCAGAGGAGAGTATAGAGAAATGAAAAAATACAGCAGGGTCTGTGCAGAGATAGATCTGGATGCGATCTTATACAATATGGAACAGATGAAAAAAAGGATCGGAGGGGACAGCAGGCTGATCGCAGTTATCAAAACGGACGGCTACGGTCACGGCGCAGTTCCCATCGCCAGAATGTTTGAGGAGGTGCCCTATGTCTGGGGGTATGCCGTGGCATGTCTGGGAGAAGGTATCGTTCTGAGAAAACAGGGGATCAGAAAGCCGATCCTTGTCCTGGGATGTGTTTTCCCTGACGAGTACGAAGATATGATCGAAAATGATATCCGTGCTGCTGTGTACACAGAGGAAATGGCACAGCAGATGTCTGATACGGCAGTACGGCTTGGCAGACAGGTTTATTTTCATATCAAGATCGACACCGGGATGGGAAGAATCGGATTTCCGGTGAAGAAAGAAAGCGCGGATGCGATCGCAAGGATCGGCCGTCTGCCCAATGCCAGGATAGAAGCCATGTTTACTCATTTTGCAAAAGCCGATGAGAAGGATAAAACCTATACACTCGGACAGCACGAGAAATTCCTGTGGATGAAGGAAGCGATGGAGAAGCGAAAGATTGAGATCCGCTATTATGACTGCGACAACAGCGCAGGGATCATCGATTTTCCGGATATGAAGCATGACCTTGCCCGGGCGGGGATATCGACTTACGGGATGTATCCTTCCGATGAGGTCAAGAAAGATGCAGTGGACCTGAAACCGGCACTCCGGCTCATAAGCCACGTCAGCTTTGTCAAAGATGTTGAGCCGGGAACCGCGATCAGTTACGGCGGAACCTTTGTGGCGAAAGAAAAGATGCGGGTGGCGACCATACCCGTGGGATACGGGGACGGCTATCCGCGTTCTCTTTCCAATAAAGGGTATGTCCTTATCCACGGAAAGCGGGCTCCGATCCTGGGAAGGGTCTGCATGGATCAGTTCATGGTGGATGTGACCCGGATCCCGGAGACAAAGTTTATGGATCAGGTGGTCCTTATCGGTTCGGACGGGGACGACAGGATCCTGGTGGAAGACCTGGCATCTTTAAGCGGAAGGTTTAACTATGAGTTTGTCTGCTGCCTTGGGAAAAGGATCCCGCGTGAATACTGGAGGAACGGAGAGATCACAGAGCAGACAGACTGCTTCTGACGGAATGGCTCTGCGGCTGAAAATTGAATGAATACATCCGAGAAAACCGGAAATACTGAAGTATCCGCAAAAGAAGAGGCGGAAGAACAGTAAATGGGATCGGAGTGTGAAAGAATTGGTCATCAGACGTGGAGATATCTATTATGCGGACCTCAGTCCGGTGGTGGGCTCAGAACAGGGCGGGATCAGACCTGTTCTGGTTATCCAGAACAATGTGGGAAACAGGCACAGCCCGACGATCATATGCGCAGCCATCACTTCAAAAATGAACAAGGCGAAACTTCCGACACATATCGAGATCAGCGCGAAAAATTACAGGATCGTAAAGAACTCAGTTATCCTGCTGGAGCAGATCCGGACGATCGACAAGCAGAGGCTGAAAGAATTTGTATGCCATATCGACCCGGCCATGATGCGAAAAGTGGACGAGGCGATCTGTATCAGTCTTGAACTTCCTACATAGTTCTCGGCGGTCTTTACAGAATGTGAAAAGAATGATAAAATTGTAAGGCGCAGTATGCATTATTGTATGTTAAATAAATATGATCACATAAAGAAAAAGGAGATTTGAGAGATGTCAGGACATTCGAAATTTGCGAATATCAAACACAAAAAAGAGAAAAATGACGCGGCGAAGGGTAAGATCTTCACCAAGATCGGACGTGAGCTCGCTGTTGCGGTAAAAGAGGGCGGCGGTCCGGATCCGGCGAACAACAGCAGGCTCCGCGACGTAATCGCAAAGGCAAAGTCCAATAATATGCCGAATGATACCATTGAAAGAAATATCAAGAAAGCAGCAGGCGAGGGCTCGGGAGATAATTACGAGCATATTACATATGAAGGATACGGACCGAACGGAACGGCGATCATCGTGAAGACTCTGACAGATAACAAGAACAGGACCGCTTCCAATGTGAGAAATGCATTTACAAAGGGAAGCGGAAATGTCGGGACACCGGGATGTGTCTCTTTCATGTTTGACGAAAAAGGACAGATCTTCGTTGCAAAGGAAGACTGTGATATGGATCCGGATGAGCTGATGATGCTCGCGCTGGATGCAGGGGCAGAAGATTTTTCCGAGGATGAAGAGAGCTACGAGATTCTCACTGATCCGGAAAGCTTCAGCGATGTCCGCCTGAAACTGGAAGAAGAAGGCATCGTGATGGCTTCCGCAGAGGTGACGATGATCCCGCAGACCTATGTGGAACTGACAAACGAGGAGGACATCAAGAACATCCAGAAAACACTGGATCTTCTGGAGGAAGATGACGACGTGCAGGATGTATATCACAACTGGAACGAGTAAGACAAAATAAGACAGAAACAGGAGGAGAAGCAGATGAGCGACTACAGAATTGAGACAAAATGCATACAGTCAGGTTATGAACCGGGAAATGGGGAGGCGAGGGTGCTCCCGATCTATCAGAGCACCACATTCCGCTATACTTCAAGCGAGCAGATGGGACGTCTGTTCGATCTGGAAGAGTCGGGATATTTTTATACCCGTCTTCAAAATCCGACCAACGATGCGGTAGCCGCCAAGATCTGCGACCTGGAGGGCGGTGTTGCTGCAATGCTCACATCGTCCGGGCAGGCAGCTAACTTCTACGCAGTCATGAACATCGCCCAGGCCGGGGACCACATTGTATGTGCGTCTGCGCTTTACGGTGGTACATACAATCTCTATGCGCACACGATCCGCAAGATGGGCGTTGATGCGACATTTGTGGATCCGGACTGTACACCGGAAGAGCTGGAAGCGGCTTTTCGTGATAACACGAAAGCTGTATTCGGCGAATCCATCGCCAACCCGGCGCTTGTGGTGCTTGACTTTGAGAAGCTCGCAGAAGCGGCGCACCGTCATGGCGTTCCATTCATCGTGGATAACACATTTGCCACACCGATCAACTGCCGTCCGTTTGAATGGGGAGCAGATATCGTCACACACTCAACGACAAAATACATGGACGGACATGCAGCGTGTGTCGGTGGCGCGATCGTGGACAGCGGAAACTTTGACTGGGATGCACATGGGGATAAATTCCCGGGACTTACCACTCCCGACGAGACATATCATGGCATCGTTTACACAAAGAAATTCGGGAAAGGCGCCTATATAACAAAAGCGACGGCACAGCTCATGAGAGACCTGGGCTCCATCCAGTCGCCACAGAACGCATTTCTCCTGAATATCGGTCTTGAGACCCTTCACCTGAGGATGCCGAGACACTGTGAGAATGCTCTGAAAGTCGCACAGTATCTGAAAGAACATGACAAAGTGGCATGGGTCAGCTATCCGTCCCTGCCGGGAGACAAATACTATGATCTCGCTCAGAAATATATGCCGAACGGCACATGCGGAGTCCTTACCTTCGGTCTGAAGGGTGGCAGAGATGCAGCTGTTGAGATGATGGATAAACTGAAAATGGTCGCGATCGTGACACATGTTGCGGATGCAAGGAGCTGCGTCCTTCATCCGGCAAGCCATACGCACCGCCAGATGAACGAGCAGGAACTGCTCGAGGCAGGCGTTCAGCCGGATCTGATCCGCTTCAGCGTGGGAATTGAAAATGTGGAAGATATCATTGCCGACGTAGAGCAGGCACTGAGATGATTTTGAATGGTATGGATGTATACAATTACATCCATGCCATTTTTTGTCACCGTATAAAAAAGTTCTTTTCTTCAAATACTAATGACCATCTGACAACAGGGGAGGATGGTTAAAATGAGCAGAGACGAACAGGAACAGACAACGAGAGAAAAAGAAAACAATGAGATCCGTGAGATGGGGACGCTGAAATTAGAAAAAAAGAGCGGGGAACAGAGAATACAGCTTCTGACGATCATAGGGGAGATCGAAGGCCACGAAGCTGTATCGGGAAACACAAAGGCGACAAAGTATGAACACCTGCTTCCGCGGCTTGCACAGATCGAGGCGGATGAGGAGACGGAGGGGGTTCTCATCCTTCTAAACACCCTTGGAGGAGATGTGGAAGCCGGGCTTGCGATCGCAGAGATGATCGCTTCTCTCAGCAAGCCTACGGTATCCCTTGTCCTGGGAGGGAGCCATTCCATAGGAGGCCCGCTTGCCGTCTCAGCAGATTATTCTTTTATCGTTCCGACCGGGACGATGATCGTACATCCTGTGCGCTCCACCGGGATGTTCATCGGTGTGATACAAAGCTACAGGAACATGGAGAAGACTCAGGACCGGATTGCCAGGTTCATCTCCGGACATTCTCGCATCTCTCAGGAACGCCTTCTTGAACTGATGCTCGACTCCACACAGCTGGTAAAAGATGTGGGAACGATGCTTGAAGGGGAGGAGGCTGTCAGAGAGGGGATCATAGATGAGGTCGGCGGGATCAGCCAGGCGTATGCAAAGCTGAGGGAGTTGATAAAAAAAGGGTGATGACACGGATTTTAAAAAATGTTATACTAATTTATAGTATGTTTAATTAACAAGGGGGATTTACATGGCTGCGAAATCGACAAAAAGTAAGAAAAGCACAAGAAGCACGCCAAAAAAGAAGACCACACAGACAACCAAAAAAGAACAGCAGCAGAATGCAGAGATCCGGAGTGAGATCATCATTCTGGCGACACTTGCCGTGTGCATCCTGCTGTGCCTGAGTAACTTCGGGCTGGGAGGAATGGCTGGGGAGACCGTTTCTTCTGTATTTTTCGGACTGTTTGGAGCAATGGCCTACCTGCTTCCTTTTGTGCTGTTCGGCGTGACTGCCTTTCTGATCTCAAACAAAGGCAACGCGCACGCCTACATAAAGATCGCTGCGGGAGTTGTCCTTTTCCTGATCCTGACAGCGATCCTTGAACTGATCTTCAACCAGTACCGGGCAGGAACGCAGATTCTGTCCTATTATACTGCGTCCAGTGAACACAGAAACGCGGGAGGACTGACAGGAGGATGCATCGTCAGCCTCCTCTGTCCTCTGATCGGAGAGATCGGGACCTATGTGGTGCTTTTCATCTTCGCTATCATCTGTATCATTCTGATCACGGAGAAGTCTCTTCTCTCGCCTCTGGGCAGAAAGAGCAGAAAAGCGTATGAGGAGGCGAAGCGGAAGCATCAGGAGACAGCTGTGATCCGGGCGCGCCAGGCAGAAGAACGCCGGGAGGCGGAAGCGCGCCGCAGGGAAGAAGAAAATGGATCCGCCGCGAATGGGCCGGCAAAAAGTTCCGGAAGAAGATCCGACCGGAAAGTTTCCGGCGTCTCCTTTGCGACCACCCTTGAGCCGGAGAAGGGCTCCGGAGAAAAGAAAAGGCGCGGCCGGAGAAAAAATCCGGATCTTCAGGAACTCACTCTCGACGGACCGATGGAAAGCGGATTTCCGGAGGAACAGCCGGATCTCTTCGTTATAAACAGGGCGGAGCCGGCAGAGGAATTCCAGACAGAAGAGATGCCAGATCTTTCCGGCACACAGACCAACATTTCTGCGCCGGAGACGACGCAGGCGGAGCCTGGGCTGCAGGAAATGGCGGGGGCAGATGCCTCCTCAGATCAGCCGGCAAAGACAAAACGCAGAAAGAACCGGCAGGATGCCGCAGCGGTGGCTGTCGAGACAGAGAATGTAGCCGAGGCGGTACGGGAAAGTGAAGAGAAAACGCTTCCCGTTTACCACACGCCTCCGCTCTCTTTGCTGAAGAGAGGAAAAAAAGGCGGCGGTGACTCTGACGCTCATCTGCGTGCAACGGCAAAGAAACTGGAGCAGACGCTTCAGAACTTTGGAGTGGGAGTACATGTGACCAACGCCAGCTGTGGTCCGTCTGTGACGCGGTATGAGCTCCAGCCGGAACAGGGAGTCAAGGTGAGCCGGATCGTGGGTCTGGCAGATGATATCAAGCTGAACCTTGCTGTTGCGGATCTGAGAATCGAAGCGCCGATCCCGGGAAAAGCGGCAGTCGGCATCGAAGTGCCCAACAGTGAGAACACTGCGGTCATGCTGCGCGACCTTCTGGAATCGAGAGAATTCCAGTCAAGCAGTTCACCGATCACATTCGCCGTAGGAAAGGATATTGCGGGGAAGGTAGTTGTTGCAGATATTGCGAAGATGCCGCATCTTCTTGTGGCAGGTGCTACCGGTTCAGGAAAATCAGTATGTATCAACACGCTGATCATGAGCATCATCTACAAAGCAGACCCGGAAGATGTAAAACTCATCCTGGTGGATCCGAAAGTGGTGGAGCTGAGTGTATATAACGGGATTCCGCACCTGATGATCCCGGTCGTGACAGATCCAAAGAAAGCGGCAGGCGCCCTGAACTGGGCAGTTGCCGAGATGGAGAAACGATACAAACTGTTTGCAGAGTATAATGTCAGGGATCTGAAAGGCTTTAACGAGAAGGTGGAGAGAGGAGAGACATCTGCCGATGTGCAGAAGAAGCTTCCTCAGATCATCATTATCATCGATGAGCTCGCGGACCTGATGATGGTGGCTCCGGGAGAGGTGGAAGGCGCTATCTGCCGTCTCGCCCAGCTTGCCAGAGCGGCAGGGCTCCATCTGATCCTTGCGACCCAGAGACCTTCCGTCAATGTCATTACCGGACTGATCAAGGCAAATATGCCTTCCAGGATCGCGTTTTCGGTTTCATCCGGTGTTGACTCCAGGACGATCATCGACATGAACGGTGCTGAGAAACTTCTGGGAAAAGGGGACATGCTCTTTTATCCGTCGGGATATCCAAAACCCGTCCGTGTACAGGGGTCCTTTGTCTCCGACAAGGAAGTCCAGTCGGTGGTGGATCATCTCATCAGCAACAATGGAAATACATCTTATAATAACGAACTTGAGGAACATATGAACACAAATCTTCCTGGTCAGCAGGAAACCATGCCGGGAGAGAGCCGGGATGAGCATGACGCTTACTTTATCGAGGCGGGAAAACTGATCATCGATAAGGAAAAGGCATCCATCGGCATGCTGCAGAGGATGTTCAAGATCGGTTTCAACCGTGCCGCCAGGATCATGGACCAGCTTGCACAAGCCGGTGTGGTCGGTCCGGAGGAAGGAACCAAACCGAGGAAGATCCTGATGACGAAAGAAGAATTTGATCAGTACATAGAAGAACAGTCATAGATGAAGAGGAGGAGAAAAAATGAAGACAGATATTCAGATCGCTCAGGAAGCGGAAATGATGCACATCAAGGATGTGGCGGCGACGATCGGGATCGCAGAGGATGAACTGGAGTTTTACGGGAAATATAAAGCAAAACTCTCAGACGAACTCTGGGACCGGATCAAGGAGAACGAGGATGGAAAGCTGGTCCTTGTGACTGCCATTAACCCGACTCCTGCAGGAGAGGGAAAGACAACGACTACGGTAGGGCTTGGCCAGGCGATGGCGAAAATGGGCAAGAAAGCGCTGATCGCACTGCGCGAACCTTCCCTTGGGCCCTGCTTCGGGATCAAGGGCGGCGCGGCAGGCGGCGGCTATGCCCAGGTCGTTCCGATGGAAGATCTGAACCTTCATTTTACGGGAGATTTCCATGCGATCACTTCTGCGAACAATCTACTTGCGGCGATGCTTGATAACCATATCCAGCAGGGCAACGCTCTTAGGATCGATCCGAGACAGGTGGTATGGAAACGCTGTCTGGACATGAATGACAGGGTGCTCAGAAATATCGTCGTGGGACTGGGAAACAAGATGGACGGCATGGTGAGAGAAGACCATTTTGTCATCACAGTAGCTTCCGAGATCATGGCGATCCTCTGCCTTGCAAATGACCTTGCGGATCTGAAACGCAGGCTCGGAAAGATCATCGTGGCGTATAATTTTGACGGGGATCCGGTGACCGCGGATGACCTGAAAGCGACCGGCGCCATGACCGCTTTACTCAAAGATGCCATTAAGCCCAATCTCATCCAGACACTGGAGCATACACCTGCGCTGGTGCACGGCGGACCGTTCGCCAACATCGCCCATGGCTGCAATAGTGTGCGCGCGACACGAATGGCGCTCAAACTCAGCGACATTACCATCACGGAGGCAGGCTTCGGCGCGGATCTTGGGGCAGAGAAGTTCTTTGATATCAAGTGCCGGATGGCGGGACTGAAACCAGATGCTGTCGTTCTTGTTGCAACAGTGCGCGCTTTGAAGTATAATGGTGGAGTTGCAAAAAGCGATCTTGCAGAGGAAAATCTGGACGCTCTTGCAAAAGGAATCGTAAATCTCGAAAAACATATTGAGAATATACAGAAATATGGAGTACCTGTGATCGTCACGCTGAATTCTTTCATCACGGACACAGATGCGGAGAATGAATATATCCGCAGGTTCTGTGAGGAGAGAGGATGTGAGTTCGCTCTCTCGGAAGTATGGGAGAAAGGCGGCGAGGGTGGAATCGCTCTTGCCCAGAAAGTGCTGGATACGCTGGAGTCCAAGGAAAGCAGTTTCCACACTCTCTATGAGGACAGCCTTTCTCTGCAGGAAAAGATCGAGACGATCGCAAAAGAAATCTACGGTGCGCGGGGTGTCATCTATGAGCCGGTTGCTCAGCGGCAGATCGCGAAGATCGAGTCCATGGGCTTCGGTTCGTTCCCTGTCTGCATGGCAAAGAATCAGTATTCTCTGTCAGACGATGCAAAGAAGCTGGGGCGTCCGGAGAATTTTGATATCCATATCCGTGAAGTCTATGTCAGTGCCGGAGCAGGTTTCGTGGTCGCTTTGACAGGCGCGATCATGACAATGCCGGGACTGCCGAAAGTTCCGGCGGCAAACGGGATTGATGTGACAGAAGACGGCAGGATCACAGGGCTGTTTTAAAGGAGAAATCAATGGCGCAGTTAATTGACGGAAAACGGATCTCTCAGGAGATCAAAGATGAATTAAAGGTTGAAGTACAGAAGCTGAAAGAACAGGGGAAAGAAATCTGTCTGGCAGTAGTGCAGGTGGGCAGTGATCCGGCTTCCACGGTTTATGTCAGGAATAAGAAAAAGGCGTGTGCATATGTCGGGATCGAGTCCAGAGCATATGAGCTCCCGGAAGAGACAACGGAGGAAGAACTGGTCAATCTGATCAAAGAATTGAACCAGGACGAGACAGTCAACGGAATTCTTGTTCAGCTTCCGCTTCCGGGGCAGATCGATGAAGATAAGATTATCCGGACGATCTCACCGGACAAGGATGTGGACGGATTCCATCCGGTCAGTGTGGGAAGACTCTGGATCGGGGAGAAGGGATTCCTGTCCTGTACCCCGGCAGGGATCATACAGCTTTTGAAGCGTTCCGGTATCGGCATCGAGGGAAAGAACTGTGTGATCGTCGGAAGGAGTAACATTGTCGGGAAACCTATGGCAGCACTCATCCTCCGGGAGAACGGGACAGTTACAGTGACTCACTCCAGGACAAAGGATCTGGCGGCAGTCACATCTCAGGCGGACATCCTGATCGCTGCGATCGGGAAGGCACGGTTTGTAACCGCGGAGTATGTGAAAGAAGGCGCGGTGGTGATCGATGTGGGAATGAACAGGGATGACCAGAACCGTCTGTGCGGAGATGTGGACTTTGAGAGTGTGGAACCGAAAGTTTCTGCGATCACGCCGGTGCCGGGAGGCGTCGGTCCCATGACGATCGCCATGCTGATGGATAACTGTGTTGAGACCGTACGCTGTTAGGAGGAAGCACTATGAGATGTACACATTGCGGAGCAAATATCCCGGATGATCAGATGATTTGTCCCGAATGCGGTGCGGAAGTCCAGATCGTTCCGGATTATAATCCTCTGGACGATGTCCTGACGCGGGAAGTAAGAGGGTCGGTCGAGGGGGCGACACGGCAGATCCAGACCGGAGACATCAGAAGGGCGCGCAGAGAGAATATTACAGGAAACGTAAATTCCACAAGGGTGCTCAGCCAGGGTGAGATGGACCGGATTCGTGAGGAACGCCGGGCCAGGATGCGGCGTTCAGGAGATCCTGGACGTCAGAATGCACCGGGGAGGAACACGGGAAGCATGAGACGCAGTGCTGCAGGCGGCACAGGCGTAATAAATCGGAGCAGCACCGGAAATGTCGGCGCAGTAAAACGCGGGACAACCGGACGGATCTCCCAGGATCCGGATGAAAGACGCAGAACCTCAGAGGAGCGCAGGCGTCAGCAGCAGATGAAACGCAGGGAAGCGGCAAAGAAAAAGAGAAGAAATGTACTTCTTTTTCTGTTTTTCCTGCTCGTTCTGATCGGAGTGGGGATTTATGTGATCTATCAGAACTCCTATACAGGAGTCGTAAACAGAGGCTATGATGCACTCCAGACTGACGATTACGAAGAGGCCCAGAGTTTGTTTAACAGGGCGATCACAAAGGACAGATCCCGGAGCGGAGCATATACCGGTCTTGCCCAGGTATATATGGATCAGGATGATCTGGAAGGAGCAGAGTCTGTTTTCCTGACTGCGCTTGAGACCCAGCCGTCCAATGCCGAGCTGTATCAGGCAGCGATCGCATTTTATGTGGATACGGAACAGCAGAATAAAATTTCTTCACTGCTTCAGGACTGTGAGGATGAGACTGTATTGAACGCAGTGTCAGACTATGTGTCGGAGGCGCCTCAGTTCAGTCTGGAAGAAGGTACCTACAGTGAAGTTCAGGAAGTGGCGATCTCTTCCGAGACCGGAGGAACGATCTACTATACCACAGATGGTACAGATCCCACAGAGTCCAGTACAGAATATACGGAACCGATTCTCCTTCAGGATGAGGGCGAGACAGAAATACGTGCGATCGCGGTGAATGCAAACGGGATTCCGAGCGTAGTGGCTTCCGGGATATATACGATCGAGTTCCCGATCGTGGATGCCCCTGCGGTCACACCTGCAACGGGGCAGTATACCGAGCCGACCAAGATCACCATCACAGTGCCGGAAGGTTATACGGCCTATTATACGATGGATGGATCTACGCCGACCAGTGACTCGGAAAAATATACCGGTCCCATCGATATGCCCCAGAATACACAGACGATCTTCAGCGCGATCCTGGTCAATGACAATAACGGCAAGGCGACGGATGTGACAACAAGAAATTATATTACCCGTTCAGAATAAGAAAGAATGACGCTTCACTGATTGAAAGTGACAGTGCAGCATAGTAAAATGTTTGAAATGCAGCCGGATTTTGTGAGAAATTTTATTGATTTTTTACAAAAATCCGGTTGCATTCTTTTGTTAAGAGCGGTATAATATGTGTGTTAAAAAAATAACAAAATATACATAAAGGAGATGCTGGAAATGAGCAGATTTTGTTTACCAAGGGACATTTATCATGGAAAAGGATGTCTGGAAGAACTGAAAAACCTGAAAGGCAGAAAAGCAATGCTCGTAGTGGGCGGCGGCTCCATGAAACGCCAGGGCTTTCTTGACAGAGCTGTAAACTATCTGAAAGAAGCAGGGATGGAAGTCCAGGTATTTGAAGGCGTTGAGCCGGATCCGTCCGTTGAGACAGTTATGAGGGGTGCGGAAGCAATGCGCGCGTTTGAGCCGGACTGGATCGTATCCATGGGAGGAGGTTCTCCCATCGACGCTGCGAAAGCCATGTGGGCATTCTATGAGTATCCGGAGACATCTTTTGAGGATCTCTGCACACCGTTCAATTTCCCGGAGCTGAGACAGAAAGCAAAATTTGCTGCGATCCCGTCCACATCCGGAACCGCAACAGAGGTTACCGCATTCTCAGTTATCACAAATTATCAGACAGGCGTGAAATATCCGCTGGCTGACTTTAACATCACACCGGATGTTGCGATCGTTGACCCGGATCTTGTATCCGGACTTCCGGTAAAACAGGTTGCATATACAGGAATGGACGCGCTGACACATGCGATAGAGGCGTATGTATCTACTCTGCACGGACCGTTCACAGATCCGCTGGCACTCCAGGCCATCGAGATGGTTCTGGATTATCTGCCGGCATCCTACAACTGCAACATGGAAGCGAGAGAGCAGATGCATTATGCACAGTGCCTTGCAGGAATGGCATTCTCCAACGCACTGCTCGGTATCGTACACTCCATGGCTCACAAGACAGGAGCTGCATTCTCCACCGGACACATTCCGCACGGCTGCGCGAATGCGATCTATCTTCCTTATGTAATCGCATATAATGCAAAAGATCCAGTAGCGGCAAGCCGTTACGCAGAGATCGCCCGCAGGATGGGACTTCCGGGGACATCAGAGAAAGCCCTGATCAACAGCCTGAGAGCGAAGATCGACGAGTTCAATATTAAGCTCAACATCCCGAAGACGCTGAAAGAGTTCGGCATCAATGAGGACGAGTTTAAAGAGAAGGTTGCTCATATCGCTGAACTTGCTGTAGGCGACGCATGCACAGGATCCAATCCGCGTCCGATCGATCCGGCTGCGATGGAAAAACTCCTCACATGCACATACTATGGAACAGAGGTTGATTTCTAAAGAGGGCAGAACTTATCTCGACTAAGCTCAGTCAGACCGAAACAGTGAAGAAAACTGTTTCGGTCTTTTTATATTCCGGCCTGCGGCAGTGTTTGCTGATTCAGGTCAATTCGGAAAGGAACGGAATTATTATTGCAGTATAAACCAGAAGCATGGTATAATTACTTGCTATCATGCGATTTATGGCGTATTATATTGAAAGAGTGAATTTTTAAGGAGGATGACCATGTATCAGATAATGAAAGCGGAAAAACTGGCCGATAAGATCTTTCTGATGGACGTACATGCGCCGCGTGTTGCACAGCACTGCGAGCCGGGCCAGTTTGTGATTGTTAAGATGGATGAAAAGGGTGAACGTATCCCGCTGACGATCTGTGATTACGACAGAGAAGCCGGAACAATCACCATCGTGGTACAGGAAGTGGGAGCTTCCACAACAAAGATGGGAAGCCTGAAAGAGGGCGATTACTTCCGGGATTTTACAGGACCGCTGGGATGTCCGTCGGAATTTGTCCATGAAGATATCGAGACTTTAAAGAACAAAAAGATGCTGTTTGTTGCCGGAGGAGTGGGCGCGGCTCCGGTTTATCCCCAGGTGAAATGGCTCAAAGAGCGCGGCATTGACGCGGACGTTATTGTCGGCGCCAAGACGAAGGACATGCTGATCCTTGAGGATGAGATGAAAGCTGTTGCCGGGAACTATTATCCGTGTACGGACGACGGTACATATGGTCATGCGGGTATGGTCACCACAATGGTGGAAGAGCTGGTCAATGAAGGAAAGAAATACGATGTCTGTATCGCGATCGGACCGATGATCATGATGAAATTCGTCTGTCTTCTGACCAAGAAGCTGGAGATCCCGACGATCGTCAGCATGAACCCGATCATGGTGGACGGTACGGGAATGTGCGGCGCCTGCCGTCTGCAGGTTGGCGATGAGATCAAGTTTGCATGTGTGGACGGACCGGAGTTTGACGGACACCTTGTGGATTTTGATCAGGCGATGAAGAGAAGCCAGATGTATAAGACCGAAGAAGGACGTGCGCTCCTGAAGCTGCAGGAAGGCGACACCCATCACGGCGGATGTGGACAGTGCGGAGGTGACGAATAATGGCAGATGTGTTAAAGAAAGTTCCTGTCAGGGAACAGGACCCGAAAGTACGTGCGACAAACTTTGAGGAGGTTTGTCTTGGATATAACATGGAAGAAGCAGTGGAAGAGGCTGGAAGATGTCTGAACTGCAAGAACGCGAAATGCATCGACGGATGTCCGGTATCGATCGATATTCCGGCGTTCATCCATGAAGTGAAAGAAGGAAATATCGAGGAAGCATACAAAGTGATCGGAAAGTCCAGCGCCCTTCCGGCGATCTGTGGACGTGTCTGCCCGCAGGAGTCACAGTGCGAGGGAAAATGTATCCGAGGCATCAAGGGCGAGCCGGTATCCATCGGAAAGCTGGAGCGGTTCGTTGCAGATTATGCTCTTGAGAATGACATCAAGCCGGTGGGAGCAGAGAAGATGAACGGGCACAAAGTCGCTGTCATCGGTTCCGGTCCCTCCGGACTTACCTGTGCGGGAGACCTGGCGAAGAAAGGATATGACGTGACGGTGTTCGAGGCGCTCCACGAGCTGGGCGGCGTGCTGGTCTACGGCATCCCGGAATTCCGTCTCCCGAAGGAGAAGGTCGTTGCGAAAGAGATCGAGAAAGTAAAAGAGCTGGGCGTAAAATTTGAGACAAACGTGGTCATCGGAAAATCGACTACCATCGACCAGCTTATGGAAGAAGAGGGATTTGAGGCAGTGTTCATCGGTTCCGGAGCCGGGCTCCCGATGTTCATGGGCATCCCGGGAGAGAACGCCAACGGCGTGTTCTCTGCGAACGAGTACCTGACCAGAAGCAACCTGATGAAAGCCTTTGACGATGCGTATGATACGCCGATCATCGCAGGAAAGAAAGTCGCTGTTGTGGGCGGTGGAAACGTTGCCATGGATGCGGCGAGGACCGCGCTCCGACTGGGAGCGGACGTACATATCGTCTACAGAAGAAGTGAAGCGGAACTTCCGGCGAGGGTGGAAGAGGTACACCACGCGAAGGAAGAGGGCGTGATCTTTGACCTGCTGACGAACCCGAAGAAGATCAACGTGGACGAGAACGGAAATATCAAGAGCGTAACTGTCATCAAGATGGAACTGGGCGAGCCGGATGCATCCGGAAGAAGACGTCCGGTAGAGATCCCCGGATCCGAGTACGATATCGAGGTTGACACAGTGATCATGGCGCTGGGAACCTCTCCCAACCCGCTGATTTCTTCTACGACGAAGGGACTGGAGACGAACCGGAGAAAATGTATCGTTGCCGATGAGGACAACGGAGAAACTTCCAAGGAAGGTGTGTTTGCCGGCGGGGACGCTGTGACGGGCGCTGCGACAGTTATCCTGGCGATGGGCGCAGGAAAAGCCGGAGCAAAGGGAATCGACGAGTATCTTTCCGGAAAATAAGGCGGAGCGCAGAGATCCAATGGAATCGGTTAGGATGACAGAAGAGATAAGAAAAAGGCTTTCTGCTCTTGCGGAGACGGACTATAAAGAGTTTAACCAGAAACTCCTGCCGGGCACGGAAAACGTGATCGGCATCCGTCTTCCCGCTTTAAGGAAGCTGGCGAAGGAGATCACAAAAAAGGAATTCAGGGAATATCTGGACGAATGCCGGGAGATGACCCTTGAGAATGCCTTCCATGAAGAGATCATGCTCCAGGGAATGGTCCTCGGATATGCGAAGATGGACCGGGAAGAGCGGAGAAGATATCTGGACGAATTCGTTCCAAAGATCGCAAACTGGGCTGTCTGCGACAGCTGTGTGACGGGATACAAATTTATGGAGAAGGAGCCAGAATACTGGTTTGACTATCTCCTGAGATTCCAGGACAGTAAAAAGGAATTTGAACTGCGTTTTATGATCGTGGCGATGATGTCCCACTTCGTGGATGAGGCGCATATCGATGAGATACTGCGCTGCTGCGGGCAGATCCGGAATGACGGGTATTATGCAAAGATGGGTGTTGCCTGGACGGTACAGGTCTGTTATGTGAAGTTCCCGGATAAGACACGGCAGTTTTTTGAGAACAACGCGATGGATGATTTTACCCACAATAAAGCGATCCAGAAGATCCGGGAATCTTACCGGGTCAGCCGGGAGGAGAAGGAAGAGCTGAACCGGTTGAAGAGAAGGCAGCCGCGGGGATAAAACACAGAAATGTAATATGCGACAGCAGATACAAAAAAGAAAAGAGCACTTTGGCAGAGAACAGGATGTTCCCGCCGGAGCGCTCTTTTCTTTCTTCCCTGTCATGCTGTACTCTGCGCACTTCGCCGCGTTTGTTCTTCTACGGCTGGGATCATTCGTAGATCCCGTTGATGGTGACGGTAAATACAGCATCTTTTCCGTTCAGTTCTTCATTGCCGTAGTCGTCCGGGAACGTGACATTGACTTCCACGGTATCACCCGGATGGGAGCCGATCAGCTGGTCTTCAAAGTCGTCGATATAATTTCCGGAGCCGATGACCAGATCTGTTCCTGCGCCGCCGGTACTACCGCCGTCAAACTCCACGCCGTCGATGGTTCCGACATAGTCGATATTGACTGTATCGCCGTCTTCCACGGTAAGGGAGGTGTCTGTTGAGTAAGATGACGTGTCTGATCCGGAAGCATCGGAAGTATCATCAGATGAAGAGTCTGATCCGGAAGAATCTGTACCTGAGGTGCTCTCCGCTGCAGTGCCGCTGCCTGAACTGCTGTCTCCGGAGGAGGATGACATCTCCGAGATGATGATCGCAGCGATAAGGATGATCACGGCGAGAGCAGGGACGATAATCACGATCGCTTTGCTGATCTTTCTGCGGAGTTCTTTTTTCCTGCGCTCTTCGGCTCTGCGCTGCTGAGCCATTTTTTCGGTTTTCTTTTTTCATAAAGCCAGTTACCTCATTTCATTTAAGTTTCGAACAGTAAATCATTATAAATACAAATTATGATTAATTTGTGATCTTTTTTCAAAAAATACATGTTATACTATTGTTATCGTCCTTTTTGGACACGAAAATATATTCTAACAGACTGGAGAAGGAAGTAATGGCAGAGAACAGCAGATATATGGACGGAACAATGTTCTTAAAAGACGTAAGAGAAAAGATAAGGCAGAGGCTTGAAGAGATAGATCAGTCTCTCGATGAGGGACAGAAAGAAATTGAGAACATGCACGAATATTACTGGGAAAACTATACGGAGATGGACCAGTATGGGTACGAAGACTATGACAATCAGCAGGCGCTCCTCAATCAGGTTAACGCGAATCAGGACCGTCTTGCCCTGAAACACCGTTTTGAGAGAATGGCAGACTCACCGTTTTTCGGAAGAGTTGACTTTGTATTTGACGGGGAGGACGAGGCAGAGCCGTTTTACATTGGCATCGGCAATTTTGCGGAGAAGACAGGCATGACTCCGCTGATCTACGACTGGCGCGCTCCGGTGAGCGGACTGTTCTATGATTATGACAAGGGCCCTGCATCCTATGAGGCTCCTGCTGGAAAGATAGAAGGAGAGATCCTGTCAAAATGGCAGTATAAGATCAGAGGCGGAAAGATGATCTATGCCTTTGAGAGCGATACAAAAATCGATGACGAGATCCTGAAGCAGGAACTGGGAAATAACGGTGATGTGAAACTGAAAAACATCGTCCGGACCATACAGAAAGAACAGAATGCGATCATCCGGAATACGAAAGATAAGATCCTGGTGATCCAGGGAGCGGCGGGGAGCGGGAAGACTTCTATCGCGCTTCACAGGATCGCCTACCTTCTTTACCATGACAGACAGAATCTGAAGTCATCCAATGTGCTGGTCCTTTCGCCCAACAGCGTGTTTGCAGATTACATTTCCCATATCCTGCCGGAACTGGGAGAAGAGAATATCCGGGAAATGAGTTTTGACCTGTTTGCCTACAAAGAATTAAAGGATACAGCGGCGGACTGTGAGGACAGGTATGATCATCTGGAGAGGATCATGAAATTTCCGGATGAACAGGAGAAGGAACGCTTCCGGCTGAAGCAGTCGGAGGAATTTGTGGGGCTGATCGAAGGCTTCCTGGCAACTCTGGAAGACCGGCTGGTGGATTTCCGGGAGGTCAGCTTCCGCGGAGCAAAGATGACGGAAGAAGAACTGATCCGCATGTTTTATTTCAAGTTCCAGGAAACACCGCTCCTGGCAAGGATGGACGCGGTGATGGAATATTTTGTGGATGCATACGAGACGCTCAAGGGAAGGAACATCTCTGATGAAGACCGCATACTCCTTCAGGAGAAGTTCGACAGTATGTATGTGACAAAAGATATCTATACCATCTATAACTGGCTTCTGGAGGACTGTGGATATGACCTGCTGCCGGATGTCCCGTATGAGAGGAGAAAGGTGCAGTATGAAGATGTGTTCCCCATGCTGTATCTGAAATACCGGCTCCGGGGGCACGGCGCGCAGAAGAACATCAAACATCTTGTGATCGATGAGATGCAGGACTACTCATTCCTGCAGTATGTACTCCTGAACCAGATCTTTCATTGCAGGATGACCATACTGGGTGATTACGCGCAGACACTGGATACCAAACAGCAGGATGTGCTGAGATTCCTGCCGAAGATATTCGGGAAAGATATCCGAAAAGTGGTGTTGAACAAGAGCTATCGGAATACGTATGAGATCGCCAGATATGCAGGAAAGATCAGCGGCATCACAGGGCTGGAACTTCTGGAGCGGCACGGAAAAGATGTGGAAGAAAAGACGTTTTCCTCGGAAGAGGAGATGCTGGATGAGATAAAGGATAACCTGTCTCTGGGTGAAAACGGTTATGAGACCGGAGCCGTGATCACTATGACAGAGGAGGAGGCGTATGATATATACCGTCTGCTCATAAAACGGGGCGTTGATGCGGCATATGTGGACCGGGACAGTTCTGCGTTTAAGAGAGGGCTGACCGTGACCACATTCTATTTGGCAAAAGGGCTGGAGTTTGACCAGGTGTTCACGATCCGCGGGAAGAAAGAAAATCCGCTGAAAAACCAGGCGGAATATATCTGTGCCACGAGGGCACTGCAGGAATTGTATGTATATGGCTGTGAAGACAGATAACAGACTGGAATAATCTGTCTCCTTTGGGACATGTTATTAGTAAAAAAGGAGACAGTTATGGAATCAATCTGGAGCAGTACATGCAGAATGAAAGAACGGGAGAGTCTGAAGGGAGATATTCGGGCTGATGTTGCCGTGATCGGAGGAGGCATGGCGGGGATACTGGCCGCTTACACTCTGGAACGCGAAGGCGTGCACACGGTTGTGCTGGAGGCGGAGCGGATCGGAGGCGGGCAGACAAAGAACACCACCGCAAAGATCACTTCACAGCATGGGATGTTCTGCCGTTCGTTTATCGAAAAGAAAGGCAGAGAGACAGCAGAAAAATATATTCAGGCGAATCAGGCAGCTGTAGAGGAATATAAAAAGATCATATACCGTGAAAAGATAGACTGTGATCTGGAGGAGACAGATTCCTTTGTCTATTCTGATGACGAAGGATCACTTATCCTGGAAGCGGAGGCTGCATCAAAGCTTGGCGCCCCGGCCTCTCTGGTGAGGAAACTGGAGATACCGGTCCCCTGTGCGGGAGCTGTAAAGTTCCGGGGACAGGCACAGTTTCATCCGTTGAAATTTCTGGAGGCACTGAAGGAAGAACTGACGATCTATGAAAACAGCCCGGTAAAGGAGATTGAGGAGGAACGTATCCTCACAGCCGGTGGAAGTGTAAAGGCAGATAAGATCATCTTTGCCACGCATTATCCGTTCGTCAATTTTCCGGGAATGTATTTTACACGGATGCATCAGGAACGCTCCTATGTGCTGGCACTGGAAGGGGCAGAAAACATAAAAGGAATGTATATCGGCAGCGGACCTGACCCGCTGTCCTTCCGCCAGTATGGGAAATATCTCCTGCTGGGAGGAAAGTCGCACCGCACAGGTGAAAATAAAGATGGCTGCAGATACGAGGAATTAAGGGAAGCGGCCCGCAGGTTTTATCCGCGCAGCCGGGAAGCCGCATCATGGTCCGCGCAGGACTGTATCACCGCGGATCAGATTCCTTTTATCGGGCAGTATGCATCTGACCGGCCAAACTGGTTCGCTGCCACCGGTTTTCAAAAGTGGGGGATGACCTCATCCATGGTGTCCGCGATGATACTGAGGGACAGGATCTGTGGAAGAGCGAACCCGTATGCGGATATCTTTTCACCGGACAGATTCTCGTCCGAAGAGATCCCGCAGATCATGAAGGACAGCGGTAAGGCTGTAAAGGGACTGATAAAGCGGTTCTTTCATATTCCCGGAGATACAGTGAACCTGATCGCACCGGGGAGCGCCTCCATTGTGGAGACAGCGGAGGGTAAAGTCGGCGTCTACAGAGCAGAGGATGGTCGGTTATTCCAGGTAGACATCGTGTGTCCCCATCTGGGCTGCCAGCTTGCATGGAATCCGGACGAGCGGACGTGGGACTGTCCCTGTCACGGATCCCGGTTCGACTATGAAGGAAATCTGCTCGAAGGTCCGGCACAGGATGGTATCCGCCTTGAATGCAAAGCGGGGGCCTCTCTGGGGTGAGTTGGCAGAAAGCAGGGAAACAAAAGAGGGAGAAAGATGAAGATCACATTGATAACAGTAGGAAAGATCAAAGAAAAGTACTTAAGAGACGCAATTGCCGAATACAGCAAGCGGCTGAGCCGTTACTGCAAGCTGGAGATCCTGGAGGTGGCGGATGAGAAGACTCCGGATCAGGCGAGTGAGGTCGTAGAAAACAGTATAAGGGATAAAGAAGGAGAGCGAATCCTCAAACATATCCGTGATGATATGTACGTGATCACTCTGGAGATCGGCGGGAAGATGCTCTCATCGGAAGAACTGGCAGAGAAGATCGATGCTCTCGGCATACAGGGGAAAAGCAGTATCGCCTTTGTGATCGGCGGCTCGATCGGGCTTGGGGAAGCGGTGCTCAAGCGGTCAGACTACGCGCTGAGTTTTTCTAAGATGACATTTCCCCATCAGCTGATGAGGGTGATATTGCTGGAGCAGGTGTATCGGAGTTATCGGATCATAAATGGAGAGCCGTATCACAAATAAGTGCGTATGGTATGAAGTATGTGGAGTATTTGAAAGGGAGTGGACAGATGATGTTCCGCTCTCTTTTCGTATAAGTGAGAAATAGAATGACAGGGAAATATTTAGGGTGTTATAATAGACTAAATAGCTTGACAATTTGGAATTTGTAGGGGGTGTATGATTTGAAAAAATTAGGTATGTTTTTACTCATTTTATTACTGTGTATATCCTTATCTGGTTGTTCTGAATTAGCTAAATTAGTGAGTGATATGAACAGTGAAGATAATCCTTTAAGTGGGAAGAATACAGATGAACGCATTATTATGTGTCTTCAACAAACTTACCCTGAACACACTTTTAGTATTGTTACGCCTTTTGATAAAGACGCAGATTGTGGGGTATATTCAGATGAAAATGGGGTGGAATTTAGCGTATCAAAAATAATCTATAATAATACTTATCATTTTGGTTGCAGCGATGATTATTTGAAAACATTACTTGAAGAACAAGGATATATTGAGCACATTACTGAGATTACGGAAAAATATCATCTTCGTTTAAGATATGATGATGAAAACGAAACAGTAGGTTTAGCGGCTGATGAAGGAAATACAATATCAGAATACGCTGCCGCCATTTCTGAAATATTAAATTCTGTAGATGTTCCAAAGGTAAAATTGCCGGAAAAATTAGGATTTTCAACTGGTGAAGTAAATTATTATACGCTACCAAATTGGGGAAAGCTTTTATGCCGATGTGAAGTGGGCAAGAATGCTCACAATGAGATTTTTTCTTTTGGCGATGTGAATTTAACTCAGCAAGAAATTGAGCACCGATTGGAAAGATGTTATGAAAGACTTAAAGATTAAGCAATAAAATATCCGTCATGACACAAATAAATCCTAATTGGTAAGGGAGATGTCTTTGTGAAAAAATTAAGTGAAGATGCTGAAAAAATAATGGCGGAACGATTTGGAAAAGATACCATTATTGCATTGGCAACAGTAAAAAATGAGATACCTTTTGTGCGTTATGTAAATGCTTATTATGAGAATGGTGCATTTTATATTATTACATATGCACTTTCAAATAAAATGAAGCATATGGAAAGCAACTCTACTGTTGCAATAGCTGGTGAATGGTTCACGGCACATGGAAAGAGTATCAATTTGGGATATTTCGGGAAAGAGGAAAATTACTGGATTGCCGAGAAATTGAAAAATGTATTTTCTGAGTGGATCGACAATGGACATAATAATTTTGATGATGAGAATACTATAATTTTATGTGTAGAATTAACTGATGGACTGTTACTTTCACATGGAACAAAATATGAGTTTTAGTTTTCAGTTTCCGTATTGTATGGCAGATCCTAATTAAAAATATTCTTAATGGGATATAATAGTAGCGTATAAGAAGCAGGGAGGAATGATGATATGATGTATCCATTTATGACATTGAATGATGAGACAGAAATTGTTCATTCTGATATGCAGAATGATGGAAGAGTAAAAGTTTATATTGAGAGACCAGATGAAAAATATGGATTTAAACATGCTGCATGCTGGCTTCCCGATTACACATGGGAAGATGTTTATCATTTTTCGGAAGATGAGATTAAGCAATTCGAAGAGATAATAAGATCAACTGCTCATCTTATTATTGAATTCTCTCAGGAAGGGGGGTTTGAGAATGCCTCAAATCTTTAGAATGGGAGAATACTGGATTTATTTCTGGACAAATGAGAATAAACCTGTTGAACCGATCCACGTACATATCGCAAAAGGAAAGCCTTCCGAAAATGCAACAAAGGTATGGATTACCAGCGCAGGGAACTGTCTGCTCTGCAATAATAATTCAAGAATACCTTCACATACGTTGAGGAATATTATGAGAATGATTGAGGCACGAAGTGCCGATATTATTCAGAAATGGCTTACATATTTTGGAGAGATAAGTTATTATTGTTGATTTTTATTAGACTGCACTTGAGTACGTTATGGAGACCGTATCATAAGAGAGGGCGCTGTGAGATGAAGGTTACAGGGACAAAATGCTACGTACAGATTGAAGATGATGCCGGGAATATCGCAAGATTCGATGGGGAAGTCTACTTTAGAAAATTTTGCGCATTGGCTGACTCAATCCAGTGGATCCGGCATAACGGTGAGGCGACAGAGCATGACAGGTATTGAAGACATGGACGCATATCTTATGCGGCATGTTGATGCGAAAAAAATCACTACAAAGAAATGAGGGAGGTATTGCAAAATGACAAGAGAGGAATATGTGGAAAGGACGGAAAAGGAAGATGACTGGGCGCCCGGCTGGGATGCGATCGACAGAGAGTTTGACCGGCTGTATCCCGGACAGGAGCCTGCCCATTACGGTACAAATATCCACGCAAGAGCGATTTTCGGAGGCGATAATTATCTTGACGGATATTCTGTTTATGAATCTCAGAAAGGCTATCAGCATATAGTCACATACGGAATGAGTGAGCTCTATGCGAATGAAGAGGCCTTTGGAGGAGAGTACAGCAGATGGGGCTATGAGATGACGATAAAGCTGAAAGAAAACAGTGCGGAAGATTGTCTGTGGGCACTGGATATGCTGTCAAATCTTGCGCGATATACATACACAACCGAAAGATTTTTTGAAGCGGGCGAATGTGTGCCGGGAAACGGAACTTCTCTTCACATAGGGACAGAGTCGCTCATAACTGCACTTCTTATTGTGAACGATACCTCCGCGCAGACGCTGGACACACTGCACGGTAAAGTGGAATTTATCCAGCTTGTGGGAATAACGGAGTCGGAGCTGGATGCGATCAGAGAAGATGGCAGTAATATTTCTATTCTGATAGAGAAAATGAAGAAGGATAACCCGGAACTGATAACAGATATGAAGAGAAAAAAATCTTATTTATAGAAGAATGCAGGAGAGATGATGCAGGAAAATGTTGCCTAGTCAATTAGAAAAGTATGATCTCATCCATAAGATCAGTGCCGTGATTGATAAATTGGAATTTAAATGAAAGAGGAGAGTTGTTTATGGAGAGACAGATTTTGCTGCTCGGTGCCCCGAAACTCTATGAGATTTCGGAGAAAGTAATGTTTTTGACCTCATAGTTTAGCATTATACTGCTCTGCTTGCATGTCTCTGTATTGCCCTGTATACTGTCATCAGTATACAGAAAGAAAAAGGGTTCCAGAGCACCCTC
>NZ_JACJLR010000028.1 GCF_016902345.1 Mediterraneibacter glycyrrhizinilyticus | reverse complement strand
AAGAGACAATCCACTGGAGAATTAGGGGCTTAAAAAAGCCCGAATTCTCTGGGATTGCCTCTTCCCTGCATGTCAGGGATTAAAAATCGGTATTAACCGACAGCCCCAAAATTTTACTCTTCATTCTGTTTTTTTAACGCTGCTTCCACAAACCCTTTGAACAGCGGGTGCGGGCGGTTGGGTCTGGATTTCAGCTCAGGGTGGGCCTGGGTCGCGATGAACCAGGGGTGAGCCGGGATCTCGATCATCTCCACGATCCGGCTGTCAGGCGACAGACCGCAGAGAGACATGCCATGATCTTCCAGCGCCTCGCGGTAATCATTGTTCACTTCATAACGGTGACGGTGGCGCTCACTGATCTCTTTCCTGCCGTAGAGGCGGCATGCGAGAGAATCTTCTTTGAGGATACATGGATATGCGCCCAGTCTCAGTGTACCGCCGATGTCTTCCACTCCGATCTGGTCTTCCATGATGTGGATGACGGGATGGGTGGTGTCAGGCTTAAGTTCCATGCTGTGGGCGTCGTTAAACCCGAGTACGTTCCGGGCAAATTCCACAATGGCGAGCTGCATTCCGAGACAGAGGCCGAGGAACGGAATACCATGGGTGCGGGCATATTTGATCGCTTCGATCTTGCCCTCGATCCCCCGGTGGCCGAAGCCTCCCGGTACCAGTATCCCGCTCACATCAGAGAAGATCTCATCCACATTGTCCGCAGTGACAGTTTCAGAATCCACCCATTTGATGTTTACCGTAGTATGACTGTAGATCCCTCCGTGTTTTAAGGCCTCCACAACACTGATGTAAGCGTCGTGGAGCTGGATGTATTTCCCGACCAGTGCGACGGTGACTTCCTGGGTAGGGTGACGGAGTTTGTCCACCATTTCCGTCCAGTCCTTCAGATCCGGCTCCGGGCAGTCCAGGTGGAGACACTCACATACCACCCGTGCCAGGTGTTCTTTTTCCATGGCGAGAGGCGCTTCGTAGAGATATTCCACATCCAGGTTCTGGAGCACATGCTCAGCGGGAAGATTGCAGAAGAGGGAGATCTTGTCTTTCATTCCCTGATCCAGCGGGTATTCTGAACGGCAGACGATGATGTCCGGCTGGATCCCCATTCCCTGAAGTTCCTTGACACTTGCCTGGGTGGGTTTCGTCTTCATTTCCTGGGAAGCGCGCAGATACGGGATCAGCGTGACGTGGATCAGGATCACATTCTCATGACCTTTCTCGTGCTGGAACTGACGGATAGACTCCAGGAAAGGCTGGCTCTCAATATCGCCGACAGTGCCGCCCACCTCGATGATCGCGATCTCTGTACCCTCAGCCGCAGGATTGCGGTAGAAACGGCTCTTGATCTCGTTTGTGATATGAGGGATGACCTGCACGGTACCCCCGCCAAAGTCTCCGCGGCGCTCTTTCTGCAGGACAGACCAGTAGATCTTTCCTGTGGTGACATTGGAATTTTTTGTAAGGCTCTCGTCGATAAACCTCTCGTAGTGTCCCAGATCGAGGTCCGTCTCCGCACCGTCGTCGGTGACGAACACCTCCCCATGCTGGACCGGATTCATGGTGCCGGGGTCAATATTTATATAAGGATCGAATTTCTGCATGGTAACGGTGTAACCACGGGCTTTCAGAAGACGTCCCAGAGATGCGGCGGTAATGCCTTTTCCGAGACCGGATACAACGCCGCCTGTAACAAATACATATTTTACTGCCATTTCTTTTCCTCCTGAATTGATGTACTGACTGTAAAAGTTTCCCTAAAAAAGAGTACAGTCCAGCCACAGAGTGCGGAACCGCGCCGTTGCGGTCCGGCTTTGCGTATATGGCTGAACTGTCATAAAAAAATACTTTCTCAGTATACACCTGTTTTTCTGAAAAATACAGAGTTTTTTAAAAAAATTTATTGCCAGAAGTTCTGCTGCCTGCGTGGACCCTACTGATGATACAGATGATCATGCTCATACACTGCTTCACAGGTGAGCTGGACTCCCAGTTTTTTGAAGATCTTGATATCTACATCCGAGAGCATCACAGAGGTATGCGCCTGGCAGCCGTCAAGCTTCGGAAGCTGCGAGAGAGCAAGCCGTGCATCTGCACTGTTTGCAGCGCTGGCGGACAGTGCGATCAGAACTTCGTCTGTATGAAGCCGCGGATTTTTGCTCTTCAGATAGTCTACTTTCAGTTTCTGGATCGGCTCGATGGACTCCGGTGAAATAATGTGCAGCTGGTGGTCAAGTCCGGCAAGCTCTTTCAGTACGTTCAGAAGGAGTGCGGCGGATGCTCCCAGAAGATTTGTCGTTTTTCCGGTGATGATCCTTCCATCCCCGAGTTCGAGGGCAGCAGCAGGACCGCCTGTCTCCCTTGCGCGCTCCAGTGCTTTCACAGCGACTTTCCGGTCTGCGGCTGTGATTCCCGCCATGTTCATGAGCAGTTCGATCTTCTGCGCTTCCTTATCCGTGGCATCCCCTTTGAGGAGTGCGTTCAGAGCGGCGTAATAGCGGCGGATGATCTCCTGCCGGGAAGCCTCGCGGCATGCTTCATCATCACAGATACACTTTCCGGCCATGTTGACGCCCATGTCGGTGGGAGACTTATATGGACTTGCGCCGTAGATTTTTTCAAAGATCGTATTCAGGACCGGGAAGATCTCTACGTCGCGGTTATAGTTTACAGTGGTCTCTCCGTATGCTTCCAGATGGAAGGGGTCGATCATATTGACGTCATTCAGATCCGCTGTTGCAGCTTCATATGCAAGGTTCACCGGATGTTTGAGAGGCAGATTCCAGATCGGGAATGTCTCGAACTTGGCATAGCCGGCATGAATCCCGCGCTTATGCTCATGATAAAGCTGGGACAGGCAGGTTGCCATCTTTCCGCTTCCCGGACCGGGAGCCGTAACGATCACGAGCGGACGAGTGGTACGGATATACTCATTCTTTCCATAGCCTTCATCGCTGATGATGAGCGGGATGTTGGACGGATAACCCGGTATATTATAGTGAAGGTAGACAGGGATATCCAGGCTCTCCAGCCTGTTCTTGAAGAGGGTTGCACTCTCCTGTCCGGAAAACTGAGTGATCACCACACTTCCCACATAGAGTCCCTGCTCCCTGTATGTCTCGATCAGACGGAGCACATCAGAGTCATAGGTTATGCCGAGATCTCCCCGGATCTTGTTCTTTTCGATGTCTTTCGCACTGATGGCGATCACGATCTCTGCCTGACTGCTCAGCTCTTTTAAAAGACGAAGCTTGCTGTCCGGAGCAAATCCGGGAAGGACCCTGGAGGCGTGGTAATCATCGAAAAGTTTCCCTCCGAATTCAAGGTAAAGCTTATTGTCGAACTGGCTGATCCGGTTACGGATGTGCTCAGACTGCATTTTCAGATATTTTTCGTTATCAAAACCAATTCTCATTTTCTATCCCCCGTTTTATGACATATTACTTACCCAGTATACTATAAAAGGCGCTGGATTTACAATATTTTCATAATCTTTTTATTGATTTATGGAAACGCTGTCTTTATAATGGAAATAGTTGATTTTAGGAGGCACAGGATGGATAATCAGAACAATAAAGGCAACGGCCCCGACAACAACCGGCAGGGCTGGGGGATCATCCTCGCTACGACACTGCTGGTAACTTTTGTTGTCATGGGGCTTTATTCTCTTATGCAGGGATCCAGCCCTGAAGAGATCAGTTATGATAAATTTCTGGAACTTGTCGATGACGGGAAAGTGGACGAGGTCACTCTGAGCAGCACCCGGATCTATATCACCCTGAAAGAGGATGACGGCAGCGGGAGTGCAGATGACAGTGAGTCCGAAGGCGGAACTGCGGGAAGTACGGATTCGGGAAGCGGGACTTCGGATATGAATGATCTGATCAGTCAGATCGAGGAACAGACCAGGCAGAGCACCGGGCAGCAGAGCGAACCGGACTATTATACAGGGGTGGTAAATGACGATACACTTTCAAAGCGTCTGGAGGACGCAGGAGTCACATTCAGTGCAGAAGTACCTGACACTGCCGGCTCCCTGATCTTTGAGGTGGTCGTCACAGTGATCCTCCCGATCGTGCTTCTTGTTGTCCTGTTCAACTTCCTCATGAAAAAGATGACAAAGGGCGGCGGCATGATGGGGATCGGCAAGAGCAATGCCAAGATGTATATGGAGAAAGAGACAGGAGTTACATTCCAGGATGTGGCAGGAGAGGATGAGGCGAAGGAATCTCTTCAGGAAGTTGTCGACTTTCTTCACAATCCTCAGAAGTATTCTGGGATCGGAGCAAAGCTGCCGAAAGGTGCGCTTCTTGTCGGACCGCCTGGAACAGGTAAGACGCTTCTTGCGAAAGCAGTGGCGGGAGAGGCAAAGGTTCCCTTCTTCTCTCTGTCCGGTTCCGCGTTTGTGGAGATGTATGTGGGCGTGGGGGCTTCCCGTGTGCGAGATCTGTTTAAACAGGCGCAGCAGCAGGCGCCCTGCATCGTGTTTATCGATGAGATCGATGCGATCGGGAAAACCCGTGATACTGCTCTGGGCGGAAATGATGAGCGTGAGCAGACGCTGAATCAGCTCCTTGCCGAGATGGACGGATTTGATACAAATAAAGGACTTCTCATCCTCGCAGCGACAAACCGCCCGGAGATCCTGGATCCGGCGCTTCTCCGGCCGGGACGGTTCGACCGGAGGATCATTGTGGATAAACCGGATCTGAAAGGCCGGATCGATATTTTGAAGGTCCATGCGAAAGATGTCAGGATGGATGAGAGCGTCGATCTGGAGGCGATCGCCCTGGCGACGTCGGGTGCCGTGGGATCGGATCTTGCAAATATGATCAACGAGGCTGCCATCAACGCCGTGAAGCACGGCAGACAGGTGGTGAGCCAGAAAGATCTGTTTGAGGCCGTGGAGGTTGTGCTGGTCGGAAAAGAGAAGAAGGACCGCATTATGAGCAAGGAAGAGAGAAGGATCGTTTCCTACCACGAAGTCGGGCATGCTCTGGTGACGGCGCTCCAGAAGAATACGGAGCCGGTCCAGAAGATCACGATCGTGCCCAGGACTATGGGGGCTCTGGGATATGTGATGCAGACTCCCGAGGAAGAGAAATTCCTGAACACGAAGAAAGAGCTGGAGGCGATGATCGTCGTTGCACTGGGTGGACGCGCTGCCGAGGAGCTTGTGTTTGACACGGTCACAACAGGAGCGGCGAACGATATCGAGCAGGCCACAAAGATCGCAAGGGCTATGATCACGCAGTATGGAATGTCCGAACGTTTTGGTCTGATGGGACTGGAATCGATCCAGAACCGTTATCTTGACGGGCGCGCTGTGATGAATTGCGGTGAGGCGACGGCCAGCGAGATCGATGAGGAAGTCATGCGGATGCTGAAAGCAGCTTATGCGGAGGCGAAGCGTCTCCTTGCAGAGAACCGGGAGGCACTGGACAAGATTGCTGCGTTCCTGATCGAGAAAGAGACCATCACCGGAAAAGAGTTTATGAAGATCTTCCGCGAGGTGAATGGAATCCCGGAACCGGAGGCGGATCCGGAAGAGGGAGAGAACAAAGCAGAGCGGATCGCAATGAAGCCGACGGAAGTGGCTTCGGAGGAGGAAAGCGTGAAATCCGGAGAGGATGGAGTGGCAGAGGGAACAGAAGCGCCTTTGGATGAAGGAGAAATTTCCGGACCTGCACAGACCGGCGTGGAAGAGGAGACGGAATCCTCCGAAAACCCGGTTGGAGAGGAAGCTGCATACAGAACAGAATAAGTGGAATGAAAAAGACTCTGGAATGGAATTACAGGGTCTTTTTCCTTAATCAGGGAAACTCTGCGGCGAAGAAAGGAGAAGGTTCAGCCGGGCAGCGTGGCAATGTGGTGGCTGGGATGCACAGGGGTCTGGATCAAGACTCCGGGAGGGTGCAGCATTACGGTGGACTTCTGGAGCGGAAGCGGAAAGCGGACCCATGGAAACGGGAGGATGGAAGCAGGTCACCAGATGGCGAACATGAGCGGCTCGAGGACTATGCCGCCCAATCTGAGGGCGATTCCCATGGTGCTGGATCCGTTTGCGATTAAAAGTGTGGATGCGGTTCTCGCAACACATCATCATCAGGACCATATAAGTCCGGAAGCTGCTTCTCATATAGTGAAGAGCGGCATGACGACAGTGGATGAAAACGGACATGAGATTCCGGTTCCGTTTATCGGTCCCAGAAAGTCCGCAGAGCTCTGGCAGCAGTGGGGCGTGCCGAAGGATCGCTGCATTACGGTGAGACCGGGAGATTCGATCAGGATCAAAGACACTGAGATCCTTGTGCTGGACTCTTTTGACAGGACCTGTTTAATCACACCGGATCAGACGGGGGAGGCGTATGAAGATTTTGTGGGAAAATGTCCGGAAGATATGGATGAAAAGGCAGTAAATTACCTGATCCGTACACCTGGCGGAAATATTTACCACGGAGGGGACTCCCACTACTCGTCAGGTTTCGCAAAGCATGGAAAGGCCTGTGACATTGACGTGGCGATCGGAGCATTTGCTGAGAATCCTGTTGGAGTGCAGGATAAGATGACGTCGCTGGATATTCTGCGCATGGCTGAGGCACTGCGGTGTAAAGTGATCATACCGGTCCATTACGACGTGTGGACAAATTTTATGGCGGATGTCAATGAGATCAGGGTGCTCTACCACATGAGGAAGGAACGGCTTAACTATCGGTTCCATCCGTTTTTCTGGGAACCAGGCGGAAAATATGTGTATCCTGCTGACAGGAACAAGAGGGAATACCATCACAGGAGAGGATTTGAGGACTGCTTTGAAGCGAAGCAGAACGTGCCCTTTTCTTCCTTCCTTTGAAAACAGACCTGTAAGACAGATACCTGGAAAGAAAAAGGGTAGGAAACGGACAGAAATGGTATCATGTGGAAGTAAAAAAGGTAGATATATATGGGGAGAAGTTGTATACTTATGACAGATACTTAACAGAAAAGCAGGAGGAAACAGCATGTTAGAGCAGTTGAAAAAAGAAGTATATGAGGCGAATCTGATGCTTCCGAAGTATGGTCTTGTTACATTTACATGGGGAAATGTAAGCGGGATCGACCGGGAGAGCGGGCTTTTTGTCATCAAACCCAGCGGAGTGGAGTATGACAGGCTGACACCGGATGATATGGTGGTGGTGGATCTGAAGGGAAACAAAGTGGAGGGAGATTACAATCCGTCTTCAGATACTCCGACCCATGTAGTGCTGTACAACAGGTTCCCGAAGGTGGGAGGCGTCGTACATACCCACTCTTCCTGGGCAACAAGCTGGGCACAGGCGGGGCGGGATATTCCCTGCTATGGGACAACCCATGCGGACTACATCTACGGAGAAATCCCCTGCGTCAGAAATCTCACAAAGGATGAGATCGAGGAGGCGTATGAGAAAAATACAGGGGTTCTGATCGCAGATGAGTTTGAACTGAGGAACAAGGATTACATTGCCGTACCGGCAGTGCTCTGCAAGAACCATGGCGTATTTACGTGGGGGAAAGACGCGCATGAAGCAGTCCACAATGCAGTTGTCACAGAGGAAGTGGCAAAGATGGCTGCGCGCTGTGAGATGATCAATCCGGAAGTAAAACCGGCGCCCAGGGAACTGCAGGACAAGCATTACTACAGAAAGCATGGTGCAAATGCATATTACGGGCAGAAATAGGATGACGCGGAAGCGTTCACTGCTCAATGGGCAAGGGATTTTTCCCTTGTCCTTTTTCGCGCAAAACAGTATAATGTTAAGCATGGAAACGAATAATAATTTTGATATACAGGAAGAATTAAAGAAGCTCCCGGGCAGGCCAGGGGTTTATCTCATGCATGATGAAAAAGATAATATCATCTACGTTGGGAAAGCGATCAGTCTGAAGAACCGGGTCAGACAGTATTTCCAGAGCAGCAGGAACAAAGGGGTCAAGATCGAGCAGATGGTGACCCATATCCGGCGTTTTGAGTACATTGTGACGGATTCAGAACTGGAGGCGCTGGTGCTGGAGTGCAACCTGATCAAGGAACACCGTCCCAAATATAACACCATGCTCATGGACGACAAGACTTATCCGTTTATCAAGGTGACAACAAACGAACCCTTCCCCAGGGTGATCCTGTCGAGAAAGATGCTCAGGGATAAGGCGAAATATTTCGGCCCTTACACCAGTTCACAGGCAGTGCGCGACACTATTGATCTGATCCATAAACTGTTCCACGTCAGAAGCTGCAGCCGCAGCCTTCCCCGGGATATAGGGAAGGAAAGGCCCTGTCTGAACTACCACATCAAGCAGTGCGATGCGCCATGCCAGGGATACATCTCCCGGGAAGAGTACGGAAAACTGATAAGCGAAGTGCTCCGATTCCTTGGCGGGAATTATGACTCTGTACTCAAAGACCTGGAGGAGAAGATGAACGATGCCTCTGAGAAACTGGAATTTGAACGGGCCATTGAATACCGGGAGCTGATCGGCAGTGTGAAAAAGGTGGCGCAGAAGCAGAAGATCACCGATTCCAGCGGAGAGGACCGGGATGTGCTTGCTGTGGCGTCGTCGGAAGAGGATGCAGTGGTACAGGTATTCTTTATCCGGGGAGGAAGGCTGATCGGGAGAGATCATTTTTATCTGCGTGTTTCCAAAGGGGAAGAAAAGAGCAGCATCCTGGACAGCTTTATCAAGCAGTATTACGCAGGAACCCCGTTCATCCCCGGAGAACTGATGCTCCAGGAAGAGGTAGAAGAAAGAGAACTTCTTGAGGCGTGGCTCACGTCCAAGCGTGGGCAGAAGGTGATGATCAGGATCCCGAAAAAAGGTACAAAAGAGAAGCTGGTGGAACTTGCGGCTGAGAATGCACGGCTTGTGCTCACAAAGGATAAAGAGCGTCTGAAACGGGAAGAAGGAAGAACTATCGGGGCTGTGAAAGAGATCGCATCCCTTCTTGATCTGGACGGAATCAACCGGATGGAGGCGTATGACATTTCAAATACAAACGGATTCGAGTCCGTGGGGTCCATGGTGGTCTATGAACGTGGAAGACCAAAGAGAAATGATTATCGAAAGTTCAAGATCAAAGGGATCAAGGGGGCGGATGATTACGGAAGTATGAGGGAAGTCCTTACCAGACGGTTTACCCACGGTCTGAGAGAACGTCAGGAAAACACGGAGATGGGAAAATTTACGGCGTTCCCGGATCTGATCCTGATGGACGGGGGAAAGGGACAGGTGAACGTGGCGCTCCAGGTGCTGGACGAGCTGCATCTGGATATCCCTGTCTGTGGGATGGTAAAGGATGATTATCATCGTACAAGAGGTCTGTACTATCATAATGTGGAAATACCAATAGACAAGTCTTCAGAGGCATTCCGCCTGATCACAAGGATCCAGGATGAAGCGCACCGTTTTGCCATCGAGTATCACCGCCAGCTCAGAGGAAAAGGACAGGTGCATTCGATCCTTGATGACATAGAGGGGATTGGCCCGGCAAGGCGAAAGGCGTTGATGCGGCATTATCTCAGCCTGGATGACATCAGGGAAGCAACGGTGGAAGAACTGGCAAAAATCCCGTCTATGAACGAAAAAGCGGCAGAATCAGTGTACAAGTTTTTTCATTAGTGATATGATATACACAAACAGCGAAAAGGAGAATATATATGGGACAAGGTATCAGATTGACCGAGATCGTGGAGAAAATGGATTTAAAGAATCTTACTCCGGAAGTGGAAACAGCAGAAAAAGAAGTGCATGTGCCTGATGTAAACCGTCCGGCGCTTCAACTGGCAGGCTTCTTTGATCATTTTGATTCGACTAGGGTACAGATCATAGGAAATGTGGAACATACTTATGTTCAGACGCTGACAGAAAAGCGGCAGGAAGAAATTTTTGACAAGTTGCTGCAGCATCCGATTCCTTGTGTGGTTTTCTGCAGAAATATGGATCCTGTAGATGGTTTTATCGAGAAAGCGGTAAAATATGGCGTGCCGGTATATAAGACAGCAAAACAGACGTCAGACTTTACCGCTGAGATCATCCGCTGGATGAATGTAAAACTGGCGCCCTGTATTTCCATTCATGGCGTCCTTGTGGATGTGTACGGTGTCGGCGTTCTTATTATGGGAGAAAGCGGGATCGGAAAGAGCGAAGCTGCTCTGGAGCTGATCAAAAGAGGCCACCGTCTTGTTACGGACGACGTGGTGGAGATCCGGAAGGTCAGCGATGAAACGCTGGTAGGATCTGCGCCGGATATCACAAAACATTTTATCGAACTCCGGGGAATCGGAATTGTGGATGTCAGATCCATGTTTGGTGTACAGAGTGTCAGGGATACGCAGAACATCGATCTTGTCATTACACTGGAGGACTGGAGCAGAGATAAAGAATACGACCGTCTGGGACTGGAAGAGGAATATACAGAATTCCTCGGAAATAAAGTCGTATGTCACAGGATCCCGATCCGTCCGGGAAGAAATCTTGCTATTATTGTGGAATCTGCAGCTGTAAATCACAGGCAGAAACAGATGGGATACAATGCAGCGCAGGAACTTTACAAGAGGGTTCAGGAAAATCTTGCAAAAAGAACCAGATAGAAATACAAATACCAGGAGGACAGGAAAATGAAATATTGTATTGGAGTGGATATCGGAGGGACTACAGTGAAGATGGGGCTGCTTAAAGAGAGCGGGGAGATTCTCGACAAGTGGGAGATCACTACGGACACGTCTGATGAGGGAAGTGCGATCCTTCCCAATATTGCGGCCTCCATTGAGAAAAAAATAGAGGAACATCAGGTTGATAAAGCGGATATCATCGGCGTCGGTGCAGGTGTGCCGGCTCCGGTCACTTCAGAAGGAATCGTAAATGGCAGCGCCAATCTCGGCTGGAATTACAAGGAAGTCAAAAAAGAGCTTGAGGAGCTCACCGGACTTAAGGCTGAGATAGGAAATGACGCGAATGTGGCGGCTCTGGGAGAGATGTGGAAAGGCGGCGGAGCCGGAGAAAAAAACATGATCATGGTCACACTGGGGACCGGAGTCGGCGGAGGCGTCATTATTGACGGAAGGATCCTTGTGGGACAGAATGGCGCAGGCGGAGAGATCGGCCATCTCTGCGTGAACTATGAGGAGACAGACAAATGCGGCTGCGGGAATAAGGGATGTCTTGAGCAGTATGCGTCTGCCACAGGAATCGTCCGCCTTGCAAAGCGAAAACTGGGACAGGATCTGCGCCCGACTATACTGACGAAAGAAGATATCACGGCAAAAGATGTATTTGACGCGGTAAAAGCCGGTGATGAGATCGCAAAGGAGATCGCAGTAGAATTTGGAACTTATCTGGGACATGCCCTTGCCAATCTGGCAGCGGTAACAGATCCGGCGGTATTTGTGATCGGAGGAGGCGTCTCCAAGGCAGGAGAAGTCCTGATTCCGTACATACAGCAGCCTTATATGGAGCATGCGTTCTTTGCTAACCGTAAAGTACGTTTTACTCTGGCTACGCTGGGAAATGATGCAGGGATCTGCGGCGCGGCAAAACTGGTGATCGATAAGGCATAAGCAGAGTTTTAGTAAAGTACATAAAAACCGGAAGAGATCGCAGGGATTTTCTTCCGGTTTTTACTTTTATCAGAGCGGGGGCATCGTTCCATCATCTGGGCTGATGATGGAACGATGCCCCCGTTTTTAATGTCATATTTGAGAAAGCTTCTCCTGAGGATTAAAGCGGATCATTTATTGTGCAGGCGCTGCCGGATCGGACGGAGTTGTTTCGGCAGGCGGCGTTTCGGTAGACGGATCCTGGGCCGGAGTTTCCGGAACAGTTGGTTCCTGAGCCGGAGTTTCCGATGAACCGGCATTGGGATCTGTCGGAGTTTCTCCGGAAGAAGTCCCATCCGCGGGCTGCTCCGTGGTGTCTCCGGTCGTGTCCTCCGGGGCTTCCTCTTCCGGCTCCGGCGCGACATAATGGCCGGAACAGCTCTGAGTCGGAACATTGTCCTCTGCAAAATAGTCTGTGTAGGACGGACAGCTTGAAACGGCAAGAAGTCCGGTCTCTGAACACACCGTGGCCTCTACAACGGAAGACGGTACTTCGAAGTCTTTATCCTCAAGTCCTTCATGAACCCTGTCCATGATCGCCTTCCACAGCCTGGAGTGCCAGGACTGGCTGAGACTTTCCATCGGTTTGTTGCTGTCATATCCACCCCATACAGAGGCTGTATAATAAGGAGTATATGCCGCAAGCCAGAGGTCTGTACTGCTGTTGGTCGTACCGGTCTTGCCGGCCGCGTGCATGTTGTCCAGTCTTGCTGACGTACCTGTTCCCTGGTTGATCACGTCTTCCATGGCGTTTGTAAGAAGATAAGCCGTGGAATCCTTGATGACCTCATGAGTATCCGGTGTTGAATTGTCGAGAAGAACATTTCCGTCATGGTCCAATACCTGGGTGTAGAGAATCGGTTCTGTGTAAGTGCCGCCGTTTGCGATGGCTGCATATGCGGCGGTCAGCTCGATGTTGTATACACCGTTGGTGATACCGCCCAAAGCTTTTGCCTGTGAGGTTCTGTCTTCCTCTGTGAGCGTTGTGAAGCCAAAGTTTTCGAGATATTCAAATCCTTTCTCTTCTCCTACAACTTCAGTCAGGGTACGGACCGCACAAACGTTGATCGAATGCTCGATGGAATAGCGCATATCCGTAGTACCGACATGTTTAAGATCCCAGTTTCTGACTTCCTGACCGGTCTTGTACTCGTAATATTCGTCAACGATCGGACTGGAAAGGTTCATACCGCATTCGTTCAGTGCAGGTGCGTAAGTCGAAAGGATCTTGAAGCAGGAACCAGGCTGTCTTGTGGAACCTGTTGCACGGTTTAGTGACAGGCTGGTCTTTTTCTCTCCCCGTCCGCCCACGATCGCTTTCACCTGGCCGGTGTACTGATCCATGACGACAACGGAAACCTGAGGCTGGAGAGAGAGGTCGATGCTCTCATCAACAGTATCGTTTTCGCCGATGTTCAGTGTACTCTTATATTCCTCGATCATTTCGTTTGCAGCTTCTTCCGAACTGAACACGAGAGGATAGTCGTCATCATATTTTTCTTTGATGTAGGAAGCAAGCTGCTCTTTGCTGTAGTTTTCTGCTGTTCCGTCCTCCCGGTGGATCGTAAGCGCATATTCCAGACCATACTCTGTTACACTCAGATAGTCACCCACATCAGCAACTTCTTCGTCACAGATCTTCTGGATCTCAGAATCCTGGGTCGCTGTGATAGTCAGACCTCCGCTGTAGATCAAATTATAAGCCTGCGCCTCTGAATAACCTTTTTCTGTCATGAGATCATCAACCAGCTGCTCAATAAGAGCGTCTACAAAGTAAGAGTAGGGCTCGTCGTTTGTCGTTACAGCAGCAGTTTCAAGGATCCGGTCGTAGACATTATCCGCGACAGCTTCATCATACTCTTCCTGAGTGATATAACCCTGGTCGAGCATGTTGTCAAGAACTCGCTGGCGTCGCTCAGCATTATCTTCCGGATTCCTCACCGGGTCATAACGGGTAGGATTCTGTGTGATCGCTGCGATCACAGCACATTCGGAGAGGGTAAGATCCGATACATCCTTGTTAAAATAGCGGGTCGCAGCTGCCTGGACCCCCAGACATCCCTGTCCAAGATTGATCGTATTCATATATGCTTCCAGGATCTGTTCCTTGCTCATCTCTTTCTCAATCTGAAGAGCAAGATACTGCTCCTGCAGTTTACGCTCTACTCTGTCATACAGAGTCTCCTCATTAACGAAATCTGGGAATACGTTATTTTTAATGAGCTGCTGTGTCAGAGTACTGGCACCTTCCGTAAACTGAAAGCCGTTTGTGATGCCCACAACACCTGCTCTGATGATACCCTGGAGATCGATCCCGTTGTGTTCGTAGAAACGCTCGTCCTCGATCGCGACAAAAGCGTGTGCCATGTATTCCGGAATCTCATCATAAGTACGGTAAACACGGTTCGAATTGGAATCGTTCAGAGTCTCGATCTGATTGCCGTTCTGGTCCACGATAAAACTTGTGTAACCCTGAGGCATGATATCTTCTGCTGTCACTTCAGGGGTGTTACGAATGATCTGATATGCAAACACTCCCGCACCGGCAACGCCGATAATGCACAAAAGCAGCAGGCTGATGATGACAGCCTTGAAAAGGCGGACACCGACCCGCTTCTTTTTCATCTTCTTCTTGGAAGAGATATTTTTCTTTCTCCTGGAAAGATTGCTTTTTCCATAATTCACGAATAACATCCTCCTTTACACTCTTTTGATTATAGCAAATTTACTATTCTAAATAAAGAAGAAAATAAAAACTTCACATTTTGCAAGGAAATTTTAAGAATATCTTGCAGTTTCCCGTTTCGCTGGGTATAGTAAAAGAAGTCAGTATTCGGGAGGGATGACATGAAGTCTTACAATACGGTACATACAGGCGGACAGGGGGAGATCGTTGAGAAGAAATCCCGTTTTATCGCGAATGTTTTTCCAATCTCCACGGAAGAAGAGGCGGTTACACGGATCGAGGAGATCAGAAAAAAATATTGGGATGCCAGGCATAACTGCTGGGCATATGTATTAGGAATCAACCCGCCGGTGGAACGGCTGAGTGATGACGGAGAACCGGCGGGGACTGCTGGGAAACCGATTCTGGAAGTGATACGCGGAAGGGAACTCACCAACGTGCTGGTGATCGTTACCCGTTATTTCGGCGGAACCCTTCTCGGTACGGGTGGTCTTGTACGCGCTTATACATCTGCGGCTGTGGAAGGGATGAGAGACAGTAAGATTATTACCAGAATTTTCGGATCTAAACTGCATATGATTATAGAATATGCAGATTGGGGAAAGATACAGTACAGTCTTGGAAAAAGAAAACTGTCGCCGGCAGAGTGTACCTATACGGATAAAGTAGAGCTGGAGCTGCTCGTCTCGGAGGATGAGGAGGAAGGCCTGAGAAAAGAAGTGATGGAAGGGACCAATGGGCAGGCGGTGATCGAGAAGACAGAAGAGTGCTGGTTCGAGAAGCAGTAAGGGACATTCACCCATGCGGAAGCCCGAAGACACTGCGATGCAGCGCCTCCGGGCTCATGGCGTCCGCCATATGTCAAGATAGTCAAACAGCATCATTTGCAAGCGCGCTTGCAATGGCGCTGCTCGCCTATCTTGCCGCATGTGTGGACTTGGTTATGAAAATTCCGGTTCGATCAGTCCGAAGGAGCCGTCTTTTCTCTTGTAGACCACATTCACTTCGTCGGTCTCGGCATTGGAGAAGACGAAGAAGCTGTGTCCGAGGAGTTCCATCTGGATACATGCATCTTCCGGGTACATCGGTTTGATACCGAATTTTTTTGTACGGACAATGCGGATTTCATCATCTTCCGGGGATTCCTCCTCGGATTCAAAAAATTCTTTCTTAAAACTGTTCTCTGTGGAGAATGATGTGGGATGTCCCTGGCTTCTGGCGATCAGCTTATTTTTATATTTCCGGAGCTGGCGCTCAATGACTTCCTCTACAAGGTCAATGGATACATACATGTCATTGCTTGTCTGCTCGGAGCGGATGATGCTGCCTTTTACCGGGATCGTCACCTCGATTTTCTGGCGTTCTTTCTCCACGCTGAGTGTTACGATAATTTCTGTTTCAGGAGTGAAGTACCTTTCAAGTTTTCCCAACTTCTGTTCAATAGCATCCTTTAAGCCTGAAGTTACCTCGATGTTTTTTCCACTGATAATAAAATTCATGCTGTTCAACTCCTTTTGTTCATATTATACAGGAAGAACATTGAAAATCCTCTGTATTATGGACATATTATATCATGGAACAGCATGAATGTATAGAATGAATCTTAAGTTGAAATGATTAAAATATTGAAAAGGTTCCAGCTTTTCCCTTATCAGAAAGCACTATTTCATATTGCTGCGTTTTCTCATCCTGGAATCCAGGATCTTTTTGCGAATGCGCAGAGACTTTGGTGTCACTTCAAGGAGCTCGTCGGTGTCGATGAAGTCGAGTGCCTGCTCCAGACTGAGGATGCGCGGCGGAGTGAGCCGGAGTGCTTCATCGGCGCTGGATGAGCGGGTGTTGGTCAGGTGTTTTGTTTTGCAGACATTCAGTTCGATATCCTCTGCCTTTCCATTCTGTCCAATGACCATTCCGGAATAAACCTTCTCGCCGGGACCAATGAAGAGAGTACCTCTTTCCTGAGCGCTGTACAGACCGTAAGTCACGGATTCGCCTGTCTCGAATGCAATCAGAGAGCCCTGTTTGCGGTACTGGATATCGCCCTTATAGGGGGCATATCCGTCGAAACTTGTGTTCAGAATCCCGTTCCCTTTAGTATCTGTCAGAAATTCGCCGCGGTATCCGATCAGGCCTCTGGAAGGAATGGAAAACTCAAGGCGTGTATATCCTCCGTTGGAAGCGCCCATATTCTGGAGTTCGCCTTTTCTCTGTCCGAGTTTTTCAATGACCACTCCTGTGAATTCATCCGGCACGTCGATGTAGGCAGTCTCCATGGGTTCCAGTTTCCGCCCGTTTTCATCAGTTTTGTAGAGGACTTCCGCCTTGCTGACGGCAAACTCGTATCCTTCACGCCGCATGTTCTCGATCAGAACAGAGAGGTGAAGCTCGCCTCTTCCGGATACCTTGAAGCTGTCTGTGTTGTCGGTTTCCTCCACACGCAGACTTACGTCCGTGTTCAGCTCCCGGAACAGTCTTTCACGAAGATGACGGGAAGTCACATATTTTCCTTCCTGTCCTGCAAAAGGGCTGTCGTTGACAATGAACTGCATGGAGATCGTCGGCTCGGAAATTTTCTGAAACGGGATCGGCTCCGGGTTCTCAGGGGAACAGAGAGTATCTCCGATGGAGATGTCTGAGATGCCTGAGATCGCGACGATGGATCCGATGGTCGCCTCTTTTACCTCAACTCTTTCAAGTCCGTCGAACTCATAGAGTTTACTGATCTTGACTTTTTCCTGCTTGTCAGGATCATGGTGGTTGACAAGGACCATTTCCTGATTTACCGCAATGGTTCCATTGTCTACTTTCCCGATCCCGATACGGCCTACATACTCATTGTAGTCGATGGTACTGATCAGAATCTGAGTAGGAGCTTCCGGATCGCCTTCCGGAGCAGGAATATATTTCAGGATTGTCTCGAACAGAGGCTTCATATCCTTTTCGTCATCAGACAGGTCAAGCACAGCCACGCCGGCCTTGGCCGAAGCGTACACGAAGGGGCACTCCAGCTGGTCATCGGAAGCCCCCAGGTCGATGAACAGTTCCAGGACTTCATCGATCACTTCGTCCGGGCGCGCTTCCGGTCGGTCGATCTTATTGATGCAGACGATGACCGGAAGGTTGAGTTCCAGCGCTTTGCGGAGGACGAATTTTGTCTGCGGCATAGCCCCCTCGAATGCGTCAACAACGAGAATAACTCCATTTACCATTTTCAGGACACGTTCTACCTCTCCGCCGAAATCTGCATGGCCCGGGGTGTCAATGATGTTGATCTTGACTCCGTTGTAGTGAACGGCAGTGTTTTTGGAGAGAATCGTGATCCCCCGCTCGCGCTCGATATCGTTGGAGTCCATGACCCTCTCGGCGACTTCCTGATTTTCGCGGAAGACACCGCTCTGTTTTAAAAGTTCATCTACCAGCGTCGTTTTTCCATGATCGACGTGGGCGATGATAGCGATATTTCTTACATCTTCACGTTTTGTCTTCATAAGTAATTCAACACTCTTTCCTTATTATAATATACTTCTATCAAATCACTGCAACTTCCTTATTTTATCACAAAATCATGAATTTACAAGGGTTATTATGGGAAGAGCATTTTTTCTGGCATGTACGGATCATTTCTATTCAGAACAGTAGTCAATGGTCGAACGGTTTGCGGGAGAAGAGAGTTCTAAACAGCCGTATCGTCTCATACATTTAGTAGTGACTCGAAAATACCGAAAAGAGGAAGGGAGAACTACGAATTATGTCAGATAAGATTATTGAGAACAATCAGGTGATGGTGATCGGGGAGGTGGTATCGGAATTTATTTACAGCCACGAGGTTTTTGGAGAAGGATTTTATATGGTGGATATCCTTGTCAAACGCCTGAGCAGCTCCAGTGACAGGATCCCGGTAATGGTATCAGAACGACTGGTCGATGTGACGCAGGATTACCGGGGAACGTGCATCATGGTGTCGGGGCAGTTCCGCTCATACAACCGACACGAAGAACAGAAAAACCGGCTGGTGCTGTCTGTATTTGCGCGGGAGATCGAGTTTATCGATGAGGAACCGGACGGGGCGAAGACAAATCACATCCTGCTGGAAGGCTATATGTGTAAAAAGCCGGTCTACCGCAAGACTCCGCTGGGAAGGGAGATCGCGGATCTTCTTCTGGCCGTGAACCGTCCCTATGGAAAATCAGACTACATACCATGCATCTGCTGGGGAAGGAATGCCAGATATGCTTCAGGGTTTGAAGTGGGAGAGCATGTGCGTATCCTGGGAAGGATCCAGAGCCGGGATTATGTGAAAAAGCTGTCTGAGACCGAGACAGAGACAAGGACAGCGTATGAAGTTTCTGTGAGTAAGCTGGAGTGCCTGGAAGAGTGAGAAAAGGGGGCTTCGGAACATATATTACGGGCCTGCCCCTTTGTGAAGAGGGCAGGCCCGTTTTCAGGTCATGACCTGTGAAATCAGCGGGGACTGATGTCGTCTGCATTTAATTGAATAAGCTGTTTTAAGTACACAGCGGATGTCTCCGGGTCCCTGGCTTTGAGACGTTCATAAAGCTTCATCCACAGATTTGCCCATACATTATTTCCGTTTTCTATTTTATGCCGGTCGTGCTTGGATATTCTTCTGCAAAGAAGTTTAAGGTTCATCCTATCATCGGTATGCTCATCGGTGCCACAATGTGTTATCCCGCGATCCAGAAAGCAACGCTGGCTGCGGCAGGAGCAGCGCTGGGAACCCTTCCGGTGATAGGAGATTATTACACTACATTTATCGGTGTGCCTTTTGTGGCGGGAGATTATACCAGCAGTGTTGTCCCTGTCCTGTTTGTGGTTGCATTTGCCGGACTTATCCAGAAGATCGCAAAAAAATATATTCCTGAACTGATCCAGAACTTTTTCGTGCCGTTTGCAGTGCTGATCGTCAGTATACCTGTGGGACTCCTTGTGATCGGACCTGTTGTATCAATGGCAACGGGAGCTCTTTCTGCCGTCTTTGCCGCTGTTTATAATTTCTCACCTGTACTCTCAGGAGCGCTCGTGGGAGGACTTTGGCAGGTCCTTGTTATGTTTGGCCTTCACTGGGCTATCATTCCGATCTCTATGATGAATATGAGTTCGATCGGATATGATACTCTGATCGCGGGCAGCTTCGGATGTTCTTTCTCAGTTACTGCGGCAATGATAGCTATGGCTCTCAGAATGAAAGATAAAAACAGAAGAGCTCTGGCACTTTCTGCTTCGGCATCCGGATTCTGTGGAGTGACTGAGCCGTCTATCTATGGATTCCTTATCCCGGAAAAAATGCCTTATATCTTTACTCTGATCGGGATCGGAGCGGCTGCCGTGGCTACATTTATCCTGGTATTCTTCTTCTGGAGAGAGAAAGAAGAAAAAGAATCTGACCCGTCAGTCAACGGAACAGCCGGAAACGTAAATGATCAGGATGAAATGATCGTCAGCCCGATCGAAGGAAAAGTGATTCCGCTGGAAGAAGTGAAAGATGAGGCGTTTTCCGGCGGCGCACTTGGGAAGGGGACTGCAGTGGATCCCTCTGCAGGAGAAGTGTATGCGCCTTTTGACGGTACTGTGACCACACTGTTTCCTACACTGCATGCTCTTGGGCTCGAATCTGATCATGGATGCGAACTGCTGATCCATATCGGACTGGATACGGTACGTTTGGATGGAAGATATTTTAAGGCATACATTAAACAGGGTGACCATGTGAAAAAGGGACAGAAACTGCTCTCCTTCGATGTAGAAGCGATAAAAAAGGAAGGATATGTGCTTCAGACACCGGTGCTTGTCGTTAATCCGGATATGTATGCAGATGTTGCAGTGATGGGAAGCGGGAAAGTGAGTGCCGGAGATAATCTTCTTGCAGCTTTAAAATAAAAGAAGGAGGGAAGAAAATGCCATTTCCGGAGAAATTTTTATGGGGCGGCGCTGTTGCCGCCAATCAGTGCGAAGGAGCATGGAAGGAAGACGGAAAAGGAGACAGTATACAGGACCATATTACAGCCGGGAGTCTGGATAAACCAAGAAGATTTACGAGAGAGATCTCGGAAAAAGAGTATTATCCTTCCCATACAGCCGTAGATTTTTATCATCATTATAAGGAAGATATCCGTCTGTTTGGTGAGATGGGATTCAAAGTGTTCCGGCTTTCGATCGCATGGAGCAGGATCTTCCCGAATGGTGATGACAGTGAGCCGAATGAGGCGGGACTTAAATTTTATGATAAAGTCTTTGAGGAATGCGCGAAATATGGGATAGAGCCATTGGTAACATTATCTCATTTTGAGATCCCGTATAATCTTGTTAAGAAGTATCAGGGGTTTTCGGATCCCTACGTGACAGAATGCTTTGTTAGATATGCCGTGACTGTATTCCGGCGTTATCGCAGTAAAGTCAGATACTGGCTTACGTTTAATGAGATCAATTTTGCCACAATGCCGAAAGGGAACCTGAATATACTTGGGATCCTTGATGAGAAGACGCAGGATTATAATCATCCTTTCGATGACAGACAGAGGAGATTCCAGGCGCTTCACAATGTGTTTGTGGCAAGCGCGAGAGCTGTGTCAGAAGGGCATAAGATCAATCCGGATTTCCGGATCGGATGTATGATCTGCCATATCACCATGTATCCGTTGACATGTTCGCCGGATGATATTCTGGAATGCCAGAATCTGGATAATTTCTTTAACAATTTCTGCGGGGACGTTCAGGTGAAGGGAGAGTATCCTTATTATATACAGGATTATTTCAGAAAGAATGAGATCACTCTTCACATAACAGAGGAAGAGAAAGAGATACTGAAGCAGGGAAAGGTGGATTTCTATTCTTTTTCCTATTATATGTCAAACTGTGTGGCAAAACGGATGGAGGGAGTGGAACTTACCATGGGTAATCTCATGGGAGGAGCGAAGAATCCTTATCTGGAAGCCAGTGACTGGGGCTGGCAGATCGATCCCCAGGGGCTGCGTTACACTCTGCAGAAACTGTATGACCGGTATCATATCCCGCTGATGGTCGTAGAAAACGGTCTGGGTGCTGTCGATAAACTTGAGGACGGGAATGTTCATGACGGATACCGGATCGAGTATCTCAGGAAACATATAAAAGAAATGGAAAAAGCGGTTGATGCCGGCGTGGATCTGATGGGATATACTATGTGGGGCCCCATTGATCTGATCAGTGCAGGTACCGGAGAGATCAAAAAACGTTACGGTTTTATCTATGTGGATAAAAACAGTGATGGAACAGGAAGCCTGCGGCGCTTCAAAAAAGATTCCTTTTACTGGTATCGCGATGTGATCGCTTCCAACGGATCAGAACTGGATTAAAAAAGAGTATAGCTGTGGACGGAACAAATTTCCGGAATACGGCTATACTTTTTTATTTTATATTTTAGTGGCAGTGCGATAACAATATAATATTGAGAAAGCTATAAGGCACAGGTAAATATTCGAACGTTTGTACTTTTTTTGCTTCCCGTCCTATATACTTTTATCTTTATCTTTGCTATAATGTCCGAAAAGAGCAGGGCCAGATTTTTGAGAGTAGCTGATAACGGGCGAATCGAAAGGCACAAAGGAGTGGATTTAATATGGATCATTTTGAATTAGTATCAGAATATAAACCAACCGGCGATCAGCCCCAGGCAATCCGGGCGCTGGTCGAAGGATTCAAGGAAGGCAACCAGTGTCAGACTCTTCTGGGCGTTACGGGTTCGGGAAAAACCTTTACGATGGCAAATGTCATCCAGCAGTTGAATAAACCGACGCTGATTATTGCTCATAACAAGACCCTGGCGGCGCAGCTCTACGGCGAGTTCAAGGAATTTTTTCCGAACAACGCCGTAGAGTATTTCGTCTCCTATTACGATTACTATCAGCCGGAAGCCTACGTTCCCTCCTCGGACACCTACATTGCCAAAGATTCCGCCATCAACGATGAGATCGACAAGCTCCGGCTCTCCGCCACAATGGCGCTGACAGAACGCCGGGATGTGATCATCGTTGCCAGCGTATCCTGCATCTACGGCCTGGGTAACCCGGTGGATTATCAGAACATGGTAATCTCCCTGCGCCCGGGTATGATGAAGGACAGGGATGAAGTTATGGCAAAGCTGATCGAGATCCAGTACGACCGCAATGATATGGATTTTCATCGGGGGACTTTCCGGGTGCGGGGGGATGTCCTGGAGATCATTCCCGCCTATGAGAGTGAGACTGCGGTCCGGATCGAGTTTTTCGGGGACGAGGTGGACCGGATCACAGAGATCGACATTCTCACTGGAGAGATCAGGGATGAACTGAAGCATGTGGCGATCTTCCCGGCGTCCCATTATGTTGTGGACAAAGAAAATATAAAACGGGCAGTCAATGACATCGAGGAAGAGCTGGAAGAGCGGGTGAAGGAGTTCAAGAGGCAGGACAAGCTTCTGGAGGCACAGCGGATCGCAGAGCGGACCAATTTTGATATTGAGATGCTCAAGGAGACCGGCTTCTGTTCGGGGATCGAGAACTATTCCCGGCATCTGGCAGGACTGGAACCGGGACAGCCGCCTTATACGCTGATCGACTATTTTCCGGACGATTTTATCATGATGATCGACGAGTCCCACAAAACGATCCCTCAGATCGGAGGGATGTATCATGGCGATCAGTCCAGGAAGATGACGCTGGTGGATTATGGTTTCCGGCTTCCCTCGGCAAAGGATAACCGGCCCTTGAATTTTGAGGAATTTGAGAGTAAGATAAATCAGGTCATGTTTGTCTCGGCGACGCCGGGACCCTACGAGGAGGAGCATGAACTCCTACGGGCGGAACAGGTGATCCGTCCCACAGGTCTTCTGGATCCGGAGGTGTCAGTGCGTCCGGTAGAAGGGCAGATCGATGATCTGATCGGTGAGATAAATAAGGAAGTGGCGAAGAAGAATAAAGTTCTTGTCACAACTCTGACAAAGCGGATGGCGGAGGATCTCACTGACTATATGAGAGAAGTTGGTATTCGGGTGAAGTATCTCCACTCCGATGTGGACACGCTGGAGCGGACAGAGATCATTCGGGATATGCGCCTGGATGTGTTTGACGTTCTCGTGGGGATCAACCTTTTGAGGGAGGGGCTGGATATCCCGGAAATCACCCTTGTGGCGATCCTGGATGCGGACAAGGAAGGATTTCTGCGTTCGGAGACATCCCTGATCCAGACCATTGGACGTGCTGCCAGAAATGCGGAAGGGCATGTCATCATGTATGCGGATACGGTCACCGAATCCATGCAGATGGCCATTGATGAGACGAAACGGCGCCGTGAGATCCAGATGAAGTATAATGAGGAACACGGCATCACGCCACAGACGATACAGAAGTCCGTGCGCGATCTGATCAGTATCTCAAAGAAGGTGGCGGCAGAGGAGATGCGGATGGAGAAAGATCCGGAATCCATGAGCCGGAAAGAACTGGAGAAGCTGGTCGCGGATCTGACAAAGCAGATGAAGAAGGCGGCAGCAGAACTGAACTTCGAGGCTGCGGCAGAGCTGCGTGATAAGCTGGTCGATCTGAAAAAGATGTTAAATGAGATGGACTGAAGCTGTTAAATGTCGGCAGGGGTAAAAAAGCCGGTGGATGAACAGTGAGAAATATACGTCTGCCGCAGAACGGACAGAAAGACGTGAAAAAACAGAACAGGAAGGAAACACGATGGGAAAAAAGATGGACGCCCGGCAGTACATCAGGATACGCGGGGCGAATGAGAATAACCTTAAAAATATAGATGTAGACATCCCGAGAAATGAGCTTGTAGTCCTTACAGGCTTAAGTGGTTCGGGAAAATCTTCACTTGCGTTTGATACGATCTACGCAGAGGGGCAGAGGAGATATATGGAATCTCTGTCTTCCTATGCAAGGCAGTTCCTGGGACAGATGGAGAAGCCGGATGTAGAGAGTATTGAAGGACTCTCTCCGGCGATCTCGATCGATCAGAAGTCCACAAACCACAACCCGAGATCTACGGTGGGAACTGTAACTGAGATCTACGATTATTTCCGACTGCTCTATGCAAGAGTGGGAATTCCTCATTGTCCAAAGTGCGGGCGTGAGATCAGGAAGCAGACAGTGGATCAAATGGTGGATCAGATCATGGCACTCCCGGAACGCACAAGGATCCAGCTCCTGGCGCCGGTCGTGCGCGGCAGGAAGGGAACCCATGCAAAACTGTTCGACCGCGCGAAAAAGAGCGGCTATGTCCGCGTGCGTGTGGATGGAAATATGTATGAACTGTCCGAAGAGATCACGCTGGATAAGAATATCAAGCATAATATCGAGATCATCGTGGACAGACTTGTTGTAAAACCGGGAATCGAGAAGAGGCTGACCGATTCGGTGGAGAATGTTCTTCATCTGGCGGAAGGGCTCCTTGTAGTGGATATCATTGGCGGTGAGCCTATGAATTTCAGTCAGAGTTTCTCATGCCCGGACTGCGGGATCAGCATTGAGGAGATCGAGCCGAGGAGCTTTTCATTCAACAATCCGTTCGGTGCCTGCCCTGAGTGCTTCGGTCTTGGATATAAGATGGAGTTCGCGGAAGAACTGATGATACCGGATCCCTCTCTTTCAATCAACCAGGGGGCAATCGCTGTCCTGGGATGGCAGTCATGCACGGACAAGAACAGCTTTACCCGCGCTATCCTTGAGGCACTGTGCAGGGAATATGACTTTGATCTGGACACGCCGTTTGAGAAATATCCGAAGAAGATCCATGACGTGCTCATACATGGAACAAATGGGAAAAGTGTAAAAGTTTTCTACAAAGGGCAGCGGGGAGAGGGTGTCTATGATGTGGCTTTTGAGGGACTGATCAAAAATGTGGAACGCAGATACCGCGAGACAGGGTCAGAGTCAATGAAAGCAGAATATGAGACTTTCATGAACATCACGCCCTGTTCGGCGTGTAAGGGACAGCGCCTCAAACCAGGGGCTCTTGCGGTGACAGTGGGAGAGAAGAACATTGCGGAAGTGACTGCGCTTTCGATCGAGAAGCTGCAGAATTTTCTGGACACACTGGAACTGAGCCAGACACAGATGATGATCGGAGGGCAGATCCTAAAAGAGATCCGGGCAAGGACCCGGTTCCTTATGGATGTAGGACTGGACTATCTTACCCTTGCCAGAGCGACAGCCTCCCTCTCCGGCGGAGAGGCGCAGCGGATCCGCCTTGCGACGCAGATCGGGTCCGGGCTGGTAGGGGTCGCTTATATCCTGGATGAGCCCAGCATTGGCCTGCATCAGCGTGACAATGACAAACTCCTTGCCACACTGAAACATCTGCGCGACCTGGGAAATACTCTGATCGTTGTCGAGCATGACGAAGATACCATGTTCGCCGCAGACTATATCGTTGATATCGGCCCCGGTGCAGGAGAGCACGGCGGGGAAGTTGTGGCTGTCGGCGATGCCCGTGAGATCATGGAGAATCCGAACTCCATTACCGGCGCGTATCTGAGTGGAAAGATCAGGATCCCTGTGCCGCCTGAGCGGAGAAAACCTTCGGGATTCCTGAAAGTAGTAGGCGCTTCAGAGAATAACCTGAAAAATATCGATGTAAAATTTCCTCTCGGCGTTATGACCTGCGTGACGGGAGTTTCCGGTTCCGGGAAGAGTTCTCTTGTCAATGAGATTCTGTATAAACGTCTGGCTCATGATCTGAACCGGGCGCGGACGATCCCCGGGAAGCATAAACGGATCGAAGGCCTTGACCAGGTGGATAAAGTGATCAATATTGATCAGTCACCGATCGGGAGGACGCCCCGCTCGAACCCGGCGACCTATACTGGCGTATTTGACCTGATCCGCGATCTTTTCGCAGCGACGCCGGATGCGAAAGCGAGGGGATACAAGAAAGGAAGATTCAGCTTTAACGTGAAGGGCGGACGCTGTGAAGCGTGTGCCGGAGACGGAATCCTGAAGATCGAGATGCACTTTCTACCGGATGTCTATGTGCCCTGTGAAGTGTGCGGCGGGAAGCGGTACAACCGGGAGACTCTTGAAGTAAAATATAAAGGAAAGACCATCTATGATGTCCTGAACATGACAGTAGAGGAGGCACTGGAGTTCTTTGCGCATGTGCCGAGCATCCGAAGGAAGATGGAGACGCTCTATGATGTGGGACTTTCTTATATCCGCCTGGGGCAGCCCTCAACGGAACTGTCCGGCGGCGAAGCACAGAGGATCAAGCTGGCAGCGGAACTGAGTAAGAGAAGCACCGGGAAGACGGTGTACATTCTGGACGAACCGACGACAGGGCTTCACTTTGCAGACGTCCATAAGCTTACGGAGATTCTTCGAAGGCTTGCGGGGGACGGCAATACAGTGATCGTGATCGAACATAACCTGGATGTGATCAAAACGGCGGATTATATCATTGATATCGGCCCGGAAGGAGGGGACAAAGGCGGCACGATCGTTGCCTGCGGGACCCCGGAGGAGATCGCAGAAAATGAAAAATCCTATACAGGGAAGTATATTGGTCCAATCCTAAAGAAAAAATAAATATGGAAAAAGGGGTTTCCATTTTTGGAAAAGTTTATTATACTAGTGATGCGGATAAAGGGGGGAGCCAGCACACACAGGAGGAAGATGTTTGTCTGCCGGCAGACTGTTAAGGGAAAGAGTATAAAGAGTTTGGAAGGGAGAATCAAATATGTCTGTAGATCTTGGAATAGATTTAGGAACCGCCAGTGTACTGGTATATGTAAAGGGAAAAGGAGTTGTCCTGAAAGAACCGTCTGTTGTTGCGTTTGACAGAGATACCAACGTCATCAAGGCGATCGGAGAAGAGGCAAGGCTGATGCTTGGCAGGACGCCGGGCAATATCGTGGCAGTGCGTCCGCTCCGCCAGGGTGTCATTTCTGATTATACTGTGACGGAAAAAATGATAAAGTATTTTGTGCAGAAAGCACTTGGAAAAAGAACATTTAAGAAACCGCGTATCAGCATCTGCGTTCCGAGCGGCGTCACTGAAGTAGAAAAGAAAGCAGTTGAAGAAGCGACGTTTGCAGCGGGTGCGCGGGAGGTACATCTGATCGAAGAGCCGGTTGCTGCGGCGATCGGAGCCGGGATCGACATTGCAAAGCCGTGTGGAAACATGATCGTTGATATCGGGGGAGGAACGGCAGATATCGCTGTGATCTCACTCGGGGGAACGGTTGTGAATACATCGATCAAAGTAGCGGGAGACGACTTTGACGAGGCAATTGTAAGATACATGAGGAAAAAGCATAATCTTCTGATCGGTGAGAGGACTGCGGAAGATATCAAGATCAAGATTGGTACGACCTATCCCCTTGTGGAAGAAGAGACAATGGAAGTGAGGGGAAGAAATCTGGTGACAGGGCTTCCCAAAACGGTCACAGTTACTTCTTCTGAGACAGAGGAAGCTCTCAGGGAGGCAACCAGCCAGATCGTGGAGGCGGTCATCTCTGTGCTGGAGCAGACACCGCCGGAACTTTCCGCGGATATCCTGGACAGAGGGATCGTACTGACGGGAGGCGGAGCGATGCTCCGGGGTCTTGAGGAACTGATCGAAGAAAAGACCGGGATCAATACCATGACAGCGGAGGATCCGATGAAAGTTGTGGCAATCGGTACGGGACAGTTTGTTGAATTTATGAGCGGCAGGAAAGATTTTTGATGTCTGGCGGGATTTGTAAAAGGGTGTGCGTATAGAATGCACCCTTTTTCTGTTTGTACCTGACAGTGCTGTGTCCTGCACGGGAGGGCAGGGACATTGTGATAAGCCCTTTTTTATTAATCAGTGAAGGAGAAGTGAGAGAAGTTGGAGACAGTGACAGGTTATGTGGACCATATCGTGTTTCGTAATGATGAGAACGGATATACGGTCTTCAATCTGGAGAATGATGACGGAGAACTGACCTGCGTGGGCAGTTTTAATTTTATCAATGAAGGAGAACTGCTGGAACTTCAGGGGGATTATGTTACTCACAGTGTTTATGGAAATCAGTTCAAAGTGGTGGCTTCCCAGCTTAAGGAACCGGAGGATCTGGTGTCGATCGAACGATATCTTGGATCCGGGGCGGTGAAAGGCGTGGGGGCTGCACTTGCCGCGAGGATTGTCCGTCGATTCAGGGAGGATACTTTTCGCATCATAGATGAAGAACCGGAGAGACTCTCTGAGATCAAGGGCATCAGTGAAAGAAAAGCCAGGGAGATTGCAGCTCAGGTGGAGGAGAAGAAGGATCTGAGAAAAGCGATGATCTATCTGCAGAAGTATGGTATTTCAACAAAACTGGCAGCAAAGATATACAAGTATTACGGTATAAAAGTATACAAAGTGTTGGAAGAAAATCCATATCAGCTTGCAGACAATATAGAAGGGATCGGTTTCCGCACTGCGGACGAGATCGCCTCACGGATTGGGATACATACAGATTCTGATTATCGGATCAAGAGCGGGATCTTTTATACGCTTCAGCAGGCTGCCGGAGAAGGGCATATTTACCTTCCGCAGGATGTCCTGCTGAGAAGAGCGGGTGCGCTGCTTGAGGCGGAGATTCATGATATCGAAAAATATGTCATGGATCTTTGCATTGAGCGGAAGACAGTCATGAAAGAAACGGAAGATGGAGAGATCAGAGTTTACCCTGCGCATTATTATTACCTGGAACTGAATACTGCCAAGATGCTCCATGACCTGGATATCGACTGCGAGATGCCGGAGGATATAATGGAACGGAGGCTTAAGGCAGTGGAGAAAAAAGAGCGGATCGAGCTGGATCCGATGCAGCACCGGGCGGTGATCGAGTCGATCAAACACGGGCTGCTGGTGCTCACCGGAGGGCCCGGAACAGGGAAAACCACTACGATCAATACCATGATCCGTTTTTTCGACAGTGAGGGGATGAGTATTCTTCTCGCTGCTCCTACGGGAAGGGCGGCAAAGCGGATGACCGAGGCGACAGGATATGAAGCGCAGACAATCCACAGACTCCTGGAGGTGAACGGGAACCCGGAGGCGGAGGGGAACGTGAACGGTTTTGGGAGAAACCGTGAGAATCCTCTGGAGGCAGATGTTATCATCATTGATGAGATGTCCATGGTGGATCTGAACCTGATGCATGCACTTCTGTCTGCGACGGTGCCGGGGACGCGTCTTGTCCTGGTGGGAGATGTGGACCAGCTTCCTTCGGTGGGGCCGGGAAGCGTGCTCAAGGACATCATCCGGTCAGAATGTTTTCCTGTGGTGAGGCTGACACGTATCTTCCGACAGGCGGGGGAGAGCGATATTGTGGTGAACGCACATAAGATCAACTCCGGTGAGCCGGTGGTGCTGGACAATAAGAGCAGAGACTTCTTCTTTTTGAGGAGACAGGATGCGGATGTGATCATCAGTGTGATCATCACCCTGATCCAGAAGAAGCTTCCCCGTTATGTAGAAGCCAGCCCCAATGAGATTCAGGTCATGACGCCTACGCGGAAAGGGCTTCTCGGAGTAGAACGGCTCAATCAGATCCTGCAGAGATATCTGAATCCGGCGGATACGGGAAAGACCGAGACGGAGATCAATGGGAGGCTGTTCCGGACGGGAGATAAAGTGATGCAGATCAAGAATAATTATCAGATCGAATGGGAAGTCTCCACCAGATACGGGCTGACAGTAGATCGTGGGACGGGGGTCTTCAACGGGGACATGGGAGTGATCACAGAGATCAATCCATACACGGAATCCCTGGAAGTGGAATTTGATGAGGGGAGAAAAGTAAAATACAGTTTTGAGATGACGGAGGAGCTTGAACTTGCCTATGCGATCACAGTGCATAAGTCTCAGGGGAGCGAGTATCCGGCAGTGATTCTGCCGCTGCTTCCGGGACCGAGGCTCCTCTACAACAGGAATCTCCTTTACACAGCGGTCACAAGGGCAAAACGATGTCTTACCATAGTCGGGAGTGATGTGACATTTCAGGAAATGATACAAAACAAAAGCGAACAGGAACGGTATACCAGCCTGGCAGAACGCATAAAGGAATTTTAGATCTGCTCTATCCGCCAACATGCCCTTTCTGCGGGCGGATCACGGATGAAATGATCTGCCCGGACTGCAGAAGAGAAATCCCCTATGTACAGGAACCGCGGTGTATGCATTGCGGGAAGCCTCTGCATAGGGAAACGGAAGAATACTGTCCGGACTGCAGGGGGTATCGGTTTTATATCCGGGAGGGGCGGAGTGTGTGGCTGCACAGAGGAAAGGTACCGGGAGCAATATACAATTTTAAATATCATAATAGAAGGCGGTACGGGAAAATTTTTGCGGGGGAGATGGTGCGATGCTGTGGAGGAGATATTCGGCGATGGCAGATCGGAGTGATCATTCCGGTTCCGCTGCATCCTTCCCGCAAAAGAATACGTGGATACAATCAGGCTGAAATACTTGCAGAAGAGCTGTCACGTTTTACGGGGATTCCTGCAAAGAACAATATCCTTTACAGGATACGCAGGACGAGCCCTCAGAAAAAGCTGGATGGAAAAGAACGCAGAAAAAATCTCAGAGGTGCATTCGCGGTGAAAAAAGGGGAGCACCTTCCGGAGAATGTACTTCTGATCGACGATATATACACGACGGGGAGTACTGTAGAGAAGTGTGCAAAAATGCTCCGTTTGGCGGGTGCTGAAAATGTATACTTTTTAACTGTAAGCATTGGACAAGGAACATAGGTATATGATATACTAAAACATAATGGGTTGATACTGAATAGAGGCCCCAATACATAGGAAGGACGGCGGTCGGTCATGTTGGATAAAAAGAGAATCCGTCTGATGGCGCGGACAGCAATCTATGAAAAAGAGCATGCTGAGGAGGATATAAAAATCAGCACATATTATAAGAAAGATTATGCAAGCTTGAATACATGGATCACTCTGATCTGGATCACGGTCGGCTACGGTCTTGCGGCGGGGGTGTTCCTGCTGTGCACAGCGGATTCGATCATGGAAGGATTGACGATAGTAAAGCTCATACTTCTTGCGGCGATCGCTCTGGGATTTTATCTTGTCCTGCTGATCGTATATGGGATCGGAGCGGGAAATTTCTATCGAAAGAAGTACGGGAGGGCAAAACATCGGGTGAAGCGATATTACAGGGAACTGTCCCGGCTGGAAAAGATGTATAAGAAGGAGAAAGACAGATCATGAGTAATTTACTTGTCCTGCGGGAAAGACTGAGAATGTTGTATGCCGCGTATTCCGTATATATATTGAAAATACTGCAGTTCATTATGGGGCTGATCCTGTTTGGAACGATCAATGCGAATGTCGGATTTATGCAGACGGCATCCTCTGCTTTCTGCACGATCGGCCTTGCTGTCATATGCACCTTCTTCCCGATGATCGTGATGGTGCTTGCCGGGGCTGCTCTTACGCTGGTTCATTTTTATGCCCTGTCAATGCCAATTGCTGTCGTATCACTTGTAATATTTCTGATCATGTATATCTTTTATTTCAGGTTTACTCCCGGTAAGGCATGGCTTGTGCTTATTGCTGCACTGGCGTTTGGAATGAAAGTTCCCTTTATCGTTCCGGTAATCTTCGGACTGCTGGGCACTCCTGTCTGGATCGTGCCGGCAGCGTGCGGGACGATCGCGTATTACATGATACATTTTGTAAAGGCATCTTCCGCAGCGCTTCAAAGTGCCGGGGCGGAGGGGATGTATGAAAGTCTGATGAGTTTTACCAGACAGGTTCTTACAAGCAGGGAAATGTGGCTGATGGTGATGACCATGGTGATAGGGACACTCGTGGTAAATACTGTGCGGACACGCTCCACGGATCATGCCTGGAAGATCGCGTCGGCGGCGGGTGCTGTCGTTTGTGTGGTCGTGTCGGCGGCAGGGAATATCCTGTTGAACCTGAATTATTCTTATGCGGTCATAATAGTGAGCGCAGTTCTTGGAATCCTGATCGGACTGGTTCTGGAAGTTATGTTTTTTTCTGTGGATTACTCAAGAACAGAGCATATACAGTTTGAGGATGATGAATACTATTATTATGTGAAAGCGGTTCCGAAGACAGGGGTTCCGGTTCCTGAAAAAAAAGTCAAACACATTACAGGACAGCAGGCGGCTGATGACAGAGAATCCGGGACAGACATGGAAAAGGACAAAATGTCATTACAGGAAAAAGATCAGGTTCCGGTGAACAGTGAAAAAGCGGAGACGCTCAAAGACAGAACAACAGATGAAATTCTTCTCACAAGGAGTCTGAGCAAAGAACTCGGACTGGATCAGGAAGAGAAAAAGACGGAGTAGACGGTCCGGATGCTCTGCACCAAACGGCGAGGCGGTGACACGCAGAATGATAGATTGGATAAAAAACTTTTTTGACAAATATATGGATAATGCCTATATTCCGCAGATTCAGTTTATGGATGTGGTGGAGATACTGATCCTTACAGTGATCGTATATGAGATCATGCTGTGGATCAAGAATACAAAGGCCTGGATGCTCCTTCGGGGGATTATCATGCTGGGACTGTTCATACTGTTTGCGTTGATTTTCCAGATGGATACGATCCTCTTCCTGGCGAGAGAGTCCATCAGTGTTCTGGCGATAGCGGCAGTGGTGGTATTTCAGCCGGAACTGCGAAGAGCTTTGGAGAAGCTTGGCGAAAAAAATCTCCTGAGCAATATCAATCCTTTTGAGAGAAACAAGGCGAACATGAGGTTTTCGGATGAGACAGCGGACAGCATTGTTAGAGCATGTTTTGATATGGGGAGCGTCTGTACCGGCGCGCTTATCGTTGTCGAACAGGCAATTCAGCTTACTGAATATGAGATGACGGGAATTGAGCTCGACTGTAAAGTCTCTTCACAGGTTTTGATCAATATCTTTGAACATAATACTCCTCTCCATGACGGAGCAGTAATCATAAGGGGAGACAGGATCACATCCGCAACATGTTATCTCCCTCTTTCAGACAACATGTCGATCAGTAAAGACCTTGGGACAAGACACAGGGCGGCTCTTGGCATGAGCGAAGTGTGCGATGCCATCATCATTGTGGTTTCAGAGGAAACGGGACTTGTTTCTGTAGCGGAAGGCGGAACGCTCAGCAGAGGGGTGAATCCGGAGGAACTGAGGAAAAGGCTGAGCCAGATTCAGTATAGAAACTCCGAACAGGGTAAGTTTACTATACGGAAAGGATGGCGCAGATCATGACGAAACACAAACTGACGAAAAATCTGGGACTGAAGGTCATGGCGTTCATCTTTTCGGCTCTTCTGTGGCTGATCGTGGTGAATGTAGATGATCCTGTGAAGCAGAAGACTTTTTCAGATATATCGGTCTCCTTTGTGAATGAAGACGTTATTACTCAGCAGGGCAATGTGTATCAGGTGTTGGATGGTTCTACTGTGACTGCAGTGGTATCTGCACGGCGTTCGGTACTGCAGGAGATCAGCAGTGAGGACATCATAGCCACGGCCGATATCAAGGAAATGGATACGGATACAGGGCTTGTCCCCGTTAAGATCTCTGTTGCAAATATGACTGCCGGAGAAGATTATCAGACGGCGGAGGCAGTGCCGAATAATTTGAGGATCCGCGTGGAAAAGAGTGGAAAGAAAGTACTCTCGCTGACAGCAAGTACTGACGGTGTTACAATGAGAGACGGGTATGTGATCGGGAGTACGACTGTAAGTCCGGAGAGAGTGACGATCACCGGTGCAGAATCACGGATCGAGGAGATCGACAGGGCGGTTGCATATGTCCACAGTGCATCGGGAATTTCCGAAGACAGCGATCTGGCGGCAGATCTGATCTTATATGACAAAGACAACAATATCCTGGACCAGAATCAGCTTTCAAATAATCTGGGTGAGAAGGGCCTTACTGTCCACATAGAAGTTCTTGAATCAAAAAGTGTTGCGCTTAACTTTGAGGTGTCCGGGACTCCTGCGGAAGGATATCAGTATGTGGGGGTGACCAGTGAACCGGAGAGCATAGAAGTCTATGGCAGTGAGGAGGTGCTCGATCAGATCGATTCGATCGATATACCGGATTCCGTCATTAATATCGAGGGAGCATCGGCAAATGTGGAGGCCAGTGTGGATATCACTTCCTATCTGCCGGAAGGTGTTTCCCTGGGGGAAGGAACAACGGGAACAGTGGTCGTTACGGCTCTGATCGAGGAAGAAGGGATGAGAACGATCAATTTCCTTGTGAGCTCAGTAAGAATCAATAATCTGTCAGAAAATCTCCAGGTATCTTATGAACCGGATGCAGAGGTATCTTTACAGTTCCGGGGAGATCAGAAACAGCTCGATATCCTTGATGTCAGAAATGCGGTCTCTGTGGACCTGAGAAGCTATACAGAGCCGGGAACATATCAGGTTCCGGTAAATGTGATCGTGCCGGATGGAATCACGTTTGTGGAGGGGGCTGCGGTGACGCTCACACTTTCAGAAAAAACAGACAGCAGTGAAACAGATTCGGGGACAGACAGCCGGCAGGACACAGACTCTCAGTCGGGATCTGCGGAACAGCAGGAGAACCCGGATCAGCAGGAAGAGGAGGAATAGAATGGTCAGTGACAGAGTTATAATCAAAAATCCTACCGGGCTTCATCTGCGGCCGGCAGGTTTGTTCTGCAGGACGGCAATGCAGTTCGGCTGTAAGATTACTGTCCATAAACGGACCCGTCATGAAGATGTGACGGCGAATGCAAAGAGTGTACTCAGTGTACTCGGAGCGTGTATAAAAAGTGGAGATGAGATTGAGATCGTTTGCGAGGGAAATGATGAAGAACAGGCCCTGGAAGTTATGGCACAGCTTGTCAAGGACGGTCTTGGGGAATAAGAAGCATAAGGAGGAAAACAATATGAGCAGAGCAACTTTAGTGATCATGGCGGCCGGGATCGGAAGCCGTTTCGGAGGCGGGATCAAACAGCTGGCACCAGTTGGACCCAATGGGGAGATCATCATGGATTATTCGATCTACGATGCGATGGAAGCCGGGTTTGACAAGGTGGTATTTGTCATTCGCCGGGATCTCGAGAAGGATTTTCGCGAGGTGATAGGAAACCGCATAGAGAAATATGTAGATGTGGCATATGCATATCAGGAAGTAAATGACATTCCGGAAAAATACAGAGAAAAGTTTACAGGCAGAACAAAACCCTGGGGAACAGGGCAGGCGATCCTCTGCTGCAAAGATGTGGTAGATTCCCCATTCCTGGTGATCAACGCCGATGACTACTATGGGAAAGAAGCATATCGGGAAGCATACAGATATTTGACAGAAGAGAGAAATGCTGATAATATAGAGATTTGTATGGTTGGTTTTGTGTTGAAAAACACACTCAGCGAGAACGGCGGAGTGACCCGTGGGCTGTGCCAGGTAGATGAAAAAGGCATGCTCACAGGAATCGTGGAAACGCAGAATATTGAGAAAGACGGCGATACCCGTGCTGTCATCCGGAGCGAAGCAGGGGACAGAGTTATCGATGCGGAGTCACCGGTTTCCATGAACATGTGGGGGATGAGACCGGAATTTTTTGATATCCTGGAATCGGGATTTGACACTTTCCTCGAAAATACGGAGGAAGGGAATCTGAAGGCGGAATATCTTCTGCCGACTTTGATCGGACAGCTCCTGGAAGCGGGCAGACTGAGTGTCAAAGTATTAAGATCCAGAGACCAGTGGTTCGGCGTTACTTATAAAGAAGACAAGGACGCAGTAGTCAGATCTGTCAGCCGGCTTGTTGAGGAAGGGCTCTATCCGCCCGAACTGTACACGGATAAGTAAGAAATAAGAACTCTAATGATAAAGGAACGTTGTCAATGTCAAGGAAACGAAGACAAGCCACCGGGACCGTGAGAAGGAAAAAGAACGAGAGACAATCCAGAAGCAACCGCTTCGGAATGTTCTGTCTCCTGCTCCAGACTATCCTCAGCCTGGCTTTTATGGGAGTGGTCGTACTGCTGAACATGCTCCCCATCAGATATCTTGTGCTGATCGCTCTTGTATTGTTCTTCCTATGGACGATCACACTGAACACGCAGGTTTCGAGAAAAACGCGAAGGGCGGTTGGAAAAGGATTCAGCGTGATCGTAATGATCTTTCTCCTTACAGGAACTTATTATCTGGCAAAAACAAATGATATGATAAGCCAGATAGCGAACGGGGCATTTAAGGTAGACAAGATGGTTGTGGCAGTGCTTGCAGATGATCCGGCTGAAGCGCTGGAAGATGCAGCAGATTATAATTTCGGTGTACAGTTTGCCATGGGTGCAGACAATATGCAGGCAGCAGTGCTGGATATCGAGGAAGAACTCGGTGTTGACACCATTGAAATGACGGAATGCGATTCGATTCAGGATCAGGCTGAAAAGCTTCATGACGGGGAAGTGGATGCGATCATCTACAATGAAGCATACACAGAAAATCTGGAAGAAGCGTTTGAAAATTACAGCGACAGCGTAAAGATCATTTACAGCCATAATATCCGGGTCGAACTTGATTTCGGCTCATCGACAAACATCACAAAAGAGCCGTTTACCGTGTATATCAGTGGAATCGACGTTTACGGAGAGATCGAACAGTCGAGCCGAAGTGATGTCAACATCATCGCCGTAGTCAATCCTACCACATACCAGATCCTGCTGGTTACCACACCGAGGGATTATTATGTGGAGATACCGGGAGTCTCAGACGGGATGCAGGATAAGCTGACCCATGCCGGAATTTATGGTGTAGATGCATCAATGGCAACACTCGGTCAGCTGTATGAGACTGATATCAATTATTATGTAAGGATCAACTTCACATCAATGATCGATATCGTAGATGCTCTCGGCGGTGTAGATGTTTATTCGGAATATGAGTTTACTACGAGCGAAAACTCCGGTGTTGTGATGGATGTATCGCAGGGATACAATCATTTTGACGGAGAAGAAGCCCTTGCTTTCAGCAGAGAGCGGAAGAACCTGGAGGACGGAGACAATCAGCGTGGAAAGAATCAGCAGGCTGTGATCACGGCAATGCTTAAGAAAGTGCTTTCTCCGACTATGCTGCTGCAGGCGAACAGTATTATGAAAGAAGTGAGTGAAGGTGTGGAGACGAATATCTCGCAGTCACAGATCAATTCGCTCATAAAATATCAGCTCAGCAAAAATGCGGACTGGAGTATCCAGTCTGTGGCGGCTACAGGAACTGCATCCAGAGAATATTGCTATTCTGCCACAGATCCCCTGTACGTGACGATACCGGATTATGATAATGTAAATGAGATCATTGATCTGGTCAATGTTGTGGAAGAGGGCGGCACACTGACCGATTCGGAAAAGATAAACTGACCTGAAGATGAGAGACTGCAGGAATTTCCTGCAGTCTTATTTTGTGCCGGCGGCTGCTTACAATCCCGAAACGTGCCTTTTAGGACTTCCGGTGGTTTGCATCGGACGGAAAGAGTTTTCCCCAAAAGGGTCAAAAATCAAAAATCCAGTATTTGGAAACGGGAAATTAAAGATTAGCAGTTGAATTGAAGAAAGAAAGTTGTTAAGATAGTATTTGTTAAAATAGGGGAGTTTATGATGAATAATAGGAGGGATTGGTTGTGAAAAGATGCAAAGTTGCGGCTGTATTACTGTTGACAGTATTTTTGGCGTCTGGGTGCGGGAATAGAGAACAGACTTCCCCATCCGGGCAGAATGAAGAGGAGAATACGGCTTCTGTTACTGAGGATACAGATTCTCAGGGAGAAGTTCAGGATGAACAGCAGCCCGAAGAGAGCGGGGAGCAGACTCTAAGCGATGACGAACAGACAGATGAAAATGACGAAAGCGGAAATAGAGATGCTGAATCACAAAGCAAGGAACTGAGTGAAGCGGTGATATATTATATTGACGACGCGACCGCAGAACCTGCAACTGAGACTGTTGCTGTTTCGAATGAGAACGATATCTGGAAGGCTCTTCAGGATAAAGGAATCCTTACAGATGAGTGTGAACTGCTGAGTTTTGAGGTGAATGAGGACGAGAAAACGATCGACCTTGATTTCAATTCCGGACTTGGTGACAGAGTCAGGAGTTTTGGGACAACAGGAGAGAATGAGATTATCGGGTGTTTGGTGAACACATATCTGGATGCATATGAATGTGACGGAATAAAGCTGACTGAGGAGGGACAGACATTCGAGACTTCAAGCGGCGCGGATTTTGATGGATATACGGGAAGAATCGAGTTCTAGTGTAAAAGGATGAGGAGGAAAACACAGAAAATGAAGCAGAGATTACTGAGACTGACAGCGATGCTCATGTTTGGATGTATGCTTGTCAGCAGCATTCCGGCAGGAGTAGCGCAGGCAGAGGATGCTGTGCAAAATGGGGAACTTGTCGAAGCAACAGAGGAACAGGCTGAAACGCCAGCCGATGGAACGCAGGATTCCGGTGATACGGTACAGGGAAGTGAGCAGACGGGGACGGAAGATACAGCAGGACAGGAAGAGCTGACAGAAGATGGAGCAGATTCGGCTGAGGGCAGCGAGGTTCAGAATGAAAATGAAGCAGATGAAGCCCGGAGCAGCGAAACAGATGAAAGTGAGACATCTGCTGATACTATAGAAGAGAGTGAAACAGTACAGGAGGAGAAACAGACATCTGAAGACAGTGTGATCGAGAAGAATGCAGATGAGATTAACTACGTCTTTGTCGAGAGCCCTTATCTTGAGTCACCGGGAACAGAACGGATCGCTGTATCGTATGGCGACGGGACGGAAGAAGTTTTGGATGCGAGCCTGACAGTGAGGGATACTGACGGTCTGGAGACAGTGTGGGATCTGAGTGTCAGTGCCGGTCAGGTTTATCTCTTTACATATGATTTTCAGGATGAATCATCAACCGGTATCTATGAAGTGGTAAGCCTGAATATTACGGATGAAGAAGGCGAAAAGAAGATTGAGCTTTCCGATTCCGGAATGGAGGCTTGTTTTGGAGTCAATGAAGAGTATGACGGGATCGAAGAGCTTCAGCCTCTTGACACCGAGGATACGGATACGACTGAAAAGAGCGCCGAAGTAGGAGCAACTGTAGCGGAAATCGACCCGAATAATGTGGAACAGTCCGCGAGACAGATCGTTGACGCTCTTGAAGAAGCGGAGGAGCAGACAGATCATTCTGATCTTTCTGCATCCCTGGAAGACAGCTTGTCTGGAAACGGGCGTACTGCTTCAAAAGAGGTGTCGGCAGGCGCCGCTTCTTTGATGGCAGCATTGGGAACAAAACTCCAGACTGTTGCAGCGGCAAAGACAGGATCGGGGGATGTGGTAGTTGCGCTTGACCCTGGTCATGATTCCAAGCATACAGGCGCTTCTTATGGCGGCCTGAAAGAAGAGGTGCTGACACTTAAGATTGCACAGTATTGTAAAGAGGAGCTTGAGAAGTACGCGGGCGTGACTGTTTATATGACGAGGACGACTGCAGCCTGCCCTTATCCGAATAACAGTTCATCCGGCGGTGATATCGGAGACCGGGTGATCGCAGCAGCGAATGCAGGGGCTGATATCTTTGTGAGTTTCCATTTAAACAGCTCAACATCTTCTGCGGCAAATGGAGCTGAAGTTATAATCCCGAACAGCAACTGGAAGCCTCAGCTTGCCCAGGAGGGAAAAGAACTGGCTCAGGCAATTTTAAAGGAACTGCAGGGAGTTGGACTTAACCTGAGACCGACAGAAATTTACAGTAAGGACACGACAATAGGAGAGAAATATCCGGATGGATCACTTTCTGACTATTTTTCTGTACAGATTTATGCAAAAGAGGCTGGGATTCCCGGAATCATTGTGGAACACGCTTTTCTTACCAACAGTGGGGACAGGGCGCATCTGGACTCGGAGGCGGATCTGAAAGAACTGGGTGTTGCAGATGCGACGGGAATCGCAAAATACCTGGGACTGAGTAAAGACGGATGGAACAAGCCGGCATTGACCGGGGTTTCGACTACTGCAAGCGGAACAACAGTCTCCTGGAACGCTGTAAAAGGTGCAGGCGGTTATGCTGTTTACAGAAGATCGGGAAGCAGTGGCTGGACTTTGATCGGCTCTTCGACTACGACGAGTTATGTTGACAGATCAAATCTGACAAACGGGACAACCTACTATTATACAGTAAGGGCTCATAAAGGCTCATGGGATACAGCTTATTCAAACAGATATAATTCAAAATACTGGACATCCTATGACACAACGGGTGTGAGAGCAGTCTATACTGCAACACCGTCACTGAAAAAGACGACGACCAACACGGAATCCGGAATCAGCATAAGCTGGAATCCTGTTTCCGGAGTTGGCGGTTATGCTGTGTACAGAAAGACTTCCGGCGGAAGCTGGGCAATGATCGGACATACATCTTCCACAAGCTATACTGATAATACAGCAGCGGCAGGGAAAGTCTATTACTATACGGTCAGAGCATACAGGGGAAGTTTCAGTACGGCAGATGCAAATAAATACGGAGCGATATACTGGAGCAGTTATGACTCATCCGGAGTGGAGGCATACTTTATACAGACACCGGATCTGTCGGGGCTTACGATTTCGGGCAATACGAGAACTGTCAGCTGGGGTAAAGTGTCCGGGGCTTCCGGATATGCAGTGTACCGTAAAGCTGAAGGAGGAAGCTGGGACCGAATCGGAACAACGACCGCCACAAAATATGAGGATAAGACAACTCTTTCGACCGGAAAAGTATATTATTATACAGTCAGGGCATACAGGGGAAGCCTAAACACGGCTTTGGCACACCAGTATGACGGAAAATACTGGAGTTATTATGACTGGAACGGAGTGAAAACATCATCCATCGGGATCCCGGCTCTTAAAGAGACAAATGCTGCTCCGTCTGGGATTCAGATTAAATGGAACAGTGTATCCGGCGCATCAGGTTATGCAGTGTACCGCAAGAGCGCCGGCGGAAGCTGGGGATGTATAGGAAATACAACTTCAACCAGCTATACTGACAAGGGCGGAATGTCAAACGGAAAGGTATATTACTATACAGTACGCGCTTATAAAGGCAGTTTTAGTACTGCAAAGGCAAACAGATACAAAGGTGAATACTGGGGCGGATATGATTCGGATGGAATCAAAGGTAAATTTACCGCCATGCCGTCCTTGAAATCAGTAACGGTTTCTGCATCGGGAAGAAGTGTGAGCTGGAACAGTGTATCAGGAGTGTCCGGGTATGCGGTATACCGCAAGAGCGCCGGCGGAAGCTGGGCAATGATCGGTACTTCAAAGTCAACAACATTTGTTGACAACGCAAAACTTACAAATAAGACAACTTACTATTATACGGTCCGGGCGTATAACGGAAATCTTGATACCGCGCGGGCACACAGTTACAACAGTGAATATTGGAGTTATTATAATACTTCGGGACTGAAAATGACATTTTTAAGTACGCCGGCATTGAAAGGAGCGACGGTTACATCCTCCGGAGTCCAGGTCTCCTGGAACGGAGTATCCGGTTCATCCGGATATGCGGTGTATCGCAAAACAGAGGGTGGAAGCTGGAGCTGTATTGGAAATACCAGCTCCACCAGTTATACAGACCGGAGTGCTGCACAGAACGGGAAAAAGTATTATTACACGGTCCGGGCATATATCGGAAGTTTTAATACTGCAAAGGCAAATCGCTACAATGCTGCATACTGGAGTGCTTATGACTCGTCGGGAGTTGCGGCAAAGCAGCTTGATACTCCTGTTTTAAAGAGCGTATCTTCAGTGGCGGCGGGAAAAACAGTGAGTTGGAACAGCGTATCCGGAGCGACGGGGTATGCGGTGTACCGGAAGGTTGAAGGCGGAAACTGGAGTTCGATCGGAATCACTACGGCTACAAATTTTACTGATAAAAGCGGGATGACAAACGGAAAGACTTATTATTATACGGTAAGGGCGTTTTCCGGCAGAGAGGTTGACGCAGTGGCAAACCGTTACAGTGCTGCATACTGGAGTTATTACGATACCACAGGGAAAAAGATCGTTTATGTCAGCAATCCGTCTCTCAGAAGCACACAGACAACTGCATCCGGGATCCTTGTGAGCTGGAATGGGGTATCCGGGGCGTCTGGATATGCCGTATACAGGAAGACTGCCGGCGGAAGCTGGAGTACGATCGGAACCACTACTTCCACAAGTTATACGGATAAAAGCGGTCTGAAAAACGGTACGACCTATTATTATACGGTCCGTGCATACCGGGGCGCATTCAGCACTGCAAGTTCAAACAGATATAATGCATTGTACTGGAGTTCCTACAATTCTTCGGGCGCTCAGGGGAAATATATCAGTACTCCCGCATTGAAAAGTGCCAAAGTTACAAATTCAGGAATACAGATTTCCTGGAATGGCGTGTCCGGCGTGTCAGGATATGAGGTGTTCCGGAAAACAGCCGGCGGAAGCTGGGCTGTGATCGGAACTACGACATCGCAGAGCTATGTGGATAAGAACGCAGGATCAAGCGGTACGACCTATTATTATACTGTCCGGGCTTATGACGGAAGCTACAGCACGGCAGGTTCCAATCGATACAACAGTCTGTACTGGAGCCATTATGTTACATCCGGGGTCAACGAAAGTGCATATGCGATCGAAGGAAGTTCGAATGTTACAGTTTCCCAGATGGTCAGGATGTATGATACATATTCGCCGATTGATTATCCGTCGAGCGCTCTTTCGAAGGGAGGGGCTTCAAGCGTTCAGCAGCTTGCACAGATTTTTTACGAGGAGGCGACAGCCGAGAATATAAAGCCGGAGATCGTATGGTGTCAGGCCATGCTTGAAACCGGATATCTGAAATTTGGCGGTGATGTAAAGATCAGCCAGTACAATTTTGCGGGGCTTGGCGCAACAGGCGGAGGCGCTCAGGGAGCGTCGTTCTCCAGTGTGCGGGAAGGCGTTCGTGCCCAGGTTCAGCATTTGAAGGCATATGCCTCATCTACGGTTACGGAAAATTCACTAAAATATGACCTGGTAGATCCACGCTTCAAATATGTCGAAAAAGGCTGCGCAAAGTATGTTGAGATTCTTGGTCAGAAGGAAAATCCATCAGGAAATGGCTGGGCGACCAGTGCAGGGTATGGAACAAATATCGTGAACCTTATTATGAGACTCAAATCACTCTGAAAACAGGGTGGACCGCAAAAGCCAGAGATAGGAAAATATCTCTGGCTTTTGCTGTACCTTCAAGTTTGGAAATGAATAAGAAGACCTTCCGGAGCCTGGCATGGTTTTATGACAGGGTTGTTTCATGAAAGATTTTTAAAAATATAAGAAGATTGGATTTTATCGGGGGTTATACGTGTTATACAAATACGCGTATAACTCTCGACTTTTTATTCCTGT
>NZ_JACJLR010000027.1 GCF_016902345.1 Mediterraneibacter glycyrrhizinilyticus | reverse complement strand
TCGTTAGCCATCTTTTTCTCTTTTTATAGGATAGATTTCAGGGGCAGATGTGACTCGTATGAGTCACATCTACCCCTGATTTGGACTATCTATTTCCCGACAGCCCCTTCGTTTCCGCTTTTCTGCACGGCTCACTGCCATCACGAAAGCTCCAGTTTTCCTGTGTATAATTGATAGTAGGTTCCTTTGAGTTTAAGGAGTTCTTCATGGGTTCCGCGTTCGATGATGCGTCCGTGTTCGAGTACCATGATCGCATCGCTGTTACGGATCGTGGAGAGTCTGTGGGCGATCACGAATACGGTACGCCCTTTCATCAGGTTATCCATACCTTTCTGCACGATCTGCTCTGTCCTGGTATCGATGGAGGACGTCGCCTCATCAAGGATGAGGACCGGCGGGTCTGCAATAGCAGCCCTTGCGATCGCGAGCAGCTGCCTCTGTCCCTGGGACAGTTCTTCGCCGTCGCCGCTTAAGTGTGTGTCATAACCGTTCGGCAGCATCCGGATAAATCCGTCCGCATGGGCAAGTTTTGCTGCGTTTACAACTTCCTCATCGGTTGCGTCAAGCTTGCCGTAACGGATATTTTCTTTGATCGTTCCGGTAAACAGGTGTGTATCCTGGAGCACGATCCCCAGCGAATGTCTCAGGTCGGCTTTCTTGATCTTGTTGATGTTGATGTCATCGTAACGTATCTTTCCGTCCGCCACATCGTAGAACCGGTTGATAAGGTTCGTGATGGTCGTCTTTCCGGCCCCGGTGGAACCGACGAACGCTATCTTCTGTCCCGGCTCCGCGTACAGCGTCAGGTCATGGAGCACCATGTGGTCCGGCGTATACCCGAAGGTCATATCGTAGAAGCGGACGTCGCCGCAAAGTTCCTGATACGTGATCGTACCGTCTGCCTGATGTGGATGTTTCCATGCCCACAGTCCGGTACGTTCTTCACACTCTGTCAGGCTGCCGTCCTCATTTCTCTTTGCATTGACGAGCGTAACATATCCGTCGTCAACCTCCGGCTCTTCATCCATCATGCGGAAGATACGTTCCGCGCCGGCAAGGGCCATGATGATAGAGTTGAACTGCTGCGCGATCTGCATAAAAGGCTGGGTAAAACTCTTGGTAAACTGCAGATAGGATGCGATCACACCAAGAGTCATGTTTCCGATCCCCAGAACAGAGAGAAATCCGCCCAGCACCGCTGTCAGCACGAACTGCAGGTTACCCAGGTTACCGATGATCGGTCCCATGATACTTGCAAATGTATGCGCATTTGAAGCGCTCACAAACAACTTCTCATTCAGCTCGTCAAACTCCTCCTTGGAGATCTTCTCATGATTGAATACCTTGACCACTCTCTGGCCGTTCATCCGCTCTTCCACAAAGCCAGTCACGCTCGCAAGGTCAAGCTGCTGGCGGATGAAGTATTTTCCGCTGTTGCCCGCTACAACCCTGGACACCAGGATCATCACACCGATCATCACGATGGCAAGCGCCGTCAGGATCGGGCTCAAGACCAGCATAGTGATAAATGTGACCACAATGGTAAATGAAGACATCAGCACCTGCGGGATGGACTGGTTGATCATCTGCCTTAATGTATCTGTATCGTTCGTGTAAAGGCTCATAATGGAACCGGTCGTATTCTGGTCAAAGTAACGGATCGGAAGTTTCTGCATATGCTCGAACATCTCATCGCGGACACGCTTGAGCACGCCCTGTCCGATCACGACCATCATCCGGCTGTAAACAAATGTTGCTATAACACCGAAAAGGAAGATCGTTCCCAATACGGTGAGTGCCTTATAAAGTTCGGCGTAATTCGGATCCTTCTGCCCTATGAGCGGGATGATATAGTCATCCAGCAGGAATTTCAGGGACAGTGAGACCGAGATCGACGCGACAGAACTTATAAGGATACAGATGATGACCACAATAAACTGCAGTTTATATGTACTTGTCACATATTTCATCAGCCGTTTCGCTGTCTCGAGCGTGCCTTTATTGATCGTAGGCTTTTCCTGCTTATTCATTGTCGTCACCTCCCTTCACCTGTGATTCATATACTTCTCTGTAGATCTCATTTGTCTTAAGAAGTTCTTCGGAAGTTCCGATGCCGTTGATCTCTCCATTGTCCATAACGATGATCATATCCGCATCTTCCACAGAAGAAACTCTCTGCGCGATGATGATCTTTGTCGTATCCGGGATCTCCTCACGGAACGCCTGACGTATCAGGGCGTCCGTTCTTGTATCCACAGCGCTTGTGGAATCATCAAGGATCAGGATCTTGGGCTTCTTGAGCAGTGCCCTTGCGATACAGAGCCTCTGTTTCTGGCCGCCGGAAACATTGTTACCGCCTTCTACGATCATTGTCTCATATTTGTTCGGGAATTCATTGATAAACCCGTCGGCCTGGGCCAGGCGACAGACTCTCTGAACTTCCTCGTCGCTTGCGTTCTCATCCCCCCAGCGGATGTTCTCGTAGATGCTTCCGGTAAAGAGCACGTTCTTCTGGAGCACCATGGAAACCTGATCACGGAGGTCCTTCAGATTATATCTGCGGACATCCACTCCGCCGACTTTAACACATCCCTCTGTCACATCGTAGAGCCTGGGGATCAGCTGCACCAGAGTAGACTTGGCACTTCCGGTACCTCCGATGATACCGATGATCTGTCCGCTTTTGATATGGAGATCCACATCCTTCAGCGACAGGTTCCCTCCCTTTCCGGAATAGCTGAAGTTCACATGCTCAAAATCAATATCACCATTCTTCACCTCTGTCACTGCGTCAGCCTCATCTTCCATCTCTGGCACTTCGTCCAGGACTTCCGTGATACGGTCTGTGGAAGCCTCGGCGATCATGATCATGACAAACACAAAAGATACCATCATCAGAGACATAAGGATCTGAAGCGCATACACGATGACACTGGTCAGTTCTCCGGTCTGCATGGTCTGATTGATGATACCTTCGCCGCCGATGAGCACCATGACAATGACGACCGTATAGACTGTAAACTGCATTACAGGAGAGTTCCATGCTACGATCTTCTCAGCCTTTGTGAAGAGGTCGAACACGATCTTTGAGATCTTTCCAAATTTTTCATTCTCGTGATCGGCACGAACATACGCCTTTACCACACGCGCCGCATTCACATTCTCCTGGACCGTATTGTTCAGGATATCATACTCATCAAATACCTTGATAAAGTGCGGATGTGCTTTCTTTGCGATAAAGATAAGGACACCTCCCAGTACCGGGATCGAGATCAGCATCATAACTGCGATCGGCACATTGATCGTCAGCGTCATGATCAGTGACAGGACGATCATGATCGGAGCCCTTGCCAGCATACGGATGGTAAACATATATGCCATCTGCACATTCGTGATATCTGTGGTCAGCCTTGTGACAAGTCCTGACGTCGAAAAATGATCGATATTCCCGAAGGAAAAATCCTGGATCTTATAAAAAATATCATGGCGGAGGTTCTTGGCATAGCCTGCCGAAGCGATCGCGGCAAGCTGCCCTGCCTTGGCTCCGAAAAACAACGCCAGCATGGCCATTACAACAAGCAGGACCCCTGTCTTGACAATGTAGCCCATATCCCCCTGCATGATCCCGATGTCAATGATGTTCGCCATCAAAAGCGGAATCAGCACTTCCATCAGTACCTCCAGCGCGACAAGCACCGGAGTCAGAAATGATTGCCGTTTGTACTCGCGTACAGAACGGAGTAATTTTCTATTCATGGTCTGTAATCTCCTCTCCTTTACTCTTTTTCTCATTACCTGACAAATTCTCGGACATCTGCTCCAGCACCTTTCTGCAGGTCTCCATATCCTGCTTACTGATCCCCTGCTTCAGGATCTTTTCCATGTAACGGATATTGGAGAGGATTTCCTCCCGGACGCCTTCCGCCTTCTCTGTAGGCACGATCTTCTTCAGCCTTGCGTCCCATTCCACGCTCTTACGGACAACAAAACCGTTTTTCTCGAGAAGCTGAAGTATTCCGGTCGCCGTGGAGCGCCGGATCTGAAATTCCTTCTCGATGTCTTTCTGGTAGATATCTTTCCTCAGGCTCTGGAACAAAATATGATGCAGTACTCTCTTCTGCATGTTCGTCAGTCCGCTCTCCTCCTCGTGAAAACACATCTGCCTTTTTAACTGATGCGAGATCATATTGATCAGTCTGCCTACATCGTCATGCGCCGGATCATGCGCATTTCTGTTCCCCATAGTGATACGCTCTCCTTTGCTTTGTTCGGTAACTAACAATATAGTATAAGGAAAATTTTTTATTGTCAATCCACAAAATGCACAAAAGAAAAACTTCCCCTATTAATCAATATGGGAAGTTTTCTTCTTCCGGTATCGCGGACAGATCCCACGAGACATCTGCCGTTACGTTCTCTCCGTCTGCGGTCTCCCCTGTAATCTGTTTTGGGAGCATAGGTTCCAGTTCTTCTTTTGTCAGCGGGTTTTCCTCGCTCGCGCCGGGCACTCCAATCCCCCACGCGCCGTCGGATTTGGTCAGATATCCTTCCTCGTCCACCCACTCCCATGAGATCAGTTCCACACTCTTTGCATCGGCCTCTGATGTCTCTCCGCCACTGTCAGCAGTGTCTGCCTGATCATCCTGTGCTGCACAGATCTCACACTCATACGCACACGGACTTCCCTCAGATGCCTCTTTAAATCCACATGAATCATCATGGACATGCTGGCAGTTGAGAATCTTCTCTCCGTTTTCATCTGTCGTGTAACACTCGTCCGTATGCACATGCGTGCACGGACTTCCTTCAGTTGCCTCAGCATATCCGCACTCGTCTGTGTGTTGCGCATGATGCTCACACAGACCTCCGATGTATCCCGCCCCCGTATCATTCTCCGCCAGAGCGGGCAGCCCGCCTGAGGAGAAGACCAGAACGAAAGCCAGGACTCCTGCCAGGATACGCCTCCCTTTCCTGTACATTTTTTCACGCCATATATTCGACCGGTCTTTTTCTTTCCCTGTTCTGGTCCGGAAGATGCTCCCGGATAAGATCCTGTTCTTTCTTATATATATGAGAAGTTTTTTCTGCAGAATACGGGGGATGGGGATGATCCTGTATTTTCCTTTGTTGTGTATTTTCACCATACCGCTGTTTACATTTTCCACACGAAAAAACTTCAGTTCACTGATCCGGATCCCTGTAGAACATACCGTCTCCATCAGCAGTGCCAGCTGTTCATTTCCACTGAATTTCGCACTCCTCACAAGGCGCTGGAACTCTTTTTTAGTAAGTTCCCGTCCGATGCTTCCTGCGACAGTGTTCTGAATCTTTATCCTTTTTAATTTCAGCCTTCCCAATCCTATAAACGACAAAAACTGATTCAAAGCTGCCAGCATGGAATTTACACTTGTAATTCTATAATTCTGCCGCAGCCATTCTTTATAGGAGATAAGGCACTCTTTACTGATCACCTTTTTTTTGCCAAGATAGTCCGTAAATGTTTTTATATCTCTCAGATATTTTTTATCGTGGCCTGTGAATTCTCACGTTCCCATAAAAAACCTTCAAACTCTTTTACCATCTCCGGCCTGATCTTTATCTCGTCACTTTTTTTCTGTTTCATTTTCTGTCCTCCTGCTCGGAATTTAATATTTCTGTTACACAAAATGATTTCTCTGCTTATTTTTATGATATTGGCGTAACTTATTCATATATCATGAACAACTTTTGAAATTTACAAAGATTTTACCTGAAATCCACGCACAAAACTCCGTTTTTTCTCACAAAAATATGGAAATATCAAACGAATAATTGTATAATATACTTCAGTAAAATGAAAGAGAGGGCTCACTATGAAGCAAAATAACATGTTAGCTATGATTTTGGCTGGTGGTCGAGGGACTCGTCTGCATGAACTGACAAAAAAGGTAGCTAAGCCTGCCGTTTCATATGGTGGTAAATATCGTATCATCGATTTTCCGCTCAGCAACTGTGCAAACAGCGGCATCGATGTTGTTGGAGTTCTGACGCAGTATGAATCTGTTCTTCTCAACAGCTACGTTGCAGCCGGAAGGCGCTGGGGTCTTGACGCAAAAGACAGCGGAGTCTATGTTCTCCCGCCCCGTGAAAAGGCGGATGCCAACCTGGATGTCTACAGGGGCACGGCAGACGCGATCTCACAGAATATCGATTTTATTGATAACTATTCCCCGGAATACCTTCTCATCCTCTCCGGTGACCACATCTACAAGATGAACTATGAAAAGATGCTGGCTTACCACAAGGAGAATAACGCAGACGCTACGATCGCTGTCATCGAAGTTCCGCTTAAGGAGGCAAGCCGTTTCGGTATCATGAATACCAACGAGGATACCGGACGTATCGTTGAGTTTGAAGAAAAGCCGGAGAAGCCAAAGAGCAACCTTGCTTCCATGGGTATCTATATCTTCAACTGGAAGCTGCTCCGCAAGCTGCTGATGGCAGATATGAAGGACCCGGATTCCAACCATGACTTTGGTAAGGATATCATTCCTACCCTCCTGAACGACGGAAAGAGCCTCTATGCTTATAAATACAAAGGATACTGGAAAGACGTCGGAACGATCGATTCTCTCTGGGAAGCAAATATGGATCTTCTGGACAAGAATAATGCACTTGACCTCAATGATCCGACCTGGAAGATCTATACAGAAGATGTGGTATCTCTTCCGCAGTACGTCGGACCGGACGCTGTGATCGACAAAGCATTTATCACACAGGGCTGTGTGATCGACGGAACGGTCAAGAATTCTGTCCTGTTCACTGACAGCAAGGTTGCCGCAGGCGCCAAAGTCATCGACAGTGTTCTGATGCCGGGGGCTGTTGTAGAAGAAGGCGCTGTTGTGCAGCGTGCCCTTGTAGCTGACGGGATCAAGATCGGAAAGAACGCTGTTGTCGGCAGCGCAGACAGCGAGAACATCGAGCTTGTTGCAAAACGTGTAAAGGGGGAAGAGTAATATGAGCAAGGCATTTGGAATTGTAAATTTTGCCGGTAATCACATTTCAGTAGACGGGCTTCAGGCATACCGCCCTGTCGGGGCTTTCTCATTCCTCGGCAGATACCGCGTGATCGATTTCCCAATCTCCAACATGAGCAACAGCGGGATCGATACGATTCAGGTATATATCAGAAGAAAACCGCGTTCTCTGACCGAGCACCTCGGAACAGGACGTCACTACAACATTAATTCAAAACGCGGCAAACTTCACATCTTATATACAGAATCTAATATGGTAAGCGCCCTGTACAACACAGATATCGCTGCATATATTGAAAACCTCGACGTGATTGAACGGGTCCAGTATCCGTATGTTGTGATCGCACCGAGCTATATGGTTTATACGCAGGATTACAGCGAACTGCTCAAGACTCACATTGATTCCGGAGCAGACATCACTTTAATGTATCACTCCGTTGATACCGCAAAAGACGAATTCTTAAACTGCTACACTCTGGATATCAATAAACAGAAGGGTGTAGATGCGATTCCGCTGAACCGCGGAAATGCGAAAAACAAAAACATTTTCATGGATACATATGTAATGAAGAAAGAGCTCTTCCTTGACCTTGTCAACAAAGCTCACAAGATGTCCGGAATGTATTCTCTCGTTGACATCGTCGATGAAATGTGCCATGAACTCGATATCCGTGCAGTGGCACACCGCGGCTACTTTGCAGCGATCTCCGACTTCAACAGTTACTATAAAGCAAATATGTCGCTGATCGATCTGAAGAACGCAACGAACCTTTTCGTCAACGACTGGCCGATCTATACACGCACAAACGATTCCTGCCCGACACAGTACTTTGATGGAAGTTCCGTGAAATCTTCCGTTGTATCCAACGGCTGCTCAATTGAAGGAACAGTAGAGAACTCCGTCATCGGAAGAGGCTGCGTCATCAAATCAGGTGCGGTCGTGAAAAACTGTGTGATCTCCGCCGATGTTGTTATCGGTAAAGGGGTACACGCCGAGAATCTTGTCGTAGATAAACATGCAAAACTCATTCGCGGGAAGAGGATCATCGCTTCCCCGGAAAAACCCGGATATATCAAACGGGGCGATGCATTATAATTTTGGATTTGGCGGGTGAGGATGATGCGTCCGCCGGAAGATCCAGAAATTAAGAAGTAAACTGAAAAGGGGAGCGCTTCCGCTGGAACAATCCATTTATTCCAGCCAGAAGCGCTCCCTTTTCACCCCACAATTTTCCCCTTCCCCATTTCGTTTCCTCGGGAGCAGCGCCCTCCGGGCGCGTCCTCCCAAACGCCCCGGAACTGCCGGAGGACTGCCGATCTGAGTACAGCAGAAAACTGCGGACACGCTTCCGGCAGTCTTTCGCGGAGGCGGCGTGGACGGAGCAGGCGACTTTGGAGAAAGTGTTAGAAAATATTAAAGTTCCGGAAACTGACGTTGATCTGGAAAACAGCACTGTTTGAGCAAAGCGAGTTGTGCTGTTTTCCAGGTCGTTTTTAGTCAGTTTTCGGAACTTTTATCATTTTCTTCACTTTCGGAACGGAGCCTGAGCCGTCCATGCTGTCTCCGCGAATACACTGCGACAGCCTCCGCAGTTTTCGGACCTCTCACACTTCGCCCAGTCCCCCGCCAGCCTTCCGGGCTTTCACTTCACCTCCGGTTCTTCCGGTATATGACCGCCAGCCCCTTCAGCAGCAGTTCATCATCCAGTATGAGCTTTCGCCTGCAGTAGGGTACGATCTTCTTTGCCAGTCCGCCGGTCGCGATCACCGTCACTTCTCCGTCCAGTTCTTCCTCGAGCCGGTCGATCAGCCCATCGATCGCTGCCGCGCTGCTGTAGATGGCGCCGCTCTTCATACACTCCACCGTGTTCTTTCCGATGATGTGTTCTGGGGCTTCCAGCCCGATGCCTCCGAGCTGGGACGCATGCGCCGTGAGCGAGTCCATCGACACCCCGATCCCCGGGTAGATCATACCTCCGATATAATTTTTGTTTTTATCGATCACGCACACTGTATTCGCCGTTCCCATATCAAAGATCAGCATGGGCACCGGATACTCTGCAATCGCCGCCACTGAATCCACCACCAGGTCGCTTCCCAGCTGCGCAGGATTGTCGATGCGGATATTGAGCCCGGTCCGGATTCCCGCACCGACCACCAGAACTTCTTTCTTCAGGATCTTTTCCACCGCCATCTTCGCCACCGTAGTGATCTGCGGGACCACCGACGAGATGATCCCGCCTTCCAGATCCTGCTTTTTGATATGATAGATGTCCAGGACATTCTTGATATCGATCGCATATTCCAGCTCCGTCTTTGTACGCACCGTGGAAAGACGCTCCACAAATACGGCTCGGTTTCCGTCCATACATCCGATCACAATGTTTGTATTTCCGATATCAATAGCCAAGATCATTTCTAAACCCCAGTCTTTCTCTGATATTTTTCTTCAGAAGTGCCTTTCCGATACAGAGTGTGAGCACACCTGCCACGATCGCCTCCGGCACACCATTGGCCACGATCGCAGCCAGTATGACTGTATAGACCCCAGATACCGCGACATCATTCACAGCCGCATAGCCCTCCCGGAAGAACACGAAGATCAGATTCATCACGAGCAGTGTGTTGACAAGGGAACCTGTCACTCCTGCAAAGATCAGTCCGGTATTCGATACGCCGCTCTTTCCGCGCATCTTTCTGAGATACATTGCCAGCTTATAAACATAAAACGGCAGAATGCCGACCAGGATCCTCGGGACAAAACAAATGATGATACTTCCGATCCCACCGCTCATCTCGCCGATACTGTAAAACGGCGTGAATACAAATGATATGAGTGTCGGATTCATCGTATTGTTGATAAAGCTGGTGAGCCCGAATAAAAATCCCAGCGCCCCGCCTTTTTTTGGTCCCAGAAGCAGGGACGCGATGATGACCGGGACGTGTATGATCGTTGCCCGTAACGGTCCGATCGTAATAAATCCGAGAAAGGGGGTAAACGCCATAATGATTATGATCGCACCGAATATCGCCGTCTGGACCATCCCTGTCACGCTGATCCTCCTTCCTGCCTGCTTCTTGTTCTGCGGCTGTCTGCCTGTTTCTAATTTCTCCATAACTGCCTCCTTGGTTATCATTCTCTTTGATACGAGATACAATACTGATAGTGGCTCAGAAGATATTTCCTCTGTTCAGTTGTAACGTTCCATGATCCGGTCCAGGAGCTTTGAGGCTGCCTCCTCTTTTGTCATCTTGTCGAGTGAAACTTCCCCGTCCTCCGTGATGATCGTGATCACATTCGTGTCTCCGCCAAAGCCCGCGCCTTCTGTCTTCAGGCTGTTCGCGGCAATCATATCCACATTTTTCTTTCTTAGTTTCTTTCTGGAATTCTCCAGAACGTTTTCCGTTTCCATCGAGAATCCGCACAGGAACTGTCCGGGTCTCTTATGGCTTCCCAGCCATGCAAGGATGTCATCCGTGCGCTCCATCTCCAGCGCCATCTCTCCATCCTTCTTCTTGACCTTCTCACTGCTTATGTTCTTCGGTCTGTAGTCTGCCACTGCCGCCGCCTTGATGATAATGTTCTGATCTGCTGACCGCTCCGTGACCTGATTGAACATCTCCTTCGCCGTAGTCACCGGCACGAAGTCAATGAACTGAGGCGGTTCCAGCATGGACGGACCGCTCACCAGCGTGACATTCGCCCCGCGCCGCATACAGACCTGCGCTATGGCATAGCCCATTTTCCCGGTAGAATGGTTTGTGATATACCGCACCGGATCCACCGGTTCCTGGGTCGGTCCCGCCGTCACAAGGACGTTCAGGCCTTCCATGTCTTTCTCATACGCAGTGTCCCTCAGGATATATTCCAGTAGGAGCGCCGGCTCCGGCATCTTTCCTGCCCCTGTATCGCCGCATGCCAGATATCCCACTGCAGGAGTGATAATCTCATAACCATATCCGCGAAGGATCTCAAGATTATCCTGCACAACCGGATTCTCAAACATATTCGTGTTCATCGCTGGCGCGATAAACTTCCGGCATTTGCACGCCATGACCGTAGTTGTCAGCATGTCGTCCGCGATGCCGTGGGCGAGCTTGCCGATCACGTTGGCGCTGGCGGGAGCGATCATTACCACATCCGCCTGTTTCGCCAGCGAGACATGCTCCACATTGAACTCAAAATTCCGGTCAAACGTATCCACCAGACATTTATTGCCCGTCAGGGTCTCAAACGTGATCGGATTGATGAAATTCGTGGCATTCTTTGTCATCAGGACATGTACATCCGCGTTCAGTTTCTTGAGCGCGCTCGCCAGGTATGCCGTCTTGTATGCCGCAATACTGCCTGAAACTCCAAGCAGGACTGTCTTTCCTCTGAGCATAGTTTACCCCCTTTCTTTTTTCTGCTCCATTATATTGCATGTGTCCCGAAAAATCAATGTGAAGGCGTCCGGATAAACATCACATACGGATAACTATCAGGAAAATAATATTAGAAGCTATACTGATCATTCACTTTTCTCTTTTTCATTCCATTCCTTTAACACCGCTTCTACTTGTGCGATCAGCTGCTCTTTATTGGGAATATAAGAGACATATCTTGAAGCAAAAATATTATTGGAGAGACCTCCCAATGCATACTCCGCAGCCACACTATCCTTGTCAGTGCAAAGAATAATCCCGATTGGCGGATTATCATGTTCATCATTCACTTCCGCAGCATAGTAGTTTAAATACATATTCAGCTGACCAACAGCTTCCGGCGTGAGTTTTGTAGTTTTTAACTCTATCAGCACATATGCACGCAATATCTTATTGTAAAAGACCATATCCACATAGTAATGTGTATTGTTAAGAGTCACTCGCTGCTGTGTTCCCACAAACATAAAGCCACGTCCCAGTTCCAGCAGAAACTTTTCTATCTGCATAACCAGGCTTTTTTCCAAATCACTTTCCAGCAGAGGCTTATTTTCGGGCACACCAAAAAATTCAAATACATATGGATCTTTTATCATATCCCCCGGTGCGGACATTTCAATCCCCTTTTCTGCAAGGGCAAGTACCTTTTCTTTATTTAGCTTCCCCTCTGACAGCAACAGCCGTTCGTATAGCGATGTATTGATCTGGCGTTTTAGTTCACGGATCGACCAGCCAGAATTGATAGCTTCCTTTTCATAAAAGCTTCGCTTTTGTATATCTGAAATGGACAGAAGTTCACAGTAATGCGACCATGACAATTTAACAGACGCCGTCTGTTGAATTTGATAATTTTGATAAAATCGACGCATGAACTGAAGATTCGAAACCGAAAATCCTTTTCCGAATTCCTTTGTCAATTCTCTGGAAAGCTGTTTTAAAACCTGTTTTCCATATTCTGCCCTATTTCGGCTGTCCTGCTCGTGTTCCACAATAATTCTTCCTATTTGAAAGTAGTTCTGTATTGACCTGAACAGCGACTCTCTGGCGTGCATTTAGAAGCAATCCTTTAATCTCATCTATCATAGCATCAGTATATGATAAATCACTCATATTATCGCTCCCCGTAAAATTCGTTTATAGATCAAAAAATGTTACACAGTCAGTATAGCATAAGCTGCGCGGTGTTTCCATCCGCGTCATCCCTGCGGGCAGTGTTTCACCGCAAGACTGAAGGTACCGGGCCACATGATCCCCACGGAGAGTCCGCACAGCGCGCAGCCCGCCAAGGCGAGTAACGGATTCTGCATAAAGACCGCCAGGAGATAACTGCACACACACAGCACACCGCTGCCTGCCATGAATCTCCGCAGGTCCATCTTCTCGCCGAATTTTCCGTAAAATGCCCTGGCGCTTCCCATGAACACGGCAAAGAGGCAGGGACCGAGAAGGTCTCCCATCGTCTTTGAGAGGTTCAGCCCCTCCTCGGCGAACATGGACGCCCACTGGGACATTCCCTGTTCCGACGCCCCCGCACAGATCATCAGTCCGATAAAGACCCAGAACATGCCGGACGATATCAGGCTTTTTGCAGGGAGCCGCCTCCACGATGGGACTGATGAGCACCTCGATCAGTCCGCCTCCCACTGCGCCCAGCGCCATCGCAGCCACCAGACCCAGGTAAGGGTTTTCAAGGACAAAAGGTAGCGTCCCCATACAGAGCAGCCCGATCCGCTCCAGCGAGATCCCGAACTCCCGTTGGAATGTCAAAAACAGAAGCGGCGCAAGATTGTTGATGACCGCCTGGACCACATATCCTGCGTAGCACGCATATATCGTGCAGTTATAATTTTCACTGATCTTTTTTCCTGTCATCGTGTTTTCTCTCATTTCCGTTTCCTCCAGAGTGCATCATGTTCTCCATTATACTCTGTGGCAGGTCGCTCCACAATATTTTTATGTATAATTTCCCTCTTATGGAAAAAACTATATCCGACGGAAAGCTGCTTCCATTTATATCGTTTTTTTGAAACTCAAAGGAATCTGAGCTTGAAGAAGAGGCGGCCGCCCATCTCAAAGAAGCAGGAAATGAAGAAAAAGAACCCGGAGTCATGGCAGCCACCCTCTCCTGGTTCACAACAGGGATCAAGCTGACCATGGACAGCAGCAATTCACAGGTCGCAAAGCTTCTCATGGACGGGTGCAATATGGGGATCCAGACTCTGGGAGAAACAGCGAACCGGTATGGAAACGCCGACCGAAAAGCTTCCGCCCTCACGCAGAAGATCATCCGGACAGAGGAAGAACTGATGAAGAAACTCCAGGAGTATCTCTGAATGAAAATATCTCCGGCACAGATATTTCTTATACAGAAGCCGGGATCATGCTCCGACCGCAGCGCGGGACCGCTTTTCTCTTTCCGTGGAAAGCGTCTCGCGGGTTGTCGGCCGCCTTATATTTTTGCTCTGCATTTTTCATCTTTTTTCTACTCTTTTCCCTCAAAATGTACTATACTGTCCGCATAGGATATTTTTCAAAGGAGTACATACAGCAATGCTGAAATCATATATCGCATTCGACCTTGAGACCACAGGTCTGGATCCCCAGGAAAACGAGATCATCGAGATCGGAGCACTGAAGGTGAGAGACGGTAAAGTAGCAGAGCGTTTCATGGAGTTTATCCATCCTCTCTCCCCGGTTTCCGCCGCGATCACAGACCTGACCGGGATCACCAATGAGATGGTCGCAGACGCCCGCCCGAGAAAGGCCGTGATCTCGGATTTCCTGGATTTCTGCGAGGACGATGTCCTGGTGGGGCATAACATTTCTTTCGACTACAGTTTTATGAAGGCCGGCGCAGCTATGGACAGTATGCCTTTCGAGAAACTAGGCATCGATACGCTGAAGATTGCCCGGAAAGTCCATAAGGATCTGGATTCCAAGAGCCTTGGACGGCTCTGTGCATATTATCATATCGAAAACAAAGCCGCTCACCGGGCATACCACGACGCTCTCGCCACGGCAAAGCTGTACCAGACTCTGGCACACTATTTTGAGTCGGAGGACCCGAAACTCTTTAAACCGATGCAGCTTACCTATAAGATAAAGAAACCGCAGCCCGCCACTCCAAAACAGATTTCCTTTCTGGAGAGCCTGATCCGGAAGAAAGATGTAGTCCTCGAATGGGATCCGGAGACGATCAGCAGGGGCGAGGCGTCAAGACTGATCGACAGGCTGCTGAAAGGGCAGTGATCCGGGAATACCGGATCGTTGACCCTGGGAAAACATAGTCCCATGTCCAAAGAACCCCTCCGCTCATGTCTGAATGAGGGAGAATATGAAGAAGAAAAGAAGTTAAGAGAAAGGCATCCGTAAACGGTCAATGAACCAGAAAAGCAACCGTGGATTTTACAGAAAGTTTTTTTCCGTGTATGTTGCGCTCGTACTGCAGAATGTGGTGACGTTGAGCGTGAATCTCGCGGATAATATTATGCTGGGTGCATACAGCGAGGTCGCTTTATCCGGCGCCGCTGCAGTAAACCAGATCCAGTTTGTATTTCAGCAGCTCATCATGGCGCTGGGAGACGGACTTGTGATCCTAAGCAGTCAGTACTGGGGAAAGCGTCAGACAGAACCGATGAAAAAACTCGGGGCTCAGGCGATGCAGGCCGCGCTTGCTGTGGCGCTCTGTCTGTTCGTTCTTGTCAGCGTACTGCCACATGGTATTCTGAGTCTTTTTACCTCGGATGAGCCAATCATCCGGGAAGGGATGAAATATCTCGGAATTATCCGTTTTACCTACCTGTTCTTCGCAATGACTCAGATTCTGCTTGCGGTGCTACGCAGTGTAGAGACGGTAAAAGTTGCGTTTTATCTGTCGGTGGTAACTTTCTTCATCAACTGCGGTATTAATTTTATCCTTATTTATGGTCGGTTCGAAGCCCCGGAGCTGGGAGCGGAGGGCGCCGCGATCGGAACGCTTACGGCAAGAATCGCGGAATTTGTCATTCTGCTTGTATATATTTTCAAAAAAGGGAAAAACCTCCATCTCCATCTCGAAAGTTTCCTGAAGACAGATCGAACACTGAGCATGGATTATCTTAAAATAACAGCTCCGATGTTTGCCGTGAATGGATTATGGGGGCTTAATACCGCTCTTCAAACTGTCGTACTGGGACATATGACGCCCGCCGCCATCGCTGCCAACAGTGTGGCCTCGACAATCTTCCTCATGGTGAAATCCATGGCAGTGGGCGCGGCTTCAGCCGCTTCTATAGTGATCGGAAAGGCAATCGGCGAAGGCCGTCTGGAAATAGTAAAACAATATGCGAAAAAAATGCAGAAAATGTTTGTGGTGATCGGTCTGGTATCCGGAATTGTTCTGTTTTTTATCCGTATACCGATTCTTGAACTGTACGAACTTACACCAGCGACAAAGGAAATGGCGAATACATTCCTCCTGCTCCTGAGCGTGATCATTGTCGGGATGTCTTATCAGATGCCGACAAATAACGGAATTATCCGCGGCGGCGGTGGTCTGCTGCCTGAATGCAGATCAGCTCTTTAAATGCATTCCCGCCTATATTAAAGTGAATCATGGAAGCTGGATACGGGAACTGACAAGGTAAATAATAAGCATCAGGGGCTGTTGCAAAATAGGGAAACACTGATTAATAGTATGTTCAATGCTCCAATTGTCCTATTTTGATAATCTTTATCGATATTGGCGTTGCTTTTACCGTTTATTGTGTGAATATCTTGCTTATATTTCCTGCGCTTTGTGGATTTCTCCCATAAATGGGCGCACTTATGCCATGCAGAACTCCTTACTTCGACCTGCTCTGGCACACATCACCAGATTGGCGCTTGCAAACAGTATGTGGAAACGATTCATGTTTTTGGCGATGCCTCGGTACGCAACTTTTGCATAACCAAACTGACGCTTTACGATCAAAAATGGATGCTCCACTTTACATCGTGTGGAGGATTTTCGGTTTTCTATCTCTTTGTCCCAGTTGGTCCCTTTGTATGTATCTGGAACCTTGATACTGGAGGGACGAAGATTGATTCTGAATTCTACTTTTGATAAATGATCATCATTTTTGATTTCATCACGTTTGCCAATTCCGCTGTATCCAGAGTCACCATATACGACATGATTGTCTTCACGCACCAACTTAACGGTCTCGTCAATATCGTGAACATTGGCTGGAGTCCCTGTAATGGTATGGACATAGCCGCTTCAGGCATCGACTCCGGAATGTACTTTCATCCCGTGGTACCACTGGTTGCCCTTTTTTGTCTGATGCATCTCCGGGTCACGTTTGCCCTCCTTGTTCTTAGTGGAACTTGGAGCTGCGATGATTGTAGCGTCAACGATTGAACCACCATGCATGATCAGACCGGCCTTCTCCAGCCTTGATTTTACGTCATCGAATATTCTTTTTCCTATCTTATTCTCTTCTATAAGGTGGCGGAAGTGAAGCAGGGTTGTGGCATCCGGAACTTGCTCTGTAAGGAAATCAAGATGCATAAAACTGCGCATTGCGTAACTGTCATAAATAGCATCTTCAATTCCTTCATCCGAAAGGTTAAACCAGTTCTGCATCAGGTACATGCGCAGCATGGTTTCAATACTTTTAGGAGGACGGCCACGTTTACCGGATGGATAATAGGGTTTGATAATGCTCACCCAATAATCCCAAGGGATCATTTCATCCATGGAATCAAGAAATTCCTCTCGTTTGGTTTTTCTCCTGCGGTTGGAATATTCAATGTCACTAAAAGTTTGTTGTTTCATACCCATATACCATCCTTAGTATTTTTTATACATACATTATACCGTATGCTGTGGTAAATGGGTAGGTTAAGTGTTGATTAAATCAGCGTTTCCCTAAGTAAAAGATCTGTATTTTTACCGTTTAAAACTGCTTTTGGGGTACTTTTCTTGATTTCCTGCTGCCGCCATGTTATACTATCCCACGTTGCAAAGCCCACTACAAGCAGGCTGTCACTGGCAGCCTGCTTTACACGCTAAGGCGAAAACCAAGGTCTATCGGGCTTGCCGCCGATTCCCGGCGTAATGGGAAGACAGAAAAGCCTTCCACCGGAAGCCTTTCCTGTCCGCTTAGGCGCGTGTGTTCGAGACCTTCCACACGTAAAACAAAACTAAAGGAGAACAGAAAAATGAAAACATTCAAACAGAACAAAGTGCTGTTCATAGCACAGGCAGCCATGGTTGCTGCAATCTACGTTGTACTGACACTTGTCGGCGCGTCTTTCAGTTACGGAGAGGTTCAGGTTCGTATTTCCGAGGCTCTGACCATTCTTCCGGTGTTTACCCCCGCTGCGATCCCAGGATTATTTATCGGCTGTCTTCTCAGCAACATACTGGGCGGATGCATCCTTCCGGATATTATCTTCGGAAGCCTGGCCACCCTGATCGGTGCGATCTTTACCTGGATGCTCCGGGACAGGAACAAATTCCTTGCCCCTCTTCCGCCGGTCATCGCAAATATGATCGTGGTGCCGTTCGTTCTCAGATACGGCTATCAGGTCCCTCTGCCGATCCCGTTCATGATGCTGACTGTAGGAATCGGAGAAGTGATCTCCTGCGGCGTGCTGGGTATGATACTGCACACTGCGCTGAGCAAATATAGAAATGTGATCTTTCACGCACAGGCATAGTCTTGGAAACAAAACGAGGAAGAAGCCATCAGATGCTCCTTCCCCGTTTTTCTTTTTACTTCATCTTACTCATCATTTTTTAATCTCTTTATCCGGGAAAGATCCCGATCGATCCCATGTCATAAATGACTACTGAATATAACCGATAAACGCATTTCCACTTCCGCTTACCATATCCTCCATCTCACTCACACCCACCGTCTCTTCTTCTCCGGTATCCGGATCAATGTAGGTGATGTCGGTCCGCGTATATCCAATCAGCAGGATCGCGTGGCTGGAATCTGTCATGGCGATCATCGGGCACCCCTTGTTGATCACATAGAGCACCTGGTCCAGAGTGCATCCCGTCAGATCGACCTGATGGGCATTATACTGTTCCATATACCGCTCACAGGCCGCAAGCGAGGTTTCTCCGTCCTGTGTCCGGAAGGGCTCTGCTTCGATCGAGTAGGCAAGATCCCGGTTTCCGCTCTCCCATATATATGTCTGGTCAGATGAGATCACTACTCCCGAGATATCTGCTGCCGCCTGGATCGCATTTCCGGCATTGTCGTAGATCCCTTCCAGTTCTCCCATGCCGTACACATAATACTTGACTCCCTCGCTGCTTCCGCTCAGCGTGATCGTCAGCGGTTCACTCAGCACGAGTTCATTCGGAGTGATCACCTGAGGCTCTGTATTCTCGAGTCCTTCCGCAAAGGTCAGCCTTGTCTGCGTCTGCATCCGCTCCGTGGTATATGTCGCAAGCGAGATCGTACTGTCAGAGCGCTCCACATTGTTGGTGATAAATTCCTGTTCAGTGGACTGATACGTATTTCCGCTCTTCCGCACACGGTTCAGCGTGACCATATTCCCCTGAACAAGGATCCCTGTTGTGTAAATATTATTATCTGTAAAGGAATAGGATGCTGCTGTCTCATTATCCGAGTTGCGGATCTCCAGTTCATACATCGGCATGATCTCCTCGCCCGATGCGGTTGCCCCGGCATCATCTGCATTGATCTTCCCATAGATAAAATCTCCGTTCACAAATCCCAGCGGCCGGATCCCGTCGCTTCCCGAGGCCTGGATCGTGTACTCATCGCCGGTTGTCAGGTTCATCACCCTGATCTCTGTCGCAGTATAAAGGGATCCATTGGTCTGATATGCCATCAGATGCCCGTCGTCGGATACCGCATACTGCCCCTCTTCCAGTTCCTCAGCAAGGATCGTCTGCTCATCATTCTCCAGATTGATCTGATACAGCGTTCCCTCTGCAAGGACATAGAGCATTTCTTTCCCGTGATTATAATACACCATTTTTCCCAGTTCATCCTCAGCGATGGCAAAGGACTTGGTGCTTGGGATGAATGCCTTTTCTTCTATCGCATTTCTGTCAACATCAAAATAATAGATTCCGACGCCCACTTCTCCTTCATGGTTTCCGCGGTTCATATATCCATAGACCGCAAACGCCATACTTCCGTCATCCTCCAGACTGATGATCCTCACTGCATGCTGGTCGTTGCGGCTGCGCTCATCGCTGCCCTCCTGATTCGCAAAGCTGAAGACTCTCAAAAGCTCATCCGTATTTTTATTATAGAGCCAGAGATCCCTCTCCTGTACAAACGCTGTGACCGTGTCGTCCTCATTCGTCACATACTGGATATCTCCGGATGCGATCCCGAACCGGATCCCGTTCTCATCCACCGCCTGAAGATTTGCATTGAACACCTGCTGCATATCCCGGTTATAATCCAGAAGATAGATCGTTTCTCCGCTCAGCCTGACCCGGAAAAACTCTTTGATGTTATAAGTCTGAAGCTGCCCGTTATCATCCTCGCAGTTCACCTGGTATTTCGCCAGAAGAGATGTGTACACGCTGTTGCTCTCCTTAATGCTCCAGCTCACGTCCCCAATCACTTCGGGATTCAGCTCTCCCCACTGGATATGCGTGATGTCCGAGTGGATATTTACGGTCTGGTATGTGGTGTTGTCACTTTCTTCTCCGGGCTCCAGATAAGTGCTCAGCTCCTCCGCTGCACTCTTCTCGATCGCCTTCGTGTGAAAATCCTGCGCGAATGTAAGGCACTCCGCTGCGGTGATCTCATCAGGCATCTCAATCCTTGTATAATAACTGATCGTCTTTTCGCCTGATGTCAGGATCACACGGAGCACCGCCTCCTGCACAGAATCTGACAGTGCGTCGCCCAGCTCTAGTACCATCGGCGTATCCGCGGTGATCTCCTCCACTTCGCCCGTCTTATACGTCTCTTCTCCATTCAGGGAATATACTTCATACTGGATCCGGCTGACTTCCTGTCCGCCCGCCTTCAGGTTCATCTGTAATGTGCCGTTTTCCTCCAGCGGAGTGATCGTATCCCGCATCGCCGTGATGTCCATCTCATTCACATATCCGAACAGAATGTTCACTTCTCTGTCATCTACGAGAAAAGATACTCTCGGCAGGGACGCCGCTCCGATATCCACGATCTCATCCTCTGCCCCTCTGTTCAGGACAAGACTGCTGACAATAAGGGCTATAATAAATATGACCCCAAGTATAACTCCTTTGATTACCCTTCTTTTCATTATTTATCCTTCTCCTCTTTCTCTTTCAGAAGTTTCCCCAGCGTTGGCCGTACTCCCAGAGCTCCCTCAAATTTTTCTATTTCCAGATCAACTTTTTCATTTCTATTGTCCGTCTTCACTCCTCTCAAAAGTATATTTTCGGTGTATGCTCCATATCAATAAACTCCAGGACCTGGGTCGCATATCCCTCCCGCTCCAGATATTTGGCCCGAAGCCCGTCCGTAGCCAGTGCCGCAAATCTCTCTTTTAAGAGACCGTAATCCGTGATCGGGGACAGGATCTCATTTTTCATCTGACCATTTAATTCATGCTGGCAGCACGGAACAGAGAGTATGACTTTCGCATTCCAGCCAATGGCCTTTGCGAGCGCATAGTCCGTGGCAGTATCACAGGCGTGCAGCGTCACCACCATATCCACTCTGTCCACCCCGTCATAATCTGCGATATCCCCTTCGAGAAAAGTCAGCTTCTCGTAACCATACTTTTCTGCAAGATCACTGCAGTGCCGGATCACATCTTTCTTAAGATCCAGCCCTATGATCCGTATGTCATATTCTTTCAGTTCATGCAGGTAATAATACATAGCAAAAGTCAGATACGATTTCCCGCATCCGAAATCCAGGATCGTCAGCTCGCGGCCCTGATCCAGCTGAGGCAGGATATCTTCTATAAACTCCAGGAACCGGTTGATCTGTCGGAACTTGTCAGATTTTGACCGTATGATTCTCCCCTCCTCTGTCATAACCCCAAGGTCCTTCAGGAACGGGACCGGTATCCCTTCCTCCAGGATGTACCGTTTCTTCCGGTCATGGGAAAGTTCCGCTTTCTGCGCCGCCTCTTTCTTCTTCTTTCTCTGGACTGTAACTTTCCCCTTCTTACTCACCAGTATCGTAATATCTTCACTCACCGTTTCAATCTGCATCTGCCTGAACTCTTCCATATACAGTGCTGCTTTCTCTTCCGCAGCTTCCGGAGCAAGATTTTCATGAAATGCCTGAGTCTTTGTAAAAGATTCAAACTGAAAATAAAGATCGCCCTTTTTTTCCAGGGGACGCACCTTTACTTTTCTTATCCCCTCTTTTTTTCTCGGCCCGCTTATAGTCCCGCGTATAAATTCTATATTCAGTGCACTTTTCAGCACGTTACGGATTTCTTCCATATAAATAAACACCTCTTGCTGCTTTTCTGATTTTCGTCTTAATTGTAAAGCAAAACTCCGTGCAAAGCAAGACATAAGCACCCTTACGACAAGACCGGACTGTCAGCCGCACCCTCTGCGGGTGACCTGCTGCCAGTCCGGTCGCTCTGTCTTTTTCTTCTCTTCTGCTCTTTATACCTGATCTTTTTTGATCAAAAACCCCTTGGCTTCCAGCATATCGCTGATCAGATCCAGAGTCTCCTCGCTGTCTGCCTCAACCACATGGTAATGATAATCAGAAGTAATATTTTTGAGCGGGCTGGATTTTCCTCTCCGGATATCTTCGATAAACTCAGCCGCTTTCCTCCGGGAAGTAATATTCAGAGGAGCTTCCATATGACCATATACCTTATGATTGACCATGACATTCCGCACACATCCGCCCAGATCCACAATAGAATAAAGTTCTTCTTCCAGCTGGTCGTCGGTGTGCTTCACCTTGAACGTACGGCTGACTGAAGCCGGCTCGTTCAGGACATACCCTCTGTTCGTGGACAGTATCTCATATCCCGCCGCACGGATCAAGGCAATATCCTGCACGATCACCTGGCGGCTCACGCCGAAGGAGGCCGCAAGCGCTGTTCCTGATACCGGCGCCGCGCTGTCCTTTATCCTGCTGACGATAGCTTCTCTTCTCTCTGATCCGGTCATCCCGTCTCATCCTTTCTCTCGACTTACTTATTCTATAGCATGAAGGTTTTTCATGGAAATGTCAAGTATCGGTGCAGAATGTGTCAGCGCTCCGCTGGAAATATAATCTACTCCGATCTCAGTCAGACGGCTGATGTTTTCCTTTGTCACATTGCCGGAACATTCTGTCTCAGCCCGGCCGTCGATGATCTCCACAGCCTTCCTCATCTCCCCGGGAGACATATTGTCCAGCATAATGATGTCAGCACCGGCTTCAACCGCTTCCCTGACCATGTCCAGGTTTTCCACTTCAATCTCTATCTTCCTCACAAACGGCGCATATTCTTTTGCCATCTTGATCGCCTTTGTTACGCTTCCCGCTGCCCCGATATGGTTGTCCTTGAGCAGCACTCCGTCGGAAAGATTGTAGCGGTGATTATATCCGCCTCCCACCCGCACAGCATATTTTTCGAAAATCCGCATATTCGGGGTCGTCTTCCGGGTGTCAAGAAGCTTTGTCTTTGTCCCTCTGAGCAGTTCCGCCACAGAGTGAGTATATGTGGCGATCCCGCTCATCCTCTGCAGGTAATTCAGTGCGACCCTCTCACCGGAGAGAAGCACACGGATATCTCCTGTCACCTTTCCCATGAGCTGTCCCGCCTTCACCTCATCTCCATCCTGACAGTAAAATTCTGCCTCTGTCTTTTCATCCAGAAGTTCGAAAACTCTCCGGTACACATCCAGCCCTGCCACGATCCCATCCTGTTTGCAGATCAGTTCCACTTCGCCTTTCACAGCTTCTTTCATCACCGCATTGGTGCTCACATCTTCACTGGAGATATCTTCTTTGAGAGCCTCCAGGATTAAGTGGTCACTTTGTAACGTCATTGTAATCTTATTCATTTCTTTGTCTCCTTATTTATTTTCTATATCGAATTTTTCTCTGATCTTTCCTGCCGCCCGCTTTGCAAAGACAAGGCTCTCCAGAAGGGAGTTGCTGGCCAGCCGGTTCGCCCCGTGCACTCCGTTGCAGCTTGTCTCGCCCACTGCAAACAGATTTTCCATCGAAGTCCGGCTGTCAGAATCCACCCAGATCCCGCCCATAAAATAGTGCTGCGCCGGGACCACCGGGATGCTTTCCTTTGTCACATCGTAGCCTTCCTCCAGGCAGTGTTCATAGATATTCGGAAAGTGCTTCAGGATCGTCTCTTTATCTATGTTCTTCATGGACAGCCACACATGGTCGGTACCGTCCTTCTCCATCTGTTCCCGGATCGCTTTGGTCACCACATCCCTGGGCAGAAGTTCATTGACAAAGCGTTTTCCGTCCTTGTTCAGAAGCACGGCGCCCTCTCCTCTCACGGACTCTGAGATCAGAAATCTGCGCCCCGGCTTCTCAGAGTACAGCGTGGTCGGATGGATCTGCACATAATCCAGATGTTCCAGACGGATCCCGTGCTTTTTGGAGATTTCAATGGCATCCCCCGTAAGATGCGGGAAATTAGTGGAATGTTTATATCTCCCGCCGATACCGCCGCTGGCAAAAACAGTGTAATCCGCCCGGATTTCGAATTCGATCCCGTCAGCGTCTTCTGCAAGGATTCCTGCGCACCGTCCGTCCTCCTCTATGATATCTTTCATCGTAGTATACTCATATATCTCGACATTGGCAAGCTGTTTTACCTGCTCCAGCAGCTTGCTGGTGATCTCTTTTCCCGTAACATCCTCGTGAAAAAGGATCCTTGGTCTGGAATGCGCTCCCTCTCTTGTAAACGCATATCCATGCAGCAGGGGCACTCTGTCACCGCATCGCTCCTCTTCCCCGTCCGTCTCCGCTTTCTGAAACTCCACGCCGTAACCGATCAGGTCATGGATGATGTCCTGAGAACTCCGGATCATGATGTCAACTGACTCTTTCCGATTTTCGTAATGGCCTGCTCTCATAGTATCTTCAAAATAGCTGTCATAGTCTTCTTCATTTCTCAGCACGCAGATTCCGCCCTGTGCCAGAAAAGAATCGCTGCTCTCCAGATCCGCCTTTGTGATCATGATGATCTTTCTGTTCCGCGGCAGGTTCAGAGCATTGAACAGCCCTGCCGCCCCGGTCCCCACGATCACCACATCTGCCTTCATTCCCATTGTCTTTTAACCTCTTTTCTCTTTCAATTTCAGAGCTCTGCTCTTTTGTTTCACCATATGTTCCATGTTGATTCTGCTCAGTCTCTCCCACAGGCTCTTCCCGTAGTCTTTCGACTCATCCGAGAGCGAGCATCCTCTCCAGAGGACGCTTTGATTCTGTCCGAAGTCCCTCATCCAGGATAACCTCGTTCTCCCCCGTTTTCAGCACATGCAGGATTTTTTCCGGTGTAATGCGCTTCATATCCTGACAGACAGGTACTGTCTCAGTAAAGTAAAACCTCTTTTCCGGGCAGCGTTTCATAAGTTCATACTCCACGCCGACTTCCGTACAGATAATAAATTCTTTCGCGCTGCTCTTCTCTGCAAAACCGATAATCCCCGATGTGCTCCCAGTATAGTCCGCCATCGCAGCAACCGTATCCGGGCACTCCGGATGCACCAGCACCAGCACCTGCGGATGGGCTTCCTTTTTCCTCCGGATCTCATCGCTCCTGATCTGCGCATGGATTGGGCAGAAGCCATCGTTATATACAAAATTCTTCTCCGGCACCTGCCCTGCCACATAATGCGCCAGATGCCGGTCCGGGATAAAAAAGATATTCCGGTTCGGCAGAGCCCGCACGATGTTTACCGCATTTGCCGAGGTCACACACACATCGGAATGCCTTTTCAGTTCTGCAGTTGAATTGATATAACACACGACCGCCAGATCTTCATAACGCTCCCTCATCTGTCGTATGGTCTCTGCATCCGCCATATGAGCCATTGCACAGTCCGCCGCGGCATCCGGCATCAGGACTGTTTTCTCCGGATTCAGTATCTTTGCGCTCTCCCCCATAAATGAGACTCCACAGAATACGATGGTCTGCTCTCCCAGTCCCACCGCCACCTTGCTCAGATAAAACGAATCTCCTATATAATCTGCCAGTTCCTGTACCTCAGGCCTTACATAGTAATGCGCAAGGATCACAGCATTCTTTTCCTTTTTTAATTGTTCGATTTCTTCTCTGACTGTCATCACAATACCTCTTCCTCCGGTTTTCTTCTGCCGTTACAGGCATTTTTCTCCTGCCATCTTCCGCGCAGTTCTTTTTCCCGGTAAGTATACCACTGTAATTTACATGTGACAAGACAGATGAATTTACAAAAATTTTACATCAGATCTTCTTTTTTCCGACAAATTGATCATAAAACAGAAAAAACTGCTGAAAACAGAAAATGATTTCCTGTCTTTCAGCAGCTCCCGCTCAATCTCATACCATATATAATGACAGTTCAGCCCGCGCGATTCCCAAAGCCGCACTGAAATCCTTTATTTCCCTCCGGTGTATACCGCTCTCGTCCGCTCTCCGTCATCGACCAGCTCCACATTCGGGAAACTCTGAATATACTGTTTGAATTGAGAAAAGCCGTAGTCTCTCACCTTAAAATCACCAAATTTCATCCGGATCCGGTTCCCCAGAGATCCAAGGGAAATCCCAAATCTTCCGTTGCTCCGGATCTGCTGGATGATATATTCCTCCAGCATCTCTTTTTTGCTCCTGTCCTCATAGAGGGTGACTGAAACTTTCGTCCCCTCCTGGATCAGCTTTAATTTCGGAAAGGTCTCCAGAAATTTTGAGAGCAGACTGTACCCGTATCTTCTGACGTCAAAGTCCGGATAAAGCTTGACCAGACGGCTTCCAACCTCGCCGAGCCCCGTCTCCCTGTCGTCATTCTGGTTCTCTGTAATGATCTTTACCACCGCTTCCTCAATCTGATCCCGCGTCGCCGCAGTCTCCTTCTTTGCATCTCTTCCATGGGAATGAGCTGAAATCGGATGTTCCTCCTTTTCCATCGTATTGTCTTCCAAAAGAAGTTCAAGCACAGTAAATATATCACATGCTTTTCGGAATGGAGACGGCGTTTTATCCTCTCCCATCCCGATGACCGTCTTTCCGCTCTCCCTGAGTCTGCTGGCAAGTTTTGTAAAATCACTGTCACTGGAGACCAGACAGAAACCTTCCAGCTCACTTGTGTACAACATGTCCATTGCGTCAATGATCATGGCAGAGTCTGTCGCATTCTTTCCGTGCGTATAGCTGAACTGCTGGATCGGTGTAATCGAGTTCTGAAGCAGCTCTTCCTTCCAGCTTGCATTGTTGGTCTTTGTCCAGTCTCCGTAGATCCTCTTATAAGTCACATTCCCGTATTTGGACAATTCATCCAGTATCGGCTTGATATATTTTGCGGAAACGTTGTCTGCATCGATCAGGAGCGCGAATCTGTCTTCCATGTCATGTACTCCTCCCCGTCAAGATTCTTCCATGTAAATGTTCTGTCTTCAAAGATCATATAACTGTGCGCCGAATTCTCTTTTGGAATAGAAACTGATCCCGGATTCAGATAACGGTATGTACCTCCGTTCATATCCAGGATCTCCTCACATGCCGGGATGTGGGTGTGTCCGTTCAGCAGGATATCCCCGTCTTTGAGCGGCGGCAGATGATGAGGGTCGTAAACATGCCCGTGAGTCGCAAAAACGGTCACGCCGTTCAGCTCCAGATAGCAGTAGTCTGCCAGAATCGGGAATTCCAGTACCATCTGGTCCACCTCTGTATCACAGTTCCCCCGCACACAGAGAAGCTCTCTTTTCATCGGGTTCAGCATCGCGATCACTTCCTTCGGCGCATATCCCTCCGGCAGATCATTTCTCGGGCCATGGTAAAGGATGTCCCCAAGAAGCAGGAGCCGTTCTGCCCCCTCTCTTTTATACGCTTCCAGCATCTCCCTGCAGTACAGCGCCGAGCCGTGAATATCTGACGCGATCATAAGTTTCATAACATCAGTTCCTCCTTCTGTCCATTTTCTCTCAACTGATCATACTCCATCCGCTCAAATTCCTGGATTGAAATATGTTTCTTATTCGGATTGGCAAAAACAAATGTCTTATCCACATTTTCCAGATAATTCTGGATCTTATCGTTTGTTGCGCTGATGATCGCCTGGAACCCAAGTCCGCGTATCAATGAAATGCAGCTCGCCACTTTCTCAGCATCCATCTTTGAAAAAGCCTCATCCAGCACGACCAGCCGGATCGTAGGAGACCGGCGTGCCTTGGCCGAAAGATTGATCCTGTAGATCTGGGCAAAACTTGCCAGCAGAGCAACATAGAGAGGATTCTGTCCCTCTCCTCCGGAATTCTTCCGGATCATCCGGCTCAGGCCGATCTTCATCTCCCTGTCTCCACGGATGATCTGCTGCATGTCAAAGGAGAGATACGTTCTGTAGTCTGCATACTTGGCCATATTTCTCTTTGCCTCTTCCAGCTCTTCCCGTGTTGCGTTTTCCGGAGGAAGAAAGATATTGATCAGTTCATTCATCATATCTCCATACTCTTCCTCATGTTCCATGGTAAACATATTGAGCTGATTTTCCATCCCGTCCGACAGATCCGACGGTTTAATGCTCAGGGAATCATCCATGAACATTTTATAGTATCTCCCGTCCGGCCCCTTGTTCTTCGTGATAACGAACTGATACTTATCCTTTCCGAAATCCAGCCTGCTGATGATACGGTTCAGCTCATCCTTCTTCTGATATGCCTCCCGGATCGCACTTCTGATCTTATAGATAAAATCTTCCTTAAAATGCTCCACCGCGGTCCTTGCCTGTTCCCGCGCCGCCTTCCTGTACTTCTCCAGCTCATCGCACTGTAATGCTTCCAGAAGTTCCTCATACGGTCCGTTGTCATCATCCGTGGCAGAAAAAGTGCGGTTCGGATAACCTTTCAGATATGCTGTCCGCGCCTCAACCAGCTCGTTATATGCATTAATTCTTGCATTTTCCAGCGGTGTCCGCTCCCTTTCGCACTGGTTCCTGAGAGCTTCATAGCGCGTGCTTTGTTTTTCTTCAAGAAACTTTTTGAATTCTTTTTCGTGTTTTTCATTTATTTTAAATTCTTTTTCTTTTTCAAAAAGTTCACTTTCCATCTCCAGGCGCAATTTTTTCATTCGTTCTGCACTGTCTTTTGTTTTCCAGATGTTTTCCTGCAATTTTTGCAGGCTTTCCTGCATTTCATCCTGCTCCCGAAGCAGAAGACGTTTCTTCTCCTCCCATACAGACAGCTCGCCATCATGTAATTTATGCATTTCTCCAGCAATAGATTTCTTTCTTTTTTCTCTTATATCAATCTCTTCGATATCCTTTTTCCACTGCTCGTATTCTTCTGAAACACGCGAAAGATATTCAAAGCCAAGCATCTCCCGGATCTCACCTGCATTTTCCTGCAAGGGCATCCTTTTCTCCTGCAGTTCCTGGCAGTGCTTTTCCAACTGTCCGACCCGCCGGCGCATACTCCGTTCTCCAATATAAGCCCGGCGTGTGTAGTTATCCGGGTTAATATGCTGGAGTCGAAATCCCTGATAGAGCATACAGTCCGCTGTAATTCCGATCCTGTGCCTGCGCAGTTCCTCTATGCTTTTGCATTTCATCACATTCCCCAGGACCGAGTCGATATACGCTCTCACATAAGCTTCCCCCGCTTCCACCTCCTCTGCCAGAGATCCTTCCCTTGCCCCGGTCCTCTGTCCGTTTTCCTCCAATACTTTTTCCGTATCCAGGACTGCTGCGCGATGATATTTTTTCGGATCCATCTCCCGGTATATTTCCATTGTCTCTTTCGCATAGGCAGGCTCAACAATGAGCAGCAGCTTATTGTTCCCAAGATATCCCTCCACCGCATTGTGCCATGTCTCATCGCGCACATCCAGAAGATCTGCCAGGATCTGTACAGGGATCAGTTTTCCATGCTTGTCCCGCAGTCTGTTGCGGAGCTCATATCTTGCCTCTTCGATCTCTCTGGGATAAGATTTTTTTCCCTGTTTCAGGTCTCTCAGTTCTCCTCTCGCCTGCTTCTCCTCCCGCTTTACCTCCCGGAGTTCCGCTTCAGCATCCCTGAGGTCTTCCTCCAGACCGGCACGGACCGAGTTCAGGCTTTCCTTCAGCCGAAGGATCGTTTCCTTATCCGCCCTCTCCGAAGCAAATTGTCTGATATCCCACAAAGTCTGATTCGACGTGACATCTTTCTCTTCCCATTTTCTGAGGCCTTCGGCAGCCTGCTGCCATCTTGCCCGGCTGAGGGTAAGCCGCTCCAGCACTTCATTCAGATTTTCCAGTTCCTTCTCAAGAGCCGCATAACCGCTGTCTGCGATCCTCAGTATAACTTCTTCGTATTCTTTCCGGATCTGTTCCAGCTTCTCTTCCATGCCTGCTTTCCTGTTCTCCAGGCGGGAAATTTCTTCCTCCCCCTCTGAAGTACGGTCTCCCAGCTCCCGGACCTTGCCGCGCATCTGGAGTATCTCCAGTTTTTTGATCCGGTAGTCGCAGTTCTCCACATCCCCGCGGCATCTTTCATATTTTGCGTATTCTTCCGCAATCTCCCGAAGGTTTTTCACTTCTTCCAGGGTCTCTTCGATCTTCCGCTGCATCCTCCCATACTGCATGACACTTTCCTGCAGATCATCAATATGGATATCCTGTTCCATACAGATATATTCTTTTACAAAGTCTTCCAGCTTGATGTTCATGCGGAAGGGAATCGCACGTTTAAACAGCCGTGGAAACTTCTCCATGTCCAGTCCGCCCAGATAAATATCATACAGCTGTCTCCGGAATCTTTCGTTACTCGGGCCGCAGTAATATCCATCCGGTTCAAATGTCCTCTGGAGATATTCTCTTATCTCCGCTGTGGTAAGGCAGCGTTTGTCAGCGCGATACTGATTTTCCAGCAGTCCTCCTTTATGCCAGAAGAAAAGACGGGTGATCTCATTTGTCGCCGTCTCCATGTCAAATACCACGCCCACACACTGCTTTTCGCTTGTATCCGTCTGCTCAAACTCCAATACGATCGTGCTGGAAAAATTTTTATTTCTCAGATATTCCGACTCATTGTTCTCTCCGATATTGACCATTCCCCGAAGATATTCTATCAGAGACCTGTCTGAATCATCTGCGGCTGCCTTGTTAAAGAATCCTCTTCCGTCCGTGTTCGCATAGAGCACGATCTGCATCGCATCGATCACAGTCGACTTTCCGCTCCCGGAATGCCCGGTAAAAAAGTTGATTCCTCTGTTAAAAGCCAGGATTTTTCTGTCTATATAATGCCAGTTATTCAGGCATATCTTCGATAGTGCCCTGAACGGCTGCTGTTTTTCCACCATATTCCTCCTCATCAAATGTTTTTAACAGTTCTCTGATGCTGTCTCCCGCAAGTACCGCGTTGATGCTCGGATAGACCACGATCCTGGTCCCCTCGTCCAGTTCTTCGAGCACGTCCAGCGGCTCTATGATCTGATACCGCTTCAGGAGCGCGATCGTCCTTCGCATCTCTGTCGGGGAAGGCAGCGATCCCAGCACATGGAATTCTCCCGCTTTCCCATTGATCATCCCCAGCGTCACAGCCACATGACTGCTCGAGGAAGCTGCCGCCATCTGCTCGTCATACAGAAGCTTCAAGATCAACAGATAAACGGTCGCCAGCCTGGGCAGTTTTTCTCCCCAGAGAGCCTCCTCCTGGATGTAGATCACCCCCATATGCACATTCTGCCTGAGAGCGATGCCCGCCACGGCAAAATATTCCCGCAGGAATTCCAGATGCTGGTCCGCAGTCCGGTAATCTCTGTCAGCCATCATCCTTCCTGCCCGCCTGTCGTATTTCCTTTCCAGCAGAAAAGTCTGCCGGAAGAGCTTCTGTATGATTTCTTTTATCTCATCTTTTTCTTCGTCTGTCAGTGTCCCGTAATATTCTGTCATTCAGGTCTCCTCTGTATAAATTTCAGGTCCGGATATCTGTATTTTCCGTTCTCTATCATCTCCGGTTCCTCTTCCGCCAGCATAAACCGGCTGTTCTTCCTGGTACTGTAGTCGTAGGCAAGGATCAGCTTCTCAAACGCCTCCTCATCCATATTTCCAATCTTCCCTGCATCCATTACATCCCCATTCATATGGGTCCGGATAAATCCTTCGATCTGCTCCCTGCTGTATTTCATCTGGATCCGGTTCATGCGGAGGACTTCCTCCCGCCCCAGATCTTCTTCCTCTTCAGGCTCCATCTGGCTGATAAAATCACTCCTGCTCTTCCGCCGTTTATAAAGCGACTTTTCCGACAATATCTCAAGAAGTGAAAGATTCATCTTTTCCGCTGCAGAACGGATCATCTCTTCTCTGCGTCCGCTGGCAGAAATCCGGTTGAGCAGCTGGACGATCAGCCCCTTTGTGTCTGTCTCCCCGCTCAGAAGATAATTCAGCCGGGTGACTGTGGCACGGACATACTTGGAATGCTCTTTATCCATATTCGCGATCCTGTGTTCAATGTCATCAAACCCTCTTTCGATCTGGTCCAGCAGATCCGTCACATCTTCTTTTTCCGCCCCTGCTGCTGCCGGCCTTTCCTGGATCTTCCCGATCCACTCATCATCATCCCTCATATCCCTCAGACATTTCTTGATATCCGTCTTATAGATATAGAAGTTATCAGACGTCTTAAGAATATGATATTTCTTCCGTACCACCTCTTCCACATAGCCTTCCAGATGTTCCTGCAGAAGCTCTTCATATGTCTCTTTTTCGAGGAGCCTCTCAAAAAAACGGTCCATATTATGCAGCATGTCCTGAAGCGCCTTGTTCAGCTTTTTCGTATTTATCAGCGCAGTCCGCAGCATGTTCAGGTTTACCCGCGGATCATTCCGAAAAGAATAGAGCGTTGCATATACATTCTGGATATATATTTCCGTTTCCTCCATATCCTCTGATGTAAGCCGCTCGAATGCTCCGATCATGACCGCCGCATAATCCGGGATCACAATGTTCGTCGTCATAGAGGCAAAGTCCTCGATCTTCTTGAGCCATCCGCTCCTCACCAGCCAGTTCAGTATCCTGGATGCAGTTGTCTCCAGCATATCAAAATCCGTCTCTGTCTCTTCCCTTTCCAGACGGATCCTCTTCTTTGCATTCATATCGCTCAGTATCTGAAGACACATCTCTCTCGTAAGGAAATAATTGCTGTATTCATATTCCTGATTAATACATAATAACGATTCTATATAAACGTCTCTGTTTACAGACCGAAACAAACTCCAAAAATTATCCGGAATCTCAAAACGTAACTGCATGTATTCTCTCCTGAAAATCAATTCCCCCGGAAGTTCTCCCTAAACTGGAAAACTTCCGGGGCCCGTCCCCTGTGTCTTTATCCACTATGATCCGCTATCCTGAACGGGATCCCAAGCGTCTTTTCTCTATAAATTTCTTTCCTTAATACACTTTAGTGCCCTCAGGCTTTTCGCATACGCGAGAAGCCTGTTTATATCTCTCTTCTGGGATTTATATGCTTCCTCGATCTCTTCCAGGACATTTCCGCTGAGCCTGCTCTTCATCCGGATACAGTCACAGACAGTCCTGTCTACAGAATATACCCTGTAAGAGCCAAACTCCGTATTGACCAGCTCGATCTCATCCTCAGCTCCCGTATTCTGAAAATAATACCGGTTGACCGGAAATGCAAATTCCATCTTCTTTCTGTCCGTCCGTTCCGTCGCAACTGAGATCACTTCCGGTTCCTTTTTTAAAAGTTTCTGGAGGTATCCTGCACTGTCCATACAGATTACCGCTTTCTCATTCACCTTACCAATCTCAATGTACTTTCGGTCTTTCGGTCTTGTATAACCGCACTGGTTACACCAGTACCAGCCCCGCGCAAACTTGTCCAGTATCTCACGATCTGCCAGTTCCTGAATCTGAGCGATCGTAACGCCTTCCTCTTTCAACTGCTCAAAACTCATATAGCCATGGTTGTCATGAAAGAGCTCAATGATTTTATCATAAGTTTTCAGAAGCATTTACGTCTCTCCTTTTTGCGTCTGCTGATGCAGCATTCCCCCAATCGTATCTGCATCAAATGTTCATAGTTTCCCGCTACTTAAGATTACACATATCTTATCATTCACAAAGCGAAAGGTCAAGTATTATTTGTCACTTTCCGGCTCTCTGCCTTCCTCCCATAATCCTGCAGAAGATCACTGCCGCTCCCGTGCTCACCGCTGTGGCCAGGATCCCGGCGCCCACGACCGCAGCCGGATTTACACTCCCGTACTGGCTGCGGTATGCGATCACATTGACCGGGATCAGCTGCAGGGAGGAGATATTGATGATCAGAAAATCACACATCTCATTACTCGCAACAGCTTTCTTTCTCGCCGGTCCGGAAATTTTTCCGATTCTTCTATCATCTTCAAGTTTCTCAAGTTCCTCCATAGCCTTCAGTCCGGCAGGCGTCGCAGCCCATCCCAGTCCCAGAAAATTTGCAATAAAATTCGTAGAGATATGTTCGTTCGCCTTATGTCCTTCCGGTATCTCCGGAAACAGGAATCTTATGACCGGTCTCAGTTTTACAGACGCGGCGCCGATGATCCCCGCCCTGGAGGCGATCTCCATGATCCCTGTCCAGAACGACATCACGCCGATCATCGTAATGCACAGTGATACCGCATCTTTTGCCGAGTCCAGCGCCGCGTTCGTGATCTGCGGCATCTTCCCGTTAAATGCTCCGAAAATGATCCCTGTCAGTATCATCCCGGCCCAAAGATAATTAAGCATGAAACACCTCCTGTCTTATCTCTCTTTTGTCATTCCAGAATATCCCACATATATTTCTCAACGATCTCAAAGGCTGCCGGTCCCACCGTAAGCACAGCTTCATGGAACTCTTTCTGTGAAAACTCCTCTTTCTTGGAAATCCAGTCTTTCTTCAGTTCCAGGAATTCCACATAGCCGATATAATACTTCAGATAGTTCGCCGGCGATCCTATGATCAGCTCATAAATCTGTTCCACCGCCTCCGCATCGGTTATGCCATAATTGCTGAAAAAGGCCACTGTATCCATCCTGCTCCATCCCTCATAATGGATTCCCATATCAGCAAGGGCATAAAGAGCCAGTATGATAGACGCATTTTTCTGCAGAAGGGTTGCCTGTTCTTTTGAAAGCGGTGTGAGATAATAACTGCACATCTCCGCATAGGTTGCCCAGCCTTCCACATATCCGCCAAAACTGAACAGGCTCCTCACCGGATCCGGATCTGTCCCTTCATAAAATACCGTTTGATAAAGATGACCCGGATACCCTTCATGCGCCAGCGTAGTAAACAAAGTCAGCTCATCCCCCATCTTAGACTGATTGAGATAGATCACATTTTCCTGTGTATTATCAATAGCCGGGATCATATAAAATGCCGGGCTTAAATGTTCTTCCATCTCCTCCGGGACATATTTTACTTCAAGCGCAGTTTCCGGATGCTGCGGAAATGCATTTTTGATCCCGGATTCCAGTTCACTCAGGATCAATTCAGCATCCTCACGTCCGGATTCTGCCATGGTTTCTCTCGCCTCGTCAGCTGTCGTCCCAACAACTGCCTCCATCGCTTCAAGATCCTCCACAATCTGTCTTCTCGCCAGATCCTCCAGCTCTCTCACCGTCTGGTCCGTACCGGTTGACTGATCAGCCAGCAGCTCATAATAATTTTTCCCTTCCGGCAGAAAGCAAAGCCCTTTCTCATTCTGTCCCGATCCCATAAGATCATTTACTGCTGACAGAAGTTCCTGATACGCCGGATAGACATAATCTTTCATCATCAATGCGTTTTCCTGTATGTAGTCACTTTTTTCTTTCTCTGTCAATTCCTCCAATTCATTTATTCGATCAACAAATGTGGAATACAAGTAATTTCCGTCTCCCATATCCAGAAATGCAGTACATTGTTCTGCCACAGTCTCCGCAGTATAATCCGCCATAAACAGCCCTTCTTCGGATTTCTTCCTCTCAAATTCAATGATGCTGTCAAAATACTCCGGAGTACTCTTCATTAACTTCAGATAAGCCTCCACATCTCCGCTGTCGTAGAACTGATATTCAGACAGAATAACCGGAAGCTGGGTCTGTATCCCGCTCACAAGGCCCAGAGGTTCTCCATAAAGAAGGTACTCCGCATTGTCCAAAGCAGTTTCCATGCTGTATTCCAGAATATCGTACGTGATCCTGTTGCGAATATCCAGTTCCTCGTACTCAAATCCCTCCAGTGCCTTCTTCATGTTTTCAGCGGCTGCCCGGACCTGGGAAGGATCTGATGAGACTTCCCCGAAGCCCTCCGCCGCCGCGGTCACACCGTATGCTTCTGGATCTTTCAACGTATAATGGAGTGTAACTGCGTCTGCTGCCACCTCGGCGCTGAACAGAGCGGCCGTATAATCCTCAAAGCGGCCGTCCTCATTCCTCCCCGTCTGTCTCTGGCATCCAGACAGGAGGAGCGCAGGAATCACTGTCAGGGCAAAGAGCCGCCTGCCAAACTGTCTGCGGCATCTTTTCACTTTTCTTTTTGAGAAATACATATAAGAAACAGTTAGAATCGACATAATGTCTCCAGAAATGTTCTTGAAACATTATATGTGTTCTGATTTTCCGGTATTCCTCCCATCCTGCCTGCATATAAATTTATAAAATACAGATCTTAAACAGGAGTCTCTTTTGAATCTGCTCGTTTATATTTCTGACTTCATCATCCCATTCCTGATTCTGGCCATCGTCGTATATGGTGTACTGAGAAACGTAAATGTATATGACTCATTTATCAAAGGCGCCAGAAGCGGTTTCCTCACCGTGATCCGTCTTATGCCCACTCTCATCGGTCTCATGGCCGCTGTAGGGATTCTTCGTGCCTCCGGCTTTTTGGACTTTCTCGGCTCACTGATCGGCAGGTTCTCATCACATATCGGTTTTCCCGGTGAGCTGGTACCCCTGACGATCGTAAAGATGTTTTCTTCTTCTGCTGCCACCGGACTGCTTCTCGATATCTATGAAAACTACGGGACAGACTCCCGCCTGGGACTGATCGCATCCATCTCCATGTGCTGTACAGAGACCATCTTCTACACAATGAGCGTCTACTTTATGACTGCAGGGATAAAACGAACCCGCTACACGCTCGCAGGTGCTCTGATCGCTACTTTCGCCGGGCTGACGGCAAGCGTTCTCCTTGTGCCAGGTTAAGGATTGTCCCCGGGTTTTCTTTGTGATAAAATATGATAAGGAAAGACTGACAGATGGAGGTGTACTTATGGCCAGCGTGACATTTGAACACTTAACAAAGACATATCCCAACGGTTTTGTTTCCGTAAACGATGTAAATCTTTTTATAGAAGATGGCGAATTCGTCATATTCCATGGTCCCAGCGGATGCGGGAAATCTACGATCCTGAGGATGATCGGAGGTCTGGAAGATATTACTTCCGGAGAGATCTATCTGGGCAGGGAGCTCCTCAATGATATCCTCCCCCGGGACCGTCGTCTTGCCATGGCATTCCAGAATTATACTCTGTATAAACATATGAACGTATATGACAACATGGCGCTCGGACTCAGGCTGCGGGATCTTCCTCGCACTGTGATCGACTCCCGTGTAAAATCCGCTTCCCAGTTCCTTGGGATCTCCGATATCCTGACTGCAAAGCTTCGCGCTATCACGGACGCTCAGCGTCAGCGGGTGGCTCTTGGACGAGCCATCGTATGCCAGCCCAAAGTTCTGCTCGTGGACGAAGATTTTGCCCGTCAGGATGACGACCGCCGTCAGGAAATGCTGAGTGATATTCTGAAGATCAACCAGGATCTCAAGATAACTGTGCTGTATGTTACCAACAAATATGAGGAAGCTGCAGCACTCGGGAAACGCGTCGTTTATATGAAAGACGGAAAGATTGTTGAAGCCGATGACATCTATAGATGAACAAGATGACGAAAAGCAGAAAGGAAATCTCCTTTCTGCTTTTTATTATTGCTTTAGATATTTTTTTGTTTTTGAAGATAGTTGTATATTTCTCTCTTTGATACTCCTCTGTCCTTGGCAGCTTTCTTCATCGCCTCTTTGCGATCCAGCCCCTGCGAGATGTAATATTCCACATGCTCTTCTATACCCATCTCTTCCCATTTATCCCGCTGCTCCTGCACGATCTGTTCCGGATCTTTTCCCTCGATGATCAGAACACATTCTCCGCGTGGTCCTTCTTTTTCATAATAATCCGCCGCCTCGGAAAGCGTCGCCCGGTAGACTGTCTCATGCTTTTTCGTCAGTTCTCTGCATACGGCTGCTCTGCGGTTTCCCAGATGTTCCTCAAGGGTCTGCAATGTTTTTACAAGCCGATGAGGGGCCTCATAAAGAACGATCGTCCGCGTTTCCTGCTCCAGCTCTGTCAGTATCCGCTCCCGCTCTTTCTTATCTGACGGCAGGAATGCTTCAAATGCAAATCTCCTGGTCGGCAACCCCGACATCGTAAGTGCCGTAATACATGCGGCAGCTCCGGGAACGGATGTAACCCGGATCCCGTTTTCATAACACATGCGTACCAGTTCCTCTCCCGGGTCCGAGATTCCTGGAGTCCCTGCATCCGTGATCAGGGCAATATTTTTTCCTTCCAGAAGTTTTTCTACAAGTTTTCTTCCCTTCTCATACTTATTATACTCATGATAGGAAGTCATAGGCGTCTGTATCTCGAAATGATTCAAAAGCCGGATACTGTTCCTCGTATCCTCTGCCGCGATCAGATCAGCTTCTTTTAATATCCGTATTGCACGGAACGTCATATCTTCCAGATTTCCTATCGGTGTTGCACACAGATACAAAACTCCTGCCATTTCATCCTCCTGAACGCTTTTTTATAGCTCAGTACCCGCATTCTTATACATGCCGGTATGACCATATCCATTCTCTTTTTGACCTTCCCCGGATCTGCTGAACATAATGATCGGCGGTTCGATCTTTACACGGGGCTTTGCTCCCCGCACCCCCTCGATCAGCACCATATTCGGCTCTCGGTCGGCAAAGGGATGGACAAACTGTATCCGTTTCGGTTCGATCTTATAATAATTCATCTTGATCAGGATCTCCGTAAGCCGGAAAGGGCGATGTACCATATAAAATCTGCCCTTGTCCTGAAGCAGCCTCATGCTCTCGCGAAGGATATCATCAAGCGAGCACAGCACCTCATGACGCGCGATCGCCTTCCCGTCATCCGGATTTTTAAGGCCGTGATCTGCAAGCATATATGGAGGATTTGCCGTTATCACATCAAAAAAGGCCGGCTTAAATATCTCCGCCGCCTCTTTGATGTCCCCGGTCACGATATCGATCTTCTCTTCAAGATGATTATGCGCAATACTCCTGCGCGCCATATCCGCAATATCTCCCTGTATTTCCAGACCTGTCAGGTGTGCAGCCTGGGTCTTTGCCGAGAGCAGTACCGGTATGATTCCGTTCCCGGTCCCCAGATCCAGTACCCTCTCTCCCGGTCTGACTCTCACAAAATCCGAGAGCAGTACCGCATCCACTCCAAAACAGAATTTGTCCGGATTCTGTATCAGTTCCAGCCCGTTCAGCTGAAGGTCGTCCAGGCGTTCTCCCGGCCTGATATCACTTGTCATTTAACTTAGACGCTCCCTCTTTATGTTCCAGTGCCGAAAGTTTCTTTTTTTCTTCCTTCGTCACCCTCTGTTTCTTTTTCCTTGGTCTGAATTTCAGCTCTTCCGCCTTATATTCACGAATTTCTTTCTCGTCATTCTCCAGATTTACTACCACTTTGACCTGTTTTCTCAATACACTCAGCGAGTTCACCACACCGGTCAGCCCGTCTTTTGTGGTAACTGTATCTCCGACAGAAGGAAGCTGGCTGTTAAGGACTTCATAAGTTTCTTCCTCGTTGGTAAGACAGCACATCAGCCTTCCGCAGACCCCGGAGATCTTGGACGGATTCAGGGAAAGGTTCTGTTCCTTCGCCATTTTGATCGACACTGCAGCAAATTCCGTTAAATAAGTGCTGCAGCACAGCGGTCTTCCACATATGCCGATCCCGCCTTTTATTTTTGTCTCATCCCGCACACCGATCTGACGCAGTTCGATCCTTGTGCGAAACACTGCCGCCAGGTCCTTTACCAGCTCACGGAAATCGATCCGCCCGTCCGCCGTAAAATAAAACAGGACTTTGTTATTATCAAAAGTATATTCTGCATCGATCAGCTTCATCTCCAGACCATGCTTCCTGATCTTTTCCCAGCAGATCTTAAACGCTTCTTTCTCTTTCTGACGGTTCTTTTCAACGGTTTTCCTGTCCTGCTCTGTAGCCACCCGGATCACCGGTTTCAAAGGCTGCACGACATCCTCATCCTTCACATCCTTCGGACCGCTCACAACTCTTCCATATTCGACTCCTCTTGCAGTCTCTACAATGACATGATCACCGCGCTTTATAGTAAATTTCCCCGGTGCGAAAAAATAAATCTTTCCCGCCGTCCGGAATCTGACTCCGATTACTTTTGTCATCCTGTCAATTCTCCTTTATCGTCAATAAAAGCAGTTCCATAGTCAGCTCAAAGTTTACATTTGCTTTTATTCTTGCCTTCGCCTTCTCAATTCCATCCAGAATATTCTCTATCCCTTCATATGAACTCTTGCTGGCGCGCGCCTTGATATATCTGAGCTGATCAGAGAAAACTACTCTGTCCACACTTTTAGTTGCTTTATAGATCAGAACGTCCCTGTACCAGATCGCAATGATATCCAGATAGTCATTGATCTCCAGTTTATATGTCATGCATTTCTTAACTGCTTCCATCAGCTCAGAAACATCCATTTCATCAATATTTCGAAGAAGATGGACAGCCTCTTCCTTGATCTCATTAAAGTAATCTGAGGTAGCGAGCATAATAGCCTTTCCCATATTTCCCTGGGCAAAAGCAACGCAGACATCCGCCTTGTAATCCGGGATCTCCATCTGCTCCATCAGATACTTCTTCACCAGCTGATCCTTGATATTTCTCAGCTTCATCATAACGCACCGGGAACGTATCGTGGGAAGCAGAATCTCTGCGTTTTCCGTAAGCAGCATGATCACAGCGTACTCCGGCGGCTCCTCTATTGTTTTCAGAAGTGCATTCTGCGCCTGCACACTCATCATATCTGCATCCGGAATAATATAAATCTTGTATTTGCTGCTGTAAGGCTTGATCACAATGTCATTGTTCACCTGTTCTCTGATATCATCCACACTGATGGTATTCGGCTTCTCATGCGACACTCTAATAATATCCGGATGATTTCCGCTCATTGCCTGTTTACAGGACTGACATTTTCCGCATGCATCCCCGTCTTCTTCCCTGTCCTGGCACTGCAGGCTCATCGAAAACAGATTCGCCAAAAGCTTTTTCCCCGATCCTCTTTCTCCATTCAGGATATAAGCGTGAGAAACAGCGTCTGCGCTCACTGCGCTCTCGATATATTTGATTATATTCTTATGTCCTACTACATCTTTAAATCCACTCATTTTTATCACCTGCCGTGCATTATTATACAAAGTGCTACCTATTTAGTATAACACAATCCTGTCTTAAGTCATACCCCTAAATCATCTATAAACGCAGTGATCTCTTCCATACATTGCTCCAGATCCACGTTTTCGAATCGCCGTCTTATTCCTGCCTTCCTCAGATTCTCCTCTGAAAAATCTTCAGAATCTGCAAGGAAGCGTCTGCACATTTCCGCGTATTTTGGTTCTTTCTGACTTCTTTCTCTCGCAAGGGCTCTCTCAAGCCGTATCCCGTCCTCTATCTCAATGTAGACCGGCACCACACTATTTTCTCCAAAATACTCTCTGAGTGCCCGATATGAGATCAGAGTTCCAATGACTAGATAATCATATGCTGCAAGGTCGATCTGCCCGTCATCTGCTGTAAAGTATGTCCAGACACCGCATTTCGTATTGTAGGAACGGAACTCAATGACTTTTCCACCCGCTTCCATTTCATCAAAAGTTTCTCTGCTAACGAAAAAGTATTCTACGCCATTCTTCTCATTTTCTCGTATTGGACGGGTCGTATAGGGTACGACCGCTCCAAGCTGAGGATATCTTTCCCGAAGTTTTTTATAAATCGTATCTTTTCCTGAGGAGCTCTTTCCCATCAGACAAAATATCTTACCCATCTGCCATTACCTCCATCTTTCCATGCACCACTGTTCCCTCTATGGTAAATGCCATTTTCTCATATAAGGTGATCTGCTGTATAATTTCCCTGCTGATCTTCTCTCCCGGAACAACAAGCGGTATCCCCGGCGGATAAAGATATGCTGGTTCTGCTGCGATCTTGCCTTCTGTATCCTCCCAGATGAGGTTCTCTGTCTTTCTCCCCTTCTGTCTCTCCAGCTCTGTCTCCCAGCTCGTATAGATCTGCTCTGGTTTCTGCAGCGCAAGATCCGTTCCATTCCGTCTCCCGCATCCTGTCTCTTTTTGTCTTTCTCCGCTGTCCGTTCCTCTTTCCAGTCTGCTGTCGATTTCTTCCAGTGCCGTTACAAGACGCTCCATTCCTTCTTCCGTGTCTCCCGGCCCCGTCATCGCTATAATATAGGATCCTGCCGCCATCTCCGGCTGGATATGATACTCATCCAATAAGATGCGATACAGGTCGATTCCGCCGAACTCCGGCATTCTTTCTGACAAGTCCTTCCGCTTCTTCTGCTCTCCTAAAATCCTTTTCGTCGAGACAACGATCTTTGATCTGTCATAACACGCAGTCTCAAGAAGAGCAAGATCTTTCAATTCGGCCAGCCGCTGTCTCGTCTTCTTCAACATCTCCGTATAGCTGTGAAATAACCGCTCTCCCTCTTCCGCCGCCGTCCTGATACATTCGTCCATAGACGCCATCAGGATATACGAGGGACTGCTCGTCTGAATCATATGCAGATATCTGCGTATTCCTCTCCGGTCAGCAATCCTCCCGTTTATGTGAATCAATGCAGTCTGTGTCAGAGACGGCATAGTCTTATGAAGGCTGTGTATGACAACATCAGCTCCCTTTATGTTTGAATTTTGCGGGAAATAAGGATGCAGTCCAAAATGTGCTCCGTGCGCCTCATCCACGATCAGTGGAATGCCTTTCTGATGGACGATCTCAGCAATCCCTCTGACATCCGAAACAACGCCGTCATACGTAGGAGATGTGATCACTACTGCCTGGACATCCCTGTTTTCCTCAAGCATCCTCTCTACGTCTTCTGCCAAAATTTCTCCATTAAGTTCATTTTCTTTGTCAAACTGAGGATAAAGATAGATTGGATAAAGTTCCCCCATAAAGACCGCATTATAAACTGACTTATGGCAGTTTCTCGCTATCAGGATCTTTCCCCTTCTGTGCACGGTCCCAAGTATGGCACTCAATAATCCTGAGGTACTTCCATTGACGAGAAAATGTGTCTCCTCTGCACAATACAGCTGCGCTGCCCGCTTCTGCGCATCCGCGAGAATTCCTTCGGCATGGTGCAGGTCATCAAAGCCGTCGATCTCCGTAATATCTAATTGATATGGGAGATTTGCTCCGGTCACGTTCTGATTTCTTTTATGCCCCGGCATATGAAAGGGATAAAAATCCGATTTTGCATAGTCGGAAAGCTTTTTATATAAATTTTCCATAAAAGATCCTCACATTTTCTGATCTTAACATATATTTTATACTTCCATCACATTTTAATTACAATTACAAGTTATATTAATACTATCAAAGCTGAAAGGCTTTTTAATATATATTTTCCTCTTTTCTCAGCCGGTGAGTATCATCCCGGCTTTTTTCTATTTTCCTGCAAATTTTCTCCAAAACAAAAAGAGCCGGAGACTGATCCCCGACATGGAAAATGAGCGTGCGGGGATTCGAACCCCGGACAACTTGATTAAAAGTCAAGTGCTCTACCACCTGAGCTACACGCCCTTATTCAATTATTATTCCCTGTAAAATATTTTTTAGCAGAGAAAAATGCCCAGAACCGGAATCGAACCAGTGACACGAGGATTTTCAGTCCTCTGCTCTACCAACTGAGCTATCTGGGCATTCAACACGTAGAAACGTGTAAGTTGCGGGAGCAGGATTTGAACCTGCGACCTTCGGGTTATGAGCCCGACGAGCTTCCAGACTGCTCCACCCCGCGGTATTAAATTATCAGTCTCTGTCGAGACAAAGCCGATGATCGGACTCGAACCGATAACCTGCTGATTACAAATCAGCTGCTCTGCCAATTGAGCCACATCGGCAAAAAACCCGATTAAAATCGGCAATGGATGGAGGTGGATTCGAACCACCGAAGCAACTTGCAACAGATTTACAGTCTGCCCCCTTTGGCCACTCGGGAACCCATCCATAATTTTTTAAGTGGGGCCTATAGGGCTCGAACCTATGACCCTCTGCTTGTAAGGCAGATGCTCTCCCAGCTGAGCTAAGACCCCACATAACGACCCAGAAGAGACTCGAACTCTCGACCTCCGCCGTGACAGGGCGGCGCTCTAACCAACTGAGCCACTGGGCCATCTTATTATGAAGTATACATTTTACAATGTACCTTCAAAACTACATACAAAGAATCAATCCATCATCCATCTTTCACCTATTCCGTTCTGGTCATGCCCTCGACCTATTAGTAGCAGTCAGCTCCACATGTTACC
>NZ_JACJLR010000026.1 GCF_016902345.1 Mediterraneibacter glycyrrhizinilyticus | reverse complement strand
AGACAATCCACTGGAGAATTAGGGGCTTAAAAAAGCCCGAATTCTCTGGGATTGCCTCTTCCCTGCATGTCAGGGATTAAAAATCGGTATTAACCGACAGCCCCATTTTGAAGATTTTAACAACACGCATCAAGTTTAAACTGATTCCCGCAGCTGTGCCGCTGCTCAGGCTGCTGACCACAGCGGCACGCTCAGACTCATTTTATCTCTGCGGCTTTGCCTCCGCCGGCTGCCGTCTCCCTGACACCACCATCGCTCCGGTACACAGCACAATGTTCAGCACTGCCATGAAGATCAGATATCCGGCAGAGATCATTCCCTGCGGATGGAGGTAGAGATACACATGCACCATAAAATAATACAGCACTTTCTGCACGATCCAGTACACCGCCAGCATCACGATACTGGAATAGATCCCGTACCGGATGCCTTCTTTCATCAGCATCTTCAGGAATCCCTCATCTGTGATCCCCATGGCACGCAGGATGGAGAACTCATATCTGCGCTCCGCCACCAGGTACTGCATGCTGTTCATGATGTGGAGAAGGCTGATCATGAGGAGCACCAGCGCGATGCCATAGAAAAACATGATCTGCTGGTCCAGATACAGGTTCTGCGCCTCGATCTGCGCCGTGTAGTCTTTCACCACGCACCGGCTGACCCCGGAGACAACTCCCCGGATCTCATCTGCCGCCTTCGCCGCGTCTTCTGCATCCGCACTCTCAGGCAGAGAGATGCTGATGGTCTGATATCCGGTGACGCCGAAGTTTTTCTCCATCTGCTCATTGGTCATGATGATATCCACATTGGAGAGCCCGTCATCCCCGATATAGGTATCCACTTTCGCAAGAGGACGGCTGATCAGCGCTCCGATCTTCAGTTCCGTATCCCTGTAGTCCTCTTCCCGGCCCAGAAACTTCAGCGCTTCCCCGTCAGCTTCCGGATCCTCCGGAGTGCGGAGCCGTACTGTATCTCCTGCGCCGATGCCGATCACGTCGTAATTTCCCTGTCCGTCCATCAATGTCTTGAAGAGGACCGTATTTTCTTCCCTCATCTGATCCGGATCGATGCTTCCCTCCAGCACATAGTCATTCAGGCTTTCCAGCATCTCGTCATCGTATCCGTAGATATTCACCTTCAGCCTGTAGTCGTCCTCCCCGGTCTGGACGATCTGTCCGTTGTACTTTTCCATGATCACCGGGTCCGGCTCAAAGCCTTCCTCCCCTGCAGTCTCCGCGAAAAAAGAACCGCTTCTCAGCATCCCGTCATCCAGAGGGAGCTCCCCCAGCATGTACCGCACCGGCAGCACGCTCTCCAGCCCGGAGATCCCTTTCAGTTCTTCTGCCGTTCCCTCCGGGATCGTATCCTTCAGGCTGTCCGACTCCTCGCAGACCTGGATATCCGAGCCAAGCCCGTCGTCTGCCGCAAAGGTCAGTTCGTTGTTGATCCTGGTATTTTCCGTCACGTATGCCGCCCCGAGGAAGATCACGCTTCCGACAGACAGAGACAGCAGGATCCCGATAAACGTTCCCTTTCTGGAAAACATGAATTTCTTCGCAAGGATGCCGGTCAGATTCTCGTGCTTTATGCTGTAGATCTTACGGTTTCTTTTTCCTCCGGCTGTGTCCTTCACGATCATCTGGCGCAGCGTCAGCTTCCTCATCTTACGGACAAGGACAAGGCTGATCAGGGCGAGCACCAGGATCAGGAAGACCGCTCCCAGCCAGATGATCTTAACGTCCACGTGAAAGACTCCCGCATCCGGCAGTGTTGAGACAGACAGTTCCGCCGCTGTCTCCTCTGTGGAGACGCCCGTGTGACGCACCACTCCCCCCTGCGCCCCGCTCCTCGTGATAAAGATCCGCCCTGCCTTCCGGTAGATCAGCGCCGCCACACCGTTTCCCAGAACAGCGCCGGCCGCATAGCCTCCGGCAAAGATCAGCAGCATCTCCAGCATCAACATCCCGAACGCCGCGCTGTCCGTCACCCCCAGGGTCTGCATGACACTGTACTGGGACAGCCGGCGGAGCACGGACACCTGGAAAATGCTGTAGATGATAAAGGCTGAGAACACGGCAAGAGCCAGCAGGACCGCGCCTTCTGTAAGCGCCTCGTTCTCATTGAGCATCCCCCAGATCCAGGGGATCCCAAGGGTTGGGTCGGTAAATGCAGTACGGATCTCCTCCGCGGACAGTTTCGCTTCCTCCGCCCCCACATATCCGGCGATCCCGTTGTTCCGCGCGACGGTGCTTCCATCAATACCGTAGTGCTCCGAGAACGCCTTGATCTGCCCGAGCACCGGCTCCGACTCATCGAAACGCAGGTAGAGAAATCTTCCGTTCATCCCATAATCCAGCTCAGAGCTGACAAAGACCTGCATATAATCCCCGAGCAGTTCCCCCAGTTTCTCCGGCATCTCAGCGACGATCCCTGAAAGAGTAAATGCCTCTCCGTCCAGTTCAACCTGGCTCCCCAGTTCCTCCGGAACGCCCAGGTTTCTCAGAGTCTGACGGTCCGCAGCGATCTCATCCGTCTTTTCCGGCAGTTTTCCTTCCAGGAGTTCTCTCCCCATCATCTCCATATAGCCCGCGTCGCCGTATACGTACTGGATGTTAAAAGGCTCGGAGATGGCTTTTCGCACTGTCTCCACGCCATAGCTCTCCACGCGGAAGCCGTCCCCTCTCAAAAGCACATCGTCCGTACCGGCACCCTGCCCCGAGCCGGCTTTCGTACCGTCCGCCGGGCTTTCCCCGCCGGATCTGCCCTCAGAGCCTGAAACGTCCGCCTCAAAGTCCTCAAACCATGGGAAGTCACAGCGCATCTCATAATGCCAGTCTCCGTATTCCGTCCGGGCGTTCTCCTTCGCAGCTTCCTTCCCGCTGAAAAAGAGGGAGCCCACTCCTGTCAGCAGCGCCGCCGAGAGCATGATCCCGACAAAGAGCGCCGCCGTCTGTTTGCTGTAATGTCTCAGATAGGCAGATGCAAGTCTCAGCGCATTTCTCATGACCGGTCACCGCCCTTCCCAGCGGTGCCGGATGTTCCTGCCGCGCCTGCCTGTTTCGGCTGTTCCTTTCTGTCGTACAGTTTTCCGTCCTCGATCCGGATGATCCGGTCGCAGGCCTGAGCCAGCGCTTCATTGTGAGTCACCATGAGAATGGTCTGGTTATATTTCCGGCTGCTCTCCTTTAAGAGTCCCATGACCTCAACCGTGGTCCCGGAATCCAGGTTGCCGGTAGGCTCATCCGCCAGGATCAGCGCCGGCTTATTGGCAAGGGCACGCGCCAGCGCCACTCTCTGCTGCTGCCCTCCGGACAGTTCGTTGGGATACCGCTTCCGCTTTTCCCAGAGTCCCAGCTCATGGAGCAGTTCCCGGATATAGCCGTGGTCCACATGTTTCCCCCTGTCAAATGTGACAGGCAGCGCCACATTGTCATAGACGTTCAGCACCGGCATCAGACTGTAATCCTGGAACACAAACCCGATATTCCTGCGCCGGAATATTGTCAGTTCCTTCCGCTTCAACGAGGCGATATCATGCCCCCTGATGATGATCTTCCCCTGAGTGGGCGTATCCAGCCCTCCGATCAGGTTCAGGAGTGTACTCTTTCCCGAACCAGACGTCCCGACGATCGCGATAAATTCTCCCTGTCCCACAGAAAACGATACATCTCTCAGCGCATAAACTTTATTTTCCTTCTCTCCATAGATCTTGTGGATCTGTTTTACCTGCAGTATTTCCATCTGTATGTCCCCTTTCTCCCGCACGGCTCCGGCTGAAACGTCTGCCCTTCCGCACCGGCCCGGACGCATCCGGCCGGATGCACCTGACCAAATGCAGTTTTGCCTTTCTGCGCATTATGCCGCAAAGCCGTGCTCTTGATCTATGAAAAGAATATCAGGTAAATCTGTCACTGCTCTGACAGTTTTTATACGGAATTCTGACAGTTTTGTAAGAAAACAGAAAACGTGCTTCCCTCCCCCGGCACCGACGCCGCCGTTATGTACCCCTTCTCATGTTCCAGGATCAGCCGGGACAGGTACAGTCCGATTCCGGAGCCCTCGATGTTCTCCACATCCCTGCTCCGGTAAAACCGCTTGAAGATCTCTGTCAGTTCTTCCTGCCGTATCCCCCTTCCAGTGTCACGGACTGCGATCTCCGTATACATCTCCATCGGTCTGACCGAGATCGTGATCCTGCCTCCGGGCTTTGTATATTTCACTGCGTTTTCCAGAAGATTGACCAGCACCTCGGCAGTCCATTTCCGGTTGTGCCAGAGGATCCGGTCCTCAAACGTCTCTGTCAGAATCTCGATCTCCCGCCGGTCCGCCTTGTCCAGTGATGCTGTCACCGCGTCCAGTATGGTATCCCGAACAGGCAGTGCCTCCGCCTCAAACACAACAGCACCCTGTTCCAGGTTCACCATCTTAAACAGGGACTGCAGGATCCAGTCGATCTTCTCAGACTGGCCCTTCATCTTCTCCAGAAACCGTCTCCTGGTCTCCACATCCAGTCCCTCATCCTCCAGCATCTCCCGGTACATCATCAGTCCGGCAAGTGGCGTTTTGAGCTGATGGGACATATTAGAGATCAGGCTCTTGACCTGCTCCTTCTCCTCCTCGGCGCGGATGATCCCGCTGTCCACTTTCTCCTGGATCCTCTTTGCTTTGGCTGCGAGCGCCGAGATCTCCCCCTCCCGGATATCCGACTGGGAAACCGGCTCCCCGTCCAGGATCTCATCCAGCATCCTGTCAATGGTCCGGTACATCTTCCGGTTTCTGTACCATCCGTAAACACATCCCAGAGCAAAGACTGCTGCTGCAAGAAGCAGCACTATACAGAGGGCTGCCGGTATCTTCATCGTTCTGCTTCCTCCTTCATTTCATTTATCATCCTTTCATACTCTTTTCTGTCTGACTCCTGAATACATTTTCGTCTCTCCGGCCTCAGGCATATTTGCTTATACTTCTGTTCCCGGGAAAATTAATCTGTCTCCCAATCTCAGGCATATGTATTCAAGATCGCTGCAACGCTGCCCAGATATGATCTTCCGAACAAGTTCAGATGGTTCAGTAGATGATACAGGTCATACAGTTTCTTCCTCTCCACATATTCTTCCCTGTCGATGGGATTGACCTCACTGTACGCCGCATAGAATCTCGATGGCAGGCTTCCGAAAAGCTGTGTCATAGCCAGATCCGCCTCAAAATCGCCTACATATACCGCCGGATCGATGATCCATGCCTTTCCGTCCGGTCCGCACAGCATATTCCCGCCCCACAGGTCGCCATGGAGAAGAGAGGGAAATTCCGGTTCTCTCAGATAAGAGTCCAGACGCTCTAGAAGCCGGTCCGCCTTTTTCCTGAGATCCGTGCCCAGATATCCCTCTGCCATGGTGATCTGCGGCAGGAGACGGCAGTCCCTGTAAAAGTCTGTCCACTTCTCTTTGGGCTGATTTTTCTGGGGACTGGCGCCGATAAAATTATCTTCCGAAAACCCATACCGCAGCCCCCGCTTCTCCTTCTTCTCCTGCTCATCCGCATCAGCCACAAATGACAGACATTCCGCCCTGTGCATTCCGGCAAGTTCATGCCCGAAGGTTTCCCAGTACGAATCAATACGGAGAGCGCTCTCTATATATTCCAGTGCCAGGAATGAAACTCCCCTGGCTTCGTCCGTCCCGGTCCCCAGGATCTTAGGAACTCCTATTTTCCCGGACGCTCCCAGCGCGCGCAGTCCTCCTGCTTCCGACAGGAAGAATCTCAGATTTTTTCTCGTATTCGTTTTCACAAAGACAGGATCGCCGGAAGAAAGGCTCACCCGGTATGCATCGTTGATATCTCCGCCGTGCACACGGTCCATCCTCACGATACGAGTCCCTTCTCCGAACATTTCCTTTACCAGTTCTTCCAGTGAATGATACAGCTTCGTCATTCCTCCTCTTTTCTCCAGACATAACCGATCCCGTGGACCGTCCGGATCAGCGCCGGATGTTTCGGATCGTCCTCGATCTTCCCCCTCAGCCTGCGGATATTCACAGACAGGGTATTCTCATCCACAAACTTCCCCTGGCTGTCCCACACATGTGCCAGGATCTGTTCTTTGGAGAGCACTCTCCCCCGGTTCTCCATAAAATACATAAGGAGCTGGTATTCCACTTTACTGCACCGGATCTCCTCTTCGTTTTTATACACTTTGCAGGCTTCCTTCTCCAGAGTGATCCCGCCTGAGACGAGACGAGTTTCCGGCTTTCTGCCCTGAAGGATCTTTTTAATCCGTGCTTTTAGGACCGCGATGGAGAAAGGCTTGGACATGTAATCCGCAACGCCCATCTCCAGCGCTTTTACCTCATCCATCTCTGTGTCCCGCGCCGTCAGCATCAGGATCGGGACATCCCCGTACTCCTTCGCCTCTGTACAGAGGTCGAATCCGCTGCCGTCCGGCAGATTGCAGTCAAGCAGGATAAGGTCGCACAGTACTTTGCGTATGATCTCCATCCCCGCTCTTTTCGTCCCTGCGGTCAGTACTTCATATCCGTCTTTTCCCAGGAAATAGGCAAGCCCCTCCCGGAGATCCATATCATCTTCTATGATCAGTATTCTGCTCATCATTCTCTCTCCTGAAACTTATTTTACTGTCATTATACAAAATGTTACTTTTCACAGTAACTATAAAACAGGCTGTTTTCCGGCAGATCGAATTTCCGCCTTGAATGTCGCAGCCCAATATGCTATAGTGAAAACAGAAAAGGAACAACCGCCCACAAGGGGTTGACCTCAATGAGTTGTAATAGAATTACCACCCTGAAACCGGCCAAAGTTTTAGAGGGTGGTTTTTCTATGCTTAAGCCATTACTTCAGATTCAAAAATACGAATGTCAGTAATGCCAGAATGAACATTCTAAAAGCCATCAGGTCTTTAAAATCAAAAGGTTTCTTGTCCATCAGCATCACCCCATTCTATGTAGAATCGAGGCAAGCCACCCTGTAACACGATTGTTCCTTCTTTCATTCTATCATATCTTTATAGAGAGGCTCAATCTTGTTTTTTATCCCCTTATAATATTTTTCAGAAAGACCGCAAGAATCATGAAACCTTCCGCACGCAGTCATGGTACACTCAATGGTGCAGTAAAACAACAGGAGGACAACTTATGGGAAACCGGGATATCGCAAATATTTCAGCAGTCATCGACTATATCGAGGCGCATCTGGACCGCAGGCTGGACCTTGACGCCCTTGCCCGCGCCGCGGATTATTCCAGGTATCACCTTCACCGCATGTTCACGGCAGCCGCCGGGATGACTCCCCACGATTACATCCTCCGCCGTCAGCTCACCCATGCCGCCAGGCTCCTCCTTTACTCGGAGATGACTGTTCTGGATATCGCCCTGCTCTGCGGGTATGAGAGCCGGCAGTCCTTCACTTCCGTTTTCCGGGAAATGTATAAGATGACTCCGGCAAGATTCCGGAAGGAAGGCGAATTCTATCCTCTCCTGATGAGATTCACACTGCGCACTGACCTGAGCGGCAGGAACTTCTCTGCAGATGACATCCGCACCGCCGGGCGAACGGATATCCCGGCATGGATGGAGCTTGTCCGCATGACGGTGGACGGATTTCCTCATCTGGCCGAGAGCAGCTACAGACGAGATCTGGAAACGCGCATCTCGAAGAAAGAGGCACTGATCCTGAAAGACGGGGAGGCGGCTGTCGGAGCCGCGGCATTTTCTCTTTATCACGACGCCACGGATCCCGGCTGCATTTCCGTCCATATTGATTTTCTGTGCGTCCATCCCCAGTACCGTGCCAGAGGCATCACCCGGCTCTTTCTTGAATGGTTTTCCCGACAGCCCGAACGCTTTTTCATGCAGGCAGGGGCAGGATCCAACGCCTGTCTCGAGCTCAGCATCACCACGTTCCGAGAGGGCGACCGGGCGGACACAGGGTACCGTGCGGAGCTCAAACGGCTGGGGTTTGAAGAGCGGGAGCTGCTGGTTGAATTCGGTTACCCCACGCAGCGTTTTGTCCTCCCCATATCGCGCGCTTCCGCAGGAGCGGATACAGAAACCTCCGGGAGCGCCGAAGATCGGAGGGATCCTATTGAACATATTGAGTGTATTAAACAAATCGAACGCAGGACATAAAAAGAGCTGGCGAAAGAATGCCGTTCTCTTCCTCGTCAGCCAGAGCATTACTTTATTCGGCTCCACACTGGTCCAGATGGCAGTAGTCTGGTATGTGACGCTCTCCACTTCCTCGGGCGCCTGGACCGCGGCATTTTCCATCTGTTCCTACCTGCCCCAGTTTCTCATCTCCATCCCGGGCGGCGTGTGGGCTGACCGTTTTTCCCGGAAACGGCTCATCCTGTCTTCCGATCTGTTCACCGCGCTTATCACCCTTGCCATGATCGTTCTCATGCCTTACCTTTCAACTGAGCCGTCACTTCTCTCCGGGCTTCTCCTCATGTCTGTACTCCGCTCTCTCTGCGCGGGGATTCAGACTCCGGCAGTGAACGCCGCGCTCCCGCAGCTTGTTCCTGCCGGTCAGCTCCAGCGTTTTAACGGCATCAATGCAGCGCTTCAGTCTTTCGTTCAGTTCGCCGCTCCTGCCGCCGCGGGAGCCTTCCTCTCCTTCGGGACGCTTCGCATGACGCTGCTGATCGATATATTTACCGCCATTCCCGGAATCATCCTGCTGTCGGCAGTCCCCCTTTCCGGAGAACACCCCAGGAACCTTTCCTGCAGATCATCCGGGCTTTCCCACAGAGGAAGTCAGAGATTTTCTTCTGCTCTGAAAACGGGGCTTGCCTATGCGTTTTCCCACAGTCCTGTCCGCAGGCTCCTGATCCTCTATGGCCTCTTCGTCTTTCTCTGTGTCCCGGCAGGCTTCCTCTCCGGGCTGCTGGTCAGCCGCGCCTACGGCAGTTCTTACGGTCATCTGACCGCCGCCGAGCTTGCCGGATTTGCCGGGATGACAGCCGGCGGCGCTCTCATGGGCACATGGGGCGGGTTTTCCAGAAGAGAGAAAACACTTTCCGCCGGACTGGTTCTGTTCGGCGCCATGGCAGTCCTCATGGGGACAACGCCGGACTTCCCCCTCTACCTGGTATCCATGCTGGTTTACGGGATTGCCCTGACTGCAGTCCAGACCACCATCACCACACTCCTCCAGGAATGTACGGATGCCTCCGTCCGGGGACGGGTCTTCGGAATGCTGGGATCCATGTACTCCGGCTTCCTTCCTCTGGGCATGGCAGTCTTCGGTCCGCTCTCAGATCAGATGCCCCTCCAGTGGATCATGACAGCTTCCGGCATTTTCCTGATATGCACAGGACTCCGGGTCAGAGTTTCACGATCTTCGGTTCATGTCCCATAGCGGGAATGATCTTTTCCACCAGATTCTTTGTCCGGATCTTCAGGCTGGATGTGTTGATGCAGGGGTGACATCCGAACCATTCATCCTTCAGCACATCCTCGTCGATCAAAAGCTGCACTTTGTTCTCGTGGTCGTTCATCAGCCCCATGATACTCACCGAGCCCGGTGTGATGTCCAGATATCTCTCCATGTACTCCGGCTTGGCAAAGGACAGTCGGGAGGAGCCGATCTGGGCGGACAGGTATTTTGTCTTAAAGGGCTTGTCCCCCGGGATCAGGAGCAGATAAAAATCTGTCTCCTGCCGGTTGCAGAGGAACAGGTTCTTGCAGATCGCCACGCCTTTTTCCTCCCCTTCACTCAATGTCCGGTCAATCTCCTCACACGCTTCCATGGTCATGGCAGCTTCGTGGTCGATCCGCTGATATTTTACTCCCAGAGAATCAAGCAGGTCATACACCCGGATCTCCTTTTCCAGGCGCCCTTCTTCCTTCTCCGGTCTTCCGTTTACTAATTCCATCGTTTCTGTATCTCCTTTTTTGTTGCAGTTCACACCCCTTTCTCAGTTCAGCTTCAGTCCTCTGTACCGGTTAAAGCAGGCAAAGATCTCCTGCTTCCTGGGCATCGCCATGCTGGAAATGCTGGAACTGCTCTCACAGAGCGCCGAGAGAGTGCCTTTGTCCATTGCCTTTTCCAGTTCTTCCACCACCTGCCGCAGGTCTTTTCTTCCATCCAGGATGTGTTTCTGTGCATACCGCATACAATATCCAAGCGCCGTCACCTGCTCGCTGTCTGTGATCTGCTCCACATATCTTAAGTCAATGGTCTCTTTGTTGATCATCACACCTTCTTTGGAAAGGGTCTTCATCTTGATGCGGTCATTTCCCTTAAACGCCGGGCTGGCTTTCGGACAGCGCTTAAAGTGCGGTCGTACCGCTGCCCCTTCCGGACCTGTGATCACGGGGTAGCTCTCTGCCTCTTTCTTAGCATATACAGTGATGTCCTTCGGCACATACCGGTCCATCTGGATGATCGTGTCCGCGATATGGAAATATGCTCCTGAGCTTCCCGCCACAATGATCGTGGAGATGCCGTACTCATCGTACAGTTCCCGGATCCGCTCGATAAACGGAGTGATGGGCTCCATATCCCTGTGGATGACCCTCTGCATCAGCTCGTCCCGGATCATGAAGTTTGTCGCGCTGGTATCCTCGTCGATCAGCAGAAGAGACGATCCCGCCTCAATGCTCTCCACCACGTTCGCTGCCTGGGAGGTGCTCCCGCTGGCGTCCTCGGTACAGAATCTCACCGTGTCCTTGCCGTTGGGAAGGTCGTTGATGAACATGGAGATATCCGTCTTCTGGATGCTCCTCCCGTCCTCGGCGCGGATCTTCATCGCCGTATCGTCCGTGATCACATACTCTCTCCCGTCTCCCGCGATATGGTCATAGACGCCCAGTTCCAGCGCTTTCAGAAGGGTGGATTTCCCGTGGTATCCGCCTCCCACGATCAGGGTGATCCCTTTTTTGATCCCCATGCCCGTGATCTTTCCTCTGTGGGGCAGTTCCATAGTCACCTTCAGTTCTTCCGGTGAACGGAACTTCACGCCTCCCTTCATCGGTCTTGGGGAGATTCCGGACTCTCTCGGCAGGATGCTGCCATCCGCCACAAAGGCGCACAGGCCCATCCTGGGCAGCATCTCGCGGATATAGTGCTGGTCCTCCGCCAGGTCGATGATGGCGCGCAGGCGATTCGCGTCCATATTTTTATAGAACAGGGCATGTTTCACACACTCCGGCACGAAATCGAAAAGGATCTTTTCCAGTTCCCTGGCGTTTATGGTCCTGCCATTTGCCGGGAAACCGATCTCCATCCGGAGCACCACGTCGCCCGTTGCCGCATCGATCCGGCATGCGGTCCGCTCCAGCACTTCCTGGCAGCACCGGCTGACCGAGATCAGCCCGCTCTTTCCCGAGCCTTTCGCCTTGAAGGCAAACTGCTCCGCTCTCCTGCCGAACTGTCTCGTCAGTTCGTCCTGCAGGGCGATCCGCTGATGCGTATCCTGATACAGTTCCTGCGGAAACGCCGCTGTCTTCCCTTTCACATGCACACTCACCTTCGATGGCGACGCGAAGGGATCCCCCTGTACATGGTCGATGGACAATACATATCCCGGGAACTGGTACATTCCCCTTGTATCTTTATAAGCAGGATAACCACGGTGGTCGATCCTGTTCAGTAAACTCCTGAGTTCTGTTGATGTCTGCATTTTTTCTCCTTTCTTTCAGAATATTCTGAATGCTTATATCAAAAGGTGCCGTGTACTTTTGCAAAAGTACACGGCACCTTTTGGGTAATATTTTCTGAATACTCTGACACTTTTGCTCAAATACCTTTCTATTTTACCATGATTCCGTTTCAAAGCAAGATTAAGGATCAGAATTTTCTGTCAGTAATGCATCACGACCGGCGTCCCTATCTCCAGCATCCCATAAAGCTGTTCCGCATCTGACAAAGACATATTGATGCATCCGTGGGATCCATGTTCCACATACCAGTCCCCGCCGAATCTCTCCTGCCATGTGGCGTCGTGGAATCCGATCCCGGTCCATGTGACCCGCATCCAGTAATCTACGGGAGTCTCATACTCCGGCAGCCCATCCGCCTGGACCTCTCCGGTGAGCACTTTATCCTGTTTCATCTCAAGGATGGAATACACTCCCTGGGGCGTCTCCTTATCCGGAGTGGGTTTGCCTGTCACAATATTTGTCTCCATCATGATATTTCCATCTTTTACATACCACATATACTGCCGGGTCAGGTCCACCTCTACATAAGTGCTGCCCCAGTCCTGCGCCCCATGAGACGCCGCGGTGGCATTCTCGCAATATGCCGGTTCTTTTGTGACCGTCTCCCCTTTCTCGATGCTCTCCGTCAGAGCCGTCAGTTCCGTCTTCTCATCCACTTCCCATCCGTAAGTCCCTCCGGTGACCTGTGCGCTCCTGCCGTCCGCCGTAGTAAAGGAGCGTGTCTTCCCCTTCGTATCATATCTCTTCCCAAATTCAGAGAGCCATTTCTTCACCGCCTCCTTGTCAAAAGTGACCTGCATCTCATCGTCCACCGTCAGCCATCCCGAGATCACCTCTGCATCCACGACCACCGGCTTCTCCATCTCATATGTAACGCTCGCTTTACAATAGCGGTTCATCTCATCGCAGGCAGCCTGGACTTCCGGGGACTCGGATGTGTATTTCGGTTCCTTGTAACATCCCGCCTCCTCCAGATCAAGCGCCGCTGATACAGAATCAACACACTCCCTGACTTTTTGAGTCAGCACGTCTGTTTTCACCGCTGTCCCCTGATTTTCCTTTCCCGGCACAAATTTCGCTCCGTCGAATTCCGGAGCCGCGGATGCCGGTTCTCTCTGCTCCCCTGCAACTGCCTGCAGAGACCGGATCTTCGCATCCAATGCATTTTCGTCGTACTCTATCCCCGGCTTTGCGCTGGATACTTCCTTTCCAAGAAATGCTGCCGGCCACAGAAAGATGTTCTGCCGGTTCAACAGTTTCTCCGCCTCGCCGTCTCCTTTATAGGACAGGGAAATATCCTCCGCCCGGATCGTATCTGTGACGTTTCCCCTTCCTGTTATAGTAAGTGTATAGCTCTCGATCTGCTGTTTCAGGTATCCGTCCAGTTCCGCTGCAGTCCTGCCGGAAAAATCCACTCCGTTGATCTCCGTGTTCGGCAGAAAATGAAAGTGAAAATACAGCGCAGTCCCCAGATACGCCGCTGCCAGGCCCCCCAGGACAGAGCCTCCTGCTATGAGCAGCTTCTTCTTCAGTAACCCTGCTTTTTCTGCATTTTTATTTTTCCTGTTCTTTATCTTCTGTCTTCTCCGCTTCATAAGCCCTCCCCTTTATACCATCTGATAGACACATAAATACCTGGATTGAAAATGGAGTTCCGTGCTGCACACCGCATATTTCTTCAATATCTGTGCAAATGTCTCCGCTTCTGCTCCGGTCTTTGCTTCCCCTGACCGGTACCAGTCTCTGAGTTCTTCGAATCTCTCCCTCTCGCACAGGAAAATATAGACCGTACTGATATCCCGGTTTTCTGTTTTGTAATACTCTCCTGCCGAATTCATGAGAGCGCCCGAGGCATCGCACATCGCAACGATATAGTCATCCAACGAGACATTTTCCGAAGCGATCACCTCCGCGCGGATATCCTTCGGCGACTTTATCACCCTGCCGATCCCCACGCCCTCTCTGGCGATCGTGTTGATCTCCTCTACCTCCGTCCTCTCCACATCCTGTCTCACTGCCAGGCTAAAATCCCAGGGGCCCCTGCATTCCAGTGTCTCGCCCCCTGCTGTTTCCATGTGGATCGAAGCAAGTCTCCAGTCATAAGCAAACGGTCCGGTAACTTCCCTGTTTTCCTGCAGTGGCAGCGTCATACATACCGTCCCGGTAAATGTCCGGCTGTCTATAAGCTGCCCTTCCAGAAGTTCCGGTGACGTCAGATTACTGCTTCCGCCTTCCAGCTCTGATCTTCCCTCTGAATCGATCTGCGCCGTAACTTCCCCGAACTCTTCCTCTGTATCTACCTCCGGCCAAAACGGCTCGCTGTTTCGCACGAGCACCGTCATGTACATCGTGTACCCGTTGTGATATACATTTGACACCGTGACCGTGATTCCCTCCTCCTCCTGCAGATAGGGCTCCCCGGTGTACTCCTCCTCTGTTCCCGTGTCTGTCCCGCTCTTTGCCAGAAACTGCTCCGCCTCACCGGGCTGCTGCTCCCCGGAAGCGGACTGAAACTGCACATTTTCGCTGTACGCTCCATATCTTCCCACAGCATATCCCGACATACAGATCACGACGGCAGCTGACAGCCCTGCTGCCAGGGTCATCCTCTTCTTCCTCTGTTCCCGCTTCAGTTCCCAGATGCTTTCCCGGATCGCATCGTCCAGTTTCTCCGGGACCGGTATCCTGTCCATCTGACGATCTTCCCGACTATCCATTCAGATATCCCTCCTTCAGATATTTTCTGAGTTCCTGTTTTGCCCTTGTCAGATATGCCGAGACAGAACCTCTCGGTATCCCCATGACAAATGCGATCTCTTCCTGCTTCAGCCCGTCAAAATAGCTCAGGATCACAACGGTGCGGTACTTTTCGGGCAGCCTTCGTATCGCCTCGTAGAGGTCCATCCGCTCCTCCGCCGTGATGCCCGGCTCTTCATATGCAGTCTCTTCTTCCAGTTCCTGTTCATAATGGTATCCATGCCTGAAATAGTCCTTCGAGACATTGATCAGTATCCTCGTCATCCAGGTCCTGAACAGCGCCGGCTCCCGCAGCTGCCGGATCGAGCGGAAGCCCTTCAGCACGGTCTCCTGAACGATCTCCACCGCCGCATCTTCATCGCCCGAATACAGGAAGGCAGTACGGTACAGATATTCCTTCTCTCTTTCGATCAGCCGTCCATACGCCTCCACACTGCCCCGGACAGCACGCTTTGCGTCCTTTAAGGTCGAATCCCCCTCCATATGGTTTCCCCCGTTCTTCCTGTTTATTTTATATCTCTGAACTGATCCTTAGCCCTTCCCATGTCTATATATTAGACGGGGTTTATCGACAAATTGATACAAAATTCTGAAAATGCTCGCAAAAGGTGCCGTGTACTTTTGCAAAAGTACACGGCACTATTCACAGTTTGATCACATTTCCAGTATTGTTCCTTATAAAATCCTTTCCAAATACTTCTTTGAGTTTCTCTTCCCCCGCAGCACCAGTGCAGTGAGAAACCGCCATTTTCTGAATATTCAATTTTTTCAGTTCTTCCGCCGTACGCCGGATCCGTTCCGGAGTGCCGTCCACCAGATGGGTGCCGCCTATGACCGCACAGATATCCCTGCCGGTCTGGGCAGAGATGTCCTGCAGTATATTGATGATCCCGGCGTGAGAACATCCTGCGATCACCACCAACCCCGCGCCGGTCTCTATCCCAAGGACGATCTCATCCTGAAAATCATCGGGAACATATGTCTTCTCCCCGGCTTCATCCGTCTTTTGATAAACCATTTTGGGGCTGATCGTCTCAAGATCATTCCTGCGCGCGAAATGGTGAAAGACCGTCATCCGTTCATTGATCTGCATGGCTTTGCCACTTACTTTAACCAGTTCCAGATTCCTGTCAGAAAAGTCCTTCTCCGAGAATGTGATACCGTTGAATTTGTATCCGCCCTCCCGCAGTTTATATTTCTTCCGGAATATCTCCTCACCGGTGACCACCTTCGTCTTTTTCCCAAGCAGGGGCAGGAGACGCGGCACACCTCCCCCGTGGTCATAATGCCCGTGGCTGATAAACAGGTAGTTTAGATCGTCCAAGGATTTTCCCAGCTGTCCGGCATTGTCAATAAAATCCCCGCTCTGTCCGGTGTCAAAAAGTGCCTTTACTGTCTCTCCCCTGCTGTCCTTCATTTCAATATAAAGAGACAGCCCGTGCTCATATTTCAATTTTCCCGGATCATCCGGACTGTTTTCGATCAGAGTTGTTATCATAACTTCCATTTCGCGCACGCCCTTTCTTTGTTCCGCTTTACCTTAACATATCATATATCTGCCGAAAAATGTGTAAAACAGCAAGATTTGTCGCGCAATTCTGAAAATGCTGTCAAAAAGTGCCGTGTACTTTTGCAAAAGTACACGGCACCGTTCACATAATTTTCACATTTGCACTTTATGAAAAGAATTTCTCCATTACCTCCTGTGCAGGCATCTCCTGTCCGGTAAAGAGTTCGAACGCAGCAGCCCCCTGCCAGAGCAGCATCCCTATCCCAGGCACCGCAGCACGGCATCCTTTCTCTTTCGCCTTGCGAATCAGAAGCGTCTCACGGGGATTATAGATCACATCAGCAACAGCAAGTTCCGGACGGAGCAAATCCTCCGGTACCGGCATAACGTCTTCCATGGGACTCATCCCGGCGCGGGTCGCATTGACAAGGATATCGCACCGATCCACAGCGGCTTTCAATGCATCCATATCATCCAAATCGCCAATAGATACGCTCTTGATCCCAGGCACTGCGTTCTTGATCTTCTCCACAGTCTTTTCCCCGTTAGCATAGAACTCATCTTTCCGGTTGAAGATCGCGATCTCATCCACGCCGTCCAGAGCCGCCTGTACCGCAATGGCAGTCGCCGCTCCGCCTGTGCCCAGCAGCACGATCTTCTGTCCCTTGATCTCAACACCGTGTTCCTTCAAATTCCGTACAAAACCAACGCCGTCCGTCATATGCCCTGTCATCGTGCCGTCGTCTTCCACCACAACGGTATTGCACGCACCCACCAGCTCCGCAGCGGGAGAAAGGCGGTCTACCAGTCTCGCCGTCTCCGTCTTGTCAGGCATCGTGATATTAAATCCCCCTACATTTAAAGTACGGAACGCTTCAATCGCGTCCTTTGTCTTCTCGACCGGTATATCAAAAGCAAGATAAGCACAGTCAAGCCCAAGCTTTGCAAAACTGTAATTATACATTGCCGGGGATCCTGAATGTCCGACCGGAGAACCGATCAGAGCGTATAATCTTGTGTGTCCGTTAATTCTCTGTTCCATTGGTTGACAGCTCCTTCCAAAAATAAATGCAGGTACAGTATAACACGCTTTCTTTTCCACTGCAATACTTTAACGTGCGAAAATAGTTTTTTCGAATGTAAATCTTCTAAGAACAGAAAAGTACCCGGACCGCCTTCACCGCAGTCCGGATCCTCTATATTTTTACCCCTTTTATCCTGCCGGAAAAGACAACAGCAGATATGCCGCTTACTCTTCTTCCGGGAAAAACTTCTCGATCACTTCCGTCACCCCGTCGTGATCATTATCCTTCTCTGTCACAAAATCTGCCACCGCCTTTAAGCGGTCCGTCCCGTTCGCCATCGCCGCGCCGACGCCGGCATACTGGATCATCGCAATGTCATTATAGCTGTCCCCGCAGCACACCATTTCCTCTCTCGGGATCTGGAGGACCTTCAGCAGATGTTTCAGCCCGTATGCCTTGTCCACATTTTTGGGCGTCACCTCAAGATACCAGGGCTCTGAGTGGAACACCTGCGCCTCATGGCGGTATTTCATCGTAAGTACCGGCTCTATGGCTTCCAGGTCATCCGGGTCGCCCGTGATCAGGCACTCATTGACATCCAGATTCCTCACCATGTCAAAATCCCCGCATCTGCGGATCTCAAGCCCGGTAATCTCCGCTTCCATCTGCATATATCTGTCAGGTTCTGTGCCTGCAAGGATCGCCCCGGTCTGGTAGACTGCGATCCCCACTTCATATTTGTCAGCATCTTCCCTCAGCCGCACCGGGATATGTCCGGGCAGCCGCTTCTCAAACAGGCACTCCCTGCTCCGGAAGTCGATGATCCTCGCCCCGTTGAAGGCAAGGATGTAACTTCCGAAACGGTCGAACTCCAGTCTCTCCGCGATCGGGTATACCCCTTCCGGTGGTCTTCCCGACGCCAGCACCACACGGACGCCCCGTTCCTGAAGGCGGATCAGGGCATCAGCCGTCCGGTCTGAGAGCCGTTTCTTGGAATCCACCGTGGTCCCGTCAATGTCCAGTACAAGCAGCTGATATCTCATCATTTCCTCACAGTCCCATTTTCAGATATGCGTCCCTGGTCTCCTGAGGTACCATTCCGCCGCCGGTCGCCCAGGCGATATGTGTTACATTTTTCATTTTCTCAGAAAGTCCTTCACGTTCGATACAGTCCTGCATATCTTCCGGACGGATCAGGGCTGCAAACGCCGCGCAGGAGCTTGGCTCGATGAAGATCTCCTCCTCTTTCAGAAGCCCTCTCATCAGATCATATAATTTATTGTCCGAGATCGTCGCGATCCCTGAGACAAGCGGTTCTACCACTCTCCCCACAAATGCGGAGGGGCGTCCCACTGCCAGACCGTCTGCGTCAGTCCTTCCGTCAATATCGAAGTCCCTGACAGACACGCCGTCATGGAGTCCTGTCGCCATTCCCAGCATCATGCAGCATGCATGGGTCGGCTCTGTAAAGAAGCAGTACACATTGTCGCCAAACGCCTGCTTTACGCCATAGGTCACTCCGCCCGGCGCTCCGCCGATCCCGCAGGGGATATAGATGAACAGCGGGTGTTCCTCATCCACCGGGATATTCTGCTCTTCAAGCTGTGCTTTCAGGCGTTCTCCCGCCACGCTGTATCCCATAAAGAGGTTCTGTGAGTTCTCGTCGTCCACAAAATAGCTCATGGGGTCTTTGTCCGAATTTTTCCTGCCCTGTTCCACAGCCGCGCAGTAATCATCCTGGTACTCGATCACTTCCACGCCCCTGCTGCGCAGCAGGTCCTTCTTCCACTGTTTTGCATCCGCTGACATGTGTACGATCACATGGAATCCCAGTTTCGCACTCATGATCCCGATGCTCATCCCCAGATTTCCCGTGCTTCCCACCTGGACGGTATGCTTCCCGAAAAAATCCTGGAATTCCTTTCCTGCCAGGATACTGTAGTCGTCATCTTCCTTCAGCATTCCCGCTTCCAGCGCCAGATCCTCCGCATGCTTCAGCACCTCATAGATCCCGCCTCTTGCCTTTACAGAACCGGATACCGGAAGGTCGCTGTCCATTTTCAACATCAGTCTTCCCTCGATGCCGGCGCTGTATTCCTCATTTAAGAAATTTTTCATGCGGCTGATCTCGCGGAGCTCAGACTCGATGATACCGTCTGTCTTCTCCAGTTCCGGGAACACCGTCTTAAGATAAGGTGCAAACCGTTTCAGCCTGTCAGCAGCATCCTTGATCTGATCCGGACATACCTCTGTGATATTCCAGTCTTTTTCCTTTCTCTTCTTCTCATTGATCCAGAAGGTCTCTTTCAGGGCAGCCGCATCCGCCACTGCCGGAACAGTTTCGATATATTTTTTCAGTTCATTGTTCATGATCCTATCTCTCCTCTTTTATCTCTTCTTTTCGGATCCGCGTCCCGGCGCGATATAACCGTTCTTCGGATCAAGGAATTCCTTTGTCATCTTTCTCACTTCAGGAGCGAGGAAGATCAGTGCAATTATATTTGGAATGATCAGAAGTCCCAAAGCGACATCCTGGATCGACCAAACCATATTTATCGTACTCATGCTTCCCAATATAATAAGGAAAGGAAAAATCACCCGGTACACGTTCGCCCATTTCGGTTTTTTTAAGAAGGTCAGACTGATATGTCCGAAATACCACTGGCTCATGATCGAGGTGCCGGCAAAAAGCAGCAGACTGATATAGGTCACATACTGCATCCCCGGAAAGACACTTTCAAATGCTGCGGCTGTCAATGTCGCCGCATTCTCATGCACCTGGTTGACTCCTGTCACAAGCACAGTGAATCCGGTCGTGCTGCAGATCAGGATCGTGTCTACAAATACTTCTACGATCCCGTAAAATCCCTGCCGGGCCGGATGGTCCACCTGCGCGGAAGAGTGAAGGACCGCTGCCGTTCCCTCTCCCGCCTCATTGGAGTACAGCCCCCTTGCCACGCCAAAGCGCATTGCTTCCTTTATCGTGATCCCTGCCAGAGCTCCGGTCCCGGCCTTTAATGAGAACGCCCCTTCAATGATGGAAGCGAACATCGCCGGGATCTGACCCGCATTCGCGATCAGGACTATCAGTCCTGCTGCGATGTAGATCCCTGCCATGATCGGAGAAACGTTCTGTGCCACATGGACAAGGCGTTTAAACCCTCCGCTTATGATCAGGCTCATGACCACTGCCATGATCACCGCTGTCAGGATCACCGGCGAATGGAACGCCTCTCCCGCCACCTGGGCGATCGTGTTGGACTGGATCAAAGTTGCACCGCAGTTCTGTATGAACAGCAGTACAGCCACAAGAGCTCCGACCCATTTCCAGTTCAGTCCCCTGGCGATATAGTACATGGGACCGCCTGCGATGTTCCCCTGCGCGTCCTTTCCGTGGTACCGGACGCCCATGGTGATCTCGCCGAACTTTGTCGCCATCCCGAAGATCGCGGCAACCCACATCCAGAAAAGCGCGCCCGGACCTCCGGCCAGGATCGCAGTGGACACTCCTACGATATTCCCGCTGCCCACACAGCTCGCGATGGCTGCGCAGAGCGCCTGATAGGAGGAGCAGTTCTTTCCCTCATCATTTTCCGTGTTCTTCCTGCCGTCCCTGAAAACTCCCCTTGCGATCAGCGGGATACAACGGAACTGGATGCCTCCCGTCACGATCGTATAGAAGATCCCAAGCCCCAGAAGGGCAAAAAGGAGCCAGTCGCCCCACAGAAAATCTGCCGCACGTTCAAATATCATCTCTATTGTTTTCACATCTCAGATCCTCACTTTAACAGATTCCGTCCCTGTGCATCCGGAAGCCCTGCCCCCATGACCGCCGCAAGCGTCGGCGCGACGTCGATCAGATGCACGTCCGTGATCCTTCCTTTTCCGATCCCCTCTCCGGTGATCATGAAAGAAGCTCTCATCTCAGGGAACTTTTCACTGTATCCGTGCTGTGCCTTCTGGGTCAGCGTAGTCCTCAGATAGTCACCTGTAACGTCATCCCGTATCTCATATCCTTTCTCTGATACGAGCACATACGCCGCCTGCGGGAACCCTCCCCGCGCCAGTGCCTCTTCCCCGGTCAGCACCTCGAGGATCCCGCTCTCCGGGTCCTCCTCCAGACATTTCATGACCTCTGCAAGTTTCTCCGCCGACTCTTTATCGTCCGGGTCAGCGAGACGCACCTCAGCCGTGCCGCCCGCTCTCTGGCTGAACGCCTTCCAGGAGATCACTTTTCCGGCCTCATCCGCCTCGATCAGCCCCGCTTCTTTCAGCAGAACGTTGGGAGCGATATTGTGCGTATTGTCCAGCGATCCGTGATCCGATACGACACATACGACGAGGTGTCCGTCCGTGATCTCTCCCGCTTTCCCGATGATCTCTCCCAGCATCCTGTCAATCTTTTCAAGGCTCGCCGCCGCTTCCTTGCTGTACACGCCGTACTGATGCGCGCTCTCATCGAAGCTTGCGAAATACGCGGACATGAAGAACGGTTTTTCCCCGGCAAGCGGCGCCAGCTTTTTCTCCAGCATCCACAGAGCCGCTTTCCCTCTCTGCTCGTCTCCGTGGTCTGTCAGATCCAGCCCTCCGGCATATCCTCCGATCTCTTGCTCCATCTCTGTGATCAGGCCCTGAGGACGCGCTACCGCATCGATAAAGAGACTGTCGATCTCAGAACCGTCCCACCAGTATTCCGGTGCGATAAAATCCCCCTTTGCGCCGACCGAAGTAGGAAATGCAACACTTGCGGACCAGTACCCTGCCTCTTTTGCAGCCTCCCAGAGTGTCTTTACTTTCTTATTTGCGAACCAGTGCCATGCCCCCAGATGTTCGCCCGCCGGGTCAAAGATCCCGTTATTGACCGTCCCGTGCACTGCGGGATTGGCGCCGGTGATCATGCTCTGGTGGCAGGGATAGGTAAATGTAGGAAATACGCTGACCATTCCCTCCTCGGACGCCATTCCGTTCTCCAGAAAATAATGGCTGATATTCGGAAGGTTTACTCCCCGCTCTTCCTGTTTGAATACAAATTCCGGTTTCAGTGCATCTACTGATATCAACAATACGCTGGGACGTTCTGCCCTGTCTGTCTCATTACTCATGATTCCTCTTCCTTTCTTTCTTCTGCAACGGTAACGCGCACGCCGGCCGCCTTAAAATCATCTGCCTGGCGCTTCGTTATGCCCGAATCTGTGATCAGCCTGGAGATCTCCTCCACACCGCACATTCTGACCAGAGAATTGACGCCCAGTTTGGAACTGTCCGCGATCACGATCGTTTCCGCCGCCGCTTCCATCATACTGTTCTGGACCTGTATCTCATCCATCCTCTGGTATGTAATGCCTCTCTCTACCGAGATTCCGCATGTTGTAAGGAAAAACACATCAATATTGATCCTGGAAAAAATAAGGGTAGCGATGTCTGACACAAACGCATCCTCATCTGCCTTATAAAGCCCGCCTGTGAGCACGAGCGAGATCCCTTTCGCTCCCCGCAGTTCATCCGCCACCGCAAAAGAATTCGTCACGACCGTGAGATTCCGGAATTTCCTCCGGATCACTTTTGCAAGGGCAAGGGAAGTCGTCCCGGAATCAAGCGCGACCGACTGGCCCTCCCGGATAAACCGTGCCGCTTCTCTTGCAATGATCTCTTTATAAACCGGATGTTCTTCTTTCCTTTTATTAAAGGAAGTATACTGTGCGGCAGCCTCCTCCGCAGGTTCCATCCGCATGGCTCCGCCGTGTATTCTCTTCAGCATATTCCGTTCTTCCATTGTCTCAAGATCCCGCCGGACCGTCTCCCGCGATGTCCCCAGTATCCCGCACAAAGTGACTGTCTTTACACTTCCTTCTCTTTCCAGTATCTCTGATATTTCCTTATATCTCTGCTCTGCCAGCATATGCGCCAACTCCTTTTCAATGTCAAATCTGTTCTGTATGCACACTTTAACACATTTTCGCAATCATTTCAATATTATTCGAAAACTTTTTGCATATTTTTGCAATTATTTACACATAATCGCTTGACTATACACAGAAATACAACTATAATAAACCATGTCAAATCTGTTTCGCACAAAAATACAATTTTTATTATTTAATTTATGAGGTGATTCACTATGGCTGGAAGTAAAACCAGAAAGATCGATAAAAAATGGGTCTCCTTCGGCACCCTCCTTCTGGGAGCCGGAACGATCTATAAACTGGGTTTTTTAAAAGATGCTTTTTATGTACCCATGCAGGAATTCATGGGGCTTTCACACACACAGATCGGTACCGCCGTCAGCGTGGCAGGACTGATCTCCACGTTTGGGTTCCTTGCTTCTATTTATTTAACTGACAGGATTTCCAAAAAGATCATGATACCGCTCTCGCTGATCAGTATCTGCCTTTGCGGGATATGGCTTTCCACATTCCCGTCATACCCCATATTCCTTCTGATCTACTGTCTTCTGGCGATTTGTGCAGATATGCTTTACTGGCCGACCATGCTCAAAACAGTCCGTCTTCTCGGTACAGAAGAGGAACAGGGACGTATGTTCGGCATCATGGAAGCCGGCAGAGGTCTGATGGACACCATTGTTGCATTCTGCGCGCTCGGCATCTTCTCCGCACTCGGAAGCAATGCCGCCGGACTGCGTGCAGCGATCCTGTTTTACTCCATCGTTCCCGGCGTGATCGGAATCATCATGTATTTTCTTCTTGAGCCCGATGAACGTCCTGCAAAGACGGACGGCGGCTCAAAGACGGTCAGTGCGAACAAACAGGCATGGGAAGGCGTGGTCAAGGCGCTCAAGTGCAGGAGCATCTGGCTTGTCTCCTTTAATATCTTTCTCGTATACAGTGTTTACTGCGGACTTACCTATTTTATTCCCTTCCTTGAAGACGCTTACGCGCTTCCGGCTACGCTGGTCGGCGTATACGGCATCATCAATCAGTACGGTCTGAAAATGGTAGGCGGACCTGTGGGCGGTTTCCTGGCTGACAAGGCGCTCCACTCTACCACAAAATACCTTCGGATCGGTTTCGTGATCGTTGCCATCATACTGGGGATCTTTTCCTTCCTGCCTCACGAGAGCATGGGAATCGCTGCCGGTATGACGATCACACTGTGCATCAGCGCCTGTGTCTACAGCATGCGTGCAGTTTATTTTGCTCCTATGGACGAAGTTTCCGTTCCCCGTGAGATCACCGGTTCTGCCATGTCCATGGCTTCCTTTATCGGCTATCTCCCCGGCGCTTTCATGTACGCGGTTTACGGCGGTATACTTGACTCCTTCAGCGGTCTGTCCGGATATCGGATCGTTTTCATAATAATGACAGTGTTCGCAGTCTGCGGCGTTCTGCTGAGTACATTCATCGTCCGGAAACTGGTCAAAAAAAACTGATACTTACAACCGATCACTATATTTCCAGAAGAGCCCTTTACGGGCTCTTCTGCGTCTCATAACGGAATCTTAACTTGCAATTTTTCTAATTTGGTGTATGATATAAGATATTATGATTTTTCTACAAACAGGAGGCTGTTTATGGACTCTATTGTAAACAGATTGACGGAAATTGAAGATGCCGCAGCTGCCATCGTGCAGCATGCCGATGCGCAGAAAGATGCTCTGGACAGAGAATTTGACGAAAAGCGCAAAAGCTTCGATGCTGAACTGGAGAAAAAAACTCAGGAACGTATTGACGCAATACAAAACGCTCTTGAGAAAGATACTTCCAGGCTTCTGGACAGTCAGAACGGTTCCAGTGACGCCGCCATTGAAGCTCTCCGCAGAGAATACGATGAACGGCACACGGAATATGCCCGCGAGATCTTAAAACACATCACCGAGGTGTAGCTTATGGGAAATTTACTTGCTTACAGCGGAATTGCGACCAAGATCCGCGCGATGGAATCCAAACTGCTCAAGCCGGAGCAGTTCGAAGAGATCGCAAACATGGGAAGCGTTCCCGAGATCGTTGACTATCTGCGAAGAAATACAGCCTATGCTGAGGCGCTCTCACCGTTGGAGGACGACCAGATCCACAGAGGGAATGTGGAAAAACTCCTTATCCAGTCGTTTTATCACGACTACACAAAGATATACAGGTTCTGCGGGCAGAAACAGCGCCGTTTTATGCGTCAGCTCATAAAGCCCTACGAGATCGAACTGATCAACTATTGTCTGAGGATCGTGATCAACCATTACCGTCAGCCTTTTGATCTGAACTATAAAAAGGCATTTTTTGACCGGTATTCTCAGATCTCAATTGAGAAACTGATCACTTCCCGGACCACGGATGAACTGATCGAGAACCTGAACGGGACAGAATATTATGCCCCCCTGAAAAAGCTGAAGGATTCTCAGGATGTAACTCTTTACGATTACGACCTGGCACTGAACCTTTACTATTTCACATCGATCTGGAAAGAGCAGAAAAAGAATCTGAAGAAAGATGATTTTGACTTGTTCAAAAGGGACTGCGGGTCTCAGATTGACCTTCTGAATCTGCAGTGGATCTACCGGGCGAAAAAATACTATAATATGAAGCCGGCAGATATCTATCTTCTGCTCATACCGATCCACTACAAAATATCGACAGATCTGATCAAGGAACTGGTGGAAACGCCGGGGCTTGAAGAATTTCAGGCAGCCGTATCGCGTACCAGCTATGCGCGCCACTATAATTTCCATCAGAATCTGACGATCGAACAGATGTATACAGATTGTCTGCATTCTCTGTTCACACTTGACCGCCGACGGAATCCTTACTCGATCGCGGCAGTCAATTCTTACCTCTTCCTCAAGGAGGAAGAACTCAAAAAGCTGACGACCGCCCTGGAATGCATACGATACAGTCTGACTCCCGGCGAGACGCTGGCATACGTTGGAGGTAGAACCCAATGATCGTTAAAATGAAATTTATCAACATTTCCGGACCGCGGGGCGACATCGACCGCGTAACAGACCTGTACCTCTCAAGATATGAGATACAGCTTGAATCCGCATTGTCCGAACTCAAGACCGTGGACAACTTAAGGCCTTTCGTGGAGATCAATCCTTACCGCGAGGTTCTGAACAAGGCAGTCGAGTTCGTCGGTTATCTTCCGAATGCAGACGATGTTACTCCCGACACATCGATCGGTCTGGATGACATGTTCGAACTTGTCCGCAAGGCAAATGAAGATTACCAGAATCTTCAGGAAAAGAAAGAAAAACTGAAAAAGAAGATCGAGGAGCTTCGTGCAAAACAACAGATCATCGCTCCCTTCCGCCCCATGGACTGCGACCTCCACAGGGTCCTGCAGTACCACTATATCACCTACCGCTTCGGCAGGATCGCTGTCGAGTTTTACCATAAGATGCAGAAGTATCTCATGGATGACCTGGGTGCCATTTTCGTAGAAGGAGAACGGGACGAAAGTTTTGTGTACGGGGCTTATTTTGTTTCTCCCGCCGAGGCACAGAAGGTAGACGCAGTCTTCCGTTCCCTCCACTTTGAGCGGATTGAACTGAAAGACGAATTTGAGGGAACTCCTTCCTATGCCTATCAGTCACTGGAACGGGAAATCGCCCGGATCAATCTGGAAATTCAGGATCTGGACAAAGAAGCCGGAGAGATGTTATCCGACCGGGCGCCTCAGCTCGTAGCGGCAAGAAACCGTCTGGAAGAACTGTCCAATAACTTTGATGTCCGCAAACTTGCAGCCCGCATGGAGGATAATAAAGAAGATTATTACATTCTCTGCGGCTGGATGGCTGAAGACGATGTAGAAAAGTTCTTAAAAGAGATCGAGGACGATGATAAGGTGTTCGTGATGGTTGAGGATGACCATGATGCCTACTTCGGAGAACCGCCCACTAAACTGGAAAATCCGAAACTGTTCAAACCTTTCGAGATGTTCGTCCAGATGTACGGACTCCCGGCTCACAATGAGATCGATCCCACGGTGTTCGTCGGGCTGACTTACTCCTTTATCTTCGGCGTCATGTTCGGAGATGTGGGACAGGGGCTCCTTCTCCTGATCGGCGGCGCCCTGATCTATCATTTTAAGAAGGCACCTCTGGCAGGAATCATCGCTTCAGCCGGTGTATTCTCTACTATATTCGGGTTCCTGTTCGGAAGTATTTTCGGATTCGAGGACGTAATCCCCGCCTTGTGGATCCGTCCCATCGACCATATGACAACGCTCCCCTTCCTGGGGCGCCTGAACACCGTGTTCATTGTGGCTGTGGGCTTTGGAATGCTCCTGGTCATGGTCGCCATGGTGCTCCACATCATCAACGCACTCCGGAGCAAAGATGTGGGTGGCGCATGGTTTGATGCAAATGGCGTTGCCGGACTCGTGTTTTACGCAGCAGTAGTCACAGTCCTGGTTCTCTTCTTCACCGGAAATCCGCTTCCGGGCGGCATCGTACTCGCGGTCATGTTCGGAGTTCCGCTGATCCTGATCCTGTTCAAGGAGCCACTGACGCGGATCATCCAGAAACGTGCTGATAAAATGGAGGAGAGCAAAGCGATGTTCCTCGTTCAGGGCTTCTTCGAGATGTTTGAGACCCTGCTGAGCTACTTTTCCAACACGATCTCTTTCATCCGTATCGGTGCATTTGCAGTCAGCCACGCAGCGATCATGGAAGTGGTGCTGCAGCTCGCCGGAGCAGAGAGCGGCAGTCCAAACTGGCTCGGAGTGATCTTCGGCAATCTGTTTGTCTGCGGTTTTGAAGGACTGATCGTGGGCATCCAGGTGCTCCGTCTGGAATACTATGAACTGTTCAGCCGCTATTACAAAGGTAGCGGCAGGACATTTGACCCATATACAAAAAAGAAAACGAATAAAAAGTAGGAGGATTCTACCATGACATTAGCAACAAAAATCATCTTTATCGCAGCCCTGATCTTAAGCATTATCATCCCGTTCGGATATTACCTGATCGGTGAGAAAAATAAGAAACGCTACAAACGCACCATCGGTGTAAATGCATTTTTCTTTTTCGGCGCATTCGCACTGGCGTCCATCATGATGCTGGGGGGACCGGATGTCCAGGCAGCTGAGGCGGCGGCTTCCGGTTCCGGTCTTGCAACAGGCCTCGGATATATCGCAGCCGCACTCGTAACAGGACTCTCCTGTATCGGCGGTGGTATCGCAGTTGCAAGCGCAGCAAGCGCAGCGCTTGGCGCACTGAGCGAGGACTCCACTATTCTTGGTAAATCCCTTATCTTCGTAGGACTTGCAGAAGGTGTCTGCCTTTACGGACTGATCATCTCCTTCATGATCCTCGGAAACCTGTAAACCAGTGAGCAGTGCGGAAAAGCACGAAATGACAGCATCTGCAGGCTCGCCTGCAAGGGCTGGCATTTTCGGGATTTTCCATAGGGAGAGCACAAAACATGAAAATGTATCTGATCAGTGATAATGTCGATACCTACACAGGCATGCGCCTTGCCGGGGTGGACGGCGTCGTTGTCCATGAACGGGAAGAACTCCGCCAGGCACTTGAAGATGTGCTGGCAGACAAGAGCGTGGGCATTGTGCTGCTCACAGAGAAATTCGGGCGCGAGTTCCCGGACATCATCGACACTTTCCGCCTGGAACGAAAAATGCCGCTCCTGGTTGAGATCCCGGACCGGCACGGAACCGGCAGGAAGAAAGACTTTATCACATCCTATATCACCGAAGCAATCGGATTGAAGCTGTAACTGTTCACTCTGTGCCATTCGTAAAACCGCACTTTGGCTGAACGATTACCCAAAATTATAAAAAGGGAGGGATTCCTCTTGACTCTGGAAGAAAAGATCGCACACCTGCAGACCACATCCATGGAACAGGCCAGAGCGGAAGGCAACGCCATCATCGACTCTCACCGGGAGGCGCTGGAAAAGGTCTTTGATGATCACAAGGCAGAAGCCATCCGCCAGGCAGAAACGCGCGTCAAGGCAGAGACCACCAACGCGAAGCTCATGCTCAACCAGGCTTCGGCCAAGTCTCAGCTGGAGATCAAACGGCGCCAGGGGAAGGTCCAGCAGGAGCTGAAAGATAAAATTTTTGACGAGGCGCGCAGCCTTGTTGACGACTATATGAAAACGGAAGCCTATACAGACTTCCTCATTAAATGCATCAAACAGGCGGGACACTACGCGGGAACTGATCCTGTCATCATCTACCTCAACCCATCCGATGAGACAAAACGTCCGGAACTTGAGGATGCCACAGGCGTCCACCTGACCATCAGCGCTGAAGACTTTATCGGCGGTGTCCGCGCGGTGATCCGTGCCCGCAACATCCTGATCGACAATTCGTTCAAGACACAGCTGCGGAATGAATATGACAAATTTATGTTTTTAGGAGGTGACGGCATTGCTTAAGACCGGAACAATCTACGGGATCAACGGGCCCGTCATTTACCTGAAAGGAAACACCGGTTTCCGCATGTCGGAGATGGTTTATGTGGGAAAACAGAAGCTTGTCGGCGAGGTCATCGCCCTGGACAAGGATCTGACCACGATCCAGGTATATGAAGAGACAACCGGGCTGCGCCCCGGGGAAGAGGTCGTGGCAAGCGGAAACGCGGTCTCTGTCACTCTTGCCCCCGGCATACTGAACAATATCTTCGACGGCATCGAACGTCCTCTGGAGCGGATCGCAGAATCCTCCGGCGGCGCATTCATCACACGGGGAGTCAGCGTGGATTCCCTGGACAGACAGAAAAAATGGAAAACCCATATCACGGTGCAGGAAGGACAGTATCTTCACGGAGGCGAAATCATCGCTGAGGTGCCTGAGACTCATGCCATCGTTCATAAATGTATGGTTCCCCCATATGTGGAGGGGATCGTCAAAAAAGTCGTGTCTGACGGGGACTACACCATTGACGAGACTCTCGTCACACTAGAACTCCCCAACGGTTCCACCAGGGAGCTGACCATGACACAACACTGGCCGATCCGGACGCCCCGCCCGACCCATCACCGTTTTTCCGCCTCGGTTCCCCTGATAACGGGACAGCGTATCATCGATACCATGTTCCCCATCGCCAAGGGCGGCACTGCTGCCATCCCCGGCGGATTCGGAACAGGAAAGACCATGACGCAGCACCAGATCGCGAAATGGGCGGACGCGGATATCATCATCTATATCGGCTGCGGCGAGCGTGGGAACGAGATGACCCAGGTTCTGGAAGAGTTCGGAGAACTGACCGATCCCCGCACAGGCAATCCGCTGATGGACCGGACCACGCTGATCGCCAACACCTCCAACATGCCGGTTGCCGCCCGTGAGGCAAGTATCTATACCGGGCTGACCCTTGCGGAATACTACCGTGATATGGGTTATGACGTGGCGATCATGGCAGACTCCACTTCCCGATGGGCAGAGGCTCTCCGTGAGCTGTCCGGACGTCTGGAGGAGATGCCTGCGGAGGAAGGTTTCCCCGCTTATCTCGCTTCCCGCCTCTCCGCGTTCTACGAGAGAGCTGGCATGATGCACAACTTAAACGGGACCGACGGTTCCGTCACCATAATCGGAGCAGTCTCCCCCCAGGGCGGTGATTTCTCCGAACCTGTAACACAGAATACCAAACGTTTCGTGCGCTGTTTCTGGGGACTGGACAAGAGCCTTGCTTATTCCAGGCATTTCCCCGCGATCCACTGGCTGACCAGCTACAGTGAATATCTGACGGACTTAAGCCACTGGTATCAGGACAATGTCTCCCCGAAATTCGTGGACTACCGCAACCGGCTGATGGCGCTTCTGAACCAGGAGAGCAGCCTCCTGGAGATCGTCAAGCTGATCGGAAGCGACGTTCTTCCTGACGACCAGAAACTGGTGCTGGAGATCGCCCGCGTGATCCGCCTCGGCTTCCTCCAGCAGAACGCATTCCACAAAGATGACACCTGTGTCACAATGGAGAAACAGTTCCTGATGATGGAGACTATCCTTTATCTCTACAAACAGGCGCGCACACTCGTCACGATGGGACATCCCATGTCCGTGCTGAAGTCGGAAAATATCTTCGAGCGTGTCATCGCCATCAAATACGATGTGCCCAACGACCGGCTCGAGATGTTCGCCCAGTATCACCGCGACATCGACGCGTTCTATCAGCGCGTACTCGAGAAAAATGCATAAGGAGGGAACCGATTCATGTCAATTGAATATTTAGGCTTAAGCAGCATCAACGGCCCTCTGATCGCACTGGAGGGCATACAGGACGCCTTCTATGACGAGATCGTGGAGTTCGTCGTGGACGGCACCGAAAGAAAGATCGGACGTATCGTCGAGATCTACGAAGACAGGGCTGTCATCCAGGTATTTGAAGGCTCCGAGAACATGTCTCTGAAAAATACACACACAAAGCTCACCGGGCATCCCATGGAGATCGCGCTGTCCCCGGATATGCTGGGACGCACCTTCAACGGGATCGGGCAGCCCATCGACGATCTTGGTCCCATCGTCTCCACGCTGAAACGGGACGTCAACGGGCTTCCGCTGAACCCTGTGCGCCGTGAATACCCCAGGAACTATATCCACACAGGGATCTCCGCCATCGACGGGCTGACCACACTGATCCGCGGACAGAAGCTCCCCATCTTCTCAGGGAACGGGCTTCCCCACGACCAGCTCGCGGCACAGATCGTAAAGCAGGCCTCCCTGGGCGAAGGTTCCGATGAGCAGTTTGCTATCGTGTTCGCCGCCATGGGCGTCAAGCATGACGTCGCCGACTTCTTCCGCAATACCTTTGAGGAAAGCGGCGTTGCCGACCACGTGGCCATGTTCCTGAACCTGGCAAATGATCCCGTGGTAGAGCGTCTGATCACACCGAAAGTCGCTCTCACCGTTGCAGAATATCTCGCATTTGAACAGCATATGCACATCCTGGTCATCCTGACAGATATGACCTCCTTCGCTGAGGCCATGCGTGAGGTTTCCTCCTCCAAAGGAGAGATCCCCAGCCGTAAAGGATATCCGGGATACTTATACAGTGAACTTGCAACACTCTACGAGCGCGCCGGCATCGTTCAGGGTGTGGACGGCTCTGTGACCCAGCTTCCGATCCTGACTATGCCCAACGACGATATCACCCACCCGATCCCTGACCTGACCGGATATATCACAGAGGGACAGATCGTGCTGGACCGTCCGCTGAACGGGCAGTCGATCTATCCGCCGATCAATATCCTTCCTTCCCTCTCCCGTCTGATGAAGGACGGCATCGGAGAAGGCTACACCCGGGAAGACCATCAGGATCTGGCGAACCAGCTCTTCTCCGCTTACGCAAAAGTGGGTGACGCAAGAAATCTCGCCTCTGTCATCGGTGAAGACGAGCTCTCCCCGATCGATAAGAAATACCTGGAATTCGGAAAAGAATTTGAGGAACACTATATCGGTCAGGGCGTGGAAGAAAACCGGAGCATGGAGGAAACTCTCGACCTGGGATGGAAGCTTCTCGGAAAACTGCCAAGAGAAGAACTTGACCGTGTCGATACAAAGATTCTTGACAAATACTATAAACCTGAAGCGGAAGAATAACACTGTCATTAAGACAGCGCGGTCAGAAAGGACTTCCTTTCCGGCCGCCGCTGTCTTTTTTCATATCCGGCGTTCCTTACAGTTTGCATCCCTTCATCACAGACGGGACACACCTGCAGGCCAAGCGAAGCAAGAAAACAAAACATAATGGAGACAAGATCTGATGAGCAAATACACTATCACAACCGAATCAAAATATAACAAGGACTATCAGAACTCCCACTATCGCGCCGTCATCCTGGACGACCGGGGACGAAAGATCCGTTTCGGGGACAACTGGTTCCTGTCAGCAAGTATCTGAGCTCCTCCATGGGTGCCGCGATATTAAAAAAAGGCGAGCAGGACAGACAGAGGGATCAGCAGCTTCTGATCCACGACTCTTATCTGCACACACAGTTAAATAAAAACAACTGTTGGAAAATACTGGAGATAGAAGACATTGTCTCCAAAAAAGATTGTTACAGGATCCGTTGTCTGATCGAGAAAGGGCGCAGCCGCAAAAAATGCAGAAAAACATTGTACTTACGACCCGGATACAATAATTATGATCAGCTGATCCGATGCTTTGAGTATCTGAGAGTGTGCTCAAAGAAAAAGTAATTATTTTTCTTTCCAACCCAAAAACGAATATAGATTGGAGCCAAATTATATGTTCAAATGTAAAAATTGCAATACAGAGATCCATCTTCAGCCCGGAGGGGTACACGCAGAGACACTGATCGTTCTCTGTCCCTGCTGCCACACTGTCGTTGAAGCATCAAGCTGTTACGGTTTCGGTCCGGTATGGCCGGCATGCATCTACTGTGGAGACAGGCTGGTTGCTGAATTAAAAAAGACCGGGCCTTATCGGGACAATATCTTCGAGCTCTGCATACTCGGCGAAAAAGTCCCTTTTCCTCTAAGCGATCAATTAAGAAAAGAAAATTACAAAAGACATTTTGAAATCTGTGATCTGGTCATCGAGCTTCTCAGAGAAAGAAACATCTGCTGACAAATTTAATGTGGAGATTTCCTCTGGTTCATGTTACCATATATCTAAAGCATTTACGTTTCTGACAGTTCAAATCTATTGCGGCATCCGCCGCGTCAGATCTTCTAAAGGTCAGTCAAAAGAAATCTCAATGCTTTGATCCCAATAAGATACGCAGCGAGGTTTCTGTAACACGTTTCCTCCTGCGGAACCCACAACCGAAAAGGAGGAAATCAAATGGAAAAGAAGACAAAAAGAACCTGTTGGAACTGTATAATGCAGTCAGTGGAAAAAATTATAAAGATCCAGAAATGCTGGAGATCAACACCCTGGAAAATGTGATCTACATGTCAATGATAAACGATCTTTCTTTCATCATTGACGTCCGGCTTTCGCTCTACGAACACCAGTCCACTTTCAGTCCGAATCTGCCTTTGAGGTTCCTGCTCTACCTTTCAGATCTGATTTCCGGAATGGTCCGAAATGAGAATCTGTACGGCACCAAAAAGGTATTGATCCCGCCGCCAAGATTTATCGTCTTTTATAACGCCGAGGAGGAGCAGCCTGACAGGCAGGTCCTGAAATTGTCCGACCTCTATGCTGTAGAAGAAGATTCTCCCAAGCTGGAACTGGAAGTTCTGGTGCTGAATATCAACGCAGGGCATAATCCTGAATTGATGAAAGCTGCCATATTCTTTGGGAATATGCAGAGTATACAAGCCGAGTAAGAAAATACGCAAAGCAAATGCCGATCGCGGAAGCGGTAGAACGCGCGATCACCGAATGCATCCAGGAAGGGATCCTGAAAGAGTTTCTGGAAAAACATCGGGCGGAGGCGAAAAAAGTGAGTATTTATGAATATGATGAGGCTAGGCATATCCGGCAGGAACGGGAAGCTGCGCTAGAATTAGGTGAGGAAAAAAAATTAAAAGAACTGATCCAGAAGAAGCTGGCAAAAGGGAAATCTCTTTCCGAGATCGCGGATGCGCTGGAGGAAGAGGAAGATGAGATCCGGCGGCTCATCGCAGAGATGGAAAAAGAGACAAAATAGAACAGGAAAAATAGGAGGCTTTCTATGAGACTTTTTATTGCGATCCAGCTTTCCGATGAAATGAAGAAATCCCTTGTCGCATGCATGCACGATTTAAAAAAACAGGGCGTGGAGGGGAATTATGTCCCTGCACAGAACCTGCATATGACCCTCGCATTTATCGGTGAATATGACGATCCTTCCAAAGTAAAAGAGGTGATCCGCAGAGTGCCCCTTCCCGAATTCAGACTGACCCTTTCAGAAAAAGGGAACTTCGGGAATATCCTGTGGGCAGGCGTAAAGGGCAATCAGAAACTGAAAACTTATGTGAAGGACTTAAGAGCCGCACTTTCTGCAGAAGGGATCCCCTTCGACACCGAAAAATTCGTCCCTCATATCACCCTGATCCGAAAAGTCTCTGCAAAGAAACCGTATCAGGTGCATCTGCCAAAGGCGGATATGACAGTAAAGAAAGCATCGCTCATGAAGTCGGAACAGAAGAACGGGAAAATGGTATATAAAGAGCTTTGAGGGAGCCATCTCATTTCAGTCAATCCAGCACCAGGGAGGAAAACGATCATGGATTTCAAAGTTATAAGAGCAACTGAGACTTATCAGCAGGCCGGAGCATATTATGTGCGTATCCAGGCAATGGCGCGCCGGCACAATATCACTCTGCGGGAAGAATTCGACGAGCACGATACGCCGGACACAAAATACATCCTCATCCTTGACGGTGAATTTCCCGTCGCAACCTGCCGTTTATATGAACTCCCAGAGACGGAGGAACCTGTTTCCTCCATGATGTTCGGACGGATCGTTGTCCTTCCCGAGTACAGGAAACAGGGGCTGGGATATACAGCCGACTACAACAGAAAAGTACACGGATGGACATTCAACTGCATCCATATGGAAAAGATGCTGGTACAGGACTGAGAAGGAGGTTTTCCTATGCAGAACCGGATGATCGCCGAAAAACTGGAACAGGAACTGACCTCTGTTTCCACTGCCAGAACAGAGTACATGCCCCTGCGGGAAGACCGCGATCCTTTCACCTTTCTGAAGACCGCCGCCGTAAATATCCGGGAGGCACATATAGACCTCAAATACATCGGCTGTTACCACGCCTGCAGAAAGGGCGATATGGGGATCATGTATCACGCTGTCAGACAGGATACGCGGCTTGAGTATGCCGGGATACTGCAAGGAGCAGAATCCTTTCTCTGGATCCAGGCTCTGATCGCCCTCGCCGGGAACGATCACAGTCTGATCCGGAAGATGCTCCCCAGGGACACAGGGTACTGTGACCGGCTGCATACAATACACAGGGTGACCAGCCGGCTCCTCACTGCCCTGTATTACAGGTATGATGTTCTTGGCAGGCGGGCGCTCAAAGCTTCAGAAACTTTCCTCGGTCAAAAGCACCCGAAAATATGGCTTCTCATAGTACAGTATCTCTGCGCACTGTGGAGAAAAGAAACAGACCGCCTGTCACCTCTTCTCACAGACATCTGCTCCGCAGAACGAAGATCTGACCTTCTCCTGGGCCAGTGTACCGATGGCACAAATCCTGCCCCGGAGAAAACTGTCAGTTTCTTAGTCCACGGATTGTTCGCCCTGGCACAGCACTGTCTCTCCCCGGAAGAATTTCAGCAGCTTCCTCTTCCTGAAGACAGGGCATTTCTGAAAGAATACGAAGAATATCGCCGGACTGTGACTGGCTCCGACGGACCGGAACGCTCTGACGCACATTTCATCCATTTTACGGAAGACGCTGCATGGCTGAACGAGGTGGTGGACTTTCTTCCGGAAACAGCTCTGAAGAGAGAACCGGATGGAGACGTCTTCATCGACTATGAGGATCACTATGAAAATCTGTTCACACACCTGCTCCGCTCTCCCGCTTTCCAAAGGATGTATCAGGACAGGGATGTCTGCTGGGCGGCAAAATGGGATACCTTTGACCATTTTCTGAAACAGTACCGGGCCGGAGATGAAAGAAAACTTTTTTATGGAAGAGGACTTCTGTATTACGCCCTGGCGAACCCTGATCTCGATGCAAGGTACCGTATCTCTCACTTTCTCCTTGATAACGGTGCGGGAGTCCAGCCGGTAGAAAAGGAATACGATGGTCCCTTTCATTATCTCCTCCGCCAAAAATACCACGATATCCCGCACACAAAAATGTTGTGTGAAGAGCTTCTCCGACGCGGTGCCGATCCGAACCAGGCGGGAGCCCGGAATCTCCTCCCCATTGGATGCATGATCCAGATGCACTACTCTGAAACGGAATTAACACCGCTGTATGAGCTGTGGCTTTCGATCCCTGATCTGGAATTAAACTTGAGGACCTTTGGCGGACGCCGCTCCATAGATCTTGCCAGAGAATACGAGCGAAATATACTGGCAGGACAACTGGAAACAATGATGTGTACAGAGGAAAAAGACCCTTATACCCTTTTAGCTGAAAAAGTAGATTCTTATGACTGGAGCAAAGGGGGTTCCTTCCCCGGCAAAGTGCTAAAGGACATTCACTGTGACCTTGCGCTGGCACTGAAGATATTCTACCTCTTGGACGGATACAGTTTCCTGTCCGGCACTCTGCACAACGATAGTTCCGGTAACACGTCCAGTAAAATGTCCGGAAATAAAGCCGCGGAAAAGCAGACTGCTTTTATAGAAAAGCTCTATGGTGATATCTTAAAAGGCAGATATGCCCAAGGTCCCGGGACATTCAAAAACCCACTCACAAAAGTACAGAAATATAAACTCCGAAAACTGGATACACCTGACATTTTCCTGGAAGATATTTTCTGACCTATACATTCCATATCCCCTGTTCTGCATAAGCAACGGCTGGTTGACAGACCGCAAACGGCTGTTGGTGGAATGCAACCGGGACTTATGATACTTTTAATACGGAGGTGATAAATATGGAAATGGCAGAACGCCTTCTGAAACTCCGAAGAGACGCAGGATACTCTCAGGAACAGACTGCAGAACTGCTGGGAATCTCACGGCAGGCAGTCTCAAAATGGGAAAGCGGGGTATCACTTAGATAAAGATACCACACTATTCCCACGCTGACTTTTGCTCAACCGATACAGCCGGAGGGCTGGATAACAAGAAAAGGCGGTATGCGCCCCGTGGAGGGGGGTAGCGTACCGCCTTTTCTTGTGGGGGTTTCCAAAGGGGGCAACGCCCCCATTTGGCACACGACTTTGCGAAGCAAAGTGTAGTGTGTTATACGCTCTGTCGGCGTTGTCGTGAAAATGCCGTTGCCGCCGGGGAGGGCAAGGGCATTTGAAGCGGCAGGAAAACAGGGCTGTGCTTGCGTGGCGTGGAGCCGCAAGCGCAGGTCTGGTTTCATCAGCAGACAGGGCGTATATGAAAGCCCCCGTCCCTCGTCCTACGCTCCGACTTGTGGACAAAGTGTCCCGAAGTTGTGGCCACACTCCCGGGAAAGCAGCAGGACAGCGGGCAACCGTCAAGACTGAAATGAATGGGTTTACACCCAGCCTTGACCGCCGCCCGCCGTCCCGCTGAATGGGTGGACAAGGCGGCCAATCCCTCAAAGTGCTTGGCCGCTCTCTTTCTGATTTTGGAGCGTTTTTCTCTAAAAATTGAAATGGGTGGAAAGCCATTTTTGCTTTCCCGCCTTGATCGCCTTTTAGCAAAGACGGATGGGACTGTCAATAGCGGCGCATTTATGTGAAATGACAGCAATGATTAACTTTGATATTATCCTTCAAATTAATCTTCAGTACTTTTCGATCCCAATACTACAAAAGCTTTATATATCCCAGTGCTAAGCAGCAAGAACGCACTTACAACTAAAACAAAGAACAGATCTTTCACAAAGTACCACACTACCCAAAGAGGAACCCCCACTAAATAGGGCAAAAGTAATAGGATTATAGGCAAAATGACATGTGTAAAAATATCTATAACAATTTGTTTCTTTGTATGGCTCTTTTTTCTCCATCTCCTAATAAAGAGTATCGGGAATACAGCAACTAATATTACCAAAAGATAGCACAGATTGAGCAGTGTATGGTAATTGATGCAAAGATTACCTGAAGCTTCTGTCATTTCTTTTCCAAGAAGATGCATTATAATATTGTTAATTAGATTGTTGCCCACAAGATAGTCGTTCATGTTCACCAAAACTGCGATACCAATTCCGCTTTCTGGAAAAATAAACATATTAGATGTGTAATTTTCGACTAATCCAGAATGATTGAAAACTGGTTCATCAAAGTCATTGGATAAGACCCAACCCATTCCATAGAAATACAGATTGTTTTCATCTTGCGGCACATTATCATAAAACATAGTGTCAAGGCTGTCCTGGCTGATAATGCCGCTGCCGTTATTCAGATACATTTGCAAATAATTTCCCATGTCCGAGGCACAAGAACTTATGTATCCAGCAGGGACGGTTGACCATGAACGGTCATCGGGATAGTCGGGTTCTCCTGCGATAGGTATGCCGAAATAATTTCTATATCCGGCAATAAGCCCGTCAGCCTTACTGTTATCGAATGTAGCTGATGAATGCTCCATGTCAAGTGGAGAAAAGATATACTGCTCTACATAATCTGAATAACTTTTACCGCTTACTGATTCTATAATCTTTCCGAGCAAACCGTAATTTACATTTGCATATTCATATTTACCATAGCTGTCGGTAATTTTTGCGGACCCAAATCTTTGGTAAGTACCAAGCCCACTTGTATGATTAAGCAACTGTCTAACTGTAATCCTGTTGCCATCCAAAGCGTTCTTTAGATATAGCGACACATCAATGTAGTCTGAAATTGGTGTGTCCAAATCAATCTTGCCTTGCTCAACAAGCTGCATGATTGCCAATGCCGTAAAAGATTTGCTCATAGAGCCTATGATAAAAGGCGTATCAATACTCTCGCAATTACCATAAGCTTCGGCAAATAATACTTCGTCTTTATTGACCACAATCACTGCCATTCCTGGAATATGAAACGCCTTGACATCTGCTTCGAGCTGTTCGTTAATTGTATCAAAATCCGGCATATTATATGCGAAAGCTGTACACGGTACTAAAACAAGGATGAATAAAATCATAACAGTCCATATAGCGGAACAGCCAATAGTATGTTTCAATAAGACACCTCCATAAACAAAAATTTATCCTTTTTTACCTATGACATAGGAAATTTCATCTCAATCAGTTTCTTTTCCCGCCTGCTCAATCATCTTCTTCGCCAACTGCTGGAACAGGTCGGCAGTTTCTTCGTCCATCGGCGCAAGCTGTCCAATCTGTCCGGCTATCATCGCTGTTACATCGTCAATGGAAAGCGGGTTTTGTTTCTGCTCCGCCAGTACGTCCCGCATGGCTTGGAACATAGCGGCGGTCACAGCTTCTCCCGGCTGTGACCCGTTGTCAATGTCTTTCTTAATATCCCGCAGGATAGCGAGGAACACATTTTTGATTTTCTCAATCTCCGCTTCATGTTCCCCCATCTTCTGGGCGTTCAAAAGCTGCAAATCCTGCTTTGCTTCCGCCCGGTGTTCCGGGTGTTCTTTCATCAGGTCGGACAGGGAAGCCGTTGCTATCTCGATAAGCTTGTTTCTTGCTGTTATCCCCTTTGCCGCCGTGTCCTGAAAATAAATCCGTATCAAATCTATCAGCTTGGGAAAATTCCTGTGTTCTAACAGACGATTAAGGATTTGCACATCAACAGCACCCGTCACAAGCCCCCTCACGGCTCCCTCGGACAAGCCTAATTCAGAAATATCGTAGCTTTTACGGACACTCACGGTGGACAAGCCCAGTATGTAGTCTGTCGATACCTTAAATTCCTTTGCCACACCTATGAGAATATCACTGCTGACCGTTCTCGTTTCGCCGCTGACAATGCGGCTCAACTGGGAAGCGGAAACGCCGATTTTCTCCGCAAGTTCCTTTTGTGTGATGTGGTTCCCGTTGCATAAATCGGAAATCCGCTGTCCGGGCGTTCCGGGTAAAGCCATAGACACGCACCTCCTCCGTATATTTCCATTATACAGAATGATTGCAAAAATGCAATTTCCAAAGTGTAAACTTCATCAAAATGCAATTCTCGCAAAATTCCGGGAATTGCATTTTTTTCGTGTAGACTTAGGGTAGTTCATCGATGGACAGCACCTTGAAAACAGAATGACCGTCCGAAAAGGAATACCCCGGCTGGGGAAGCACCGCAAGGAACCGGACTTCGGGACAAAATGTCCCGAAGTTGCGGGGAGCGTGCCAACGCCGGAACACGCCGCTATTGTCGGGGCCCCCGCAAAGCCATATGGCTTTGTGGGGAGAGGAGGAGCAGCGGAGCAAGTGAGTTTTGCCGCTTGCGGCGAAACGAGCGATACGCAGCTTGCGACAACGAGGCAGGAAGCCTTTTCGGGGAGAACGGCAGCGGAAAGAAAAATGGAGGGAACGCATGAGAGATAACCCCTATAAAGACTTGCCGCCGCTGGAAAGCAGGCCGGACGGTTCCCTTTACCGCATGACACCGGCGCAGAGGAAACAGGCGGCAGAAAACAGAAAGTGAACTAGGAGGTCTGCTGTGGACAGTTAGGAGTGGAAAAAGCCTTGATTTATAAGGCTTTGCAAGCCCCAAACCGGGGCAGGTGGTATAAAGTATCGCCCGCCCCGGAAAACGGGCTTCTAACCGTCCACAAAACGCACTATGACAAATACCATCTATATCCATCAGCCGGAAAAGGCGTTCAGCTTCACCCGGCTCCCGAATTTTCTCTTTGAAGCCCCCACATTCAAGCCCCTGTCCAACGAGGCAAAGGTTCTGTACGCCTTTATCCTGCGCCGGACAGAGTTATCCCGCAAGAATGGGTGGGCGGATGACTGCGGACGGATTTTCCTGTATTACCCCATCTGCGAGGTGGTTGACCTGCTCCACTGTGGGCGGCAGAAAGCGGTGAACACCCTGCGGGAACTGCAATACGCCGGACTGGTGGAAATCCAGAAGCAGGGCTGTGGAAAACCCAACCGCATTTTCCCAAAATCCTATGAAGCGGTTCCAAACGCCGACTTCAAGAAATCCCGTTCTGGTACGCCGGAGGGCTGAAAACCGTACCCATGAAGTACGGAAACCGCCCCCTGAAGTACGAAAACCGGACGGTATATAGAAATACAAAGATTAAAATGATTTATTTATATCCATTCCATTCCTATCGTATCAGAGATAATTCCGGCGGGATTTTCCCTGCGGAAAACCCCGGATAGGAAAGGAATGGGGAAAGGAGCAGAATGGCACAACACGCAATTTTGCGGTTTGAGAAGCACAAGGGCAACCCGGCAAGGCCGCTGGAAGCCCATCACGAAAGACAGAAAGAACAATACGCCAGCAATCCCGACATTGACATAAGCCGGAGTAAATACAACTTCCATATCGTCAAGCCGGAGGGATGCTATTACCACTTCATTCAGAGCCGTATCGAGCAGGCCGGATGCCGGACGAGGAAAGACAGCACACGGTTTGTCGATACGCTGATAACCGCCAGCCCGGAGTTTTTCAAGGGGAAATCCCCAAAGGAGATACAGGCGTTTTTCCAGAGGGCGGCGGCTTTCCTCATTGGACGGGTAGGCCGGGAAAATATCGTGTCGGCGGTGGTACACATGGACGAGAAAACGCCCCACCTGCATTTGACCTTTGTTCCGCTGACAAAGGACAACCGCCTGTGTGCAAAGGAGATTATCGGCAACCGGGCAAACCTGACGAAGTGGCAGGACGATTTTCACGCCTATATGGTAGAGAAATATCCCGACTTGGAGCGTGGGGAGAGTGCCAGCAAGACAGGCCGGAAGCATATCCCCACCCGGCTTTTCAAACAGGCGATTTCCCTCTCCAAACAGGCTAGAGCCATTGAAGCCGCCCTTGACGGCATTAACCCATTGAACGCCGGAAAGAAAAAAGAGGAAGCCCTCTCCATGCTGAAAAAGTGGTTCCCGCAGATGGAGAACTTCTCCGGGCAGTTGAAAAAGTACAAGGTCACAATCAATGACCTGTTGGCGGAAAATGAAAAGCTGGAAGCAAGGGCAAAGGCCAGTGAAAAAGGCAAGATGAAAGATACGATAGAACGGGCAAAGCTGAAAAGCGAACTGGACGATTTACAGCGGCTGGTTGACCGTATCCCGCCGGAAGTGCTGGCGGAACTGAAACGGCAGCGGCGGCACACGGTAAAGGAAAGGTGATAGATATAAGCAGAAATTTTCGCCGCCCCTGTGCGGCATTGTACCTTGAAAACTGAATATGGAGGACACTGGATGGCAAAAAGTGAAAGCGATATTTTTACACCCCGGACAGGGCAGGTCATACAAGCAGAGAACGGCACGCAGTATTTTGTATGTGGGAACAACCGTATAAAAATCTCCGAACACTTCGCCACAGGCGGGAAGCCCCTCGGTGATCTGATTGTAGATGTGGTGCGGCATACCGCAGAAAAAGCCGCTTCAACCTGATAGCCCATCATTGATAACGCGCCCACGCTTATGATATAATTGCCATAGAGCAAAAGTATTGTAAGCGTGGGTTGTTTCTTTAGAAGGAGGATTTTTAACGGTGAAACAACCTTACAATACTACGATTTACAACACGGCGCTTTATATGAGATTGAGCCGGGACGATGAACTGCAAGGAGAAAGCGGGAGTATTCAGACACAACGCATGATGCTCCGGCAATATGCCGCCGAGCATGGCCTGAATGTCATAGATGAATATATCGACGATGGATGGTCTGGAACGAACTTTGACAGGCCGGATTTTCAGAGAATGATTGATGACATTGAGGACGGGAAAATCAACTGCGTTGTTACAAAGGATTTATCCCGCTTAGGCAGAAACTACATTCTGACCGGCCAGTACACGGAAATCTACTTTCCCAGCAAAGGCGTCCGCTATATTGCTGTCAATGACAATGTGGACACCATCAACGGAGAGAATGAGCTTGCCCCATTCCTCAACATTCTGAATGAAATGCACGCCCGCCAGACCAGCAAAAAGGTAAAAGCGGCCATGCGGACACGGTTTGCAAATGGCGCACACTATGGAGCCTATGCCCCGCTGGGCTATGTCAAAGACCCGGATAAGAAAGGCCATCTTCTGATTGACCCGGAAACAAGGTGGATTATCGAAAAGATTTTTGACCTTGCCGTTCATGGCCGGGGAGCCGCCAGCATTACACGGATTTTGGTCGAAGAAAAAGTACCTACTCCCGGCTGGCTGAATTTCCAGAGATACGGCACTTTCGCAAATATCTATGCCGGAGCGCCGGAGGAAAAAGCCTATGCGTGGACGATAGCGCAGGTGAAAAGTATTCTGAAAGAGGAAACCTATATCGGACACAGCGTCCACAATAAGCAGACCAACATTTCATTCAAAAACAAGAAGAAAGTACGCAAGCCAAAAGAGGAATGGTATCGTGTGGAGAACACCCACGAAGCGATTATTTCCGAAGATGTGTTCCGTCAAGTACAGGAGCAGATTTGCAACAGGCGCAGACGGCAGAAGAACGGCACAACGCAGATATTTTCCGGGCTGGTAAAATGTGCGGACTGCGGCTGGTCGCTGGCCTATGGGGAGAATCGGCAGAACAGCAAGCCTTACGGCCATTATCATTGTAGCAAGTACGGGCAAGGATTGCACCAGTGTTCCATGCACTATATCCGCTATGATGTGCTTTATGCCTATGTCCTTTCCCGTCTGCAATACTGGTCTGTGCTGGCACAGCAGGACGGGGACAAACTTCTGAAACGGCTACTTAACGCCAGCGACAAGGAACGCAATACCGCAAGGAAGCGGCAGACAGCCGAACTGAAAAAGGCGGAAAAGCGCAAAGCAGAAGTAGACACCCTGTTTGCAAAAATGTATGAGGACTGGTCTGCCGGACGCATTACAGAATACAATTTCAATATGCTGTCCGAAAAGTATCAGGGCGAACAGCGAGAATTGAACGCAAAAATTGAACGGCTTCACGAAGCGATGGAGGCCGCTGCCCAGACAGCGGTTGACGCTGAAAAGTGGATAGGTCTGATGAAACAGTATGTCAATCCCACAGAATTGACGGCTGAACTTCTGAATACGCTGATTGAAAAAATCCTTGTCCATGAAGCGGTCAAAAGTGAGGACGGAAGCCGGGAACAGGAGGTAGAAATCTTCTACCGCTTTATCGGCAAAATCGAATGACACATCTTGAGATACCCAACAATATCTTTAACTAAGGGAAACGGGTCAGGGGAAGCCCGACCTTGACAATCTGATCCGCCTGACTGAGATTTACAATGTAAGCGCAGATTATATCCTGTCGGGCATAGAAAAAGAACCGGAAACTCCCGCCTCTAAAAAAGAAGATCTCAGTCCCGAAGTCCGGAAAATGCTCTGCAGTCTTGCAGTCATTGCCGGCACTGCCCTGGTCACGGTCCTTTTTATCACCGCGCTGGGATTTGTCGCAAAATATCTTTTGTGAGAGGGGGAAACATCAAATGAGAAAAAAATGGAAGCGTGCTTGTCTTCTCACACTGTCATTCGTCGTCCCGTTCCTTTCCGTCTGTATCTACTCTCATAATTATGATAAAGACGGAAATGAGATGAACCGGGAGCAGGTGGAAGAAACCATCGAAAATATAAAAGATGATGTACAAAACAATTTTCTCTGATCAGGTATACTTGACTGCACCTCAGGCATATGCTATGTTATGTTCAGGCAAAAGGTAATGAGTAGTCCGTAAGGACAGCCAAAAGCCCCCAGAGGCGGCATCCTCTGAGGGCTTTTTATTTCGTTCCTGCCAGGTGAAACGTACCCGCGACTGACCTTGATCACTTCTTCCTATTCATTCATCCATTTACAGATGAAAACTCTCCCGAAAGGCAGGGATTTCGCTTTTATACGAAAGAAATAAGGGATAAAGCTTGAAAATGCGAAGGATCATCTAAAATAGAAAAATCTGAAAAAATTCTTTTTTGGAATGTATAAATAC
>NZ_JACJLR010000242.1 GCF_016902345.1 Mediterraneibacter glycyrrhizinilyticus | reverse complement strand
AAAACAAGATTATTATAACGACTTTTTTGACTTTGGGCAACAGAAAATTAACTTCAGTTTCTTCGAATTGAGTTTACCCGATGACGATCCCGTCTATACCCTGAAAAACGTGATGGAGGAATTAGATTTTTCGGGCCTGCTGGCCTGCTATTCAGATAAGGGAAGAACCGGGTTTAACCCAATCATGCTGTATGCTGTTG
>NZ_JACJLR010000241.1 GCF_016902345.1 Mediterraneibacter glycyrrhizinilyticus | reverse complement strand
TTGATAAGTAAGAAATATCTTATAAATCAAGACATCCGAGGTAATGTTATTAACAACATTAACAATTATCCAGTCTGAAGAAAACAGACTTAAAATAAATTGGCCTATTGCCAACACATGTAACGCTATACATGTGTAGATAAGATCTCATTCCCGTGAGAGATTATCGTTTGGTCATGCTGATAAGAGCGTATGGTGGA
>NZ_JACJLR010000025.1 GCF_016902345.1 Mediterraneibacter glycyrrhizinilyticus | reverse complement strand
GAAGAACTGCTGTGCCGCAAGTGGATAGGCGCTGTATCCATCGGCGATAAAGCGGAAGTTTTCCGGAAGCTGCTTTAACTTACGGAAAGCCATGCGCATAGCAAGGATGTAGGGACCTACCGCGCGGTTATCAGAGACCTGATAGCCAAGAATGGAGCGGGATACCGCATCCATGATGAACCAGATGTATCCTTTGATCCCGCGGACTTTGATATAGGTTTCATCGGCGATAAAGGTGGTTCCGGTCTTGTAATCATAGTTGTCAACGAAAGGCTTGATGACAAGGGCGGCAGTCCTGGCATAGTTGGCGACCTGCTGATGGGAGATCCGGATGTTGTAAAGGTCCTTGAGAGCCTGAGAAGTCTTGCGCAGGGAGAGACCAAGATTTACATGGAGAGTCAGACAGAGCCCCATGACATGGGCGTTATGCCGGCCGAACTTCAGGGAAGAAGCATTTTTCGGAAGGGAGTTCAAATCCATGCGGAAGAAATCTACAGTGAATTCACGGTAGATGTAATGGAGCTTGTATTTATTTTTTCCGTAAGCCTCATTGAGATGTTCTGGCTCCACTTTTTTAAGGTTATGGAGATAGTAAGGGCATTTCGGGTTTACGCACTTATGCAAGACAAAGAACTTCCGGTCTTTCTTCGGGACAAGAGTATTCCCGCAGTGGGGACAGCGAAGTTTTATGGCAGAAAAGCGGTTATCCTGCTGTGAGAACTTTGCGTCACAGACTTTGCAGGAAAGCTGTCCTTTGGAGCCGTTGTTCTTGTAAAGATAGGGCTTTGGAGCCTGACAACGGGGACAGGAACATTCTTCCGGGATGTCACATTCGGACTGTCGTTTGATGGGGCGGATCTTCTTGCCGTAACGCTTATCGAAGTAAGAAATCAGTTCCTTATAGGTCCAGTCCTGACGGAAATCCGTAATCAAAGGAAGTTCATCAATCTTGTACTTCTGGTATTTGGGGGAATGGGAGTCATCAAACGCCCACTGCTTGAGCGGGATGTATCTGCAGATAAAATTTAATAACCAGCAATTCAACTGATAAAGGTATTGAATAATGGTGAGAAGATAAAGTATAATGTCCATGAGCGTTGGCTCCTTTTGTATAAGGTTGGTTTGGCGATTGACATTATACCAGAAAAGGGAGGTCAATGCTCTTTTTATTTGCAAACCTCCGAAAAATCAAGGTAAAACGTAACTTTTACAATAAAAAACGAAGGTAGTTTTGACACTACCAACAAAGAAACGGAGGGAAATTTTATGGGAAATGTAGAAGTTGCATATGAGGACATAATCAGTGCGCTTCAGCTGGTGAGGACACACCTGATCGTGATCGGTGTGGCGCTGGTCTGCATGATCGCAGTTATGATCCTTGCCAGAAAGCTGGCAAAGCCGGTGAGGGGATTTGTAAGAGTACAGTCTCTTCTGGCGTTTCTCGTGGCGGTAGTCCTTGTGGTGAATGTGATGCTCACAGGGGCGCTGAGCAATACGCTCAGTATCGTGCTCTCAGATATGGGATCCCTTTCCCAGGAGAGCGTGGACAATTCCCGCCAGGTCATTGAAGAAGTTACAGGAGAGGGGATCGTCATGACAAAAAATGATGATTCATTTCTTCCTGTCGCGCCGGAGCGGATCAACGTATTCGGCTGGGCATCCACGAATCCGATCTACGGAGGGACCGGATCGGGAACGGTAGATGCAGCGACTGCGGTCGGGATCCTGGAGGGACTTGAGAACGCAGGGTTTGAGACGAACAGCGAGCTGTCTGATATGTACACAGAATACAGGGCAGATCGTCCGGTCATCGGGATCAATGACGGACAGGACTGGACTCTCCCGGAAGTACCGGTATCCGACTATTCTGACGAGATGATACAGAACGCGAAAGACTTTTCTGATACGGCGATGATCGTGATCTCCCGAAGCGGCGGAGAAGGGGCGGACCTGCCTCATGATATGGGCGCTCTCATGGACGGAACATGGAACCAGGGGACAAAATATACAAACGGGAGCTACCAGAATAATTCTTCTGAGTACGATGACTTTACGGACGGACAGACTTATCTGGAATTGAGCCAGACAGAAAGAGACCTGGTAGATATGGTCTGCAGCGAGTTTGAAAATGTCATTGTTGTCTATAACGGAGCCAATACATTCGAACTTGGATGGACGGAAGAATATGATCAGATCAAAAGCGTGCTCCTCTGTGCAGGAGCAGGGGCGACAGGATTTAACGCCCTGGGCGATATCCTTGCGGGAAATGTGAACCCGTCAGGAAAGACCACGGATACCTGGGTGCGCGATCTGACACAGACGCCGTACTACAATAATATCGGGCATTTCGCTTACACAAACACACAGGAGACAGAGGAGGCTGCTCTGGCTTCCTGGGAAGCGGCGGATGGTATCGTTTCCTTTGTAAATTATACAGAAGGGATCTACACAGGTTATCGTTTCTATGAAACGGCAGCAGAGGAAGGTCTGATCGATTACGGGGAGCAGGTGATGTATCCGTTCGGATATGGGATGAGCTTCACGACTTTCACACAGGAGATGGGCGATCTGAATGTGACAGAGGATTCCGTCAGTGTGGATGTGACGGTGACAAACACAGGCGACACAGCCGGAAAGGATGTGGTACAGCTTTATTATACCCCGCCTTATGAAAACGGCGGCATTGAGAAGTCAAGCGTGAACCTTGCCGCATTTGACAAGACCGACATGCTCGAACCCGGACAGTCGGAGACACTGACCCTGTCTTTCCCGATCGAAGATATGGCTTCCTATGATATGTCCGGAGACGGCCAGTACGTTCTGGAGGCGGGAACTTACGGGATCAGCCTCCGGTCTGACAGTCATGATGTGATCGACAGCCAGGAGTATGAACTGAGTGAAGATATCGTTTACGACGAATCCAATCCTCACTCCGGAGATCAGGTGGCGGCGGCCAACAGATTCGACTTTGCACAGGGCGACATCACATACCTTTCAAGAGCAGACGGATTTGCCAACTATGAAGAGGCAGTGAGCGCGCCTTCCAGCTATGAACTGGAGGGAGAGGTCCTGGGAAATGGAACCTATGATCCGACGATCTACAATGATCCGGAGGATGAGATGCCCACAACAGGAGCGGACAACGGGCTGGAACTCTATGACCTGAGAGGCGCGTCTTATGATGATCCCAGATGGGAGGATCTGCTCGACCAGGTGACAGTGGATGAGATGGTAGAACTGATCGCTTATGGCGGACACCAGACCGCAGCAGTGGATTCGGTGGGCAAGATCCGTACAATGGATACAGACGGTCCGGCAGGAGTCAACTCCCGTACGCTGAACGCCTTTGGTACAGGATACTGTTCTGAAGTGCTGATCGCCCAGACCTGGAATGTTGACCTGGCGGAAAAAGCGGCAGAGGGAATGTGCCGGGAATTCTCGGATTTCGGGATCGTCGGATGGTATGCGCCTTCCATGAACCTGCACAGAAGCGCTTTCGGAGGAAGGAACTTTGAGTATTATTCCGAAGACAGCCTGCTCAGCAGCAGGATGGCGTATGCAGAAGTATCTGCGGCTGTGGCGCAGGGTATCTATCCGTATATCAAGCATTTCGTACTGAATGAACAGGAGATCAACAGAAACGCACTTCTGTGTACCTGGTTCAACGAGCAGAGTTTAAGAGAACTGTACATGAAGCCCTTTGAATACTGTGTGAAGAATACAGAGTCAGGAAAACTTGCGGTCATGTCCTCCTACAATTATCTCGGGACAGAATGGGCGTCAGGGTGTCCTGCCCTTCTCCAGGATGTCTTGAGAGGCGAGTGGGGATTTGAAGGAATGGTCATTTCCGATTACTTTGGAAATTACGGATATATGGACGCAGACCGTGCAGTCCGCGGCGGCACAGACATGATGCTGGGAGTAGCGGGCAACGAGGCGATCATGACGGATCTAAGCGCTACCAGCGTACTCGCGATGCGTGATGCGGTGAAGAATATCTTCTATGTGACGGTCAACAGCGCTGCATATGAAGATTACACTCCGGGCGCAATCCCGGACTGGATGAGAACGCTGTTTGTCGTGGACGGGATCCTGGCAGCAGTCTTCCTTGGTGCAGAGGTTCTGGTGATAAGAAGTTATCTGCGGAAAAAGAAACATCTGTAGGAGGAGCACGGGATGAAGAAAAGTGAAAAATCGGTTGGGATCAGCGATAAACTGGGGTATATGCTGGGAAATCTGTATTTTACACTTCTATCATTATCCTTTACGGCGCAGCTATCATTTGTAATTTAAGTAAAATTTATATTTGTTTGATATAAATATTATATTTAGCAAAAGATGGACGGGCAGAAGGTGTTTAAGGTCTTCGGTCATGAGGAGAAAAGCTTGGAACAGTTCCGGAAACTGAATCAGGAACTGTGAGATAGTGCAGAGCCAGAGGATGTGACATCATTTTAGAGGACAGATATGTATTAAATTTGAACCGGGAAATCCTATAATCTGTCAGGTTGTACTGCAAAAAGAGATTTGCTAGAATAGAATAGCATAGGTAGATACAGTTTGCGCTTACAAGGAAGGAGAAAAGGATGGAAAAAAGAAAACGTAGCTGTGCAATTCTAATGATAGCAGCAGTAATGACCGGTGTTTTCGGTGCTATATCAGACGATATAGTAGCACATGCCGAAGAAGAAAATGTATTTTCTGAGATGAACTCGGGGTTTAATGATGCCGGAGAAGACAATGTACCATACTGGTGGTATGGATCCGGTGCAGAGATTTCTATTGAGAATGATGAAACAGCTCCGGAAGGTGAAAGGTGCGTTAAAGTTGAACCCCAGTCTGAAGGGAAATGGGTCGGCTGTGCTATAAATGCGACCAATGTGTTGGAAGATGGCGTTACATATGAATATTCTTTTTATGCTAGATTGGACGAAAATGGCTCAGAGTCTGAACCCGTGGAAGTTAGGCCGGTGATTAACAGGATTTATACGGAGGATTACAGTGATACTGATCAGGATACAAGAGTAGATCAGGAGGAAGTATATTTGAGCGGAAATCAATGGACAAAGGTAACGGGAACCTTTACGGTAGACAAAAATCCTTTTGGCGGTAAAGAGGCTGTAATGTTGCATTTTATTATAAATAGCAGCAGTACAGATACATTTTATATAGACAATCTGTCAGTGTCAAAAACTGAAAAAGATTTGGTTGAGATTGAAGATATTATGCCGCTGAAAGATCATTTTGCAGAAAAATCGACAATCGGAGGACGGGCAGGAGTAGCCATTCCTGTTGGAGCTCTGTCTGATGAAGCAAGAATGGAGCTGGTAACAAAACATTATAATAGTATTACATGTGAAAATGAGATGAAGCCGGAAGTGATTCTTGGAAGTACACCATCCTATCAAACAGAAACTGATGGCACGATAGTTTATGATGAAAACGGTGATCCAATTTTGCAGTTAGACTTCAGTCAGGCAGATGCTATTATGGATTATGTAAAAGATTATAACGAGAATAATCCGGACGATATAATAAGAGTAAGAGGACATGTGCTGGTATGGCATTCACAGACACCGGACTGGTTTTTTCGCGAAGGGTATTCGACAGATGGAGAATATGTCTCTAAAGAAAAAATGTTGGTTCGGATGGAAAATTATATCAAAGAAGTAATCGAGCATTACGATAGTGATACCAGTCCTTATCAGGGGATAATCTATGCATGGGATGTGGTGAATGAGCAGATTGAAACTGCGGATTATGATGCGGAAAATAATCCGAATTCTCTTCGTTTTACCTGTAACGGAACGACAACAGGCTGGTATAATGTTTTTCAGGGGGATAGTAGTTACATTACCCAGGCGTTTGTATATGCTAATAAATATGCGCCTGAAGATGTTAAACTTTTTTATAATGATTACGGAGAAACGGAGCCTGCAAAAAGGGATGCAATCTGCAATCTTCTCAGTATGATACGCAATACTGATGGGGCACGAATTGACGGTATGGGAATGCAGGCACATTACAGCATGGATTCTCCATCTGTCAGTCTGATTGAAGAAGCTGTGAAAAAGTATTCTGCCGTGGTGGATGAAGTTCAGCTGACAGAGCTGGATATGCAGTCCAGCAAAAATTATGATGGATCTGACAGAGATGTAGAGCTGACGAAAGAAGGATATCGGTACAAAGAGATTTTTGAGGTGCTCTGTGGGTTGGACAAGGAACCCGGAATAGATATTACTGCTATTACAATATGGGGAACACATGATGGCGCTTCGTGGTTACAGAGTTCTTCTGATGTGGGGGGAGGAGCGGATGGAAACAGACCCCAGATGCCGCTGCTGTTTGATGATGAGTATAAAGCAAAACCTGCTTATTGGGGGATAGTAGATTCATCTAAGCTGGAACCATTAATAAATAAAATATCTATTCGCTATTCTGAAAGTGATGATTTTGAAAATATCGATCCGGTTATTTATCAGAGTTACGTAGGAGAGATTTCCTTCAGAGCGCTTTGGAACGAAAGCGGGATTAAAATCATGGTCAATGTCCCGGACAGAGAAAAAGATGATTTGGATAGGGTTGTCATATATGCAGAAAGCCCGGAAAATGTTTTTACTGTATACAGGGAAGATGTGGAGGAAACTGAAAATGGCTACAGAGCGATTGTAACAATTCCTGCTGAAAAGCTGCAGCCATTAACAGTCGGAACAGTTATTGCGCTTGATGTAGTGGTATTTGACAATGACATACAGATGTCGTGGAATGATTTGACAAATGCGCAGGCATCAGATAATAAATATTATGGTGAATTTGTATGTAAGCCATATATAGAAGTGACCCGAGGAACTCCTGAGATAGACGGAATATTCGAAGAAGAGTGGATAAATACAGAGCAGGTGCCGCTGACAATTACGACAGGATCTCCGAAAGCATCGGGAACAGTACGTGCAATGTGGGATGACGAATATCTGTATGCGTATTTCCAAGTGTCAGATCCAGAGGTCAGTAAGATGGGGCTGAATGCACATGAGCAGGACTCAGTGGAAGTATTTGTGGATCAGAACAATGAAAAGAGCGAAATTTATCAAGAAGATGACAGCCAATACAGAATTAACTTTGAGAATGAAGCATCATTTAATGGGGTAAACTGCACTGCTGCTAATCTTCGATCTGCAGCGGTACGTACTGAAACAGGTTATAATGTGGAACTGGGGATAAAATGGATCGGCGTAGGGCCGAAAGTAGGAGATTTTTTGGGATTAGAATTTCAGATCAATGATGGCGCTTCAGATGGTTCGAGGATAGGAACTGTAAGCTGGTATGATGAGTCAGGGATGGGATATCAGAGACCTTCTGTATTTGGAACAGTGAAACTGATAGAAAGCCAGGAAAATCAGGAGGTGGATGATAACAAGACAGGAAACGAAAGTGAGAACGGAAATACAGACAAAAAACCAGAGATTATTGAAAATGGTGATGCTGTAGCAGACAACAATGTAAAGAAAAAGAACGATTCTGTGGCAGAGCAGAAACGCGGGAGCGTCTCGGCTGTACAGACCGGAGATGAAACAGATATAACTCAATATTTAGTAATACTGACAACAGCGATTATTTGTATTGCTTTGATCAGGAAAAAGCAAAGGAAACACGATCTACGGAGGTAAAGGAATTGCGATTATCATGTTTGTTTAGTGATGGTATGGTGATGCAGCGAAATAAGACAAATTTTGTGCGGGGAAATACAGATCCGGGAATTATGGTAAAAGGAACATTTGGAGCATAAAAGTTTCAAGCAGAATCGGATGAACAGGGGAGATTTGAGATTGAACTTCCGAGTTTGCCTGCCGGAGGTCCGTATCGACTGGAGATACAGGGAGATGAAGAAATCACGATTCAGAATGTGATGATCGGCGACGTATTTCTTTTAGGCGGTCAATCTAATATGGAACTACCGGTGCGCAGAGTCATGGAACGATTTGGAGATGAAATAAACACTGTAAACGATTCACTAATCAGGATGTTTGATGTCCCGAGAAAATATTTTTTGGAAAGAAACAAAAAGAACTGTCTGAGGGTGAGTGGAGAAGTGCAGAGAGAGATTCAATTATGGATTTTAGTGCAGTGGGCTTGTTTATGGCACTGGCACTGAGAGAAACAAGCAGAATCCCGATAGGTTTGATTCAGACGGCGGTTGGAGGAACTCCAGCAAAGGCTTAGTGCAGTGAAGAAACAATTCAGTCAATGGGAATCTATGTGGATGAATTGGAACAGTGTAGAAAATCCGGATACGTGAGTGGGGTAGAAGCAGCGGAAAAAAGGAGAGAGCAAGAATGGCTTGGACGTGCAAGAGAGTCCTTTGAATTTATAAGTGATACTCCCCTGAGTCAGAAGAAAACTTTTCAAATAAATATTCCGGGATGGTGGGAAGATGAATTTCGTGATTTCTGCGGGACAGTTTGCTTGGAAAAAAGGTTCTTCGTCACCGCAAAACAGTCACAGGCGGATGCAGAGGTGCTCCTTGGAACTTTGGTGGACGCAGACAGGGTGCTTATAAATGGAATAAGCTGCGGCAGCTCGGTTGATAAATATACTCCCAGAATATACAAGCAAGACACTGATAGAGAATAAACTGCGTAAAGAGTGGAAGTTTGAAGGTCATTTTGTATCGGACTGCTGGGCGATACGTGATTTCCATGAAAATCATATGGTCACAGGCACTCCGATGGAGTCGGCCGCGATGGCATTGAATGCAGGATGTGATCTTAACTGCGGAAATACATATCTCCATGTGCTTAACGCCTTTTATCACGGACTTGTCACGGAAGAGACCATTACCGAAGCGGCAGTGAGACTTTTTACAACGCGGTTTTTGTTAGGACTTTTTGATGGAAGTGAATATGACGATATACCGTATACGATGGTAGAGTGCAGCGAACATTTGAAAACAGCACACAGAGCAACATTGGAAAGCATCGTCCTCTTACAGAATAAAAACAGCATCCTTCCGCTGAAAAAAGAGCATATCTCTACGATCGGTGTGATCGGACCGAATGCGGACAGCAGAGCAGCTCTGATCGGGAATTACCATGGAACATCTTCTGAGTATGTAACGGTACTGGAGGGAATCAGGAGATATGCGGGGGATGAAGTACGAATCCTTTACTCGGAGGGATGCGATCTGTTCCGTGATAAAACGGAACCTCTTGCTCAGGATCTGGATCGGCTGTCAGAGGCAGTAACTGTGGCCGAAAACAGTGATATCGTTATTCTCTGCCTTGGTTTGGATGAGACACTGGAGGGCGAAGAAGGCGATACAGGAAACAGTTATGCCTCCGGAGATAAAGCGGATCTGCAGCTTCCTTATTGCCAGAGAAAACTGATGGAAGCAGTTGCAGAAACGAAAAAGCCGGTTGTCGTGTGTATGATGGCCGGGAGTGATATAGATATGAGCTATGCGGCAGATCATTTTGAAGGGATTCTTCAGTTATGGTATCCGGGAGCCCGAGGGGGAAATGCGGTGGCAGAAATTCTGTTTGAAAAAGAATCTCCATCAGGTAAGCTGCCGATCACATTTTATGAGTCGCTTAATGAGCTTCCCCCATTCGAAGATTATTCCATGGAGGGAAGAACATACAGGTATATGAAAGGAAAAGCACAATATCCGTTCGGTTACGGTCTTACCTATGGAGAGGCGGCAGTGGAGTCCGCCTGTGCAAAGTGGGAAGGTTCCGGTGCAACAGTGTCGGCAGTGCTCTGCAATACAGGAAATGTGAAAATTTGTGAAGTGCTGCAGGTTTATATGAAATGCGAAGATCACGAAAAGGCTGTGCCAAATCCTCAGCTCTGTGGATTCCAGAGAGTAGAACTTCTTCCGGGAGAGAAGAAAACAGTGACAATATCAATACCAGAACGTTCATTTACAGTAGTGGACGACAATGGATGCCGGTTTATCGGTGGTGAAAAGTTTTCTTTGTATGTCGGTCTCAGTCAGCCTGATGAGCGCAGCATAGAATTGACGGGAAAGCAGCCTGTAAAGATCGATTTATGTAAAGCATAGTTATGATGAGCAGGAGAATGGAGAGAAGAATATGAAGATAAATCTGGACAGCCCGATCCTGAGCTTTCTAAGTACAGTGGCTGATTTTATGATATTGAATATTATGTTCATCATATGTTGCGCTCCTATCATTACGATCGGTCCGGCGTTCAGCGCTTTGTATACGATCATGATGAGAGAAGTGCGGCATGAGAACGGCTATATTTTCAAACCATTTTTGAAAGCATTCAAGAATAATTTTAAACAGTCGTTCCTTCTTTCGGTATTGTATCTTCTGGTGGGCGGATCACTTTTGTATGGCATCAGATTTTGGTGGAAAGAATCATCTTCCTCGACTTTTGATCATGTAATATTGATCGTGGCCGGAATTGTTGGAATCTGCTATATTTTATCTCTGCTGTATGTATTTGCTCTAAATGCCAGATTTGAAAATACAGTATTAAAGACGGTGAAAAATGCTTTGATTTTAGCTGTCTTTAATTTGAAAGAGACTTTGTTACTGCTGCTGATCACAGCAGTCGTGATCACACTCATGATTTTTACGAAAGGGATTTGGATATTTATGATGGTGGCAGGTTTTGCTGTTTGCGCGTATGTGAAGTCATTTCTCTTTGTAAGAGTATTTAAGCGTTATGAAGGCGATACATAAGAATTTGCGTGACATTTGAGCCAGGTTGCCGTAAATTGTACTAAGATTTTGAGAGTGTATCGTGTGTATAGCGTTTGAAATATGGGGGTTATGGTACAGTGTACACAGTTGAGGAAGAGAAGTGTATACGATGTTGAGATAGTTGAAAAGCTGGCTGAAGGAGCAGGATCCGGATGCCGGCTTTTTTAATTATTTTTTTAATTGTCTTTCCCTATACAGCGCTGTAAAATCGAATTACAAATGCAACGCAATATTTTTCTGGATATTACGAAAGGAAAAAATATGGACAGAAAAGATAAGATCATTCAGGAACAGAAAGAGAGAATTATTGCATTAAATGAAGAAATACAACGACTTCATGCACTCTTATCCGGAGCAGGCATTGAAGAATGGAAACAGTGCGTTTATAGATCAAGATTGGAATGCATATCCGAATCAGTGGCAGCAGTTGCAGAATGTAAAGAAGCTTTCGAAAGAATTTATCGAAAAGAAGATAAATGAGTGGTCTGAGGATGGAGTCTTAGGCACACTTGCAGATTTTGGGGATATAGATGGAGAGGAAGAGGAAGGAAAATCAAGGGCAAACATAGACAGCCTGGCAGCAGGGCAAACAGAGCTGAACATCCGGAGTCAGCATGTTACAAGCATACGCAGGATGTTAAAAGATCTGGGAGAACGCCATGACTCGGGTGTAAAGATCACACTTTTGACTCTGCCGGCAGATGGTTACCCGAAAGAACGTATTGAAAAGACAAAAGAACTGCTTGCGGAACTGACGGAGCTGGGAGCGACCGTGATGGAAAAGCCGGGAATACATGAGCATTTTGCTGTTATTGACAGGGAGATTGTCTGGTACGGCAGTGTGAATCTGCTGTCCAATGCTAAGGAAGAGGATAATCTGATGAGGGTGAAGAGTAAGGAAATTGCGCAGGAGCTATTGGAGATTGGGGTCACGGATAAAGCTTTTGCCCAATACGACAACGTTACTGTTGATCCATGAGTATAATTGATTTAACGTTAAAATTGAAATTTAATTTTAATGATGTTATAATAATGAAAATAAGTTAAAACGGTGATGTTCGTATGGAATATATTACAGAGATTTTAGGCATTCCAGTGATTCGCACAGAATGGCGGCAGCAAAGCAGCCTTCCTTTTTTCCTTAATGAAAAATATTATTTTGAACAGGTAAAACTCGGAAAAACAGTATGTCTGTTTTTGCATCCACAGGAAGAATTGGATACTGTGAATTCACTAAAAAAGCACTTAAGACGTATTGGTGAAATCTGTGGATTCCCAATGGTACTGGAAATGCCACGGCTTACCAGTCAGCGGCGCAAGACATTAATTGAGGCGCGAATCCCATTTGTTATACCCGGAAAGCAGCTATATCTTCCTTTTCTGGGGACAATGCTCACAGAAAAGTGTGATGCAGAGTTAACGAGGACGATGTCGGATAAATTACAGCCATCTGCTCAGCAGCTGCTATTTGCTATGATACTTAGAGGGTGTGAACCTATGTTACTAGCACCTCTTTCGAAAAGGTTCGGAGTTACAGCTATGACGATAACGCGTGCAGCTGATCAGCTGTGCAGAACCAATTTGATAAAAAAAGTTGGAACCGGTGTTGGGGCAAAGAAAATGCTGCTAACAGAATGTACACCTAAAGAGCTGTATCAGGAGATGCAGCCATATCTGATCCAACCGGTTCGAAAGACAGTATATATTTCCAAGGAGGATGTGCAGCCGGAAATGTTTTCCACAGGACTCTCAGCACTTTCCGATATGAGTATGCTGAATCCGCCTGTTATTCAAACCTGGGGTACACTGAAATTATCTTTGAAAAAAGATTCTTACACAAGCAGTCTGTTGGATTCGGACAGACAATGTGCCCTGCAGATATGGAAATATGATCCTCGTAATATCAGCCAGACGGAGATGGTCGATGTCCTATCACTGTCATTGAGTCTGGCAGAGGAGAAAGATGAACGTACCCTGCAATGTCTGGAAGAACTAACAGAAAGGATATGGTAAGCACATGGTAACAGGATTAGATAGTTTTCGGCGGTGGTTCGCGGAGTATACTGACCAGTATACAATTATTGGCGGAACCGCATGCGACCTTCTGATGAGCGAGGATAGTCTGGATTTTCGGGCGACGCGAGATATTGATATGGTCCTGATCGTGGAAAGTCTGACTCCGGAATTCGGACGCAAGTTTTGGGAGTATGTAAATGCGGCAGATTATGAACACAAGAATAAAAGCACGGGAGAACCACAGTTTTACCGCTTTTCAAAGCCTTCCAGCCGGGATTATCCTTATATGATCGAACTATTCTCTGGGCGCGTCGATGCGATCGAGCTTCCGGAAGATGCGGTGCTGACGCCTCTTCCATTGGATGATGAGATATCTAGTTTATCGGCCATTTTGATGGATGCTGACTATTATCAGTTCCTTCAGGAAGGGAAAGTCGTACTGAATGATATACCGATTCTGGATGCGGGTTATCTGATTCCCTTCAAAGCAAAAGCGTGGCTGGATCTGATGGAGAGAAAAGAACAAGGAGAGCATGTTGACAGCAAAAATATCCGTAAACACAAAAATGATGTATTCCGTTTGAGTATCTTATTAACGCCTGACACCAAGTTGATACCGCCATCTTCAATTCAGAGGGATTTAGAGATATTCTTTTCAGCTATGGAGAAGGAAACGGTTGATCTGAAATCATTTGGTATACGAAGCCAGAGCCTTCAAGAGATTATCCAGAAAATGAAATTGATTTATGGGCTGATAAAATGATCATACCTACCAGGCATACCACGCCATGTAAACTAAGCATTTGCCTATAGCCTCAGCCGGTTATAAAATGTATACAGACAAAAAGATATATTTATATCACAAACTGGAGGCGTTATACATGGATACAGAAAAAATGAAACAGGACTTAGGAGGCGGCAACGTATTTGAGATCGGCGAGCCAAACACAGCGTTCGCACAGTACTTTATCGGACAGAGCTATCTGAAGATGCTCACCACAGAGAGAGTTGGCGTAGGTAACGTGACATTTGAGCCGGGTTGCCGTAACAACTGGCATATCCACCACAAAGGCGGTCAGATCCTCCTCGTAACAGGCGGACGCGGCTATTATCAGGAGTGGGGAAAAGAGGCTCAGGAGCTGAAAGCCGGAGATGTTGTGAACATCCCGCCGGAAGTAAAGCACTGGCACGGTGCAGCCCCGGATTCCTGGTTCCAGCATCTTGCAGTAGAGGTGCCGGCAGAGGGCGCGTCTAATGAATGGCTTGAGGCTGTTTCGGACGAAGAATACGGGAAATTAAAATAGCGTGCTATATATACTGATAAAATGAAAAGGAAAGGAAGCAGCAGTTATGACAGAAGCAGCAGAAAAATATTTCAATAAATTCTATCCGGACGGGGCGTTTAAGCTTGCATCTACAGATCCGGAGTTCGCAGAGTTCTTTACAAACTTCTCCTGTGATGAGGTCGTGAACCAGGATGATCTGGATGACCGCACCAGGATGATGGCGATCCTTGCCACTCTCCTTGGGTGCCAGGGGATCGATGAGTTCAAGGAGGTTCTGCCGGGAGCACTGAATCTGGGACTGACTCCGGTTGAGGTAAAGGAGATCGTCTATCAGGCATGCGCTTATCTGGGAATCGGCAGAGTACGCCCGTTTTTTGATGTGGTAAATGAAGTGCTGACAGAAAAAGGGATCACCCTGCCGCTGGAAGGCCAGGCAACCACGACCGTTGAGGATCGTGTGGAAAGAGGGGAGCAGGCTCAGGTTGACATCTTCGGAGAGGGAATGAAAGGATTTGCCACATCCGGCCCGGAGGAGAGCCGTCATATCAACCGGTGGCTGTCAGGCAACTGCTTTGGAGATTACTATACCAGAACAGGGCTTGACTATGGGCAGAGGGAAATGATCACGTTCTGCTTCCTGGCAGCACAGGGAGGATGTGAACCGCAGCTTACTTCCCATGCGGCGGGAAATATGAAAGTAGGGAATGACAAGGCATTTCTGATCAAGGTCATTTCACAGTGCCTTCCCTATATCGGATATCCGAGGAGCCTGAACGCGCTCCGGTGTGTCAATGAGGCGGCAGGGCAGCAGTGAGCGGCCGGATAAGGATAATGAGTTGAGCCCTTGAGATTTTGGGATCGCAGGAATACAGGAGGATACAAGAATAAGAGCAGAATACAAGCCCACGCGTTTGCAGAATGCACATCCTGCAGGCACCGGGCTTTTTTCTTTGTTATATGTATGTAAAGAAAAGGCATATATTAACATTTCTCTCTGGATATTGACCTGTCAATAATGGTATAATGAAGACCAAAGAAATTGAAAGGATTTATCCGGAAAGGAAAGGATTATGAGAAAGACGAAGATCATCTGTACACTTGGCCCCGCAACTGACCGGGAAGGAATTCTGGAGGCGCTGATCCGGGAAGGAATGGACGTGGCCAGATTTAATTTTTCCCATGGAACTCATGAAGAACAGAAAGTGAGGCTGGAGAAGCTGAAGGTTCTCAGGAAGCAATATGACAGGCCGATTGCGGCGCTTCTGGACACAAAGGGCCCGGAGATCCGGATCGGATGTTTCAGGGACCATAAGATCACCCTTCAGGAGGGACAGGAGTTTACCCTGGTGAATGACGAGGTGGAAGGAACACAGGAACAGGTCACTGTCTCCTATAAAGATCTTTACCGTGACGTGAAAGTGGGTGATTCTATCCTGATCGACGATGGTCTGGTGGGAATGAGGGTGGAAAAGATCCAGGGAAAAGATATCGTCTGCATCGTGGCCAATGGAGGAGATATCTCAGACCGGAAAGGGGTCAACGTACCGGGAGTGGAACTGAACATGCCGTTCATCAGTCCGAAAGACAGGGATGATCTTCTTTTCGGGATCCAGGAGGATTTTGACTTTGTGGCTGCATCATTTACACGTACCGCAGATGATATAAAGGAAATGAGGAAACTGCTTGATGATAATGGGGGAAGCTCCATTAATATTATCGCAAAGATCGAGAATCAGCAGGGTGTGGATAACATTGATGCAATTATTGAAGAAGCGGACGGCATCATGGTGGCGCGGGGCGATATGGGAGTTGAGATCCCGCTGGAGCGAGTGCCGATCATACAGCAGCGCATCATCCAGAAAGTCTATCAGGCAGGCAAGGTGGTCATCACCGCAACCCAGATGCTGGATTCTATGATGGTACATCCCAGACCTACCCGGGCAGAGGCGACCGACGTGGCGAACGCGATCTATCAGGGGACCAGCGCGATCATGCTCTCCGGAGAGACAGCGGCAGGAAAATATCCGGTGGAAGCACTGAAGATGATGAACAGGATCGCGGTCAGCATGGAAAACAATATTGATTATAATGATATTTTCCGAAAATCCGAGCGTTCTGAAGATCCTGATGTGACAAACGCGATCTCTCATGCAACCTGTATGACAGCGATCGATCTGAAGGCGGAAGCCATCCTTGCGGCGAGCAAGACAGGCTGTACGGCACGGATGATCTCAAAATACCGTCCGGGATGTATGATCGGAGGATGCTCCAGTTCAGAGAAGGTATGCAGGCAGTTAAACATGTCCTGGGGGATCTATCCTATGTCGATCAAGGAGGAGTACAGCTCCGAGATTCTTTGTCTCCGCGCGATTGAGGCTGCTCAGGCACATGGACTTGTAAAGGAAGGCGACGAGATCGTATTTGCCGGCGGTATCCCGCTGGGGATCCCGGGGCGGACCAACCTGATCCGTGTGTGCATAGTAGGAGAATGATTAAAAACAGACAGAAAAAGGCTTCTGTTGAAAAACGGAGATTGTTATGAAAAATGTGAATACTGTACAGAAGCAGGATGGATTTAAATCCCAATGGGGATTTATCATGGCTGCGGTTGGCTCCTGTGTCGGTATGGCGAATGTCTGGCGCTTTCCAATGCTGGTCTCCCGCTATGGCGGTCTGACCTTTTTGATCCCTTATTTTATATTTGTTTTTATCATCAGCCAGTCCGGTATGATGGAGGAGATTTCTATGGGACGCTGGGCAGGAACCGGTCCCTCCGGCGCATTTGGAAAAGCAATGGAAAACGGAGGCAGGGGAAGAAAAGCCGGAGAGCGTCTGGGGATCATCCCGGTGATCGGCTCCCTGTGCCTTGCCATCGGATACTCGGTTATCATGGGATGGGTATTCTATTATGTCAAGATGGCTTTTACCGGTGAACTGACAGCGATGGGACAGGATATGGATGCCATCGGCGGGACATTCGGTTCCGTCGCGCCGGAAGCGGATAATCTGCTCCAGGCTGTTCAGATGACGCTTGAGACCGGAGGTGCAAATAACCTGTGGATCACGGTCGGTATTGTTGTTTCGTTCCTGATCATGATCATGGGGGTCGCAGGGGGGATCGAAAAATCGTGCAAGATCATGATCCCTGTATTATACGTGCTGTTCATTACCCTGGCAGTCTTTATGCTTTTTATGCCGGGCACCAGCAGCGGTTATCAGTACATTTTCTCCCTGGATCCCGTGGGACTGCTGGATCCTCAGGTATGGGTCTATGCATTCGGGCAGTGTTTCTTTTCCCTATCGGTTGCAGGATCAGGCTCCATTGTGTACGGTTCCTACCTGGATGACAAAGTGAATATCCGCCGCTCTGCCGTGATCTGTGCGGTCATGGATACCTCGGCGGCTCTTCTGGCCATGCTGATCATCATTCCGGCAATGGCCTCGGCGGGCGCGGATCTGGGAAACGGTGGTCCCGGTCTGATGTTTATCTATGTGCTCCCTGTATTCAACAGCATGGGCGTACTGGCGAGAGTTATCGTCATCTTCTTTTATGTGGCGATCTTGTTTGCCGGTCTTTCTTCGGTGATCAACCTGTTTGAAACGCCCATCAACTTTCTCCAGGAGCAGCTGCACATGAAACGCTGGACAGCTACTGCATTGATCCATGGATTCGGTCTGATCACTGCCCTGTTGATCCAGCCCTGGACATCTCAGTGGATGGATACGGTTTCGATCTATATCCTGCCTCTGGGGGCGCTGACAGCCGGCGTTATGTTTTTCTGGGTCATGAAGAGAGATACCGCCATGGCTGCTGTACAGCTCGGAGCGGAAAAGCCGATGATGAAATGGTTTTATCCGTTTGGTCGTTATATTTTCGTTCCTCTGTGCGTTCTCTGTTTTATACTGGGAATCGCCTGGGGCGGGATTGGATGAAAAGATAAGAAGATAAAATGACAGAATGTAAAAGAGAGGCTGTGAGCAAAGCGTTCACAGTCTCTCTTTAACTTTGCCGTATTTAACTAAGAAGTAGAAATATCAGGATAAATTTTTATTTGATGAGTCCGTCCATGAAGGAGATAATACCCTGTTCCACATTGTCACGGATCTCAGTGTAATTATGTATCTCATGGCGGTATCCGGGATAGACTTTTGTCTTAACACTGTGACCGGTATCATACAGCCAGTTGGACACTTCATAGATTCCCTTCCCATATTCGCCGACCGGATCCTGATCTCCGCCGATATTATAGAAGGGCAGCGACCTCGGCACCTTTTGGGCCCATTCTGTCCCCGTGATGACTTCCATCATCTGCGCAAAATAGTAAAGAGAGCGGTTCAGAGTGGGTTTGGTAAATGCGTCGAAAGGATCTTCCGCATGGTCTTTCTGGACATATGGATCAGAGCAGATCCATTCATTTCCAAGGGTGACTTCACCGCAGCGTTCGCCCATCCATCCCATCAGATGTCCGGTAAAAGCAGGATCACTCTCATCTCCGTGCCCTGCATCCAAAGCTGCTTTTAATTCTTTTACTGCTTCTGCAGCGCCGCGGAATACGCCGGCTGTTCCGCAGATCGTAACACCGGTGAGAGCATTACCGTATTTGGCGGCATAGTCTCGCGCAATGAAAGAACCCATACTGTGACCGAACAGGAAATATGGGAACCCCGGATATTTTTCGCATACAAGTTCTGTCAGTCTGTGTTCATCCTCCATCATGGTGTGGCAGCCCTTTTCGCCCCAGTCGCCCCAGGAGTTGTTCTCCATCGCGGTCTTGCCGTGTCCCACATGGTCATCTGCGGCAACGATATAACCGGCATCAACAAAGGCTGAGATCATGTGCAGATATCTTCGGGAATGTTCCCCGTATCCGTGGATGATCTGGACAATTCCCTTCGGCTTTGCCGCAGGGACATAGATCCATCCAAAGACAGTATCCCGCTCATTGCAGGAGAGAAAATTAACTTCGTGCAGCATAAAAACACCTCCGTTCTTATTTTATGACATTATTGTAAACAGCAGAGAAAACACTGTCAAGAAAAGACGGTGTTTCTGACACTTGACATGGAAAGAGAAAAAGGACAGAATAGTAAACGGACATTAATTATAGAAAGAATGGTGAATCACTTGGAAAATCTGATTTTCAGCCTGAATGCGACTGTGCCGATCTTCCTGCTGATGCTTCTCGGGCTCTTTTTCCGGAAGATCGGGTGGATCGACGAAGATTTTGCGTCGAAGATGAATAAATTTGTATTTCTCGTCCCACTCCCTGTCGTTGTGTTTGAGGACCTGGCGACGGTGGATTTTTCTCAGGTGTGGGATATAAAGTTTGTCGCATTCTGCTTTGTTGCGACGCTTCTGAGCATCACCATCGCTGCGGCAGTCTCATTTGTCTGGCGTGACCGGTCGATCCGGGGAGAGTTCATCCAGGCGTCCTACCGGAGCAGCGCGGCACTCCTGGGGATCGCGTTTATTCAGAATATCTACGGGGATGCAGGGATGGCGCCTCTTATGATCATCGGCAGCGTCCCTCTCTATAATATCATGGCGGTGGTGGTCCTTTCCTTTTTTAAACCGGAGCGGGGAAAACTTGACCGCAGGGTGTGGATCGAGACGCTGAAAGGAATTGTGACCAATCCCATCATACTGGGCATTGTGGCGGGGCTCCTCTGGTCCGCGCTGAATATCCCCATGCCTTCGATCATGGAGAAGGCAGTTTCTGATGTGAGCGCCATTGCGACTCCTCTTGGCCTGATGGCGATGGGAGCGTCCTTTGATATCAGGAAAGCCTTCGGGAAAGCAAAACCGGCGGTAGTGGCGACGTTGATGAAACTTGCAGGGTTCGCAGTTGTCTTCCTTCCGATCGCGGTCCGGCTGGGATTCCGGGAGGAACAGCTCGTGGCGATCCTGATCATGCTTGGGTCTGCGACGACAGTGAGCTGCTATGTCATGGCAAGAAATATGGGGCATGAGGGAGTGCTTACATCAAGTACCGTCATGCTGACCACCATGTTCAGCGCATTTACCGTAACGGGCTGGCTGTACATACTGAGGAGCCTGGCGCTGGTCTGACAGCTCTACTGCCATATCCCGAATGAACCGAGGACTGACAATGCGATATCAGATGCGGCAGAGCCGCTTGCATTATCTTCATTCTGGATGTTCGCTGCGAAGAAATATACATTTTCTGAGACTTCCACGTATCCGACGAACCACCCGTTCACATTTTGGCCATTGACCATGCCTGTCCCGGTCTTACCCGAGAGGATTCTGTCCGTGCCGGACGAGAGGACCAGGGAGTCTTTGACGGTGTCAATGTTTTCCTGGGAAAACCCGAATTCATTGTAATACAGCTTCGCCAGGAGTTCCGTCTGCTCAATGGGAGAGATCTTCAGCGTTGATTCACCCCAGTAGGAATCGATCCCTCCTGATACATCTTCGTTTCCATAACCGATCTCGTGGTAGAATCCAGCAACCTCAGAATACCCTGCCTGATGGTCAATCGACTGGAAATACCAGTTGACTGAATTTCCCATAGCAGAATCCAGATCCTGGTCAGAATTTCATGCATCGATGGAATATTCTGTCCCGTCCCATGCCATCCCGGAATCTTCCGGCGTGATGATTCCTTTCTCCAGTCCAAGGAGTGCATCATAGATCTTGTAGGTAGAGTCCGGAGACACTCTTGTTCCGGCAGTGTCTTCATTGTAGATCATCCAGCTGCCCCCCCACAGAAGCCGCAGCGCTTCCGGAAGCGGAGGATCCCTGCGCTGTTCCGGAAGAGAGTGTTCCGGCATGAGCTCCCAGCTCTGCAAAGAGATCAGGGATCCCGAAAGTACGGATCGGGAGAAAGGGGACCAGGAGCAGGACAAATAGCGAAAAATTCATAATATACTGAGCCTGTTCCGTGATCTTTCCGCGGAAGAGCCTTTTTGCTGCTGTGAGCAGGATGACAAAAAGTGCGATAAAAATATTACAGATCAGAAACTGTATCCCAAAACCGGACATATCAATTCCCTCCTCGGTCCTCGCTTTTATCAAGGATCTCTCTGAGTGTGCTGATCTCGGAATCAGTCAGCCTGTCATTTTCCAGAAAGGCAGATACCATGGAACTTAATTTCCCGTCATAATACCTGCTCAGGAACGAGCGGCTCTTCTGGCCGACATACTCGCCCTCCTCCACGAGAGGGGTGTAGACGAAAACTCTTCCTTCTTTTACATAGGAGAGAGCTCCTTTTGTCACCAGGCGCTTCAGCATGGTCTGTATTGTCTTCGGACTCCAGTTCGTTGTCGATGTCAGGCGTTCGGTCACTTCATTGGTACTGATGGGCGCGTTCCCCCATACAACTTTCATTACTTCATATTCCGCCTCGGATATCTGCGGCAGAGATTTCATCTGTATCTTCCTCCTTCAAGTATTACAAGTGTAGTAATATAGCCAGTATATCGTTTGTGGAGGAAAAAGTCAATGCGGCCGTCTTTTTTCATTATTTTTTCAGAATAGAGAAATTCTTCTTGTTTTCGTAATCCTTGTGGATCCCATCATCATTGTACAGGACGTATTCCGCTCCTTCATATCCCAGCATTCGGATCGTGCCGTAGTCAACAGCATCTACGCACTCAGCCGCATCCGCTGCAGGGATGCATTTCCCGGAACGGATGAACAAAGGGACTTCATTGAGGGCAACATCGATCCAGTGGATGCCCTTTGAGAGGACTTCTTCAGAGATAGTCCCGTCCGGAAGGAATTTGATAAACTTCATTTCCTCCGGGAGATAGACATAGCGCCCGGAGGCATTCTGGGTATAGACCGGCGCGATCATGATCTCGTTTCCGAGTACCAGCTGATCCTCAATGCCGCGCGCCATCCTGTCCTCCTGCCATACGAAAGCAAGAGGCTTGAAATACATATCGTTGTTTAAGGCCGCCTTCATATATTCGCTGTAGAGGTAGGGCAGAAGGCGGTATCTCACCCCCACTATATGGCGGAAGTCTGCGGTATCTCCGAACTGATAGCACTCCTGATCTCTTGTGCCCAGGGCGGTGTGATCCCGCATGAGCGGGGTAAATACACCCAGTGCAAGAAAACGAAGGAGAAGGTCTCGGGTGGAATCGTCCCCGAATCCGCCCAGGTCTGCTCCAGTATACAGGAAACCGCACATGTTCAGGGACGGCATCATCTTCAGGTTCAGAAGGATGTGGGACCACCAGGACTTGTTGTCCCCCGTCCAGATCCCGCCGTAACGGTGCATGCCGATGTAGGAAGAGCGGGAGAACATGAGGAACCTCTTTTCCGGATCGATCTCTTCAAATGCCTCTCCGGCAGCACGCGTCATGTTATAGCCGTACAGATTGTGGACCTTTTTATGGATGACATTTTCGCCGTTTACATTGTGATAGAAACGTCCATAGTCATCACGGTTGTTGGAAAGCCTGAAAAATACTTCGCGGACATGCCCGGGATCGGTACTTCCGCTCTTGTCATCGAGAAATGCCTGAACGATCTTTTTGGCTTCCTCCAGCCCTTCCGCCGAATAGAAGATGGCAGGCTCGTTCATATCATTCCAGAAGCCTTCGATCCCCTGATCCGTAAGGATGCGGTATTTTCCGCCAAACCATTTCCGGGCGTCTTCATTCAGAAAATCCGGGAAATGTGCCGGACCCGGCCATACCGCGCCCATGAAATCGCTTCCGTCCGCTCTCTTGCAGAAATAGCCGTTCTTCACGCCTTCCTCATACACGTCGTACCCTTCTTCGATCTTGACTCCGGCGTCGATGATCGGGATCAGGCGGACGTTCTTCTCTTTCATCTCCCTGGCAAAACCGGAGAGGTCCTGAAAATCGTCATTCAGGGTGAAATCCTTGTAGGATTCCATATAGTCAATATCCATGTAGACCATATCCAGAGGGATGTGGTTTTCACGGTACCCTTTTACAACGTTGCGGAAATCTTCTTTTGTCCGGTATCCCCAGCGGCTCTGGCCGAAACCGAACGCAAATTTCGGGGGAATGTAACTTCTGCCAATGATACCGCGGAACTGCCTGACGATATCATATGGAGACTCGCCTTCAATGACGTAGAGATTAAGGTCAGCGTCTGTACAGGTCACAGTGAGTGTGTCCATTCTTGTGTATCCGATATCAAACCTGATGGCGGACGGATAATCAAAGAACAGTCCAAAATTCTCTTTCCCTGCTAAGATGATAAAATTGTGTGCCGCATAGAGAGAACGCTTGCCTTCTGTGTGATCGGGATCGTCCGCGCAGTCGCTGATGTAACACCAGTTCCGTTTGTTGATCCCCCGGTTTGCTTCCCCAAGGCCGTAGACGATATCATCCGGATCCATTACATAAGTAAAGCTGAAGCCGTTGTCCGTGCAGACCGTGCCGAAGGGAAAAGGATTGGAAGCTGCCGGAACCTCTGAGATAACAGCGTCTGTGCAAAAAGGTGTGCCATATACATATTTTTTTATCATTGTTTTCCTCCAGTCTGTGTTTGATGGTTTTCCTATCATTATAAGATCTTCTGTATAAGAAAACTTGTCTCATTCTTGCAGATTTATTGCATAATCCTGCTGCAAAGACATGCTTTTTGGACAAAACTGACAAAAGTGGAACCCCGTGCCGCGGCACAGCCGCAGCACGGGGTTCCTGAGGTTTGGTGTTCGTTTATATTCTAATGAAAGGATGGATAATGGCAGTAGATTATTTTGAGCAGGATCAGTCTTTTTTGATCTTGATCAGTTTTGCATTCAGACTTTCTGCAAATCCGTCCGGAACCAGGGAACCGGCCATCTCAAGCATACTTTCAAGTTTCATTTCTTTCATCATATCCCACATTCCTTCGCCTGGTCTTATGGTCATATTCATGGCAAGCTTAAAAGCGGTGGAGGCGATCTCCAGAGACTCCTCATTCTTTGCGAGATCTCCCATCGTATCTTTGATACTGTACATTCCTTCCGGGAACTCCATTGGAGCCTTCAGATCCATATCGCCTACGGTCTGGAACCAGTTTGCAACGCCTTCTGCGCGCTCATTTACTTCCGGAAGAACGTAGATGGAAGGTTCTTTCTCCACTTTCTCCAGGGTCATCGTGTCTTTCAGGCCGCCTGCGGCCGCCATGACTGTGTTGAAACCGTCCTTCAGAGAAACAGTGAACACGAATACTTTGTCTGCAGATTTTTCTTCCACTTTCTCACCGTTGAGATAGAGTGTGACAGCCGGCTGGTTGGAGTATACCCTGATCTCTGTCGTCTCGCCTGCTCTCTGAGCATAGCGTTTGCCGCACAGATGTACCATGGGCTCTTTGTTCCAGTATGCTTTATAGATATAGTAAGCGTCCTTTTTCGTTTTTCTGTCGATGGTGACAAGACCTTTGTTGTTCCTTCCGGCTACACCGCCCTCGTTTCTTGCAGCGCATCCGAAGTCGAACATGTTCCATACATGGCTGGACCAGATCCACGGACGTTCATCCAGTACTTTTGCCATGTGTTCGTGGTACAGCGCCTGATATTCTTCGCTGTAGTCCTTACATGCCGGGTTCGGTCCGTGGTAAGTGATAATGCCTTCGCATCCGTACTCGGAAAGTCCCAGACAGATATCCGGATGGATCTTGTGGAAGTTGTCAAGCCAGGGACCATTGTCCTCCATTTTCCCGCCGTACCATCCAAAGTAGTGATTGTAACTCTCCACGTCTGTGATGCCGTGCATCGGGCTTTCGATCGGTGTCATGGATACATGGGCGATGGTAGTCAGACGGGTTGGATCCAGTTCCTTTGCAAGCGCATTCAGTTCTTTGTGGTTCTCAACCAGCTTCTCGGAAATGCCTCCGATGAGGATCTCGTTGGAGATTCCCCAGAAGCAGATGGACGGATGGTTGTAGTTCTGGATGATCAGCTCTTTTAACTGGCTGATGCAGTTCTGGTGCGCATCCGGGTCTTTATTGAACACGCTGATGAACGGGATCTCTGCCCAGATGATGAATCCCAGCTCATCACATGCATCATAGAAATCCTGTGAGTGCTGATAGTGGGCGAGACGGATGGTGTTCGCGCCCAGTTCCTTGATGATCTCGGCGTCTCTGTAGTGGTCCTCTCTTGTCAGTGCATTTCCTTTGTAGAGCATGTCCTGATGACGGCTGACACCGCGCAGAGGGGTCTCCACGCCGTTAATGATAAAGCCTCTGTCCGGATCGCAGGAGAAACTGCGAACACCCACTTTTGCAGAGATTTCGTCATATGCTTCGTTCCGGCGCTGAAGGACTGCCTTTACCGTATACAGATACGGGCTGTCGATGTCCCATTTTTTAGCGTTTGGTACATAAACGGATACCCCGCTGTCATCTGCGGGACGGCATGCGCTTGCAACTTCCTGCCCGTCTGCATCGCAGATGGAGTACAGTACCGTAAAGTTCTCGTCTGCATTTTTTACATAGGATACAATATCGAATGTTGCGCCTCCGCAGTCACACGGTTTCGGAGTCACCTGGAATCCGGGACCACCATAGTAGTCCAGATCGAAGTGAGCATCCGGTACACTGATCAGGTTCACTCCGCGGTAAAGCCCTCCGTAGAATGTGAAGTCTGCGGATTGAGGATAAACACTGTCTTTATACTCGTTGCTGCATGCAACTGCGAGAAGATTCTCGCCGTCTTCTTTACACAGATCTGTGATGTCTGCACGGAAGATGGAATAGCCTCCTTCGTGATAAACGGCTTCTTTGCCGTTTACATAAACAGTGGCCTGCTGGCCGGCCGCCAGGATCTCTACATAAACGCGGCCACCTTTTAACGGCTGCTTTGGAGTCTTAAAAGTTTTGGCATACCAGTACGTTCCTCTGTCATAACTTCCGTTTCCGTCCTGACCGTCCACTGCATTCCAGGAATGAGGTAAATCGATGTCCTGCCAGTCAGCGGGAAGAGTTTCCGGAAGTCCTGCGTTCTTCTGGATAAATTTCCAGTTGTTATTCAGGTTGATTACATTGCGCATAGATATCCCTCCTATTTTATTACGCGATCTTTATAAAATATTCTAATGCCGGACGGCAGAAAATAAAAGGAAGATATTCCGTGATTTTATCACAATATTTAGCAGACATGATCTTTCCGTTAAAAAATCGTACAGTAAAATTGACATTTGCTAATAGTTGTGTATACAATAGTTGTATATACAATTATTTTTGGAAAAAGTATTTTTAAACACGATCTATGAAGGAAAGTGTGAAGGAGGGGAAGGAAAGTTTATGCTCAGACGTATTTTTTCTTATTCCGGAAAATATAAAAAGTATTTTGTTTTTGCGGCTCTGTGTATCACGGCGGAATCTCTTTTTGAGCTGTTGATTCCGCTGATCATGGCAGATATTGTGGATGTAGGAGTTGTTACGGGGGATCGCGCTTATATTTTCCGGCAGGGAGGACTGATGGCGGCAGCTGCTCTGGCGGCGCTTTTCCTGGGAATCGGAAGCGCGCGGTTTGCGGCAGCTGCCGGACAGGGGATCGGAGCCAATTTAAGAGAGGCGGAGTATGCTAAATTGCAGCAATTTTCGTTCGCAAATGTTGATCATTTCCAGATCTCTTCTCTGGTGACCCGTATGACCAGTGATGTGACCAATATACAGAACAGCATTTCCGGAGGGATGCGCCCGGCTTGCCGGGGACCGGTCATGCTCATCGCGGCAACAGGTGTTGCGTTTTCCATAAACAGGGAGCTTGCAGTGGTATTTCTTGTGGCGCTTCCCCTGCTCGCGTCCTGTCTCTGGCTGATCATAACCCATGTGCGGCCGCTGTATGCGAAGATGCAGGGAGCGATCGACCTGGTGAACCGGATCGTGCAGGAGAATCTGACTGCTGTGAGGGTGGTCAAGGCGTATGTCCGCGGCAGCTATGAGATTGAAAAATTTAATGAAGTAAATACGAACCTTCAGACTCAGTCTGAGCGTGCCTTCAAGCTTGCGATGACCAATATGGCTGCAATGCAGTTCGTCATGTACGGAACGATACTAAGTATCCTCTGGTTCGGAGGACGGATGATCGATACCGGAAGCATGCAGGTCGGGGAACTCACGGGGTTTTTAAGTTATGTGCTGCAGATCCTTAATTCTTTGATGATGATCTCGAATATCTTTCTGATGCTGACCCGGTCCCTTGCGTCAGGAAAGAGGATCGTTGAGATCCTGGACGAAGAGATTGATATCAGAGAAGATCAGGCGGAAGATATCCGGGTAGAGAAGGGAGAGGTCGAGTTTCGCCATGTCTGGTTTAAATATAAGGAAGAAGCGGAAGAGTATGTACTGTCGGATATCAATCTTCATATCAGGGCGGGACAGACTGTCGGGATCGTGGGACAGACCGGCTCGGCAAAGACAACTCTGGTACAGCTGATCCCCAGACTTTACGATATCTCCTCAGGGGAACTTCTGATTGACGGGATTCCGGTGCAGAAGTATCCTTTGAAAGATCTGCGTGATGCCATTGCCATGGTGCTGCAGAAGAATACCCTCTTTTCAGGCACTCTCAGGGCAAACCTGCTCTGGGGGGATAAGGATGCATCTCAGAAGGAGATCGAGGAAGCCTGCCGGATCGCCGGGGCGGACGAATTTATAGACCGATTGGAAAAAGGATATGATACGGAGATGGGGCAGGGGGGAGTTAATGTTTCCGGAGGGCAGAAACAGCGGATCTGTATTGCCCGGGCTCTTCTGAAAAAGCCGAAGGTGCTGATCCTGGATGATTCTACCAGTGCGGTGGATACAGCGACAGAAACGCGGATCAGGGAAGGGCTTGCTGAAAAGCTTCCCGGCATGACGAAGATCATCATCGCACAGCGCATCTCCTCGGTGAGACATGCGGATCAGATCGTAGTACTGGAAGAAGGGAAGATCCGGGGAATCGGAACGCATGAAGAACTGCTTGCAGAAAATCAGATCTATCAGGAAATCTACGATTCTCAGAAGGAAGGAGCTGATCTGTAATGGCAAGATATACAGGATATAAACGTCCCAGGGACACGAAAAAAGCACTGGGAGAACTTTTTCGCTACATGGGTTATCACAAGTGGCTTCTTCTCCTCGTGGCAGTGCTAGTTCTGATCAGTACCGGAGCTAATGTGGCCGGGACTTACCTGCTTAAACCGGTGATCAATGATTTTATCCTTCCGGGAGATATCCGCGGACTGATCTGCGCTCTTGCAGGGATGGGGATCATGTATTTTTGCGGAGCACTCTCCACGTTCGGGTACAACCGGCTTATGGTAAAGACGTCGCAGAAAGTGGTGGGAGATATCCGGCGGGATCTGTTTGCACATGTGCAGAAGCTTCCGCTGAAATATTTTGACACCAACACCCATGGAGAACTGATGAGCCGTTTTACCAATGATGTGGATACCGTGCAGGAGGCATTAAACAACAGCTTTACTTCTGTGATCCAGAATTCACTGACGCTGGCGGGGACTGTAGTCATGCTGATCGTGCTGGACAGGGGGATGGCGCTTATCGTCATCGGGTTTCTTTTGATCATGTTTGCTTTTATAAAGTGGAACGGAAAACAAAGCAAAGCATATTACGACAGACAGCAGGAATATCTGGCGGGGATCAACGGATTTGCGGAAGAGATGGTGGCGGGACAGAAAGTTGAGAAGATATTTAATCATGAGGAAGAAGATATGAAAATCTTCCGGGAGAAAAACGAAGCTCTGAGGAAGGCCTCCACAAAAGCACTCGCCTATTCATCTATGATGATCCCCTGTATCGTTTCGCTTTCCTACGGATGCTATGCAGTGTCTGCCTGCGTGGGCGGTCTCCTTGCCATTGCGGGGAGAATGGACCTGGGAACACTTGCGGCGTATCTTGTCTATGTGCGTCAGAGTGCCATGCCTCTGAATCAGTTTACACAGCAGGTGAACTTTATCCTGTCTGCCCTTGCAGGTGCGGAGAGGATCTTTGAGATGATGGAAGAAGAGCCGGAGACGGATGAAGGAACTGTCCGGCTCGTACGTGTGGACCGGAGACAGTATGCATGGGAGGATGAGGCGGGAAACCGTACTTTGCTGCGGGGGGACGTGAGATTTGAAAATGTAGTCTTCGGATATGTCCCGGGGAAAAAGGTACTGGACGGGATCAGCCTGTATGCAAAGCCGGGACAGAAGATCGCCTTTGTGGGATCCACCGGTGCGGGAAAGACGACGATCATCAATCTGATCAACCGGTTTTATGAGATAGAGAGCGGAAAAATTCTCTATGATGGGATTGATATCAGAAAGATCCGAAAGGATGATCTGCGAAGATCCCTTGCCATGGTCATTCAGGATACACATCTTTTTACCGGCACCATTGCGGATAATATCAGATATGGCCGTCTGGATGCCACAGATGAAGAAGTGGTCAGGGCGGCAAAGCTGGCGAATGCGGATTCTTTTATCCGGAGACTGCCGGACGGATATAAAACTATGCTGTACAGCGACGGCAGCAACCTTTCTCAGGGACAGCGGCAGCTTCTCGCGATCGCAAGGGCTGCTGTGGCACATCCTCCTGTTCTGATCCTGGATGAAGCGACCTCCTCTGTGGATACAAGGACGGAACGTCTTATAGAAAAGGGGATGGATGCCATCATGGAAGGACGGACAGTTTTTGTGATCGCCCACAGGCTTTCCACAGTGCGGAACTCCAAAGCCATCATGGTACTGGAACACGGGAAGATCATGGAGCGCGGAAGCCACGAAGAGTTGCTGGAGGAGAAAGGACGCTACTATCAGCTCTATACCGGGATGTATGAACTGGAATAAGACGAAAAAGAAAGGAGGAGACTGCGGGATGAGAAACAGACAGCAATTCAGAGAACTTTTATATCGGATCGAACTTCTGAAGAGGAAGAAAGTACAGAACTTCCTTCTTGAGATCGGGCTGACGCCGGGACAGGGGCAGGCAAGGATACTGAGTTTCCTTTCTGCTCATCCCGGGGTGACTCAAAGAGAGATCGCTGATGCCTGTATGCTGGACGTGACTACAATGTCCCGGGTCATTGACAGGATGCAGGAAAAAGGACTGTTAAAGAAAGAGAGGGATCCGGGGTGCCGCCGTGCCTGCAGGGTCGAACTGACAGAAGAAGGCGAAGAAAAAGCGGAGCAGGTGAAGGAAAGATTCCGTGAACTGGAAGATCAGATGTGCAGCGGGATTCCGGACAGTGAGATTACTATGCTCATTGAAAAGCTGGGAAAAATCGAAAAAAATCTTACGGAAGGTATGACGGACAGAAAGTGAACGATTCCAGTGAAAGGGGCTGTATGACGGAACTGCTGCAAGAGAGACGGGAGCAGATATAAAAAGGGATGACAGAACGGGAGAGGATGTTATATAATCACATTTATTAAAGGAATCGGCTCATTCGGTTCCTGACTGCCGAATGAGCCAAAGGAAATGGAGGGCGGACAATGAGACAGAATACCGGAATGATCCTGGAACCAAAACGGAACAATAAGATCAGAACAGCAAAATTTATCTCCGCGTGCGGGATCACCTCAAAGGCAGAGATCGCAAGAGCGCTGAATCTCAGTATGCCGACGACCCTCGCGAATGTAAAAGAACTGATCCGTGCGGGGATCGTGACAGAAGAAGGAGAATATGAATCTACAGGCGGACGCAGGGCAAAAGCACTGGCGATCCGGAGGGATGCAGGATATGCAGCGGGCATAGATATCACGAACAATCATATTACCATGGTGATGACGGATGCGGGGAAAAACATTATCGCGTCGGAACGGATCAGAAGACGTTTTGTAAATGATCCGCAGTATTATGACGGACTGAAGGATACAGCCGAGGATTTTATACAACGTCAGAAAGTCAATGCTGAAAAGATAGCGGGGATTGGATTCTCCCTTCCCGGGATCGTAGACCGGGGACAGGATCGCCTTCTTCGTTCCCACACGCTTCAAGTAGAAAACGTCAGCTTCCGGTCTCTGGGAGCTGCGCTGGGATATCCGTTCAGTCTTGAGAATGACGCAAACTGTGCGGCCCTTGCGGAAGTGGGAGATATATTTGGCAGCAGTGATCCTCTGATCACATATCCGGGACTGCTTGAGCGGAGAACAGGAGGCGGTATGCCGGGGGGGCAGAACGGGGCAGAAGCTGTGTTTGTCAAATGTCCTGTGACCGTTTATCTTTCTCTGAGCAACACGGTGGGCGGCGCGATCTTTCTGGGGAATGACCTGTATCGGGGCGAGAATTTCAAGAGTGCTGAATTCGGCCACATGGTGATCGAGAAGAACGGAAGACCGTGCTACTGTGGAAAAAAGGGCTGTATGGACGCCTACTGTACGGCGCTTCGCCTGCAGGATCTCTCAGGGGGAAATCTGGAAGCTTTTTTTGACAAGGTAAGGAAGCGGGAGCCGGAGGCACTGAAGGTGTGGGAGGAATATCTTGATCATCTTGCCCTGTCCGTGACAAATCTGCGGATGATATTTGACTGCAGGATCATCCTGGGCGGATACGTGGGGGGATTTCTTGAGGGATTTATGCCGGAACTCTCCAGAAAAGTCATGGAATATAACAACTTCGATCTGGATACTTCGTATCTGTATACCGGAAGATATAAATATGAAGCGTCCGCTTACGGGGCGGCTCTGGGATATATCGATTCCATATTTGAGAATATATGAAGGGGCGGATCGATAAACAGGAAACAATATAATAGGAAAGAAAGTCAATGCACAACACTCTTTGTTTACAGTAACGAGAGCTGTTGTGCATTTTTCATAAACAAAGATCGGGAAAATTGTACATTGTGTGGAAATGCCGGAACCACTGTTGACAATTATGGATTCTAGTGCAATAATTTAATTACTTTAATAAAAGATTTTATAAAAGATAAAAGAAAAGGAGACGGAAAAATGGAAGGAAAGATGAAGACAGCGGTAATGCTCGGGATCGGAAAAATGGGATTTGAGGAGAGGGACATTCCTGTGCCAAAGGATAATGAGGTTCTGGTGAAACTGGAATATGTCGGGATATGCGGGAGCGACCTGCACTATTACGAGAGCGGAGCGATCGGGGACTATGTTGTGAAACCGCCCTTTGTGCTGGGACACGAGCCGGGAGGCACGGTGGTGGAAGTCGGAAAAGATGTAAAGCATCTGAAAGTGGGAGACCGTGTGGCGCTGGAGCCGGGGAAGACCTGCGGACACTGTGAGTTCTGCAGAACAGGCAGATACAATCTGTGTCCGGATGTGGTCTTCTTTGCGACACCTCCGGTGGATGGAGTCTTTCAGGAATATGTGGCCCATGAGGCGGACCTCTGCTTTAAGCTCCCGGAGAATGTGAGCACGCTGGAGGGCGCTCTGATCGAACCGCTTGCCGTCGGGTTCCATGCGGCGATCCAGGGCGGAGCATGTATCGGGCAGAAAGCTGTTGTCATGGGAGCGGGCTGTATCGGGCTTGTATCAATGATGGCGCTGAGAGCACGCGGCGTGGGGGAAGTCTATGTAGTGGACGTTATGGATAAGCGTCTTGAGAAGGCGATGGAACTGGGAGCCACGGGCGTGATCAACGGGGCAAAGGAAAATGTAGAGGAAAAGATCCGCCAGATTACAGATGGAAAAGGCGTGGATCTGGTGGTCGAGACGGCAGGAACAGAGATCACTACGAGACAGGCGATCAATATCGCGAAGAAAGGCTCCAATATCGTTCTGGTAGGGTACAGCAAGACCGGGGAGATGACACTGCCCATGAGCCTGGTGCTGGACAAAGAGCTGACATTCAAGACTGTGTTCCGCTACAGACATATCTATCCCATCGCGATCGAAGCGGTGGCATCCGGCAAGGTGGACCTGAAAGGGATCGTGACAAATATCTTTGACCTGGATGACGTCCAGAACGCAATGGACCAGAGCGTGAATAATAAGGCGGATATCGTGAAGGCAGTCATCCGGATCTGAGTTTTATAGTCTTGATCAAGGGAGGGAAAAAGATCATGAAAGAGTCAAAGACAGATATCAAGGTGCCTCTGATCAGCAAGATCGCGTACGGCATGGGGGACGTGGGATGTAATTTCAGCTGGATGTTCGTGGGGAACTTTCTTATGATATTTTACACGGATGTGTTCGGGATCGGGATGGGGGCGGTCGCGGCGCTGATGCTCTTTTCCCGGTTCTGGGATGCGCTCAACGACCCGGTCATAGGAACTCTGAGCGACAAGACGAGATCGAGATGGGGGAGGTACCGTCCCTGGCTGCTGATCGCGGCGCCTCTCACCGCAGTTGTGCTCATACTTACATTCTGGGCGCATCCGGACTGGTCCGATACGTCAAAGATCGTATATATGGCAGTCACATACTGTATCCTTGTGCTGGGATATACCTGCGTAAATATCCCGTATGGGACCCTGTGCGGTGCCATGACACAGAATATCGAAGAAAGGGCAAAGATCAATACGTTTCGTTCTGTCAGCGCGATGATCGCGATCGGAGTGATCAACATCATAACAGTGCCGCTCATCGCCATGCTGGGAGATGGGGATGACAAGAGAGGGTATCTGCTCATCGCAGTCATCTACGGATGCATTTTTGCAGCGTGCCATATTTTCTGCTTCTCGAAAACAAAAGAAGTGGTGGAGATCCCCCAGAAGCAGAAGATATCTCTGAAAACACAACTCCATGCGGCTCTGAAGAACAAACCTTACCTGATCGCGGTGGCAGGACAGTTCCTGTTCGGTATCACTTTATATGGAAGAAATGCAGACGCACTGTACTATTTTACATATGTAGAAGGAAATCAGGCGCTCTACAGCACCTACTCACTGTTTATCATCATTCCCTCCATCATCGGAGCGGCCTGCTTCCCGCTGGTGTTCCGTCTGACAGAGAATAAAGGGAGGACGGCGTCCATATTTGCCATGCTCACAGGTATCTGTATGTTCTGCATGTATTTCTTCTCCGCAGTGGAGTCCCCGGTGCCGTTTTACCTGTTCTCCTGTCTGTCCCAGTTTTTCTTCTCGGGATTTAACACGGCGATCTATGCGATCATTCCGGATTGTGTGGAGTACGGAGAGTGGAAGACAGGGATCCGCAACGATGGATTCCAATATGCTTTTATCTCCCTGGGGAATAAGGCGGGGATGGCAATCGGAACCTCGCTCCTTGCCGGAGTCCTGGGAATGTGCGGATATGTGGCGAACCAGCAGCAGAGTCCGGTCGTACTCAGCGTGATCAGGCATTCTTTTACCACAGTACCCGGGATCATGTGGATCGTCACAGCGGCAGTGCTCCTTTTGTACAGGCTGAACAAGCAGAAATACAGCCAGATCATCAAAGAGATCAGTGAGAGAAAGAAGTAACAGTTCAGCCCGCGCCTTACATTATTGATGAACTGTTATAGAAAAATGCATGAAAAGGATTGGCAAATTTCAAAAAATGCGTTCATAAAAGCGAAAAATCGGAAATTCTCAATAAAAAATGCAGGAAAGCATTGACGAACCGCCAAAAGTTGGATAAAATAACACACAGTGAGCAAAAAAGCAAGAAAAAGAAAGTGGAGGAGTCCTGCAATGACTGCATACAAAGATTTAAGTAAGGAAGAGTTACTGGAGATCAAGAGTGAACTGGAAGCCCAGTTTGAAGAAGTGAAAGCCAAAGGGCTGAAGCTTGACATGTCCCGTGGAAAACCGTCTGCAGAGCAGCTGAATCTGTCAATGGGGATGATGGATGTGCTCAACAGCAGCGCGGACCTGATCTGCGAGGACGGCGTGGACTGCAGAAACTACGGCGGTCTGGATGGTATCAGAGAGGCAAAGCAGCTTCTTGCTGACATGATGGAAGTGCCGAGAGACAATGTGATCATCTTCGGAAACTCCAGCCTGAACGTGATGTACGACACAGTGGCGCGTGCGATGACACACGGCATCCTTGGCAGCACACCGTGGTGCAAGCTGGATAAGGTGAAATTCCTCTGCCCGGTTCCGGGGTATGACAGACACTTCGCGATCACAGAGTTCTTCGGGATCGAGATGATCAATATCCCGATGACTCCAACCGGACCGGATATGGATCTGGTGGAGAAATATGTGAATGAGGATCCGGCTGTGAAAGGAATCTGGTGTGTGCCGAAGTATTCCAATCCGCAGGGCATCACATATTCTGATGAGACGGTGTTCCGTTTCGCAAATCTGAAGCCGGCTGCAGAAGATTTCCGTATCTTCTGGGACAACGCATACTGCGTACACCATCTGTATGAGGATAAACAGGACTATCTGACAGAGATCCTGATGGAGTGCAAGAAGGCAGGCAACCCGGATATGGTCTACAAGTTTGCGTCCACATCCAAGATCTGCTTCCCGGGATCCGGTGTTGCGGCACTTGCGGCATCTGAGGCGAACTTAAACGAGATCCGCAGCATGATGCAGGTACAGACCATCGGACACGATAAAGTAAACCAGCTCCGTCACGTACGTTTCTTTAAAGATATCCACGGCATCGTAGAGCATATGAAGAAACATGCGGATATCATGCGCCCGAAATTCGAGGCGGTCATCAACGGACTGGAGAAAGAACTGGGCGGACTGGAGATCGGTTCCTGGATCAAACCTCTGGGCGGATACTTTATTTCCTTTGACGCGCTGGACGGCTGTGCGAAAGCGATCGTTGCAAAGGCAAAAGAGGCAGGGCTTGTGATGACCGGCGCCGGAGCGACCTATCCTTACGGAAATGACCCGCACGACAGCAATATCCGTATCGCGCCGTCCTATCCGACTCCGGAAGAACTGGCTGTAGCGACAGATATCTTCGTGATGAGCGTAAAACTGGTAAGCATCGATAAGATCCTTGAAAGCAAATAAACTCCGATAAAATAATTTAAAAGAGGGAGAGCCATCGGCTGAACAAACAGCCAATGGCTCTCCTTCTTTACTTATCTGATCATCCCATCTTTCCTCAGTGAATCTCCGGGAGCCCAGGGAGCAGCCGCCGCTTTGCGGCGCGCCCCTCCCGTCCCACCTCAAACCGCCGGAGAAGGGGAAAAGCCCAGCCGGAGGGGTGTGCTTGCTCGAAGGCTGTATAACGGCGCCGGTCCTTAGGGCGCGTCTTTTGCGCCCTTACGTACCGCTGCGCCGTTCTCCAAACGAAAGTGTGCCTGAGAGCAACGCACCCCTCCGGCGGACGTTTTTCGCTCCCCTTCCCCGCCGGTTCCAGGACGTCTACCAGATTCCCAGAACATGCTGCATCCCCAGGCTCACCAGCGAGATCCCGACCCAGCAGCAGAATCCGGTGAAGATCGGTTTCCCTCCGGTCCGGACCAGTTTTACGATGTTTGTGTTCAGACCGATCGCAGCCATTGCCATGACAATGAGGAATTTGCTCAGTTCCTTCAGCGGGGCGGTGACCTCAGCGGGAAGCTGGAACACAGTTGTCACGACGGATGCAAGAATGAAAAACAGTACAAAGAAAGGAAACGATCTTTTCAGGCTGAATGTGGAGCCTTCCGAAGAATTCGCTTTCCTGCCTCTGTAGATGGCGAGTGCCAGCGTGATCGGTATGATCGCAAGGGTCCTCGTCATTTTTACAATGGCGGCGGCTTCCAGTGTATTGCTGCCGTGGATCCCGTCCCATGCGGTGGCAGCGGCGGTGACAGAGGAAGTATCATTTATCGCGGTCCCGGCAAAAAGACCGAACCCTTCATTGCTCAGTCCGAGGATTCCGCCCAGTGTAGGGAAGATCAGGGCTGCCAGTACGTTGAACAGGAAGATGACGGAGATGGACTGGGCCACTTCCTCGTCGGAGGCTTCGATCACCGGAGCAGTGGCGGCGATGGCGCTCCCGCCGCAGATGGAAGAGCCTACACCCACCAGGACCGCATTGTTGGTGCTCAGTTTCAGCGCCTTAAACAGGATGAAGGCGATGATGAGCGAGGTGGCGATGGTGGAGATTATAATAGGAAGAGACTGCCTTCCTTTTGCCAGGATCTCAGTCAGGTTCATTCCGAAGCCCAGGAAGACCACTGCTGCCTGGAGAATTTTTTTGGAAGTGTAGTTGACTCCGGCCAGGAAAGGGCCCTTTTTGGTGAGCACAAGAGTCAGTATCATTCCGATCAGTATGGCAAACACCGGTCCGCCGATCACCGGGACTGCCTGCCCCAGGCACCAGGAAGGCACTGCGATGGCAAGGCAGAGAAGAAGTCCGGCTCCGTTTTTCTTTACAAAGATCATTTTAAATTCCCCCGTTTCAGTTATGGTTATTTTTAATGTGGATTTTGGCTGTGACCATAATATCATAAAAAAATCATAAAATAAAATTATATATATTTATTTTACGATAAATATATGTTATGATAGTGGCCAGGGAGTATTCAGTATAAATTAGGGCGGAGGAACAGTGAAACTCCGCCCTTATTTGTATAATGACGAAGAGTCAAAGACCGGGCTTGCCGAGATTTTGGCGGCTGCCTGTGATCGAGAAAGGGGTGTGATCCTGTGCTGGATTTCAGGATGGAGACATTTTTGACGGTATGCCAGTGCATGAACTTTACAAGGGCGTCGGAGAAGCTGAACATTACGCAGCCTGCGGTCTCTCAGCACATCCGGTTCCTTGAGAAACACTATAATACGAAGCTTTTCCGGTACGAGGGGAAGAAGCTCCAACTGACGGGAGCAGGAGAGATCCTGAGAAATGCCTCATTGACCATGAAGCACGATGAGCTTTCCATTCAGGATGAGATGCTGAAGGCGGAGGAGGAGAAAGAACTCCGTTTCGGAGCCACCAGGACGGTGGGAGACGCCCTGATGGGAAATATCCTTGAGAGATATCTCAGGAAATATCCTGAGGCGCGGATCCACATGGAAGTGGATAACACGAGAGAACTTCTACTGAGGCTCGATGAGGGTGAGATCGACTTTGCGCTGGTAGAAGGATTTTTTAAAAAGAGCGAATATGAATCACAGGTTTATTCGGTGGAAAACTATATTGCCGTGTGCAGTCCGGATTATCCGTTCCAGAAAGAATCGGTATCTGTCGAGGATCTTTTTCAGGAGCGGCTGCTCCTGAGGGAGGCGGGCTCTGGAACACGGGAAGTGCTGGAACGGTATCTCAGCGCTAAAAACCTGAGCCTGGGAGACTTTCGGAAGGTGATGGAAGCGGGGAGCCTGCAGACGATTAAAGAGTTGACAAAAGCCGGCTGTGGTATTACATTTTTATATGAAGTCGCAGTGCGCAGGGAACTTGCCGACGGTGTCCTGAAAAGGATCCCGCTGGAAGATTTTCATATTTCCCATGAGTTTGCATTTATATGGAGACGGGGAAGTATCTATGCGGACAGATACAGAGAACTGTTCCGGCGGTTTTCGCCTGCGGGTATCTAAAGAAAAGGAAGTGACAACATAGATGTTACAGGTAGAACATTTATCATATGATGTTTTAGAAGAAGGAAAACAGTCAGAGATCCTTTCCGATGTGAGTTTTACTGTGAATGACGGCGAGATGCTCGTCATCACCGGACCGAACGGAGGAGGAAAGTCCACTCTGGCGAAAGTTCTTATGGGAATCAACAAGCCTACGGCAGGAAAGATCTTTCTGGACGGGAAAGACATCACAGATTATTCGATCGACGAGCGTGCGAAGGCTGGACTCGGTTTTGCATTCCAGCAGCCACCCAGGTTCAAGGGAATGACAGTGCGGAGACTTCTGTCACTGGCAGCGGGAAAGACCCTCGATGAAAAGACATGCTGCAATCTGCTGAGCAGCGTTGGACTCTGCGCTATGGAATACATCGACAGGGAGGCGGACGCCACACTGTCCGGCGGAGAGATGAAGCGGATCGAGATCGCCACCGTGCTGGCAAAACACCATGATCTGTGCATATTTGATGAGCCGGAGGCAGGGATCGACCTGTGGAGCTTCTCCATGCTGATCAAACGGTTTGAGCAGATCCATAAAGAAAAGAAGGAGAGCCTGATCCTGATCTCGCATCAGGAAAGGATCATCCAGATGGCTGACCGGATCATGGTCATCAGCGACGGAAAAGTGGAATCGGTCGGCGCGGCAGCTGAGATCATGCCGGGTCTCTTCGGACAGGAGATAGACTCCTGCGAGTGCAGAAGACAAAAGGGAGGTGACCTCTATGGAGTCTAATAATAAAGTAGAACTTGATAAGGTGACACAGGACGTGCTGAACGTCATCGACTCCTACGGATTTAAACAGGAGGGAGCGTATAATCTCCGCCTGAACGGGATGGCGGTGTGCCACGGTGACAGCCGTCATATCAATATCGTAAAGAAAGAAGACAAGCCGGGGATCGATATCCATATCAGCGGCGAGGCAAAAGACGAGATGGTCCACATCCCGGTCGTTATGTCTCAGGAGGGCGTTGATATCGTATACAATGATTTCTATATCGAGGACGGCGCAGACGTGACGATCATCGCCGGCTGCGGGATCCATGGCGAAGGATGCAGTGAGACCAGACACGACGGGATCCACGCGTTCCATGTGGGAAAAGGCTGTAATGTGAAATATATCGAGAACCACTATGCGGAAGGAAACGGGACCGGACAGAAGGTCCTCAATCCAGTAACGAAGATATACGTGGGCGAGGACTCTGTGTTTACACTAGAGACTACCCAGATCAAGGGGGTTGACGCTACAGAGCGTGAGAACTATATCGAGCTTGCTGAGAATGCAAAGCTCTTCGTGACTGAGAAACTGATGACTGACGAAGGACAGACTGCAGTTTCCAATATGGACGTGGAACTAAATGGAGAGAATAGCTCTGCAAGGATCGTTTCCCGTTCAGTAGGAAAAGGAAACTCGAAGCAGGTGTTCCACCCGAAGGCGATCGGGAACAACCGATGCCATGCTCACGTGCAGTGTGATTCCATTATCATGGATAAGGCGGAGATCAGTTCGATCCCGGAGATCGATGCAAGACATGTGGATGCTCAGATCATCCATGAGGCGGCGATCGGCAGGATCAACGACGAGCAGCTGACGAAACTGCGAACTTTCGGCATGACAGAAGAAGAGGCGGAGTCTGTTATCATCGAAAGCTTCCTGAAATGATCAAAGGGGACAGGTTCGCCAGAACCTTGTTTTCTGAGTTGTACAAACAATTTAAAAGGTGCCGTGTACTTTTTAAAAAGTACACGGCACCTTTTAAATTGTTCGTTCATTTTACAAAATTTGTTTGCAGACATCGATCCATTCTTTTGACCTGGAAAACTGCTCAAGTTCATCGCAGGTCATTTCCACTGCGGTGTTGGAACCTCCGGCAGCCGGGAAGACGGTATCAAACCGTTTCATTGACACATCCAGATATACAGAGGTGTGTTCCGGATTCCCGAAGGGGCATACCCCGCCGATGGCGTGTCCGGTCAGTGGTGCGACATCTTCTTTAGCAAGCATCTTTGCTTTCATTTCAAAGAAATGTTTGAATTTACTATTATCTATTTTCATATCTCCTGCTGTGACAATAAGGATCGCTGCATCTTTTTCTTTCGTGTAGAAGGAAAGGGTTTTTGCGATGCGTGCAGGCTCTACACCGACTGCCTGTGCGGCCAGTTCTACGGTCGCGCTGGAGACAGGAAACTCAAGGATCTCTTTTTCGATATTGTTTTCTTTGAAATAATTTCTGACGATTTCAACAGACATTTCAGTTCCTTCTTTCTTTGAAAATTTTTCTCTTCGATCTTAATTTGCACCGAGAAAAGAAAGCGCTGTAAAACGTAACCATTATACCAGCTTTCTGCGGAAAAGACTATATTACTTTGAGAAAAAGCCGGATTCAACGTATCATTCCCCTGCTCTATGGCTGAAATGTTACGATTCAACCAGCAGGAGGGTTACAATATCATGCAGTTACTGTAAAATGAAAAGTGAAATAGAAAGAAAGACGAAAAACAAAAGAAGGAGCAGAGGAGGAGTGAGACTGTGGATCAAAACAAAATCGGAAGATTTATCGCCCTGAGAAGAAAAGAGCTGAACATGACGCAGAAAGAACTGGCAGGGAGACTGGGCGTCACTGACAGAGCAGTATCGAAGTGGGAAAACGGGCGCTGTATGCCGGACCTGTCTCTGCTCCAGCCCCTCAGTAAAAATCTGAAGATCGGGGTCAATGACCTGCTGAGCGGAGAATTTGTATCAGAGAAGGAGTTGAGGAGAAAGTGCGAGGAAAACCTGATCCAGATGGCGGAGCGGAATTATTTGAACAGCTTTCGCCATGGCTTCTGGGGATTTTACCTGCTCGCCCTGTCTCTGCTTGTATACTGTCTTGTAAAGAATATCGAATCATCCGGGATTCTGGCACTGATCCTGGCATATCAGACTTTTGTTTTTTACTCCCGCTGTCGAAGTCAGAGACAGGATATCATGCTCAAAGTGATCACCGTTCTGGGGGCAGGCGGAACGTTCATGAGTCTTATTGCATTTATAGTGCGAACGTGGTAACATAAAATCCGGGCAGCGTAACCGAAGCCGTGAAGCGGTTATCCGGTTATGTGCAGGCAGCAAAGCGGAGCGTGAATATCCGCTTAAATAACAGGTTTTCCCGGGCGGGGAGCGCCGTTCGGGTTTTAACTGTACACCAGAGCAGAGTAGTCTTGAAGTACGAAAACACCATGCGAGGGAATCCGTGTTCCGGAGTGAGAGGATGCCAGTGAGCATCGACCGTTAAGTGCGTATCCTGTGGTTGACATGCTGTCGGACAGACAGTGAAGCGGGAGAAGCATGTGTACAGGAGGTTATTGTGATGAAAAATGTCAACGTAAAGAAACTTGCCCTTGCGGGAATCCTTGTGGCGGTGGGGATCGTCTGTTCGCCATTCTCCATCCCGGTGGGAGCATCGAAGTGTGCTCCGGTCCAGCATTTTATCAACATCCTTGGCGGTGTGTTTTTAGGACCGGGCTATGCAGTCGGTATGGCATTTGTGACGAGCCTTCTCAGAAACCTTATGGGGACAGGAACCCTTCTGGCTTTTCCGGGTTCCATGTGCGGAGCATTCCTGTGCGGTATGCTGTATAAATACGGAAAGCACCTTCCCCTGGCGTATCTGGGAGAACTGTTCGGAACATCTGTGATCGGCGGACTCTTAAGCTATCCGATCGCTACGCTGATCATGGGAAGCGAGAGCGCAGTGTTCGGGTTTGTCATCCCGTTCTTTGTATCAAGCTTCGGAGGAACGATCATTGCGGCGGTGCTGGTAACGGCGATGAAGAAGATGAAAGTATTTGACATTTATCTTGGAAACCTTGATGTCCAGACACAGCATGCGGGAAAGTAAAAAATATTCCTGTAAATTAATTAATTGAAAAATGCGGGGAGCTTGCGAAGGAAGCAGGCTGAGAGTAAGCTGGATCGCTTAGACCCGGAACCTGATTTGGATAATGCCAACGTAGGGAGATATCGATAGTTTGAGTGCGGGTGTATCCATTTCGGGTTCCCCGTTTTTTTTATATCGTGATGCCATGGCAAAAGGACATGTGTTTTATTCGGATATGAAAAAGCATGACTTCATGCCCCGTAAAAAAAGAAACCTGTTGAAAAGGAGAAATAAAAATGTTGAAAGACTGTCTTGAAAATGTTAGAAAGAGCTTTCCGCTCGTGCATAATATAACAAACTATGTAACTGTAAATGACGTTGCAAACGTAATCCTAGCGTGTGGGGGAAGCCCGATCATGTCCGATGAGGCGGAGGATGTGGAGGATATTACTTCTGTCTGCGGAGGGCTGAACATCAATATTGGCACGCTGCATAAGACGAGTATCGAGGGCATGTTCCGCGCGGGAAAGAAGGCAAACGAACTTGGACATCCTGTTCTTCTCGACCCTGTGGGAGCGGGCGCGAGCGCCCTGCGGACAAATACCGCCCTTGACCTGATGAAAGAACTGAAGCTGACAGCGATCAGAGGAAATATCTCTGAGATCAAAACACTGGCCATGGGGAGCGGGACGACGAAAGGCGTCGATGCGGATGTGGCAGATGCGGTGACTGAGGAGACGCTGGATGAGGCTGTGAAATTTGTAAAAGGGTTTGCGGCTTCTGCGGGCTGTATCGTTGCGGTGACCGGGGCGATCGACCTGGTATCTGACGGAGAAACGTGCTACGTTATAAGAAATGGGCGCCCGGAGATGGGAAAGATCACCGGGACAGGGTGTCAGCTTTCCGGTATGATGACAGCTTATCTCACCGCGAATCCGGGGCGGCTTCTCGAGGCGGCAGCGGCGGCTGTATGTGTTATGGGGCTTGCGGGAGAAATCGGCTGGGGCCGGATGCAGGACGGTGATGGAAACTCTACATACAGGAACCGGATCATTGATGCAGTATACAATATGACGGGAAATGAATTGGAGAAAGGAGCACTATATGAATTACGATAGAAATGATTTAGTTTTATATGCGGTGACGGATCGAAGCTGGCTGGGCGACAGTTCGCTCTACGATCAGGTGGAGAGTGCGATAGAAGGCGGCGCGACCTTTATCCAGCTTCGCGAAAAAAATCTGGACGAAGCAGATTTTCTCAGCGAGGCAAAGGAAATCCAGAAACTCTGCAGGGAATATAAGGTCCCTTTTGTCATCAATGACAATGTGGAGATCGCCGCGCAGATCGATGCGGATGGAGTCCATGTGGGACAGAGCGATATGGAGGCCGGCGATGTGAGGAAAAGACTGGGACCGGATAAGATCATCGGAGTGTCAGCCCAGACAGTGGAGCAGGCACTGAAAGCACAGGAACACGGTGCGGACTATCTGGGTGTGGGAGCGGTCTTTCCCACAGGGTCAAAGGCGGACGCTACAGAAGTGAGCCATCAGACACTGAAAGAGATCTGTGAGGCTGTGGATATTCCGGTCATTGCCATCGGCGGGATCACAAAAGAGAATGTTTCAGAGCTGAAAGAAAGCGGGATCTGCGGTATCGCGGTGATCAGTGCCATTTTTGCTCAGAAGGATATCCGGAAGGCTGCCACAGAATTAAAGCAGAGGGTCAGGGAGATAGTTTGATACACGGCCGGAAGAATGATGAGAAGGTGAGGAAAGATGATCAAAGGTGTCATTTTTGATGTGGACGGTGTTTTGCTTAATTCCATGCCGATCTGGGAGAACCTGGGAGAACTCTATTTGAGGAGCCTAGGGGTGGAAGCGGAGAAAGATCTGGGAGAGATCCTGTTTACCATGAGCCTGGAGGAAGGGGCGGACTATCTGATCTCGCAGTACGGACTTAATAAAACCCCGGAGGAGATTGTTGAGGGGCTTAATAGGGAAGTACGTGATTTTTATGCTGAGAGAGTTCCGCTGAAAGAAGGAGTAAGGGAATTCCTTTACGAATTCAACGAAAAAAAGATTCCCATGGTCATTGCTACTTCCGGAGACAGAAAGAACACGGAGGCTGCCCTGAGAAGATTAAAAGTATTAAATTATTTTCAGGGAATCTTTACCTGTTCTGAAATTGGAAGTGGAAAGAACCAGCCGGATATCTACCTAGCTGCTGCCCTTCAGATGGACACGGATCCGGCGGAGACGTGGGTGTTCGAGGATGCATATCATGCGATTCGGACTGCCAAAAGCGTGGGGTTCAAGACCGTGGCGGTGTATGACAAAGCCAACGACAAAGACCTTGCTCAGATCTGGAATACTGCAGACATCTATCTGCCGGAATTTACAGATTTCAATATATTCTGGAAAAGAGCTTTAGAAATAAAATAATTACAAAACAAATTATTTCGCTTTTAAAGATATAAAGAATTTGTGAGAGGAGGCAGGATCAAAGCCTGCCGAATAAAAAAAGAAAGGGAAGAGAAGATGATGAAGACAGCATTAACGATCGCCGGAAGCGACTCCAGCGGAGGAGCCGGGATCCAGGCGGACATCAAGACAATGATGGCAAACGGAGTGTTTGCCATGAGCGCGATCACTGCGCTGACGGCACAGAACACGACCGGGGTGACGGGGATCCTGGAAGTGTCTCCTGAATTTTTAAAGGAGCAGATCGACTGTGTCTTTACAGATATCCGGCCGGATGCGGTAAAGATCGGGATGGTGTCTTCATCCGGTCTGATCACTGCCATTGCAGAGAAACTGAAGGAGTACCATGCAGAGAACATTGTAGTGGATCCGGTCATGGTGGCAACGAGCGGTGCAAAACTTATCAGCGATGACGCGGTGGCAACGTTGAAGGAGAAGCTGCTCCCTGCTGCAGATATCCTTACTCCCAATATCCCGGAATCTGAGGTTCTGTCCGGGATGCAGGTGAAGACAGAGGAGGATATGATCAAGGCGGCGGAAACGATAAGCACGAAATATCACTGCGCCGTTCTCGTCAAAGGAGGGCATCAGCTCAATGATGCCAATGATCTGTTGTACCGGGACGGCAGTTACCGCTGGTTCCACGGAAAAAGGATAGATAATCCGAATACTCATGGAACAGGATGCACCCTTTCCAGTGCGATCGCATCGAATCTCGCGAAAGGATTTTCCATGGACGAATCCGTGGAGCGGGCAAAGGAATATATATCCGGAGCACTCGGAGCCATGCTGGATCTGGGGGGAGGAAGCGGGCCGATGGACCATGGGTTTGATATTCAGAGCAGGTTTACAGAGATGCAACCGTAACTTTACATAATTTTCTTCAAATGTAACATCAAAAGCGCTTGTGGTGACACCGTGTTTTTCTTATAATCGGAGCAGGATGAAGGAAGAAAACATTCTGACCGGTCCGGAGGTTTCATAACATTCTATTTAGGGAAAATATGAAAAAACGGTATAAGAAAGGCAGGAATCCATAAGATGAGTTTTGGAGAAAATTTACAGTTTTACAGGAAGCAAAAAAATATCACCCAGGAGCAGCTTGCAGAACAGATGGGAGTCTCCCGGCAGACCGTGTCCAAGTGGGAAGCGGACAGTTCCTATCCCGAGATGGAAAAGATACTTCAGCTCTGCGATATGTTCGGCTGTTCCATGGACACTCTGCTCCGCGGAACCGCACAGGATGAGATCATGGAAGATACAAGTGGTTATGATGCGCATATGAACCGCTTTACAAAAGAGATCACCGGCGGAATCGCAGTGATCCTTATCGGAGTAACGCTGGGGGCGGCGGCAGAAGGTTTGTTCCATCTGCAGCATTTCTCAGAGGTACTGGTCATCATCGGCGCGGTGATCGGAGCACTGATCCTGGTCATCACGGAACAGCTTCCGGCTGCCTCAGGATACAGCGGAGAAGATCTTTATGGATGGGGATTTCTTGTGTTTGTCACGGTTGGAGTTTCTATGATCGTGTATGCCGGAATGCAGAAATCAAAGTATAATATTGCCGGATATAACAAAGAAAATTCCGGGAAGACCAGCCGGGAAGACCGGCTGATCGGGATGTGGAGCGGCTGTATCATGATCTTTTCCACGATCATCTTTCTGGTGGCGGGAATTGTATATGATCTCTGGGAGAAGGCGTGGATCGTATACGTAGTGGGCGGTCTGCTCTGCGGGATTGTCGCTGTCATCATCAATGGAATGAAAAAAGACGATGGAGAGAAATAAAAATAATATTATTGAAACTTATGAGGTTCTAAACCGCCTTTTGGTATGGCTTCGATAAATTGTTTCGGAGTCATGCCATATTTTTTTTTAAACTCCCGATAAAAATATGACAGGTTTGAAAAACCGGAGGAAAGAGACACGTCCAGAACAGACATCCCTCCTCTGCCGAGCAGACCTGCCGCTTTCTCCAGGCGCAGTGTCTTGATGTATTCCAGGCAGGACATCCCCATATATTTTTTAAAAAAGCGCATAAAATGATATTCGCTGAAGTAACACAGACTGGCAAGCTGAGGGATAGTGAGTTCTTCCGCGTAATGTTCTCCAATATATTCGACTACGATCCGCAATTTAAACCAGTGCTCCTCCTGGAGATGCGGATGAGCTTCTTCTTCTGTTCCATAGGGCAGGAGAACCGCCGTGGTCTGCAGGAGGAGAGATTTCATGGTCAGCTCATATCCAGGTTTCATCTCGTCAAAAAACTGATTCATCTTTTCAAAGATGCTCCGCAGTTCTCTGTGTGCAGGGTGTTCTGCGTCGATCAGATTCGGGAGATGAAGTTCCTGTTTCAGGATGGGAGTGAGGTACCTCACTGCACAGATATCTGTCGTTCCCGCACCTAAAAAGTTCATATGAAACACATAAGTTTCTGATTCGAAGTGTTCTCCAGGTAAAATTGAGAGAGAATGTAGAACGGCTGGAGGGATGAAGATAAAATCCCCTTCCTGTGCTTCATAAGATTCAAACTGGATCTGATAGGTGCATCTGCCTTTTGTGATCATGGTGAGCTCCGCTTCATCATGCCAGTGTGCCATGACAGCGGGATAAAGGTCGGACAGCGTGGTGATATATTTCTTCAGCGGGAAAAAATATCCACCGTGATGTGTCTGCTCCTTTTGCTCGGGAGAAGGGACATTTTGTCTGGTCATAAACAGCTGGCTCCTTTCAGAGGGGCAGGTCTGTGTGCAGATGGGACAGTTCCCTTTAGGAACAGGTCGGTTCCTTCCACGCATTGACTTGATCCCTTGCTTTAAATTTAGCAGTATTCTACAATAAAAATGAAAATATAGTACAAGATTTCCATGTCGTTCAATCATATAATAACAGCATCATACAAAAAAGACAACAGAGAAAAAGGAGTGACCGGATATGAAGAAAAAATGGTGGCATGACAAGGTGGCATATCAGATCTATCCCAAGAGTTTCCTGGATACAGACGGAGACGGGATCGGTGATCTGAGAGGAATCATCTCAAAACTGGATTATCTGAAAGAACTGGGGATCGATATCATCTGGCTCTCTCCGATCTACAAGTCCCCGTTTGTGGATCAGGGATATGATATCTCCGATTATTATAAGATAGCGGAAGAATTCGGGACAATGGAGGAGTTCGATGAACTTCTCGCCGAGGCGAAAAAGAGAGAGATGTATATCGTGATGGATCTGGTGGTAAATCACTGTTCTGACCAGCACGAATGGTTTCGGAAGGCGCTTGCAGATCCGGAGGGAGAGTACGCAGATTACTTCTATTTTATAAAAGGAAAAGACGGAAAAGCTCCCAGCAACTACCGTTCCTACTTTGGAGGGAGCGCGTGGGAGCCGGTCCCGGGGACGGATAAATATTATCTCCATATGTTTGCAAAGGAACAGCCGGACCTGAACTGGGAGAATCCCAGACTTCGCCGGGAAATCTATAAAATGATCAACTGGTGGCTGGAGAAGGGGCTTGCCGGCTTTCGGATCGATGCGATCATCAACATCAAGAAGGACCTGGATTTCCCGTCGTTTGAGCCGGACGGACCGGACGGGCTTGCGTCATGCGTGAAAATGGTAGAAGAAGTCCAGGGAGTCGGGGAACTGCTGGAAGATATGAAACATGAGACATTTGAGAAATATGATGCATTCACCGTGGCGGAAGTCTTTAATATGAAAGACGATGAGCTGAGAGAATTTATAGGTGAAGACGGACATTTTTCGACAATGTTTGATTTCAGCGCGCATGAACTCACATATGGGGAGAACCGCTGGGAGAGCAGACCTATAGACTTCAAGGAGTGGAGAGAGACCATATTTGAATCTCAGAAAGAAACCGAGGGGATCGGTTTCAAGGCAAATATCATTGAAAATCATGATGAACCGAGAGGGGCAAGCCGTTTCCTCCCGGAATACGCACAGAATGAGGCGGGAAAGAAGATGCTTGCCACGACTTCCATCCTGCTGCGCGGAATTCCGTTCATTTACCAGGGACAGGAGATCGGCATGACAAACTGCCGTAGAAAAGATATTTCTGAATACGATGACATCAGTACCATCGATCAGTACAATGAAGCGATCAACGCCGGATGCACTGTGGAGGAGGCGTTGGAATGCTGTTACAAAAACAGCCGGGATAATGCGAGGACGCCGATGCAGTGGTCTGCCGGAAAGAACGCGGGATTCTCTGCGGGGACGCCCTGGCTGGCGCTGAACCCGAACTACACTAAGATCAATGTGGAAGAGCAGGAGAAGAGGGAAGATTCCGTGCTTTCCTATTATAAAAAGCTGACTGCACTGCGCAAGTCGCCGGAATACAGAGAGACTTTTACCTATGGGAAATGTGTCCCGAAGTATGAGGATGAGGAGGAGATCTTTGCATACTGCCGTGTGCCGGAAGACGGAGGACATCAGATCCTGGTGGCGGCAAACTTCGGAAAGGAACCGCACACATTAAAGCTTGACAGCTCCGGCGCAGAGATCCTGCTCACAAATACAGCTGATCAGGCGGATATGAAAAAAGAAATCCAAAAGAAGCAGGAACTGACACTCCCTTCATGCGGAACAGCAGTGCTGCTCTTGTAAAAGATACCGTAAAAAGGGGGCTGTCGGTTAATACCGATTTTTAATCCCTGACATGCAGGGAAGAGGCAATCCCAGAGAATTCGGGCTTTTTTAAGCCCCTAATTCTCCAGTGGATTGTCTCTT
>NZ_JACJLR010000240.1 GCF_016902345.1 Mediterraneibacter glycyrrhizinilyticus | reverse complement strand
GCCTGGTCCCTTACAAGCATTATGCTTCTGAAGTGATCTCAGGTGTACTGGATGGGATCATCTCACCAGACGATGAGGATTCCGCAGATTTCCCCTGCGAAATGACAATGCGCCGCTGGCACTGCTGGCTGCAAGCCAACCGGATCAGGATAGACGGATACCTGAAATCAACAGGATACCGTTTGCTGGGATTCTCCACAG
>NZ_JACJLR010000239.1 GCF_016902345.1 Mediterraneibacter glycyrrhizinilyticus | reverse complement strand
CGCCCCGGTAAAACTTTGATTCGATCCCCAGCTGGTCCAGCATCCCTTTATAGAACCAACGCGGGGTCAGTTTGGAATCCGACAGATACAGGAACAGGTATTCCTCTTTGGGCAGACTGGTCACAAACCGGCGGATGAGCGTGGATTTTCCGCAGCCCGCATCCGCAGTGACTACCGCAAAGAGCTGGCGGTCTGCCGCATA
>NZ_JACJLR010000238.1 GCF_016902345.1 Mediterraneibacter glycyrrhizinilyticus | reverse complement strand
TTTGTAACCCTTATTTCAGGGCGCAAAAACCCCTTGTTTGGATTTTGGGGAGCACTCCTTCGGCTAAGCTGTTTTCTGCTCCTTTTTCCCTTCGTATTTCTCAATCTCATCATGTAAAAAGCGATGGTATTTTATGATATTCCTGCCTATCGCATACAGCATGAACTCTTTATATACTTTCTCCTCTGACCGGTAATTAAAAC
>NZ_JACJLR010000237.1 GCF_016902345.1 Mediterraneibacter glycyrrhizinilyticus | reverse complement strand
GGGCTGTCGGTTAATACCGATTTTTAATCCCTGACATGCAGGGAAGAGGCAATCCCAGAGAATTCGGGCTTTTTTAAGCCCCTAATTCTCCAGTGGATTGTCTCTTCCCCTTTGTAACCCTTATTTCAGGGCGCAAAAACCCCTTGTTTGGATTTTGGGGAGCACTCCTTCGGCTAAGCTGTTTTCTGCTCCTTTTTCCCTTC
>NZ_JACJLR010000236.1 GCF_016902345.1 Mediterraneibacter glycyrrhizinilyticus | reverse complement strand
GTTTTAATTACCGGTCAGAGGAGAAAGTATATAAAGAGTTCATGCTGTATGCGATAGGCAGGAATATCATAAAATACCATCGCTTTTTACATGATGAGATTGAGAAATATGAAGGGAAAAAGGAGCAGAAAACAGCTTAGCCGAAGGAGTGCTCCCCAAAATCCAAACAAGGGGTTTTTGCGCCCTGAAATAAGGGTTACAAA
>NZ_JACJLR010000235.1 GCF_016902345.1 Mediterraneibacter glycyrrhizinilyticus | reverse complement strand
ATAAGGGAAGAACCGGGTTTAACCCAATCATGCTGTATGCTGTTGTTACCTACGCAAACATGCGCGGAGTCAGGTCTGTTGACCGTATTGTAGACTTATGCCAGAGAGATCTTGCTTTTATCTGGCTGACTAAAGGGCAGAAGCCCCAGCGGGATGCTTTTTACGATTTTAAAGGGAAAAAGCTGACGGGAGAAGTCCTGGATG
>NZ_JACJLR010000234.1 GCF_016902345.1 Mediterraneibacter glycyrrhizinilyticus | reverse complement strand
CTGAGATGGTTCACAAAGTGAAGCCTTAGTACTTTTTTGTAATCCATAGTAGGACCTCCAGATATAATATTTCTCCATTTTAAGGAGATGCGCTTATTATATCTGAAGATCTATTGTCCGGTTAATGTGTCCTTACTTGTCCGCTAATTATGTCTCAGACTGTCCGCCGAATATGGCACAGATGTCCGTTTAGCCCGACAATCTGCA
>NZ_JACJLR010000233.1 GCF_016902345.1 Mediterraneibacter glycyrrhizinilyticus | reverse complement strand
CGTCATTTGTCGGGATCGCTGCCGCATCCACTGTCGTGTACTCTGCCGGGAATGCTCCGTCTGCCATTGCAGAAGCTTTCGCGAGCTGTACCTGTCCGGCTTCTTCTGTATTCGCATACCATGTCAGTCCGCGGCTTGTCTCGTCGCTTCCCAGGGTAAGGATCACTGATTTCTGCTCAACCGGCTGTACCGCCGGAGTCTTGTTGA
>NZ_JACJLR010000232.1 GCF_016902345.1 Mediterraneibacter glycyrrhizinilyticus | reverse complement strand
TTCGATTCAAAAAAGGCTGCCCTTGTTGGCCTGAATGTTTCTCTCAAGACTTCCATCCTCCCGGATGATTCTGTTGTCGATCTGCGAAACCTGGTCCGTGATTATTATTTCAAGGACCTCCAGTCTGCTGTCGCCCTGAAGCTCACTGCGGAACTGAAAGTATCTTTTCCCGCTTACGCTAAGGTCTTCAGCAAAGTCACCACACAGTC
>NZ_JACJLR010000231.1 GCF_016902345.1 Mediterraneibacter glycyrrhizinilyticus | reverse complement strand
TCGTTTACGGGAAAGGAAAGCATAAACCTGAAATCCAGAAGCTCTACGAGGAACTGGAAGAATGCGGGGCCCGCCTGATGGAATACAAGGAATGTTTTGAAATCATGGGTAAAGACCGCAACAGCTATTCCAAAACAGACCTGGAAGCAACATTCATGCGGATGAAAGAAGACCATATGATGAACGGGCAGTTAAAACCGGCATACAATG
>NZ_JACJLR010000024.1 GCF_016902345.1 Mediterraneibacter glycyrrhizinilyticus | reverse complement strand
AAGAGACAATCCACTGGAGAATTAGGGGCTTAAAAAAGCCCGAATTCTCTGGGATTGCCTCTTCCCTGCATGTCAGGGATTAAAAATCGGTATTAACCGACAGCCCCCTCAGCTGATGAAGAAGCCGCGTGTTATCTTCGGGCATCATGATACAGAATCGGATGTATTCTCCGTCCAGGCACTGGAAGGAGGCGCAGTCGCGTATCATGAGCCCTTTTTTGATGCAGCGCTCGAATACATCGAAGGAAGTCACGCCCTGTTTCATGATCCGGAGCAGGATAAAGTTCGCGTAAGGCTGATATGCCTTATAGTCCGGATCAGCGGACAATGCCTGATAGAGACGGTCCCTCTCGGACAGGATGAGCGCCCGGGTTTTCCTGATATAGTCTGTATCCTTCAGCATCACTTCGCCGGCAAAAGCGCCAATGCTGTTTAATGACCAGGGAATCTGTTTCTCTCTCATCTGCCGGAGAAAGGTGGAGTTCCCTGTGATGCCGTAGCCCAGCCGCATACCGGGTGCGGCGAAGAACTTGGATACGCCGCGCAGGACCATGAGATTCTGAAATTCTGTGGTCAGCGGGACTGCGGTCACGGCGCTGATGTCCGGCGCGAATTCTACGTATGTCTCGTCGATCATGACAAAGATGTCATGGGTCTCGCAGAAACCGATAAGACCCCTTAGATTGTCCTGCATGATGGCGGAGGAAGTAGGATTGTTGGGATTGCAGAGGATAAGGAAATCATAGCCTCCGTTTTCAAGTGTGCGGCACAGATCCTCCACGTCCAGCCGGAAATCCCGTTCTTCCTGCAAATGATAGTATTCCTGGGTACTCCCGGAGAAGGTGAGCTCCCGGGAATACTCGGAGTAGGTGGGGGCCAGGATGAGGGTGTGCTTCGGCATCCTCGACTCGATAAGAAGAGAGATGAGCTCGCTGGAGCCGTTCCCGGGCAGGATGAAGTCAGCCGGGATACCGCAGTATCCGGCAATGGTTTCCCGGAGGCTGGTGTATGCTCTGTCCGGATAGGAGGAGAGCAGATCCAGGTGTGAGGCGATGGCGCTTTTTACATTTTCGGAGAGTCCCAGAGGATTGACATTGGCTCCGAAGTTTACGATGTTTTCTTTCTGCAGATGATAATATTCGCAGATCTTTTCGATATCACTTCCGTGAAAAACTGGTCTTGTGTTCATGTGAAAACCCTTCTTTCAGAATAAATATCCGGAGATATGTTCTTATTTCGTTTCAAACAGGATCCCCAGCGTATTTGGTCCACAATGGCTTGAGATCGTGCAGCAGGCTGTGGTCACGTGGATCTCTTTAAAGCTGATCGTTTCCTCCACTGTCTTTTTCACCAGATCAATATATTCCTGAGAAATCCCGGAGTGGGTGATGAAGAGCAGGTCTGTATTGATATCGGAGTGTTTGGAAAGTTCATCCCTGACATATTTTACCAGAACTTTATCCAGAGAACCCCGGTATTTCTTTCCCACGCCCATGCTGCCGTCGTGGTTGTCCACCTGGATACAGGGCTTTAATTTCAACATGTTTGCGCCCAGGGCAGCGACAGTGGAGCAGCGCCCGCCTGCGTGCATGAAAGTGAGAGTGTCCAGGATGAAGCTGGCATGGCATTTGTGAGTTCTCTCTCTGAGAGCGTCCGCGATGGACGCTGCGTCCATGCCCTGTTTGATCATTTTCCCGGCGGCGACGACGAGAAGGCCTGTCCCGGTGGAGAGGTTGCAGCTGTCCACCACGTGGACATGGCCCAGTTCCTCTGCGGCAATGCAGCAGTTCTGGTAGGAGCTGGAGAGGGCACTGCCAAGATTGATATGGATGACCTCATAACCTTCTTCCACCCAGGGACGGAAATGGTCGATATATTCCTGTGTGTTTACTGCAGACGTCTTGGGAAGGACTTTGTGGTCATAATATTCCTGATAGACCTGCTCCGGTGTGATGTCTACATTGTCTTTGTAATCCTTTCCATTCAGTATGATGTGGAGAGGATAGTAATGAACGTGATAGCGTTCTTTCAATTCTGCATCGAGATCGCAGGTGCTGTCTGCGCTTAAGATGACCTTCTGATCTGTATGCTGTTCGGGCATATTCATATCCTCCGTTTCTCCTTTTTCTGTTTAGAAGTTATTATAACACAGTTGAAAAGTAAAGTCTGACAGAAAAATATTTTACCCACATTTTACCTGAATTTTTCACGATGTGGATAGAGAAAGATGCAGAATTAGGAGAGAATAGAAAAAAGATGACTGCAGTTCAGACTGTGGCATGCCATGACCTATAGGAGTGCGCTCAGGAAAAAGAGGGGGATCTGCGATGAAAAAAAGAGTTGTTTCATTTCTTATATGCTGTTGTACGATGCTGACTGTCTCCGCCTGCGGTATGATGCCGGGGGCGGGGGGCAGTGAGGACAGCGCTGACTTTTCCGCCGGGAGAGGAGGAACTGAGATCCGTATCCTGTCCGGATCGGAGAATCAGGAACTTGAGGAGATCATTGACGACTGTGCAGATGAGGCGGGAGTCCGGGTGGAGATCGACTATAAGGGATCTGTAGATATTATGCGGACGCTCCAGGACGGGGCAAAGGAGTATGATGCCGTGTGGCCTGCCAGCAGTATCTGGATCTCTATGGGGGATGAGCAGCACCTGGTGAAGCACAGCCAGTCTGTTTCCATCACGCCTGTGGTGTTCGGGATCCGGCAGAGTCTCGCACGGGAACTTGGATTTACGGACGGAGACGTCTCGGTGAAGGAGATTCTGGACGCCATAAGCAGCGGGAAAATGACTTTCTGCATGACCAGCGCCACCCAGTCCAATTCCGGAGCCAGCGCCTATATCGGATTTTTATATGCGCTTCTTGGAAAGCAGGACGGACTGACAGAAGCGGATCTGCAGGATGAACAGCTCCAGGAGGAGATCCGGACCCTTTTGGGCGGCGTGGACAGAAGCTCCGGGAGTTCAGACTGGCTCAAAGAAATGTTCCTGGAAGGGGATTATGACGCCATGGTGAATTATGAGTGTCTGATCATCGACGCCAATGAACAGCTTATCTCGGAGGGAAAAGAACCGCTCCAGGCAGTCTATCCCTATGACGGACTGTCCATGGCGGACTCGCCGCTGGGATATGTTGACCACGGAGACGATGAGAAGGAGGAGGCGTTCCTGACTTTCCAGGAAACGCTCCTCGGGAGTGAGAGCCAGCAGGCGATCGAGGCTACCGGCAGGCGGATCACGGCGAACGGCGTATCTGAGGAAAACAGAGAGGTGTTTAACCCGGACTGGGGGATCGACACGGAGAGGATCCTCTCACCCATCCAGATGCCCGGCGCGGATGTCCTGCTGGAGGCTCTGAACCTGTATCAGACGAATTTCAAAAAACCTTCCCTCAACATTTACTGTCTGGATTTTTCCGGAAGCATGTCGGGAGACGGGGTCAGCCAGCTCAAGGACGCTATGTCCCAGATCCTCATCCAGGAGAATGCCCGGCAGAACCTGCTCCAGGCCAACGACGGGGAAGTGGACGTCGCGATCCTGTTTGACGACAGCATTACGGATGTGCTCTATGCGGAGGATGATTCGGATGAGGCGCTCCAGGATCTATATGACCAGATCGCGGATCATGAGCCGGGAGGGGGAACGGATATTTACGGACCTGCGGCGGAGGCATATGCTATCGCGTCTGAATATGACTTGTCCCAGTATACTCCGGCAGTGATACTGATGACAGACGGGCAGTCTGTGAACGATCAGCATGAGTTTGAAGAAGCCATCAACGAGTATGGTGCGGATATCCCCGTCTTTTCTATTACCTTTGGCGACGCGGACCCGTCCCAGCTCGAGGAACTGGCGGAGATGACAGGCGGTAGGGTCTTTGACGGCACACAGGACCTGACCGAGGCGTTCCGGAATGTGAAGGGATATAACTAAGGGGAAAAGGCGATAAGGAAAGGACAGAAAAGATATGAAGCGTGAGAAGGGGAAAGAAACGTTCAGCATTATCGTGTCAGTGATCCTGGCACTGGGGCTGTTTCTGTTCCTGCTGGCAGGATTGGGGTGGAACTTGATCCTGTGCATGGCGTTAGGCGCGGCGGCATACGCCGCCTTCAGCCTGCTCCTGCGGCCGGTAAAGAAGATCGGGAAGTTGGATGCGGAATCTCTGGACAACGGAGAATACCTAAGCGAACGGCTTGCAGAGGCGGCGGGAGACTGCAGACGTATGAGGAAGGCTGTGGAGAAGATCCGGGAGGAACCGCTGAGGACGGAGTGCGGCGGACTGCTCCGTCTGGCTGAAAATATCCTGAAATATCTTACGGACAACCCGGAAAAGATCCCCGGGGCGAGGCGGTACATCGACTATTATCAGGAGACGGCGGCAAACGTTCTGGAAAACTATGTGGAGCTCAAAGAAACAGGGCTTTCCACAAAAGAAACAGAAAAAGTGCTGAAAAATACACGGGAATCGGTTTCTACCCTGACGGCGGCGTTTAAGATGCAGTTTGAGAAGCTGATGCAGAATGAACTGATGGATATGGATGCAGACCTGAACCTGCTCAGGCAGACGCTCCGTTCGGAGGGCTACAGGGAACCGGTAAAAGAGAAAGTACAGGAGTCGGATCAATGAAGAAGAAAATAGCGGGACTGATCCTCCTGGTCGTGCTGATGGCGGTGATCGGAGGAATTTATTTTGTGACAGGGAATGCGCCCCGGATCGTCAATGTGGACGGTTATGTGGGCGGGGAGAAGATCGAACTTCTTGAGGATGAAGAGGTCCGGGCGGTCTTTCAGGAGAAGTACGGCCTGAACGTGGACTATTCCAGGGCGGGATCACTGGATATGATGACGGCGGACTTAAGCGGAAGGGATTATCTGTTCCCGTCCAGCAGTATCGCGCTGGAATATTATGAGGATCTCCACGGGAGTCCGGTACAGAGTGAGATCGTGCTGAACACGCCCATCGTTCTCTATACGCATCAGATCGTGCTGGATGTGTTTGAGAGCCAGGGGCTGATCACCACGGACGGGGACATACATTACATTGATATGGCGGGGCTTCTGGAACTGATACAAAACGACTCGCAGTGGTCGGATATCGGGCTGCCGGAATTATACGGAAGAGTCTCCGTGGATACTACCGATCCTTCAAAGTCAAACTCGGGAAATATGTTTGCGGCGCTGGTTGCTAATGTGCTCAACGGCGGGCAGACGGTAACAGAGACGGATCTGGATGCCATTCTCCCGGAACTTCAGGATATCTTTGGAAAGCTGGGATATATGGAGACTTCCTCTTCGGATCTTTTCAGCCAGTTCCTGCGAATGGGAGTGGGGGCGGAACCCATTATCGCCGGCTACGAGAGCCAGCTGATCGAATACGCGGCCATTTATCCGGATGAGTATGACCGGATCCGGGACGACGTGGTCATGCTCTATCCTACGCCTACAGTCTGGTCCGCCCATGTGATGATCGCACTGGACGAGAACGGTCAGATCCTGCTGAACGCTATGCAGGATGAGGAGGTTCAGGATCTTGCCTGGACGAAGCACGGGTTCCGCACCGGAAACTACGGGGACATTGCGGACAGCGGATCGATCCCGGCGGACGGCGTCGCATCTTCCATCACTCAGGTGGCGCAGGTGCCGTCTTATGACGTGATGAAAGTGATCATCGAGCAGCTGGAATGATGTAAGGCTGCAGGATGACTGGCGCACAGGAAATGGACGGGGATGGACGAGGAAAGAAGGAGGACGGCATATGACAGAGATCACATTGGCAGACCTGATAGAGAAGAAGCAGGCAGTGAGCTTTGAAGCAGCTCAGGAGGAGGGACCGGAAGAACTGGAGGGGAAGCTGGCGCAGCTCACCTTGGAGGAACGGCGGGAAGCGGATTCCATCCGGGAGCAGATCGACGTCAGAGATTCCCAGATGCTGATGCAGTACGGGGCCGGAGCGAAGCAGAACATCGCGGATTTTTCCGCAAATATCCTGAACAACATCCGGGCAAAGGATTCCGGGTTCGTGGGGGATCTGATGACGGAACTGGTGACGAATGTGGAAGGGCTTGATTTCGGATATCTGGAAAAAGAGTCCGGGGTCTTCGGCATTTTCAGGAAGGCAGAAAACAGGCTGAAGCGCTTTATGGCGCAGTTCGAACGGCTGGAAGATCAGGTGGACCGGATCGAGGGGAAACTTGATGAGGCCAGGATGGAACTGCTCAGAGATATCGGGATGTTTGATACCATGTATGAAAAGAACCTGGAGTATTTCAGGCAGCTCCAGATCTATATCACCGCCGGGGAAGAAAAGATCGTGGAACTCAAGGAAAAGACCATCCCTTCCCTTCGGGCGGAGGCGCAGAAGAGCGGGGATCCCATGAGCGCTCAGCTTGTACGGGATTTTGAGGACACGGTGTCGCAGTTTGAGAAGAAAGTGTATGACCTGAAGACCAGCAGGACCATCGCCATCCAGACTGCACCCCAGATCAGGCTGATCCAGAATAATGATAAGCTGCTGGCGGACAGGATCCAGACTGCGATCCAGGAGACGATCCCGCTCTGGAAGAGTCAGATGGTCATGGCGCTGGGAATGTACCGGCAGCAGAGGGCGCTGAAGATGCAGCGGGAGATCACGGACACGACCAATTCCCTCATCCTGAAGAATTCGGAGAAACTGAAACAGAATACCCTTGAGGTGGCGAAGGAATCGGAACGGGGGATCGTGGACGTGGAGACATTAAAGAAAGCCAATGAAAACCTCATCTCCACGATGAAAGAGGCGGTCCGGATCCAGCAGGAGGGACATGACCGGAGACAGGCTGCGGAGCAGGAACTGATGAAGATCGAGGAGGAACTGAAGCAGGCACTGGCGGGGTGAGGATGGCTGAACTGTTAACGAAAATATTCCCAAATTAACCATTCATCTTGCAATCCCCCGCCCTCTGGTCTATACTACGCTTATGGACTCAGGCTGGAGGAACGCAGAAGATGCATGTTACAGAAAAACTTACAAGACCGCTGACAGAGGCGAAGTATTTAAATGCGGATAATGCCGACCGATATCGGAGCATTATGCGCATTTTTTATGAGAATTATGAGAAGCTTCGGTACTGGATGTACCAGGAGGAAGTGTACGCCGAGATGACGGCGGACCCATATTTTGCGGATTATCGTATGGAGCAGTGCCAGCAGGATCTTGCCATGCTGACAGAGTGGAAGAACTTAAATACGATCCAGGATACGCGACGGGTATCTTCGATCGAAGAATTTAAGAATAAGAAGTTCCGCTACCAGATGTCAGAGTACAGTGTGGAGATCGAACGCCTGGTGATCCGGCTTGAGAATCTGTTTGTAGAGGGGGCGTCCCTGGAGCCCACGCTGCTTGAGCGGATCCGGCTGAATGTGGAACGTTTTCCGAAAATGGCAGGGGAGGAAGCTGACGCGGCCTATGCGTGGTGGAATGACCTGAACAATGATTTTATCCGTCTGAACCAGAATTACCAGGACTATATCCGCGACCTGAACAGCGTGAAGGCAGAGGAAATGATGCGGACAAAGGAGTTCCTTGTATTTAAGGACAAGCTGGTGGAATATCTGCGGAATTTCATCAAGGGGCTTCAGAAAAATGTTGGCGTCATCGAGGAAACACTCCGTTTCCTCGATCCGGAGCTTCTTAAGCATGTGCTTGATAAGGTGAATGATTATGAGATGTCGATCCCAAGGATGGATGTGGAAGTGTCCAGGGAGATGATCGAAGAGAAGACGGCAGGACGGTTCGAGAGCATCCGCAACTGGTTCGTGGCCGATGAAGGGCGTGAGAATGAAGCCGGGAGGCTCTTTGACGCGACCAATGAGATCATACGAAGGATCACCCGCTATGCGGCACAGCTCAGCGAGAAGAACGCACTGGGGGCGAACCGGCGGGAGGAGTACAGAAAAGTGGCGGAGATCTTCCTGCGGTGCAGGGATGTGGACGAAGCGCACAGGATGTCGGCAATGGTGTTCGGGCTGGAACGTCCCTTCCATCTGAGAGCAGAAGCGGACCGGGAAACGGACAGTATGAATCAGAGCGTATACGAGGAGCCGGCTGCGCAGCTGACACTCAAACCCAGAGTCAGGACATACCGGGAGAAGTCCGGGCGCACATCGATCCGGGATACTGCGCAGGAGAAAGCACAGGCGAGACAGCAGGCAGTGGAGAAAATGAAGCAGGATTGGAAAAAGATCGGCGAACTGGAGAGGGACGGAAGGATCGACTTTGCAGAACTTCCTGTGATCGAGCCGAGGGTCAGGGAGATCCTTCTGAAATGGCTCTCCGATGCGTTGGAGGACGGGGATTATGCAGCCAGGACGGAGGATGGCAGAGACTTTGCGCTGGATATGACGCATGCGGATGAGAGTTGTGTTGTGCGGTGTGAGGATGGAAATTTTACGATGCCGAAGCTGAGCATTGTATTTCAGGACAGAGAGGAGCAGTGTCATTAATGAAAGAACTGGAGACGCTTCTGAACCGGCGGTGGATCCTGAAATCCGATGACCGGGAACTGTACTATAAGATCCGGGATTCCATCGGAGAGATCCGGAAGTTCGCCACAGAAAAGATGGGATGTCAGGTGATCGAGAACGCGCTGCTTGTAAAGATGGAGAAGATCCCGGCGCTGCCTGAGACATGCATGGGAATTGACGCGTTTGCCTCGAAGGAAGAGTATGCCTTCCTGTGTATCCTGCTGATGTTCCTGGAGGACCGGGACGCGCAGGAGCAGTTTATCCTGTCCCAGCTCACCGAGTATATCGCGGCAAATATGCCGGGAGAGGGCGTGGACTGGACACTGTATACAAGCCGGAGGCGGCTGGTGAAGGTTCTCCGGTACGCGGCCGGGCAGGGGATCATCCGTGTGACGGATGGGAGCGACGACGCGTTTATGGATCAGGAGACCGGAGAAGTGCTGTATGAAAATACCGGGGCATCCAGATATTTTATGCGGAATTTCAGCCGGGATATCATGGAATACACGCAGCCGGAGGATTTCCGGGAGAGCGACTGGTTTGCCATGGATGAGGACAGGGGTATTGCGAGGCGGCACCGGGTGTACAAGCGGCTTTTGTTCTCTGTGGGTATGTATCGGGGCGAAGGAGCGGACGAGGATTTTGAGTATCTGAAATATTACGGGCGCAGGCTGGCGGACGATCTGGAGCAGAACTTTCAGTGCCAGCTCCACATTCACAGGGGGAGCGCTTTTTTCATGCAGGGAGAAGACTGCAGGATCGGAGAGACGTTTCCGGGGAATACCGGGATGTCGGATATCCTGCTCCTGTGCTGCGGTGAGGTCCGCAGGAAGGTGGAGACCGGAGAGTGGGAACCGCAGAAAGATGATATGATCCGGGTACAGAGCGTGGAGTTTGAGCAGATGATCCGGAAGGTAAAAGAAGTATATGGTCACGGATTCATCAAGGGATACCGGGAGATGCCGGAAGGAGAGTTTGTGCGGGAAGTGGTGCGGGAGATGGAGCGGTGGACGCTGATCCGCAAGGATGTCCGGGAACAGACAGTGACCATCTGCCCGTCGGCAGGAAAGCTGACCGGGTGCTATCCGGAGGATTTCATGAGCGGGAAGAAGAGTACAGAGAATAAAGGAGAAACAGGACAATGAACAGCAGATGGCAGGCGAGCAGGATCGGTTTGATTAATTTCTGGTATTATGACGAGCAGGAATTTCCTTTTGTGAAAGGACGCATGCTCTTAAGGGGCTCCAACGGATCGGGAAAATCTGTCACGATGCAGAGCGTCATCCCGCTTCTGCTGGACGGAAATATGAGCCCGGAGCGCCTGGACCCTTTCGGCTCGAGAGACAGGAAGATGAGCAGTTATCTTCTGGAAGAGGACGACGGACGGGATGAGAGGACCGGGTATCTGTACCTGGAATTTAAACGCCGGGAAAGCGATACCTGGCTGACGGTCGGCATGGGGATCCGCGCCCGTCGGGGAAAGCCGCTGGATAAGTGGTATTTCAGCTTATCGGACGGCAGGAGAGTGGGAAAGGATTTCCTGCTTTACAAGGAGATCGGGGAGAAGGTGACGCTCTCGAAGAAGGAACTGGAGAACCGGATCGCCGGAGGCGGACAGGTGTTTGACCGCCAGGCAGATTACATGGAATATGTCAACCGCCAGATCTTCGGGTTTGAGACAGTGGAAGAATATAAGGAGATGATCGATCTTCTGATCCAGCTCCGCACGCCGAAGCTGTCAAAAGACTTCAAACCCTCTGTGGTCAGCGACATCCTGAGTGATTCTCTCCAGCCCCTGTCTGACGAAGATCTCAGACCAATGTCTGAGGCGATTGAAAACATGGATACCATGAATCTGAACTTAAAGGCAAGAGAGGCGGGGTATCAGGCGGCGGAGAAGATCCAGAGAGTGCTCGACCGCTACAACCGCCTCACGCTTTTTGAGAAGGCGGACCGGTGCTGTGAGAACCAGAAGAAACTATCTGAGGCAGAGCGGGAGGCGAGATCCCAGGCCGAAGAGACGGAATGCAGCCGGAAACGGGTCCTTGCGCTGGAGCAGGAGATCTCAGAGCTGGACGCGCGCAGAGACGCCCTGGAGAAGGAGCGGGAGTCCCTGAGCAAAAGCGATGCGGTGAGTCTGAAAAGCCGTGAACTGGATCTGGCTTCTCGGATCAGGACGAGGGAAGGGCTGCTGGAGGAAAAGCGGCGCCAGCTCGATGCAAAGCAGGAACAGTATGTGGAGCTTGAGGGGAAAAAGAAGCAGGAAGAGGACCGGGCGTATGAAAAGGAGAGTGAGCTTGACGGTATTCTGGAGGAAATGCAGTCTGAAGCCGGAGAGATGTCCTTTGAGGAGCACGATTTCTTTCAGGATGAACTGAAAGAAAACTTTAATTCGGCATTTTCCTGGGATACCCATGAGGCGCAATTTCAGAAAGTAAAGGATGAGATCGGCCGGGGCACGGAGCTTCTCAGAGAGGCTGAAACGCGCCAGAGGGAGGCGGATGAACTGCTGAAGAAGCGGGAACGGCAGCAGAGGGAGACTGATGCAGCCCAGCGGCGCGAAAGCGAGCTGGAGTCGGTGCTGGTCCAGGTGGAGAACGAGTGGAAAGAGGCGCTGTACAGCTGGAACGGGCGGAATGAGGAATTGAAATTTACTCCGGAGCAGATGCGGGAAATAGCACGGTTTGCCGACGAGTACGGGGAGTCATCAGACTTTGCCCGGGTGCGTCAGACTGCGGCGGATCTGTGGATCGGGCGAAAAGGAGAGATCAGCGGAAAAGTCCGCCGCAGACAGGATGAACTCCGGGATCTGGAAAATATCCGACGGGAGATCGAGGAGGAGCTTGCGCAATGGGAGAGCACCCGCGAGCCAGAGCCGCCCCGGAGCGACACCGTGCGTAAGAACAGGGAAAGACTGCGGGAGAAAGGGATTCCCTATCAGGAGTTCTACAAGGTCGTGGAGTTCGGGCGGGAACTGTCCGGGGATCCCAAACGGTGCGGCAGGCTGGAGGAAGCCCTCCTGGAGATGGGGATCCTGGACGCGCTTGTGATCGAAGAGCAGTATCGGGAACAGGTGATGAAAGCCGATCCCGGCTGCGCGGACAGGTATCTGTTCGTACAGACGCATCATGCGGAGAAGAGCCTGCTGGATGTGCTGGATCTCAATGACTCGGTAAATGATATTTTCATGAACCAGAGAATCACGGGAATCCTGGGAAATATCGGCATAAGCGGAAGTGAGGAGCCGGAGGGAGCTGCTTCCGGCGGGTCTGTTCACGCCGGATTTGCCGGTATTAGCGCATCTATGACCGCAGTGCACCCGGACGGCTCCTATCAGATCGGCGTGGTCAGCGGAACCGTATCCGGGGAACATGAGGCGGGCTTCATCGGCGTGCAGGCAAGGGAGAAGAACCGGCAGGCGAAGATCGCATCCTGCCGGGAACTGCTGGCGGAGAATGAGCAGAAGCAGGAGGTCCTGCGCGGTGAAGTGGCCGTACTCGAACAGCGCATCAGCCGGCTGCAGGAAGAATATGAAAGTCTTCCGGAAGACACAGACATGCGAGAGGCGTGGAAGATGCTGAGCGAAGCCAGGCGGACGGTAGAGCGCATGCGGGAAGAAGGAGCGAGGCTGGAGCGGGAACTGATGGAAGTCGGCGAGGCGCTGGGAGAACTTAAGCGTCAGGCGGCGGAGATCGCCCGGAAACTATACCTGACCTGCAGCTATGAGACCTTCCGAAGAGCAGACGAGGCGGCGTCAGATTACAGACAGCATTTCTATCAGCTCAGATCCGGTCACGAGCTCTTTCTGCAGATCCGGTCTCACATGGAAGAACTGGGAGAGCGGCAGGAGATCCTCGACGGGGAGATGGATCAGATCCGATATGAGGCGGGCGGCGTGAAGAAAGAGCTTAAAAAGGAGCAGGAGGAATACGATTCCATCCTGCGTCAGCTCGAGCTGACAGACTATGAGCAGATCCGGCAGAAGCTGGATGAATGCATGGAGTGGCTGAAAGACTATCCAGAACGTCTCCAGTCCTGCGTGGCGGAAAAGACTCTGAACGAAGAGCGCATCCGGGCGCTTTCAGAGCAGGCCGCGCAGAATGAAGAACGGATCGTGGAATTAAAGCGCAGGGCGGAGTATCTTGAAACATGCTTTGCAGCAGAGAGAAGCCTGCACTATGTGGAACTGCCGGGAGAGGAATCAGAGACAGCGGAACCGGCGGAGAAGATTCGCAGTCTCCTTGCCGGCGAGTGCAGGGATATGGATAAGGAGCAGATCATCCGCAGCCTGAATCAGGTTTACTTTGAGAACAGAGGATTCCTGACGGATTATCAGATCATGCAGACAGAGCTTTTTGAAGAGTTGGACCGGGAAGCGCAGAAAGGCGATCCGTCTGCAAAGCGTCTGGATATTGCGGCGCGCTATCAGGGCGTGCGGATTCCTTTCGGGCGTCTTCTTGTGCATCTGGAGGAAGAAATTGCAGAACTGAAAGATCTGATCAAAGCCGGAGACAGGGAGCTGTTTGAGGATATTCTTGCGAATACAGTGAGCCGGAAGATCCGCGGAAAGATCAATAGCTCCAACGCCTGGGTGGAGAAGATGAACTCTCTTATGGGAGCCATGAACACGTCCAGCGGGCTGAAGCTGAACTTAAGATGGCGCAGCCGCACGGCGGAGACTGAGGATCAGCTTGACACGAAAGAACTGGTCGAGCTGCTGAAAAAGGACTACCGCCTTATGCGGGAGGACGAGGCGGCAAAGCTCTCTGCCCATTTCCGTTCAAAGGTGGAAGAGGCCAGACGGCATGCACGTGACAGCGGCGGCATGATCTCTTTCTATCAGGTCATGAAGGAGACTCTGGATTATCGGAAATGGTTTGAGTTCCAGCTCTTCTTCCAGAAGGGCGGGGAAAGAGTGAAGGAGCTGACGAACAGTGTATTCGGAACATTCAGCGGAGGAGAGAAAGCGATGGCAATGTATGTGCCCCTTTTCTCGGCGGTGGTGGCAAAATATCAGGGCGGACGTCCGGACGCGCCGCGGCTGATCTCCCTGGACGAAGCTTTTGCAGGCGTTGACAACCGGAACATCCGGGATATGTTCCGTCTGATGGCTGAATTTGAGTTTGATTTTATCATCAATTCGCAGGTGCTCTGGGGCGACTGCGATACGCTGGACGCCCTGGCGATCTATCAGCTCCTTCGCCCGGAGAATGCGAAATTCGTGACCGTCATGCCTTATCTGTGGAACGGCCATGCGCGGGTCATGCTGGAGGATGAGTCTGAGATGGAGAAACGGGCGGCACAGGAGGCACAGGAGGCTTAGGAATTGCTTATGGGTGAGAGACTTGCAGAGGATGGAGTTGTGAATGGAAGACCTGCAGGGGAAAGTTCTGAGGATGAGAAACTGCAGGCTGAGTGTCTGCGGTACTTTCGGGAACGTCCGGTCTTTGGGAAGCTTCTGCGCGGATTCCGGGAGAAATATCTCTCTTACGGCAGGTTCGCGGGCACAGTGACATTGAAGAACCTCAAAGAATCCGAGCGGGAGGATCTGGAAGGGTTCCTTCTGCGGAATTATCACGGGAAGAAGTCGGCGTCCGTTTCCGCGGAGCGCTTCGAGAAGGCGCTGTTCGGGAGCCGTTTCGCGGGAATCAGCGGAAAGGATGTGCTGGAGCTGTACTTTCGGGAGCCTGTGGAGGGAAGAAAGGAACAGCGGCAGCGCGAGGACAGACTGTGGACGGCGCTCTTTGACAGGGCAAAAAAAGAGGCGGGGGCACTGTCTGCGCGGTGGATCGATGAGATCAGCGAGATGCAGAGCGGTGGATTCATGCCATATCTGAAAAGGCGTGACCGGGAAGCAGGCGGAAATCTGGATGAGGCGGAGCGTCTGCTGATGCTGGGTGTACAGATTCTGGACGCTCTCCCGGTGAGAAAAGTGTCGGAAACGATCGATGCCTGTGCGGCCGGTGACCGGGCAGGCGGCATTGAAGAAAGCGGGAAGAAAGCGCCGGATGCGCCTGAAATGCCTGCCCGGTATCTTGCTGTGTTCGCGGCGGAGATCACGGGAAATCCCCATGCGTTTGACGCGGGAACAAAGGACGGAAAATATCTGGAAATGCTGGTGGAATGGTATGTGCAAAGGACAGGGACGGAAGACGGCGCAAACGGAGAGCACGGCGGGAAAAACAGTTTGGACAGAGCTTTCCCTGCGTTCAGGAAACAGAAGCTGTTTCTGAAAGCGGGAATTTTGAGTGATGATGTATCAAACTATGCTCTGGCTGCGGGGATCCGTGCCTGTGACAGAAGGGGAAAGCCCCATGCGGGAATGGAAGGATTTCTTGAAGAGGGAGAGCCTGTACAGATCCCGTTATCTGTGATCGCGGGATGGAAGTCTGCCTCCTGTCCGGGAAAACGGATGTATATTGTGGAAAACCCGTCCGTTTATGCGGTCCTTTGTGGAAAATGGGATCGGAAATGTGGTCTGATGTGTATGAACGGACAGCCCAGGTTCAGCTCCCTGCTGCTTCTTGACCTGCTGGCACAGTCCGGGACAGAAGTATGGTACGGCGGCGATATCGATCCGGAGGGGCTTCTGATCGCGCAGAGGCTGAAACAGTACTACCAGGGCGAATTCCACTGCTGGCATATGTCGGCGGATGACTATGAGATGTCCATGTCAGCAGAAGAAATCTCGCAGAGGAGACAGAAGATGCTGGAGAAGGTGGAGGATCCGGAATTGAAGGGGGCGGCGGAAGCCCTGCAGAAGAGCGGAAAATCCGGGTATCAGGAGAATATGCTGCGGGTGTATCTGGAGATATTCCGGCGGGATGAAGACAGAAATACAGAGGAGAGCGAATATGGGAAATAAAAGATTAAAGAGGACGATCCTGCAGGTGGTCAATAACCAGATGAAGGATCCTGCGACCGCTTATGTAAAAGAGGCATATGATAAAATGAGAAATATGGGGTATACATCCGCTGAGGCAAAGGAAGCTATAGCGGCAGTCCTTCTTAGTGAAATGTATACCATGCTTGGTGAAATGAAAGAATTCAGTGAAGAAAGCTATCGGAACGGGCTTGAAGAGATGTTGGAGGATTACGGTCTTGGCGGACAGGAAGAACCCTGGCCGGGAATGAGTGAGATGCTGAAACAGGGATATGACGCACTGGAAAGAGATTTCAGAGATCCTTCCTCGATAGAACCATGGGAGAAGGCATGGGAGATCGTAAAAGAAAAGGTGAAAAATGCTGAAATGCCTCTGGAGATTTATGAGGCGGATGAGGCGACGGATTATGAGTATAACCTGGAAGAGTGGATTTCAGAAATGACAGATTCTTATCGAAGGATGGGAGAAGATGACAGATGTATCAGCTTCTGCAAGGAAGTGATCGATACATTTGCATGGCGGCAGTTCCCACCATCTGAGTTTAAAAATTGTATCGGAAACTGCCTTATGGAGCTTGGGAGGCTTGAAGAGAGTGATGCATGGTATGAGGCCTGGCTGGATGAAGGCCGGGAGCCGGATGCGGTCACCGCGTGCACGGGCTACTGGATGGCAAGAAGGGAATATGGGAGAGCTGAGGAACTTCTGGACCATATCCTGAAAGAGTGCGAAAGCGGAAACGATTATGACGGATTCTATGCTATTGGCGCAGAATATTGCAGACAGATCGGTCAGGAGAATAAGGCCGGAGAATTTGACAGGATGCAGGAAGAATATGAAGAGCGCATGAAAGAGTATGAAACGGAGTATGAGGACTGGGAAATGCCGTTTTTCGGTGAAGAATCAGAACAGGATCCATGGAGTATGGAAGGCGGACTGTGGGATATGGATGCCAAAAGGCCGCAAAGACAGGAACCCATCGTAAAAGCGAAGAAAGTATACCCGAATGATCCGTGCCCCTGTGGGAGCGGGAAGAAATATAAAAAGTGCTGCGGCAGAAAAGAGTAAGGCGTATGAAAATTCAGGAATTAAGACAGATGCTCGGCAGTGCGGAGCGCAGCCGGGTTGAAAAAGCGTTTGTCGAGAGTTATAAACAGCTTAAAAAATATCAAAAAGAAGAGGCAGATATCCTGATCAGGGATATTTTATCCGGACAGAGCGAAAAATCAGGAGTGAAAAAGGAAAAGCAGAGTTTTGCGGAACTGGAAGCGCAGATAGAAACATTTCTTGAAAATGCAAAAGCGGGAAACTATTATGCGCCGAATCGTGTGATCCCCAAAAGCCAGCGCCCAAAGTGGCGGTTCTTGGTGAAAGGATATATTAAAGAGCTGGAAAAAATCGTTCCGGGCAGCGAACATTATGAAAGAACATCGGTACTTCTGCGTGAGATTTATGCATTGTTGTGCGAGGCGTGCAATTATTATCTGTTTTCAACGGAGGATGCTTTTCGATCAGTAGGCTGGCGGCAGGATGAACTGTTTCATCTGCTGGTGTCGAAGACATTTGGAAGCGGATTCAGCAAAGATAATGTTGCGGAGATGACCGTTATGGCATGTACAGGCGGGCTGAGCAGAGAATCTCTTTATTATGAGCAGCAGACAGTGCTTCTTTCTGAACTGAAGACAAGCGATGTAAAGTATATGGCGATGGAAACAGCAAAGAAAGAGATTCGGGAACGGAAGGAGAAACTGCATGGACTGGGAAAGTATGATCAACAGAGATATTATCTGGAAGAAGAAATCAATAATTTTTGCGACCTGTTTCTTATGCTTTCACTCTCACTGGCAGAGACAGAGTCAGGAGTAAAATATTATTTTAAGAATAGTATAAAGCGGGATAAAGAGACTATTTTATACTGCGCGCTTCGGGCAGCGGATATTATTGATGATGATGAGATGTGGAAGGAAATTTATAAATACGGTCTTTCTCAGAAGATCAAACCAAGAGATGAGCTGACGAGGGAATATCGTGAGAAAACAAGTTAAAAGGAAAGCCGCGGGAGAGAAGAAAAATCTTTCCTGCGGCTTCCTTTTCATGTGCGATATACCAGCTCAAGAAGATCAACGATTTTGTCGATCCCCAGAAGACTTGCGTTCAGCAGCGCCTGGTGGGAATAGATGCTTCCCCATTCAAGACCGGTGTAGGTCTCATAGTAGAATTTCCTTTCCCTGTCTGTTTTGCGGATTCTGTCCCAGGCTTTTTTCTCTGTCAGGTCGTAGCGCTCTGCGATTCGTTTGATCCGATCGGCCTTTTCGGCGCAGATAAAGACATTGATACAGTCATATTTGTCCCGCAGTATGTAGTCGGCACAGCGTCCAACGATGACACAGGGTCCCTTCTCTGCGAGACTGAGAATGATCTCGGTCTGTTTCTGATACACCTTCATGTCGAGAGACGGCATATAGGATGCAGTGTTGATGAAACTGGCGTAGCTTATGGGAGATTTGCCATAGGAAGTGATGAAAGCATTCAGTGCGGATTCATCCGCCCTGCCAACACTTTCCTCGGTATAGCCCAGCTTCTCTGCCGCCATAGTCACAAGCTGGTTGTCGTAGAGCGGGATCCCAAGACGTTCAGCCAGTTTTTCTCCGATTTCATGTCCGCCGCTTCCGAACTGACGGCTGATGGTAATGATTTTGTATTCCGACATATCAATCCCTCCTTTGAAAAATTAAAATAATATTCCGAACATGTTTTATCTGCTCTTATTATAACTCCGGCGGAAGGGGGAAAACAAGGGCATTGAAGGCGTACGATGGAAAGAAGATATGTGAAAGATGATGCCAAAGACGGTAAAATCCGGTATAATAAGTTAGTATATCTGTCAGAGAAATATTGACCGGCGGATCAGAAAAAGCAGAGGATAAGAAAACATGAGGAAGAAGAACAAAGAGAGGATAAGCTGCGAGACTTGTGCATTCTACGTCTATGACGATGAATACGGGGCGTATCTGTGCGACATGAACATGGACGAGGACGACTATGTGAGGATCATGTCGGACAGGTATTATCAGTGCCCGTATTATCGGAACGGGGACGAGTATGCTGTGGTCAGAAAGCAGATGTAGAATTAGGGCGATCGAGTTGGAGGATACCATTATGGATTTCAAGTTATTTATGAATTCAGTTGAAGAAAATCTCTCTCTAATTAAAACCGAAGAGGAACTCAGGAACTGGATCAGAAACTATGCCCGCAGCATTCCGGAAGAAGAACGCGGAAGTTTTCTGGAACAGATACAGATCAGAAAATCGCGCAGCCACAATGAAATACTGCAGGAGCTTACAGATTGGTGTGCAAAGATCGAAGAGGGCGAAATTACGCTTTCCTGCAGCGGCTATGAAGAATATGGAGAAAGCTGGTGGGACCGCGACTGGGTAACGGAATATGAAGACCCGATGGGAATCGGGGCACAGTTAAAACGCTATTATGAAGAAGCGGAGCAGGCTGTCTATGACAGAGATTATGAATCTGCGGGCCAGATGTATTGGAGTCTTGGAGTACTGAACATTACAGCCGACGATGTATATGGCGGCGAACCGGCAGAATTGGGGATAGAGGAAATGGTATCGGAAAATCTGGTTTCTCTCAATCTGAAGCAGATCGCAGCCCTGACACTATATTCGACATATCAGGCGTATGAACTGCCGGAACGGATACCAAAGCTATATGGATTTTTCTCATGGCATATGTTTGAAAATGTAGGAATAGAAGATATGATGTCGGCAGGCAGGGAGCCGCTTCAGGAAATCAATGAGTTCTTGGAGGCATGGATCACATATTTGAGAGAGCAAAATGACAGCTATACATCAAGACTTTTGATCGAGGCAGTGACATTTCGCGGAGGAACGGAAGGTCTGCTGGAAGAGGCGAAGCGGACGGCAAATCAGCATCCCCGGCTTTACATACAGGTATTGGAGCAGTTTCTTCAGGATGGAGTGTGGAATAGGCTGCGGGATGAGGGTATGGAAGCCTTGAGACGGATGAACCGCAATATGGAGATCCGTGATATGGCAGCCCGTATGACGGCCACTGCAGCAACTCATACGGGAGACAGTAAAACCGCGGTGGAGGCGTTAAAAGAAGCATTCTGCTCGAAACCGACAGCCGCAAATTATTTCCGTATACTCACGTGCGGCGACGGATGCGGCAGAGATGATATGAAGAGTGTTCTGAAACTGGCAGAGCAGATGCAGCAGGAACAGAAAGAGAGGCAAAAACAGGATAATTCTGGAGAGGGATGTGTTCGGTATCACTGGCGTGGACCCAAAGAGACAGATTCATACCGGCAGACTGATCAGGACAGACTGGGCATATACTTTCTTGACGGAGACTACGAGGCGGTCTGGCGGGAATGCCGTAAAACGAAAAATGCACTGGGATGGACAGGAGAGTTTATCTCAGAAGGAGTTCCCATGCTTCTGGCATTTCTGTGCGAAAATGACTTTGGAGGCAGGGCGATGCAGGCGATGCTTTCTGATATAAAGCACTATATCGGATATGAAGAAGAGTATGAAGAGCCGGAATTTGCAGAGAGATTTCTTTTCTGGAAGAAGCAGATCGTGATACCAGAAAATGTGAAGAAAGAGATTCTTATATATCTGACAGAAACAATCGATGCCCGGGTGGAAGCAATCGTGGGCGGCAGTCACCGCGGAAGTTATTATAAAGCTGCCAGACTGGGAGCGGCGCTTGGAGAGATTGAAGAGTCCATGGGGAAGGCTCGCGGCAAAGCGGAACGTGTGAGCAAATATCTGGCTGAATTCCCAAGGCACAGGGCGTTTAAACAGGAAATGAAAGCGTACATGTGAGAGAGGAAGAGGAAGATAAATTATCTGAAAGAGAGAGGAAGAAAAAATGAATAAACAATGGAAAGTGTTTGACGAACTTACAGAGCGATGTTACACAGATATGATCAGAAATACAGTAGATATGGTCAATTGGAACAGCAGCTTTAAACTTTTGACAGAAATTATCTCAGACGGACGTGCCGGGAATCCGGATTTTGCAAAAGGACTTTATCTTCTGGATGATGAGACGGATTATGAACATGACCTGCAGGGATGGATGGAGGATTATCTTGGAGAGCTGGAAATCCGCGAGATGTATGCAGAGCTTGAATCTGTCTGCCGGAAGCTGCTGGGGATGTTTGCATGGGAAGAGGAATCCCCTTCGGATATCCGTTTCCTGCTGGCGTCTGCCCTGGAGGGGCAGGGGAAAACGCAGGAGTCGCTGAATTTATGCAGAGAATGGACAGCGAAAGAACCGGATAATCCGTATGCCGTTGCCGCGCTCGTCTATGCAAAGATGAATGCAAATGATCTGGAAGGCGCGGAAGAAATCGTGAAACAGCATATATCGGATAGTACTGTGTGTGATGAAGATAATGATGTGATCTTTGCGGCGGCTGTACGGCTGTATCAGAAAAACGGAAATAAAGAGATGGAAAAGAAGATGGATAATGCGCGGGAAGAATATGACAAAAAACTGGGGGCATACCTGATGGGCCTGGGGGACGAATTTGAATTTGGGGATGAAGAGGAGTTTGTGGATGATGAATTACCGTTTAACTGATAAAACTGGTCTTATCACCGAAAAAAAGGCAATATTATTTGATGTGGATGATACACTGTACGACCAGACAATCCCGTTTAAAGAAGCGTATGCACAATATTTCGGAAATGAGCCGGCGATACCGGCGGAGGTGATCTATCCTGTCACGAGAAAATACAGTGATCAAGTGTATTCTCAGGCCATGGCAGGACAGATCACAATGGAAGAACTGTATATATACAGAGTGAAGAAAGCATTTGAAGAATATAGCATTACGATCACAGTTGAAGAGGCTCTGGCCTTTCAAGAAGTATATGCAGACCGCCAGAAACATATCCATATGTCGGAAACGATGGAGAGGCTACTGGACTACTGCTCAGAAAAAGCGGAACTCGGAATCATCACAAACGGCCCATCGGCACACCAGTGGAATAAGGTGAGGAGCCTGCAGGCGGAGAGGTGGATCCCTCATGAAAATATATTTGTATCGGGAGATGTGGGCGCGGAGAAGCCGGATAAGAAGATCTTTGATCATGCGAAGCGAATGATGAAGCTGGAAGATGCGGAAATATGGTTTGTCGGGGATTCATATGAGCTGGATATGAAAGGCGCGGTGAATGCCGGATGGAATGCGGTGTGGATGAACAGGAGAGGGCGCGAAAAAACGGATGATAATCTGAAAGGAATGTATGAAGTTGGGACGGAAGATGAATTATTTGAGAAGATTAAAGAAATTAATCTCGGTTATGATGGAGTAGAATGATGTAAAAAATGGATATGGATGCTTCATCCCGTATTTTGGGACTCATTTTTTGTTAAGGTAAGTATAACAAAAAGTGAGTTTTTTAATGTTCGGAACTCCGGGCAGAAAGGATGGGTGTTATGAAAGAAATCAATCTGACGATTACAGGGATGAGACATTATTACGGTAATGGTGTATTTCATGTGGGCGATATTCTCCGCTGCAGGAAAGAGCCCGAGAATGAATATGATGCAGAGGCTATTCAGGTGCTGCTTCCGGTATACGGAAAAGTCGGCTATATTGCAAACAGCCCGTATACTGTAGCGAAAGGGACTTTAAGCGCCGGGCGGGCGTATGAGCAGGTTAAGAAGAAGTTCTATATACGCGTGCTGTATATCTGTACGAATCAGATTATCTGCAAAGTAGAAGAGGGCAGGAAAGAAGATATGGAGAGCAGGATCAGCAGACAGCTTAAGGCGATTGATGATACTGAGTTTTAACAAAGCGGCGCATATGCTACAATGGCTTTATGAAGTCAAAGGAGATTAAGCCATGGTTAAATCATACAGCCAGAAATTAAGAGTGTTATATGTGATGCAGATCCTGCTTCGGTATTCGGACGAAGAACATCCGATCTCTCAGAACCGGCTGATTCGTTTTCGCTACTATGAGTGGACGCTGCAGAAAGAAATGCATCTGCGAAGGAACGGGAAGGCCTATGAAATCAGCCCGTGGGGACTGACCTGGGACGATGAAAATTATTATATGGTCGGTTATGACGGCGAGGCGGAAATGATCAAACATTTCCGGGTGGATAAGATGCTGGATATAGGAATAACGGATCAGTTCCGAAGCGGAAAAGAACACTTCGAAAAATTTGATCTTGCAAATTATGCTAAGAAAGTGTTCGGTATGTTCAGCGGAGAGGAGCGTACTGTGAAGATGCTCTGCGAGAATAATCTGGCCGGGGCTATGATTGACCGATTCGGCAGAGACGTTATGATGCATCCTGTTGATGAGGGACATTTTTCCGTGAGCGCGGCGGTCAATGTAAGCCCGCAATTTTTCGGATGGCTTGTGGCACTTGGGAAGGGCGTTGTGATAGAGGGGCCGGAGGATGTGAGAGCGGAGTTCAGGGGATGGATGAGAGCGGTGATGAGGGAGTATGAAAATGAAGGATGAGAAAGCGGTCTGCTGAGGGCGGTCTGCTGAGAAAGGCGGTCTGCTTGTTATTTGGGTGAGGCAATGGTAGAATAGTATATACATATATCCGTCGTGTTTTCAGGAAAAATAATCAGAGCGGGGAGGAATGTGTGATGAGCAGAACATTTAATATTACGGCAGACTGCAAACCGTCGCTTCACTATATGGTGGATATAACAGATCGGCTTGAGCAGATTAAAAAAATGATAGATGCAGGGCAGTATTTCACAATAAATCGTGCCCGGCAGTACGGAAAAACTACGACCTTGCGAGCACTGGCAAAGTATCTGGTGCAGGATTATGTTGTTGTAAGTCTTGATTTTCAGCTGATGAGCCATAAAGATTTTGCGGAGGAAGGGGCCTTTGTAAAAGCTTTTTCAGAAGCGATCCTTAGGAAAGTCAGCGGGGAAGAGGCTATGCCTGCTGAAATCAGAAGAAATCTCCAGGAGTTAATCGGGGATAGTCAGGGTGCGGCGCTGGGGCAACTGTTTGAAATTTTGAGTATATGGTGCCGTATATCAAAAAAACCAATTGTCCTGATTATCGATGAAGTGGACAGCGCTTCGAATAATCAGGTCTTTCTGGATTTTCTTTCTCAGCTTAGAGGGTATTATATTGATAGAGATGTGACCCCAGCTTTTCAGTCCGTAATACTTGCAGGTGTGTACGACATTAAAAATATAAAAAGAAAAATTCGATCTGACGAGGATCACAAGAATAATAGCCCTTGGAATATGCGCGAAGGCAACGAGGAAAATGAGAGCTTGCTCTCATTTGACGACTGCCCGCGGGATCATAAGGAGCCTGCTCCTTATGATATTGCGGCAAAGTTTCGTGTTGATATGAGCTTTTCGCAGAAAGATATTACAGGAATGCTGGAAGACTATGAGGAGGATTATCATACTGGGATGGACATCGATACAATGGCAGGGCTGATTTATGATTATACGTCAGGGTATCCTTACCTTGTGTCGTGGCTGTGCAAATGTATTGACGAAGATATTTCAGGTAGCAGTGAATTCCCGGACAGGAGGTCTGCATGGACAAAAGCGGGTTTTCTTGAAGCAGAAAAATTACTGCTGAATGATAAAAATACGTTATTTGAATCACTGGTGAATAAACTTACAGATTATCCGGAATTGAAGGATGTTCTGTATGAACTGCTTTTTACAGGAAAAGCAATTCCCTACAATCCGTTAAATAAATATATTGAAACTGCGGAAATGTTTGGCTTTATTAAAAATGAAAATGGAAGTGCGGTGATTTCAAACAGAATTTTTGAAGCCGTGCTTTATAATCTTTTTATATCGGAAGAATATATGGACAGCAAGATATATGATGCCGGATTGCGGGAAAAGAACCAGTTTGTAAGCGGAGGGCACCTGGATATGAGAAGAGTTCTGGAAAAATTTGTTGAAACTTTTCAATATCTGTATGGCGATCAGAATGAAAGCTTCCTCGAAGAAGCTGGGCGCAGATATTTTATGCTGTTTTTAAAACCGATCATTAACGGAACGGGAAACTGCTATGTGGAACCGGAGACGAGAAACCGGGAACGAATGGATTTGGTTGTAGACTACCGGGGAGAGCAGTTTGTTGTGGAGCTTAAGATATGGCATGGGGATGCATATAATAAGCGTGGAGAAAAGCAGATTGCGGAGTACCTGGAATATTATGAATTGAAGAAAGGGTATATGATCAGCTTTAATTTCAATAAGAAAAAAGAGATTGGCGTAAAGGATATTGTTGTGGGGGATAAACTGCTGGTGGAAGCGGTGGTGTAGTAAAAAATACATTGGAAAAATATAAATATATACTCGAGATAATAAAAAGATGAGGAGTTTGATTAAATGAGTTATTATATCGAGTATCGTATATTTGAAAATGTTAGAGATGAAGGGAATGTAATAAAGGAGGCTATTCTTGTAGATGATGTTCTTATTTGGCCTATATATCAGAAAGTGAATTGGCATCAAAATTCCGAAAGTGTTAGAACATATATTATAGATGATCTTAAATGTGATTTTCATATTAGTTTAGACAATTTTTTAAATAGGTATAAAAATAATTTAAAGGAGGAGAAAAAAATGGATTATACAAAAGACAACGATGTCGTAGATGAGATAAGGGAAGAGACAGATAGTTATTCTGATGATTCGCTATTCAATATTACTTCATTTGGAACGGATATGTCATTTCGCGAAATTATCACAATGTATGATGAAGGGGATTTGGAAAAACCTGAATTGCAAAGAAACTATGTGTGGAATAAAAATGAAGCGAGTCGCTTTATTGATTCTGTTTTATTGGGGTTGCCAGTTCCGAGTATTTTTTTGGCAAAAACAAACGATGAGAAAAGATTAATTGTTGATGGCTATCAGCGGATAATGACAGTGTACGATTATGTTAAACGCGGGATATTCGGGGGAGATGGGAAATCTTTTGCACTATCTAATTCTGATTTAATAAACGTAAGATGGAGAGGAAAAACCTTTCAGGAATTATTACCAGAAGAAAAGAGGAGAATACGAAATTTTTCGATACACGCCATTGTATTTGAGCAGAAGGAACCCAAGGATGACACTGGAATGTATCAAATATTTGAAAGAATAAATACGGGAGGGAGAACATTAAAACCGCAAGAAATACGGAATTGTGTTTATCATGGAAAGTTTAATAAGCTTTTATTGAAGTTAAATAGAAATAGTGATTGGCGTAAACTTTATAACGGACAAGAAACAGATCCGCGAATGGCAGACATAGAATTAATTTTGAGAATGTTTGCTTTTGCATATATAGCAAATCAAAATGAAATTACTCAAAAGCAGATTAATTTAGTAAAATATTTGAATCAGTTTATGAAAAGAAATGATAATTTTCAACTTATATCTGAGGAAGAGCTTACTAATAGTTTTTATGTTATTATGCAGTTTTTAGTTACTCATTTCGATGAGCATTTGTTTAGAAATGGGAAATATAAAGATGAAGAGGTTGTGTTCTCAAAAAAAATAAGTCCGGCTATTGTCGATTCGGTTTATGCAGCGACGTTGTTTGTGTTAAGGGAAAAAGGCTTAGAAGAGTACAAACATATAGATATGAATAAAAACTATCAGAAGTTGATAACTGATGAAGTCTATCAGGACGCTATTTCTAAAAGAACTACGAATATAGATAAAATTAAAACAAGAATAGAATTAGCGACTCAAAAGCTATATGGTGAAACATATGGATGGTAGTAGTAAGCAATTGCTTAAGGATTGCCAAGTTGAAATTGACGATATCAAGCGGTGGATAGCAGAAAACAAATTTCATTCTAATACGCGTTACCTAACAGCGTATGCAGTTGTTAAGGCGAGTGGAACAATTGAGTACGTATTGAAGCAGATGATTTTTGACCGCTTGTCCAAAGGGACAAGCGAAGAGACAAATAATTTTTTGAGTAAAAGTATAGTTGAAGCTTCATATAATCCTTCTACAGGCCAAATTATTAGAATATTGCAAAAAATAAATAGCGAGTGGAAAGAAAGATTTGAATTAACAATACGTTCTACAAAGGAGAAAGGGCAGCTTAATTCATTAGTTGAATTGAGAAATAATTTTGCGCATGGATCACCTATTACAGCATCCATAAATGATGTAAATACCTATTTTAATGCTGGTATAGTGATTTTGGAAAGGTTATGGAATATTTTAAACCCTAATGAATGATGAAGCCTATACATAAAGAAGGAGAAATACTTTGAGTGATATTAGCCTGAAATTGTTAAAAGAGGGATGCTTAACAGCATATATAGACAAAACATATTCTTCAAACCTTGCTTATAAGCCGCAATTCATCTCTAATAACTACAAAGAAGGCCGCAAGGTTCTCTCATCCATTGAGGATGAGCTTTTGTCATGTAAAGAATTTTTTATCAGCGTAGCATTTATTACCATGGGCGGTGTTACTCCGCTTCTTCAGACATTAAAAGAATTGGAAAGACGTCATATACCTGGAAAGATTCTTACAACAGATTACCAGAATTTCAGTGAACCAAGAGCGCTTCGCAAGCTTGCGGAGTTAAGCAATATTACGTTAAAAATGTATCGGACGGATGAAGCGCAGGAGGGTTTTCATACCAAAGGATATATTTTTAAGAACGAAGAGCTCTACAGAATTATTGTTGGAAGTTCGAATTTGACATTAAGTGCGCTGACAAAAAACAGAGAATGGAATACTAGGGTTGTCTCGACAGATCAGGGGGAATATGTTGAGGATTTGATGGAAGAGTTTACAGATCTGTGGGACTCTAAATATGCTGTTGCATTTGATGATTTTATCGATGAATATTCGTTAAACTATCGTGTTATTCAAAAGCAGAGAAAAATTGCGAAACAAGCACAGATCCCGTCGCTGGAACAGTATAAACTGCAGCCAAATTCAATGCAGTTAGGATTTATTGCAAATCTTGACAAAATACAAAAGTCCGGAGAATCAAAAGCATTATTGATTTCAGCCACAGGAACAGGGAAAACATATGCATCAGCATTTGCGTTGCGTGAAGAAGCGGTAAAGAAAGTGCTGTTCTTAGTACATAGGGAACAGATTGCAAAGCAGGCAATTGCCAGCTACAAGAAAGTATTTGGAAATACAAGAACATTTGGCTTGCTTTCTGGAAATTCAAAGGATTTTGATGCGGATTATTTGTTTTCAACAATGCAGATGATGGCCAAACCGGAAATTCTTTCAAAATTTCAGAGGGATGAATTTGAAACCATTATTATAGATGATTATGGCATAATAGGTCTAAGTCAGAAAGCCGCTTAAATCAAGGCTTTTCAGACTTAGTCCTATTTTTTTCGACCTACTGGAGGTAGAGATTGAGGACGGGCCCGATCAAAATCTAATACCTGCACTTAAGGACAGCGGAGATGCCAGGTCTCCACGGACAAGCTGCCCTTGGAGAAGTGTGGTGAGAAATCGCTGAAGATAGGACTTTGGCTTTCGACTTATGTGTCGGAGCTGAAGTCCTTTCTTTTTCTCCAAAGCGGATTATGCTTTGAGCTCACCACGGGATCAAATCTTTGGCAGGCAGAGAGCCTGACCGTCAGGAAAGGAGATTTTGAGATGGCATTTAAGAAAACAAGGAACATGAAGGTGTACGGCATGAGTGGATACCAGTATCGTTCTATTCCGACGATTCAGCTGAAGGGTGAGTGGCTGAAGGAGATCGGTTTTAATATCGGAGACTACATCTCCATCACCTGTGAGAATGGCAAGCTGGTGATCACGCCGGATGTTGAAAGAGCGGCGTTGGAAGAAGCAGAGGCAGCTTTCATGGAAAAGGAAACAAAGATCCTACAGAAGAAGTTTGAGGAAGAAAAGAAGCGGCTGCATGCTCAGTTTGTGGCAGAGCGGAAGGCCGGATACGGCGTTGTGGCTGAGCCGGGATTGGAGGTGTAAGCATGGGAAAGATATATATGATCGGCGCGATGAAGGGCGGCGTAGGAAAGTCTGTGTCGGTGTTCAACCTGGCATATTCCCTTCAGAAGCGAGGGAAAAGAGTGCTTGCTGTTGACTTCGATCCGCAGGCAAATCTCACCACGTGCTTCGGAGCAGAAGATGTGGATGTGGCTGTCGGGGACTTGATGATGGCAGTGATTGAAGATGAAGAATTGCCGGAGCGTGAAGAGTATATCTGGGAAAGAAACGGAGTGGACTTTATTCCGTCAAGTATTCAGCTTTCGGCAGTAGAAGCAAAGCTGAGACTGGAAATGGGTACTGAGAAGATGCTGGCGACGATTCTGGAACCGCTGAAAGGGGACTATGACTATATCCTCATTGATACCAGTCCTTCGCTGGGAGCGCTGAATATCAACGCGATGGCTGCGGCTGATGAAGTGATCGTGACACTGAATCCTCAGCTTCTGGCCATGATGGGTTTGCAGGATTTTCTGAAGAGTGTGAAGAAGATCAAGAGCCGCCTGAATGAAAAACTGAATGTGGCAGGGATTCTGCTGACTATGTGCGATGCCAGGACGATTCTCTGCAAGACCATAACGGAGCAGGTGGCAGAGACCTTCCAGGGACAGATCAGGATCTTTGAGAGCAAGATTCCGAATACGGTGAAGGTTGGTGAGTCGGTCTACTACAGTGAGCCGCTGATCGAATATGCTCCGGACAGTAACGCCTGCAGGGCATATAACAAGCTGGCAGGGGAGGTGATCGCTTATGAAGGCTAATGCACCGAAAAGAAAGATATTTGATGCTGTGGACATGCTGACTGAGGATCCTTCGGCGCGTGTCCAGAGAGAGGCGGAAAAGGGCGTTCAGATGTTACCGGTGGATCAGATTGAGCCTTACCATAAACATCCGTTCCACCTGTATGAAGGTGAGCGTTTGGACGACATGGTGGAGAGTATCCGTAACCACGGAGTACTGTGCCCGGTGATAGTGCAGAAAAAAGGCAAGGGGTATGAGATGCTATCCGGGCATAACCGTCAGAATGCGGCGAAGCTGGCAGGTTTGACGGAGATTCCGGCAATCGTGAAGACGGAGCTGACCGAAGAAGAGGCCTATGTCTATGTGATCGAGACCAATGTTCTGCAGAGATCATTTTCTGAACTGAAGCCTTCTGAGCAGGCAGCGGTTATGGCAGAGCATTATGAGAAGATGTGCGGAAGTCTGCGACATGATGAGATCGTGAAAGAACTGGAAGCACTGACCGGTAAAAAGGATTCACGCTGCGGTGGTCATAATGGCCACCGGGCGAAGAGCAGAGATATCATGGCTGCGGAATATGGCTTCTCAAGCCGGACGGCTGCAAGGATGCTGAGGCTGAACTATTTGATCCCGGAATTTAAGAAGCTTGTTGATGAAGGTAGAGTGGCTCTACTGGCGGCGGTGGATATGTCATTTTTGGAAGAAGGTGAGCAGCAGGCAATATGGAAACTTCTGAACCGTCAGAGCTTGAAGCTGAAGCCGAAGGCGGCTGCAGAACTTCGGAAGCATGGCGGTGAATTGACGGAAGAGAAGATCGTCGAGATACTGGATGCACTTTCCATCAATAAGCGGAGCGGGAATGAAGGTCTGAACCTGAAACTGCCGAATTCGCTTTGCGAGAAATACTTCAGCGGTATGGAGAATGCGGAGATGGCTTCGATTGTGGAACAGGCGCTGGCTGCCTGGTTCTCTGGAAAGGGGGCTGCCTATGTTCAGCCCTGAGGATCTGCAGTCGTTGGATCGGAACTATTTCTCCGTCATTGTTGCTGATGAATATGATGTGACTATCATGAGCAGAAACACCGGACATTTCTGGTATCTGCACAATCCGGAGTATCCGGAGAAGGGAACGAAAATTTATTCCACAAACACAAGGCTGATGATAAGTATCACCTGCACGGTCGCGGTAACAGCCTGGGGCAGGTGGTGAGAAGCATTAAGAGCCATGACCGGTTCCAGCTCAATGGGCGTAAGCCGGTCAGAAGATAAAAGAGTGGCGCTATCGGAATGGATCCGACAGCGCCATTCGTGCGTTTTACAGTTCGAGGAACTTCTTCGTCAGTTCTTTTGCTGCGTTGATTTCCTGATAGCCACGGGACGGCTTCAGACCGAGCTTAGCAATAATCTGCTCTTTCGAGTAGTCCTGTCTGCCGAGGGTGACGATCTTTGCGTAACGGGGGCTGATTCTACCCAGGTATTCCACCAGTTCCGTGAAGAGTGTTTCGAGGATCGCTTCTTCCTCAACATTCACGTTGGGATCCGCGATGTCGAGTCCGACGGTGTTGCCGTCTTCGTCTTCATGGGTATCCTGGAAGGATGTGAACTGGATAAAGTCCTCACGGCTCTTGAAACGAGGAAGGTGCTCTGCACGTCTGGGACAGCCCTTGCAACGGTTCTCCTTGCTGCAGAGGATAGGAAAGCCTTCGTTATCCCATCCAAGAACGCATCTGCCGGGGCGAAGTTCCGGATGCTCTTCAAAGTAGTCGTTGATACCGGAGTAGTAGAGGGAGAGCATCTTGTTGAAATCAGCTTCGTCCACCACCATGAATCCGACTCTGAACGGAACACCGTAGTGCTTCCAGGTTCTCAGGTTTTCCGGAATGATCGTGTTGTTACTCTGATATTCTGCATCTGAGATCAGAACCGGTGCGAGAACCTTACCTTCAGTTACGGAAGTTCCATCAAAGGAACTGTACTTGGAGCAATAGTCTACAGTAATCTTTGGCATAATTATTCCTCCTGTGATTTGCCTTGGTTTGCTTTTTCGCAGGAAGAAAAAGGATCATTCCTGCGATTGTTTACAGGAGTGATCCAATCATTCGTAAGGTCGGGCGCTATGGTTCGTAAGGTTTTTAAGGTTCGGGATTTGAAAAAGTCGGATTTTTATCGCAAAAAGCAGGGGATGAGATCAACAGAAAAGCGTCAAATGAGTCCTGAGGGGAAGTACGGAAAAAGCACGTTCTCATTGATAGATTCAGACATTTGTGATATGATCGGAATTAGTGGGAATTGGTTGGAAACAAAATGAACCAGTATACTACATGCGTAGAATTGCAAACGAGAGTAAATCGGAGGAAATCTGTGACAAATATAGAGTACCCGCGACTGTGCGGCGGCACCTTTATGACGCTGGTAATACAGGCGTTGCTGCAGCGGAAGAAAGCAAGAGAACACTATAAGGGTGAGAGCGATAAGCTGAATGATCCGGATGTGCTTGTGGGTCTGATCACGGTTATCAATCCTGACTATGAGGATCCGGGGAAGGCTGTGCTCAAGACGAAAGCTAATGATTATAAGTCATGCAAATTATCAACGGGACAGTATCTCCCGTTTGGAGACAAGCTGGCGATTGGGGTCTTTGACCAAAGGGTACGAAATAACTACCTGGCGGCCAGAAATGACATGTGCATCTTTGTAGATAGTTTTATCGAAACGGGAACAAAGCTGCAGAAGGATGTTCGCCTGGTGAAGGCTCTGATTGATCTGATTGAACAGGACGATAGCATTAATGACAGTGTGGAGTTCATGGTTGGTGAGAACGGAGATGCTGTCAGGAAAGATCGGCTTCGCAATCAGAAAAGAGTATGCCTTCCGTCATTCCTTCTGGGAATATGGCATTTTATAGTCGTAAATCGAAAGAATAATAAGGTAGGCCAACTTACATATGATACCTGGTGCCCTGAGAACGGTGGCGGTGCCAGAGAGTATGAAGGATCTATGGGAGAAGACATCTCGATAGAACTGGATGTGTATACACTGAAAGCAGAGGATGAGACCGAAGATACGGAGCAGGAAGCGGAGGTTGTAGAAGATCAGCCGGAGCAGAATAATCAAGATAATCAGAACAACCAGAGGGGAGCATCCGGCACCGGACCGAACCTGCAGCAGATCAATAATCCGTTTACTTTCATACAGAACGGAGATAACAACACACAGATTGGATACATAGCGAACCAGACGATTGTAAAGAAGTGAGGATACTGAATGAGTGATGAATTACAAGTACAGACTCCGACCGGTCTGCAAGTGCAGGGAAGTCCTACGTTCCAGCAGACCGGTAGTGGAAACACTCAAATCGGATACATAGGGCAGCAGATCAACCATATTACGATGGGCGGTATGCCTCAGATCATACGACCTGCCAATCCGAATCATGAGTATTACAATCTGTTTGTTATTGATCAAGAGCAGATGGACAGCTTGGTTGCGATACCGAGACACCAGTCACTGAACGCCTTTACAGCTGAGGAAGTTCGTAAAATATATGCTCTTCCGGGACTGGCAGCAGCAGAAGAAATCAAGAGACTGCCGTCATTGTTTGTTATCAGAAACCGGTTCGGTAATCATACGACTCCGGATCAGTGCGCAGGGTATGGATATATTGTGGACATCCGGCAGAAGAGCGATACGATCATTGTTACAGCATCTATATCGCATGTGATACGGCAGGAAAAATTGAATGCTCTGGAGAGCGAGCTGCAGTTGCTTCGGGCTCCGGAGAACAACGAATTGGACAGTGTTCACTGGGCAATCAAAAGGGTGAATTTACCACAACTGATACAAGAAAAGAAACTTATTGAGATTATGGATATGCTTTAAGCGGAGGAAGACATGAGCAGGGAATACGAAGCAATGGAAGTCGAAAAATGGGTAAACCTTGAAGATATAGCGGATCACCTCAGTGTCAGCACCGATACCGTGCGGAACTGGATCAAGAGTGGAAAGATTCCTTATTATCGTGCCGGCAAACGCTATAAATTCAGAATCAGTGAAGTCGATGAATGGCTGAAATCCGGAAAGATGAATGACGAAAACGAAGGCTAAGGAAGGAAGCGGTTATATGGAGAAGAGAAAATCAGCGATAGAAAAGGTGGTAATCGAAGGCCGCTCTTATGATCATGAAGAGTTTGAGCCTACGTTTATAAACTTTTTCTTTGGAAGAAACGGTGCGGGTAAATCAACAATATCAGAAATGATCCAGGCAAATACCGGACTCACATGGAGATCCGGGCAGACTGTGGACGACTACAACGTGCTGGTTTATGATCAGCAGTTCATCAGTGATCATTTTTCTAATTTTGATGACCTTGCCGGAGTATTTACGCTGAACAAGGTCAATATAGAAACACAGAAGAAACTGGATCAGCTTGCAAAGGATAAAGATAAGCTGCTGGGCGATCTGGGTAAGAAGAATGAGGCAATAGATCAAAAGAAAGAAGCAAGGGAAGGTCTTAAAAGTGATAGTCAGACAAGGATGATGCGACTGACGGATTCCATCAGGAAGAAGTTTGATCTGGCGATGAACGGAAAGAAGATCGCAAAGACCTTCTGCCCGGAGGTCGAGAAAAAACAGCCGGTAGAGCACAAAGAAGATGAAATCATGGAGCTCTATGAGGTTGCATATGGAAAGAGCGCGCAGACTTATCCGTCACTGAAGAAATCAAATGAGTATCCCGGAAAATATGACCTTTCCGGAGCCTCCTATCTTGGCCAGCCTATCGTAAGTACAAGCGATACTCAGTTTGCCAGAGTGATGGAGAAGCTTGGAAATACAGACTGGGTCAAAGAAGGTCATACGAAATACTTAAAGAAGGCAGACGGGATATGTCCTTTCTGTCATAATCCGCTGGACCACCAGCATTTCGAGCAGGAACTGAAAGCCTGCTTCGATGAAGAATATCAGGACAGTGTAAATGCTGTGGCTGCGTTCCAATCTGCATATACCAGCATGACGGAAGAAATGCTCAGAATACTGGATGAAAACACATCCAGTGATTTTCCGCGTGCAGATTTTACTGTCTATAAGGAAAAACTGGAGCGCCTGAAAACCATTATTCAGAGTAACCTTCAGTTGATCCAGAAGAAGGTTGACAAGCCGGCAGAGAAGGTAGAACTGCAGGATATAGATACCTTAGTTGCCGAGATTGATATTATTGTTGATGAAATCAACGCCCTTATCAAAACGAATAATAAGGCTTTCAACAAAAAGAAAGAGACCAAGATCAAATGCGACAAAATGCTGTGGGAGCATCTGGCATTTCTGGTCAAAGATGAGATTGCAGATTACAAGGCAAAGGACGCTGCAATAGAAGCAGAGATCAAGGAAATCGAAAAAGAAAAGGGCACACTCCGTCAGAACTATCTGGATAAGGAGGCGGAGATAAAGAAAGAGAGCGGTAATACCGTCAATACGGATGAAGCATTTGAGAGCATGAATGCCATGCTGAAGGACTCCGGCTTCCAGGGCTTCTCCCTTCGCAAGAAACCGGGTGTCAAGAACCGTTATGAAGTGGTTCGAGATGGCAATAAGCCAGTCAAGCGTCTGAGTGAAGGCGAAAGGAACTTTATTGCGTTCCTGTACTTCTATCATCTGGTTAAGGGCAGTGGAGCTGCAGATGCGGCTATCTTTACTTCGACCGGTGAAGTTACAGATGTAATGGACAGAAGAGATAAGATCGTCGTAATCGATGATCCGGTTACCAGCATGGACAGCGGCACTCTGTTCATTGTGAGCTCTATGGTCAGGGAAATGATAAGCGTGTGCCACAACAATATTGAAGTGCTGCATCCGGATATTACCGGTTCTTATATCAAGCAGATATTTATTATGACGCACAATGCGTACTTCCACCGTGAGGTCACGTACAACATGGTGGAATACTACGACTGCGTTACATTTTACATGGTAAGGAAGACGGATAATCATTCTTCCATCACGCCATGCATTGAGAAGGCGAAGGAACTTTCGGAGGATGACAGGAATGTGAATCCGGTTCAGAATGCCTACACGGCACTTTGGACGGAGTATCAGGAACTGACCTCTTCAATTCCGCTGCTGAATGTTATCCGCAGGATCCTTCAATATTATTTCCTGGAGCTCTGCGGTTATCAGGGAAGCAATATCCGGGATATTATCCTGAAGAAAAATAAGAGTGAGTTCATCAAGAAGAGGGCCGATGGAACGATTGATGATACGGACTATCATCTGGCAAGCTCCATGCTTTCTTACATTGATAATGAATGCAGCTTTATCGATGGATTCAACCTTGTACAGGAAGCAGTGGATCCGGAACAGTACCGTAAGGTGATGAAGAAGATCTTTGAAAAGCTGGAACAGAGCCAACATTATCGAATGATGACACACGAAAAGGACTGAGTCCGTAATATGGGACAACAGTTTTGATAACATAGATTCAGGAGGATTGTATGACAAGGCAAGTCAAGTCCAAACAGCGTGTCGCTGATCACGGTGAGGTGTTTACAGCCGACCGTGAAGTCAATGCCATGCTGGATTTGGTGAAACAGGAGACGGAGAGAGTGGATAGCCGTTTCTTGGAGCCGGCCTGCGGTGATGGCAATTTTGTTGCTGAAATCCTTCGCAGGAAGTTGGAGGCAGCCAAGAAAAGAGCAATTCCACCAAAGAAAAAGAAACCACTGCCGATGGAATTCGAAAAACAGTCGGTGATTGCAGTGGCAAGCATATATGGCGTGGATCTTATGATGGACAATGTGATTGCTTGTAGGGAACGCCTATATGACATTTGGAACAAAGAGTACGAAGCTATCTGCAAAAAGGAAGTCAGTGAAGACTGCAGAGAGGCTGTAAGGTTTATCCTCAGCCGTAACATTGTCTGTGGTAATGCGTTGAGCCTGAAGGTGGTGGATGACGAAGGAAACGATACAGAGGAACCAATAGTTTTTTCTGAGTGGGCTTTCGTCATGGGAAATAAGATGCAGCGGAAGGATTACCGCTTCGATAAACTGCTGGCTGGAGAATATGAACCTAAGGCCAAAAAGAAGAAAAAGAAGACCGAGCCGGAAGGACAGATGAGTCTGCTTTCCATGCTGGAAGAGAAACCGAGTGACGAAGGAGAATTCTTAACCTCCTATGTCGCGGACTATAGGAGGATTCAAGATCATGGCGAATAATCTCTATAACACAATGTACAATCCGGACGTGCTGTCGTGTATAGCCAATCTGTCAAATGATGAGGTTTTCACGCCACCAGAGGTTGCTAATCAGGTGTTAGACATGCTTCCTCAAGAGCTGTTTTCCGATCCGAATACAACATTTTTGGATCCTGCATGCAAAAGCGGTGTTTTTCTGCGTGAAATCGCCAAAAGACTGTTAAAAGGTTTGGAGAACCAATATCCTGATCTTCAAGAACGGACGGATCATATATTCCAAAAACAGCTATTTGGTATTGCAATAACTGAATTGACAGCTCATTTGTCACGTAGAAGCTTATACTGCTCCAAATTCCCTACAGGCACGTATTCTGTTACAAGATTCCCTGATGATAAGCCTCAGGGGAATGTGCGATATAAAATCGTACAACATAGATTTGTTAATGGGAAATGTGTTTTCTGTAATGCGGCAGAGTCTGAATATGGAAAAGAAAAACGAGGCGATGACCTTGAAACCCATGCTTACGAGCTGATTCATACAACAAAGCCGGAGGATATTTTTAATATGAAATTTGATGTTATCATTGGAAATCCGCCCTATCAATTGTCTGATGGTGGAGCTCAGGCAAGCGCAAAACCTATATATCACTATTTTGTTGAGCAAGCTAAGAAAATGAATCCGAGATATTTGACAATGATAGTTCCTGCAAGGTGGTATGCAGGAGGTAAAGGATTAGATGATTTTCGTGACAGAATGCTAACGGATGAACATATTAAGGAATTACACGATTTCCCGAATACGGATGATTGCTTCCCAGGAGTAAATATTCGTGGTGGCGTGTGCTATTTCTTATGGGACAAAGATTATGATAATAGAACTAAACTGGTTAATGTTGTAACACATGATCAAGATAAGACCGATAGCATGATGCGAAGTTTGAAATACGGAGATTTGGACATTTTCTTGCGTTATGGGAAATCGCTTTCAATATTGGAGAAGGTGATGATGGCGTGTGGAGATAATGTTATGGCAAAGCATGTATCTTCAAGAAAGCCTTTTGGATTAAGTACGGACTTTGCAAAATCTTCTGGTTTTAAGTCAAAGCCTACAGGTATGGACTATCCAATACCATGTTATGGAAAGGGTAAAACCATAGGTTACGTTGAATTCAATAATATTCCCAACCACCAAGAGTGGATTGGTAAATGGAAAGTATTTACTTCGCGTGCCAATAATATTGGAACGGAACTAAATGATGATAATCTGAACACTTTTTTGGGGAAAAAGGAAATATGCACAGAGTCTTATATAGTTATTGGTGCTGACATGGATTTATCGGAACAGCAGGCTATAAATCTATCGGAGTATCTTCAGACAAGGTTTGCCCGTTTCTGCCACAGCCTTGCGAAGGCAAGTCAGGATGCTACTTCTAAAACCTATAGATTTGTACCGGTACAGGATTTTAATAAAGGGTGGACAGACGAAGAACTCTACAAAAAATATAAACTGACAGATGAAGAAATTGAATTTATCGAAGCAACAATTAAGGAAATGGAGTGAGGTGCGTTATGACTAAGTGGATGATTCCTTGCAATGTAAAGAATTTCAACATAGTTGAACATTTCAAAAGCGAAAAGACCGCCTTTTTTAAGAGAAATCGAGCACTTACGGTTGGAGATGAGGTATACATTTATGTCGCAAAACCGTTTTCGGAAGTGAAGTACAAAGGGCATGTTATAAAAACTGGAATTCCAGCAAATGAGATAGATATAAAGTATGGTGTTCCCCGTGGGGAGGAAAAAAGTTTCATTGAAGTAGAGCTTGATAAAGTCTTTCCAGATGGAACATTCACCGGGAAGGATTTAATGGATCATGGGTTGGGGCAGGTTGTCAACCAACAAATTATCCGTGGAAAAATAGAAGAATATATTCTTGCAATCGAAAACCAACTATAAATATGCAAGGTATATTGATGGAGGTAATTGAACATGACTGAAATGGAGTTTTTTCCTCAAAGGCCAGATTCGGATCCGAAGATATACGCATATGAACACATAGGCGTTGAATCACAAAAAGGTTACATCAAAGTAGGATATACGATTCGTGATGTCGAGGATCGCGTATATGAGATTGAGCATACAGGCGGGGTACCATACCGTATTCTGGCATATTGGAATGCGATGAAGAATGATGGCAGCGTTTTCACCGATCATGATGTTCATGCTGTTCTGAAGAAGAAGGGCTATAGACAGCTTAATGAGGGCGAAGATCGTAACGAATGGTTCAAGTGTTCTCTGAATGATGTTAAGGCCGCTGTGACTGCAGTTCAGACAGGAACAGAGAATGTCGAGAACAGAACACAGACATTTGCCATGCGTCCGGAGCAGGAACAGGCAGTAGAAATGACTATGAAGTATTTCAAGTCTGCCTACGAAGAGAATAGCGGACGTACTCCTAAGTTCCTATGGAATGCGAAGATGCGTTTTGGAAAGACCTTTGCGTCATATGAACTAGCAAAGAAGATGGGATTCAAGAGGATCCTGATCCTTACCTTTAAGCCGGCAGTTCAGACTGCATGGCGTGAAGATCTCATGACGCATGTGGATTTTGAAGGTTGGCAGTTTATCACACGGCCTACTACACCTGGCGGATTGTCCAATGATGAACAGTATAAGAGGGCTGATCAGAGCAGACCAATCGTGTGCTTCGGTTCCTTCCAGGATTTCCTTGGTGTAAATAAAGAGACCGGCGGAATCAAGGCGAATAACGAGTGGGTGCATACCACAAACTGGGATCTGGTTATATTTGACGAATACCATTTTGGCGCGTGGAAAGATAGTGCCAAGAAGCTCTTTGAATCTGATGAAGACACTTACGACGAGGATCTGGCAAAGTACGATGCCGGCAATGCTTACGATGAAACATGGCTGCCGATCACAACGACCTATTATCTGTATCTGTCCGGTACGCCTTTCAGAGCATTGAATTCCGGTGAGTTCATCGAAGAACAGATTTATAACTGGACATACTCTGATGAACAGAGAGCGAAGGAAGAGTGGAAAGGTGATAATAATCCATATGCTGCGCTTCCGAGAATGGTCATGCTGACATACAAGATTCCTGAAAGTATTCAGAGAATCGCAAAACAGGGTGAGTTTGATGAATTTGATCTGAATGTATTCTTCTCTGCTGAAGGTAAAGGGAAGGATGCACACTTTGTCTTTGAAGATTATGTACAGAAGTGGCTGGATCTTATTCGTGGATCTTATCTGGAAACTTCTGTTGATGAACTGAAGCTGGGTGCCCAGAAACCGCCTATGCCGTATTCTGATACCAGATTACTGAATGTGCTTTCGCATACACTTTGGTTCATGCCGAACGTTGCATCTTGTTATGCGATGGCAAATCTGTTGGCACAGAAACAGAACAGTTTTTATCATGATTACAAGGTTAATGTATGCGCAGGTACTCAGGCAGGCATCGGTGTTGCTGCATTGGAACCGGTACGTCGTTCTATGGGAGATCCGCTTGAAAGCAAGACCATCACTCTTTCCTGCGGTAAGCTGACTACCGGTGTTACGATCAAACCTTGGACAGGAATCTTTATGCTGAGAAATCTGTCCAGTCCGGAAACATACTTCCAGGCTGCATTTCGCGTGCAGAGCCCGTGGGAGATCACGAAGGATAATGGGGAGCGTCAGATCATAAAGCAGGAATGCTATGTATTTGACTTTGCTCTTGATCGAGCACTCAGACAGATCTCCGATTATAGTTGCCGACTGAATGTTGCTGAAAGCAATCCAGAGAAGAAAGTGGGTGAGTTTATAAACTTCCTGCCGGTATTGGCTTACGATGGAAGTGCAATGCGTCAGGTCAATGCGGCAGAAATTCTGGATATTGCTATGGCTGGTACCTCTGCGACGCTGCTTGCTAAGCGTTGGGAGAGTGCTTTGCTTGTTAATGTTGATAATGATACGCTTGCAAGACTTCTGGCAAGTGATGAAGCTATGGATGCTCTGATGAGAATCGAGGGCTTCCGTAGTCTGAATGCTGATATTGAGACAATTATTAATAAGTCCAATGCGGTAAAGAAGGCGAAGAAAGAGGGCGAAAAGCTTACTCCAAAAGAGAAGAAAGAACTTACTGAGGCTGAGAAGGAATATAAGTCTAAGCGTAAGATGATCCAGGAGAAGCTGATCAAATTTGCTACCCGCGTTCCTGTCTTCATGTATTTGACGGACTACCGTGAGTACAGTCTCCAGGATGTTATTACGCAGTTGGAGCCGGATCTGTTTAAGAAGGTTACCGGTCTGGATGTTAAGGACTTTGAGCTTCTGGTTTCTCTGAACGTATTCAATGAAGCGCTTATGAATGACGCTGTCTATAAGTTCAAGAGATATGAAGATGCCAGCTTGATTTATACCGGAATTGATAAGCATACCGGCGAGAACGTCGGTCTGTACAGCACCGTCATTTCTCGTGAGGATTATGATGCGATGGCAGGTCAGCTTGCTGACTCAATGAAAGCTGATGCTCAGAGGGAAGATGATCTTCCGGTGCGTCCGATATTCACCAATATCAGCAATTATTCATATGACGATGATGACGAAGAGGATGATCTTCCGATGGTTGCTGAGCCGAAGACAACCTATGGAGCAAAGCGTACACCGATTGTAGGAGGTTCAAAACCAGCAGTCGGTGGTACTTACCGTCCGTCATATGTTCCGCCTACACCTGCAGCTCCGGTTCAGAAGAAGCAGGTAATCAAAGTGGATACCAGCGGCGTTCGTGCCGGAACCATTGTAAAGCACAAGGCGTTTGGAATGGGCGAAGTAAAAGGAATCGACGGTTCGAGAATCGTTGTCAGCTTCCAGGGAAAAGACAAAACATTCCAGTTCCCTGGTGCATTTGAGCAGGGATTCCTGTCATTAGACGAATAATAAACAACCGATGGCTTGGAAGGAGGAGCGCATGATTGATTTAGAAAAACTGAATCCCATATTGGAAGGATACAAGGCGTACTTTCCGAGCCATTGGGATGATGAGAAATATAAGTGGGAGGCTATCAAACACTTCCAGGATCACTGGAATATTGATGCCGAAAACTTTGGAGAGATGTTCAAGCAGGCAACAGATAAGACATTCAATCTGTTGGCATCCGGCTATGCTTATCCACGGGGTATGATCACAAACTTTGCCAAAGCTGATGATGAAGCAACAAGGGCAATGTTCCGAAATCTTTTCGATGAATCTCAGGATCTGGCAGCAAGGGTGGATGCTTTTCAAACGGCAGCCGAAGAAATGCGATCGAAGTATGACGATGGTACCTGGAGGAACCATTATCAGAACACAAATGCCATCAGCACTTATCTCTGGCTGCGTTATCCGGATAAGTATTATATCTACAAGTATGAGCTGTTCCGTGCCGCAGCTAGAGAGTTGTCATTGGATTACATGCCAAAGAAAAATGGAACCGTGGAGACTTTGATCGGCGGTTTTCAGATGTATGACGAAATCTGTGAAGCCATTAAGGCCGATTCGGAGATAGTGGAGCTTTTCAAGAATGGTATTACAGCGAGCTGCTATCCTGATCCAGAACTTAAGACCGCAACTATAGATGTCGGGTTCTATCTTGCACGTTTTTATCTGAACGCCCAGAATGCAGAGAAGGATGAGAATGAATGGTTTCCGAAGACGGAGGACTACACACCGGAACTTGGCGTAGAGGACTGGATTGAGTTACTGAATGATAGCTCTGTATTTACAGGAAGTAGCCTGAAAATTGTTAAGAGGTTGAAGGATTATGGCGGTGCAGCTACATGCAAGCAGCTTTCCGTCAAGTATGGTGAGAATCCGAATTTTTATAATAACGGATCACAGTCACTTGCCAAGAGAGTTGCTGAGAAAACGGGCTGCCCGGTTATGATCAGAGATACAGAGAATTCACGTTGGTGGCCGATCCTTTATGTCGGAAAAGAAGCCGACAGCTCCACAGATGGCGTGTATATTTGGAAACTGCGGGATGAGCTGTCAGAGGCTTTGGAGAAGGTCGATCTGAGTGATATTCCTCTGTATGTAGATGATACTCCTGCAATATGGAAAATCAGTCACGGGTCGATATCGGAAAGAAACAGATCGATATTTGAAGACCGGAAAGTAGCGGTTGTTCATAGCACAACAAAAGCAAAGGCTGTTTCAAAGGTCTCTCAGGGTGAGAGCTTTATGGACAGCATTAAAAAAGGCGATTACTTCTATCTGTGTTACGGAAACAGCATCAGAATCCTGGGCCAGTTTACAACTGATAAGCCAGTGCTTAATCCGGAGATGGAAGACGGATGGTATGAAAGGTACTATCGTGTTATCGCCGAATCAAAGGATACTTCTGCGTATAAGGGTGTCCAGAAATGGTGGTCACCAAATGATAACTCTACCTGTATCAGAGTTGATAACGATGACCAGAAGTTGTTTGAAGAAGCCATTCTTGTTCCATATTTTGATATGACGATAAACAAGCTGTTTGGAGATGCTGATCAGAAGCAAGGCTATTGGTGGCTGACTGCTAATCCAAAGATATGGAGTTTCGCTGATCTTAAAGTCGGTGAAGAGCAGAGCTATACGCTGTATAACGAAAATGGTCATAAGAGACGTATTTTCCAGAACTTCCTTGACGCAAAGGTCGGTGACATTGTCATCGGTTATGAAGCAAATCCCGTAAAGAAGGTAGTTGCGCTTGCTAAGATTACGCAGGCCAATGATGGAAAGTCTATCTATTTTGAAAAAACAGAAGGACTGACATCGCCTATCGAATATCTGGATCTGAAAGCGTGTCCGGAGCTTGAAAAGATGGAGTTCTTTGTTCAGCCAAACGGAAGCTTGTTCAAGCTTACTAAGGGCGAATTTGATTTTATCATGGATATCATCCGTGATGATAATCCGCTGAAACAGGCTGATGCTTCAATACAGAAATACACAAAGGAAGATTTCCTCAATAAGGTTTATATGACCGAGGAACGTTACGATGTTCTGGAAGCACTTCTCAGAAATAAGAAGAACCTTATCCTGCAGGGTGCGCCTGGTGTGGGAAAGACCTTTACAGCAAAGAAACTGGCATACGCCATGATGGGAGCGGTAGATGACTCCCGTATAGAGATGGTTCAGTTCCATCAGAATTATTCCTATGAGGATTTCATCATGGGCTATCGCCCGGACGGTGCTGATTTCAAGCTCACAGATGGTATCTTCTATAGGTTCTGTCAGACAGCTGCGAATCATCCGGACAAGGAATTCTTCTTTATTATCGATGAAATCAACCGAGGAAATATGAGCAAGATCTTCGGTGAACTGCTTATGCTGATAGAGAAGGATTATCGTGGAACCAAGGCAACACTGGCCTATAGCGGAATGCCTTTCTCTGTGCCGGAGAATCTGTACATCATCGGTATGATGAATACGGCAGATCGAAGTCTTGCCATGATCGACTATGCACTCAGGAGAAGGTTCAGTTTCTTTGAAATGGAGCCGGGATTTAATTCAGAGGGATTCACTAAATATCAGAATGGGTTTGCGAACGAGACCTTCAATGCGTTGATTGACCAGATCAAGGCACTGAATAAAGAGATAACAGATGATAAATCGCTTGGACGCGGATTCCAGATCGGCCATAGCTATTTCTGCGGAAGAGAGGAAGCCGGTTGCACTGATGAGTGGATGCGTTCTGTTGTAGAATTTGATATTTTGCCTATGCTTGGAGAGTACTGGTTCGATGAGCCGGACAAGCTTTCCAGATGGGAAAAGAATTTGCGTGGAGTGTTTGATGATTAAGGATAAAAGCATATTTATCAAAAACATATACTATATGCTTTCCTATGCATTTCAGATTTTGAAGCAGTCAAATTATGATGAGGTTGCTTCGGAGAGGTTTGATCATGCACAGGACCTTTTTGCTGCAATTCTTAGCAAGGGCATTGCACAACAACTAAAACAAGGGCTGTACCGCGAATACATTACTAAAAATGAAACGCTATCCGTTATGCGTGGCAAGCTGGATATGCCGGAAACTATACGGAACCGGATTCAACACAAACGGAAGCTGGCTTGTGAATTCGATGAGCTGTCAGAGAATAATCTTCTGAACCAGATTTTGAAAACCACAATCCATTACCTTCTTATCGATGATGGTGTCGATTTTGAACGTAAAGTGGCATTAAAGAAGTTGCTGGTCTTCTTCGATGGGATAGAACAGCTTGATCCTTCGGAAATACCATGGAGCCGCATTCACTATCAGCGGAATAGCAAGAATTATGAGCTCCTGATCAATGTCTGCTACTTCGTATTGGATGGCATGCTTCAGACCACCGAAAAAGGTGAGTATAAGATGGTTGCATTCTCTGATGATCATATGGCAAGACTCTATGAGAAGTTCATTTTGGAATACTATCATCAGCATCATACATATCTGTCAGAGGTCAAGGCCGGGCAGGTTAAATGGGATCTCGTTGGGGAAAACAGTGAGTCTATGATCCGATTCCTTCCTGTTATGCAGACAGATATAATGCTGCGACTGAAAGAGAAGATTCTGATTATAGACGCAAAATATTACGGAAGAACACTGCAGAAGCAGTTTGATAAGTATTCCCTTCATTCCGGTAATGTTTATCAGATATTCACCTATGTTAAGAACCAGGATAAGGACAATACCGGAAATGTGGCAGGCATCCTTCTATATGCGAAGACGGATGAAGATATCACTCCGGACTGCATGTTTAACATGGGTGGAAATCAGATCGGGGCAAAAACGCTGGATTTGAATAAGGAATTTCCGCTGATTGCAGCTCAGCTGGATAAGCTGGCAGAGGATTTTTTTGGAATTAGAACACTTTGTAAAATAGAGGTGAGTTGAATGGATAAAGACTTAACAGTATCCCAGCTCGATCGGCAGAACATTTTGAATAATGATCTTGCTATTGCTGAGATTCAAAAACAAACGCGTATTCAGGGCATATACTTTGAAGATAAGTTGTGCTTTACGAAAAGTATGGTTGCTACATACTTTGAAGTGGAGCTTAGAACAGTAGAAAGATATGTAAGCGAAAATCAGGAAGAGATTTCTGGCAATGGATATGAGGTATTAAAAGGCAAGAGACTGAAGGAATTCCTTGCTTGTGTTAGCGAGCAGGATGTTCCCGACATAAATGTCGGGAACATCAGTAACCGAACACCGCAGTTAGCTATTTTTGATTTCAGATCATTTCTAAATCTTGCAATGCTTCTAGTAGAAAGCCCAACAGCAAAGAGCTTAAGGCAAGTAATGCTCGATATCGTCATTGATTTCATCAATCAAAAGGCTGGTGGCGCTACTAAATACATCAACCAAAGGGATAGCGATTTTATAGGTGCTTTCCTTCAGGAGGAGAATTACAGAAAAGAATTTACTGATGCTCTTCGAGATTATGTTGATATGGGAAATGCCAAATACGGAATATACACGGATAAGATTTATCAAAGCATATTCCGGGAGAAAGCCAGAGAATATAAGCAAATTCTTAAACTATCTTCAAAAGATAGAGTGAGGGATACGTTCTACTCAGAAATACTTACACTTATTGCCTCGTATGAATGCGGACTTGCAGAGCTAATCAAACAGCAATCGGAGAAACTGGGAAGAAAGCTCAACAACTGGGAATTGTCTGATTTGTTTAAAGCATTTGAGTCTTTGCCTTTATGGAAGCCTCTTATTATTCAGGCAAGAACTAAAATGGCTAGTAGAGATATGGCATTGAGAGATGCATTCCATTATCAGTTAGAAGAATATATAAAGCCTCTTGAAAGGGAAGAATACGAACGTTTCCTCGGAGCTGCTGGAGATGAACTAGAAAAATTGATGTCGGAGAACCAAGATGTACTCAAGCGCTTGAAGGAGAGTGAATAATGGATAGGTTTATTTATATAACTCCCGAACAAGCCAAAATTACTCACGAGAAAACCATTCAGTACAGTGGTGGAGGAACTTTAGAGGAACTTGATTTTGGGAAATTAGAGAGCGTTCTTTATAACATACAAAATGATGATTGGTATCCGACATTTGTAGACAAATTGACGCATCTTTTTTTCTGCACCTGCCAGTTTCATAGTTTTGCCGATGGGAATAAGCGACTTGCGATTACGCTGTCTACTCTGTTTCTTTTACTCAACGGTTATTTATCAATAGCTGAGACCTTTTTAGCAAAGACAGAAAACATTAGTTTAAATGTAGCCGCCAGTAAGATAGATAAGGAATTACTGCACAAAATAATGGAAGCCATTTTGAATGGAAGTTATGATGAGGATGAAGCATTAAAACTGGAAATCTACAATGCAATTAACAGAGAACTATGACAGCTATATAGCGGCCTCCGGCGATGAACCGGGAGCCGCTATTTTCATGTCAGTCTTTTTTATAAAAATTGGTTTCGTACCCATCGGCGCGGAGCAGGATGTCCGGCATCCAGTCCGGAGATCTGCCCATCTGCTTACAGATCACATTCAGGTCAACATCAGGGCTGCATTCGATGATCAGCTCATCATGAACGTGACCGACGATGAAGCAGTGCCGGAGTGTTTTCATGGCGTAGCAGAGGATATCGCGGCTGACGGCCTGGACGATGTTTTCCACGAACTTCGGACCGTAGGATTCGATACGTTCCCATTTCTTTGTAGATCCAACACCTTCATAGGTGACGGATTCGCCGCCATATTGGTTTTCTCCGATACGTGGTTTCACGTAAGAGAGCAGGCGACCTGAGGGTAGCTTGATGAAGAGCATACCGCTTTTATAAAAGAAGCGGATCCCGCGTACTTCCGTCTGGATGCGCTGCGTAATAGTGGTCTTGACCGCACGGTCGATGTCCCACCAGAAGGCGGTGATCATTGGGTTGGAGTTCCGCCAGGAGTTGACCAGCGGCTGCAGTTCTTCTTCGGTCAATCCCATTTCCAACGCTCCCATTGATTTTAGAGCACCAACGCTACCGCCGTATCCGAGAGCCAATTCTGCGATTTTACCTTTCTGACGGAGATGACCGTTGATACCATGCTTTTCAACCGGAACGCCGAACATCTGACTGGCAGAGGCACAGTAGATATCTTTTCCTTCCGCAAATACTTTAGAGCGCCAGGTCTCACCGGCAAGGTAGGCCAGTACTCTGGCTTCAATGGCGGAGAAGTCGCTGACGATAAACTTGTATCCGGGACGGGGTACAAAGGCTGTCCGTATCAGCTGTGACAACGTGTCCGGGATATCATCATAGAGCAGCTGCAGGGTATCGTAATCGCCGGCTTTCACAATGGCTCTGGCTTCTGCGAGATCCGGCATGTGGTTCTGCGGAAGGTTCTGTAACTGGATCAGCCTGCCTGCCCATCTGCCGGATCGGTTGGCTCCGTAGAACTGGAACATGCCATGAGCTCTGCCGTCTTTGCAGACAGCATTCTGCATGGCCTGATACTTCTTAACAGATGATTTTGCAAGCTGCAGGCGGAGTCGGAGGGCTTCTTCTACTTGGCCGTCAGTATCATCGATCAGTTTTGCCACATCCTTCTTTCCGAGTGATTCTGCTTCTATACCGTTTTCAGAGAGCCAGGCTTTCATCTGCATCACGCTGTTCGGGTTCTCTACACCGGTGATATCCTGCATGGTTTCGGAGAGGGCAGTCTTTGAGCGTTCATCAAAGGTGATGGCGTTCTCCACCACATCCATATCCAGGGCGATACCTCTGTCGTTGATCTCCTGATCGAGATGATATTCATCCCAGATGAAGTCCGGGACAGGGTATTTCGACAGGCGCTTCTGTATCGCCATCTCGACTTCCACATCGCGCTGATTGTATTTCTTAAAGAGTTCCCATTTCTCAGGATCATGCTCTGGAAGATTCCGGGTGCGACCGCCGTTTGCCTTGGTAGGTTTGCAGGGAGTACAGAAGTAACGGATCAGGTCTTTGCCTTCCTTCAGCTTCTGATCCTGCAGCTTCAGGACGGCTCCGACACCTTCCAGTGAGAGCGGAAGTCCCATATAGGCTGACCAGATCATGGTGCATTTCCAGGATGCCGGATTCAGGTACTGACCGGCGGGATCCTCTGGGATGCTGTAGCTAGTGAAGTATTCCGGGCGATGCTTTTTCAGCCAGTTGGAGAGACAAATCCGCTCAAAGGAAGCATTGAAAGCCCACTTGGTTACATTCTCATCAGATAATGCTGCAAGGATCTCTTCCGGAATGGTGTCGCCGCAGGCAAGGTCGTATACCTTGACGGGTCCGCCATCCACTGAGACTCCGAAGAGCAGTATCTCAAATTCATCAGACTCAGCGTACTTGTAAGCACCGCACTTGGTGATATTCACGTCGCTGTAAGTCTCTAAGTCGATTGACATTTCTTTCATCATCATTGTCCTTTCCATGAAAAGAGAAGCGGCAGATCATACCTGCCGCCTCCCGTCTGTTTAACGTCTGTCTTCCAGCATCCTCTGGTATCTGAGCTCTGCTTCTTTGCGTTCCAGCTCATCCTTTTCTTTCTTGCGTAAATACTCTTCACGATCCTGCGTTTTTGCCTGAATCATGAACTTGATCCCGAAGATCAGTCCCACAAGGAAGGTCACAAGAAGACCTAAGCATATGATGTTACCGATAAGATTTACTACACTGTTTGCAAATTCCATGATTATTACCTCATTCTTTCTTTAGATTGTCGCAGGCAGCGGCGGCATTGCCGCCACCTGCATTGGTTGTCAGGTTAGTCGAGGAAATCATCCTCATCGTCTGCCGTTGCAAAGTCATCCTCAGCTCTGGACTTACCGCCGAGAGGTTCACCGTCGCGGATCTTCTGAAGGTTGTTCAGACCGCAGGCGATACCCTTGTTGCCGTTGCTGTTGAAGGCGTACAGGTTGATGCTGGCTCTGCCGTACACGCCGGAGTAAACTTCAGAGCGTTCCAGGATCGGCTGTCTGTCCGCATCCACGATGCCGGGAGCCGTTGCGCTGTTGGCGTTGATAAAGTAGGCGTTCTTGTAAGCCTCATCATCCGGTCTCTCCAGATCACCGTCACGGAGAGGTGTCTTGATAGCGGAGAGGGCAGGAACGGACTTGCCGTTGCCCTTAAGCTTGCTCTGACCTTCTTCATAGGCTGCCTGAATGGCTGCCTTGATCTTTGCGACTGTCGCGGTATCGGACTTCGGAATGATGAGCGACACGCTGTACTTCGGAGCACCGCCGTTGATGCTCTTCGGATCCCAGACATTCGCATAGCTCCATCTGGTGTTTACGCCTGTGATTACCTTTGTCGGAATAGTTACTTTGTTTGCCATGATTTTTTCCTCCCGGATGATTCTGTTGTCGATCTGCGAAACCTGGTCCGTGATTATTATTATTTCAAGGACCTCCAGTCTGCTGTCGCCCTGAAGCTCACTGCGGAACTGAAAGTATCTTTTCCCGCTTACGCTAAGGTCTTCAGCAAAGTCACCACACAGTC
>NZ_JACJLR010000230.1 GCF_016902345.1 Mediterraneibacter glycyrrhizinilyticus | reverse complement strand
ATTTCGTGTATATTGGAAATGGAAATCTTTGATTTCTGCCGGATTTTGGGCATAAACGTTCCAGGGTGGAAAACAGGTCAATTTTTCGGAAACGGTTAATTCCACCCCCCTATTAGATTGTATGGAGCTGCCCTCTGATAGATATCCGGCTGCGGAAAATTTTATTTTAAGAGTTCTGGGCTCAGGATAATCTCATCAGCAGGGATTTTCCTGA
>NZ_JACJLR010000229.1 GCF_016902345.1 Mediterraneibacter glycyrrhizinilyticus | reverse complement strand
ACAGAGAAAATCAATTGATAAGTAAGAAATATCTTATAAATCAAGACATCCGAGGTAATGTTATTAACAACATTAACAATTATCCAGTCTGAAGAAAACAGACTTAAAAATAAATTGGCCTATTGCCAACACATGTAACGCTATACATGTGTAGATAAGATCTCATTCCCGTGAGAGATTATCGTTTGGTCATGCTGATAAGAGCGTATGGTGGA
>NZ_JACJLR010000228.1 GCF_016902345.1 Mediterraneibacter glycyrrhizinilyticus | reverse complement strand
GTATTTTATGATATTCCTGCCTATCGCATACAGCATGAACTCTTTATATACTTTCTCCTCTGACCGGTAATTAAAACGCCGGAAGTTTTCATTTTCTTTGATATCTCCAGCAGGTTCTTCTCACTGCAGTAGCCGCTGTCGGCAGTCACCGCCTCCAATGTATCTCCAAACGCATTCCGGTGCTTTTCTAAAACCGGGATCAGCGTATTATAGTCT
>NZ_JACJLR010000227.1 GCF_016902345.1 Mediterraneibacter glycyrrhizinilyticus | reverse complement strand
GGTCACAGCGTCTGCCGCAGAAAAGAAACAGGGAATTGCTGTAGGGATCTAATTGATAGGTATCCCGAACGATTGCCATCAGGCCGTCGATACTTTTTCGCATGTCAGTAGCCTGTCACAAGGAAAAATTTGGCCACACCGGACAATTCACCTAACAAAGTTGCCGCAGGGCAAGAAGAGTATTCCGGATCACATCCGTCCCGGCCTGTTCATGGA
>NZ_JACJLR010000226.1 GCF_016902345.1 Mediterraneibacter glycyrrhizinilyticus | reverse complement strand
GGACAGGGCAACAGATGGATTATATAGGATATTTTGGAAATATTAAATTCCACGTCTTGATTTAGAAACAGTAAATTCCATACTCAGAGAAAAAAGGGTGGAATTTAGTGGTTCTTCCGCATTTATTAGTATTTATCTGTTTTATAATGATTGAATAAGGAGTATAATAAGCCTATATCAAAGGAAGGATTTTATATCATGGCTATATTAGACTCCA
>NZ_JACJLR010000225.1 GCF_016902345.1 Mediterraneibacter glycyrrhizinilyticus | reverse complement strand
CGGAGGATGACGATTCCGCAGATTATCCCTGCGAAATGACAATGCGCCGCTGGCACTGCTGGCTGCAAGCCAACCGGATCAGGATAGACGGATACCTGAAATCAACAGGGGTTCTTCCGCAAATATCCGTTTTCTTTATTGAATATCCAAAATTATGTGATAAGATTTAGGTAGATAGTCTTACTTAGCGGAGGAAATTTATGTGCACTGAAACAAG
>NZ_JACJLR010000224.1 GCF_016902345.1 Mediterraneibacter glycyrrhizinilyticus | reverse complement strand
TTTTACATATGCTGCTGGATGGTTATAGCCAACGGCGCATTGCCAGTACCTTGTGCGTATCCAGGAATACGGTTGCTAAGGTGGCGAAAGCAGCCTCAGATCACCAGTTTGTTTTTGACCTCATAGTTTAGCATTATACTGCTCTGCTTGCATGTCTCTGTATTGCCCTGTATACTGTCATCAGTATACAGAAAGAAAAAGGGTTCCAGAGCACCCT
>NZ_JACJLR010000223.1 GCF_016902345.1 Mediterraneibacter glycyrrhizinilyticus | reverse complement strand
TGGGGCGGATAACCGCCCCATCAAAGGGAACATTCCATGACAGATATCCTGGCAATTTCATGTCAGCATGACAGAGCGGGATCATGACATCCCAGGAGAGCATTAACACCCTCACAGCTGGTCTCCATCGCCAATGCACAGATAAAGTCAGCGCAACGTTCCGTCATTCTGCTATAATGACTCAAGAAACCGTTAACTGTTTCGGAAAAAGTAGTAA
>NZ_JACJLR010000222.1 GCF_016902345.1 Mediterraneibacter glycyrrhizinilyticus | reverse complement strand
CGTAGCTTTTGCAATCCCGAGAACCGGATAGGAAGTGAATTACTCCAAGTATTTGAAGTATCTCACAAAAGTTGAAGTTTGACTATCCGGTTGGTTATAAAGCGCTTACACAATAACCATGGTTTTAATGCCAGGGTTTCAGAGTACACGACTTGCTACAGAGGGTGCTCTGGAACCCTTTTTCTTTCTATATACTGATGACAGTATACAGGGCAATC
>NZ_JACJLR010000221.1 GCF_016902345.1 Mediterraneibacter glycyrrhizinilyticus | reverse complement strand
TGGATTTCCATTTCTTCCATGGATTCCAGTGCATCTTTCGATAACTGGTGATCTGAGGCTGCTTTCGCCACCTTAGCAACCGTATTCCTGGATACGCACAAGGTACTGGTGCAGATTGTCGGGCTAAACGGACATCTGTGCCATATTCGGCGGACAGTCTGAGACATAATTAGCGGACAAGTAAGGACACATTAACCGGACAATAGATCTTCAGATAT
>NZ_JACJLR010000023.1 GCF_016902345.1 Mediterraneibacter glycyrrhizinilyticus | reverse complement strand
AGATAGTTTGCGTTTTTTTACGTGATGAGCTTACCAGAAACGATATGGGGATGTAATAAGATTATAAAAGTAAGTGCTGCTCATGAATAGTTCATGAAACAACCCTGGTTTTATGAAGGGTGCAATTGACAAAAAGATATTGAGTTGTTACAATATTATGAGCAAAACCGACACGAACGCAAAGTAAATTATAATATTAAAAATATGGAGGAGATACTCCTGTATGGACAAATCGATATATGGTGTGATTCTGGCAGGCGGACAGGGAACCAGGATGGGGAATATAGACAAGCCAAAACAATTCCTCGAGGTCGGAGGGAAGCCTGTTATTATTCACACTGTTGAGAAATTTATTGTTAATCCTAATTTTACGCAAATCATTGTACTGGCTCCGAAACAGTGGCTTGCATATACGAAAGATATCATACATCGTTATATACCTGATCAAAATAAGACGGTGGTGATCGAAGGCGGGAGCACCCGCAACGAAACGATTATGAATTCGATCAGATATATAGAGGAGCAGGGGAAGCTTACAGATGATACAATCATCGTTACCCACGATTCGGTACGGCCTTTTGTCACTTACCGGATTATAGAAGAGAACATCAGATATGCTCAGAAGTGCGGGGCATGTGATACGGTGATTCCGGCATCGGATACGATCGTTGAGAGCATCGGTGGAGAGTTTATCAGTAATATACCGGACAGAAAGATCATGTATCAGGGACAGACCCCTCAGTCGTTTAAGGCAAAGAAACTCAGAAAAGTGTATGAGAGCCTGACACCGGAGGAAAAAGAGATACTGACAGATGCGTGTAAGATTTATGTCCTTAAAAAAGAACCGGTACATTTGGTTGAAGGGGAAGTCTCAAATATCAAGATTACCTATCCACATGATCTCAGAGTGGCTGAGGCGATACTGGGAGGAGGAAGGTAATGCTCAATACGGTTTATCAGCTGAAGCGTCCGCGCCAGTTTGAAATTGTATTTAAGAATGTGGACCTGGATGAAAAGCATGTTTTGGTGCGCCCTACCTATCTGTCTATATGTAATGCGGATCAGAGATACTATCAGGGGTTGAGAGACAAAGAGATCCTGAAGGAAAAATTGCCGATGGCATTGATCCATGAGGGGATAGGTCGTGTAGTATATGACCCCACCGGCACGTTTTCAGCCGGGGACAATGTAATCATCATTCCCAATATCCCGACAGAAGAAGATGAGATCATTGGGGAAAATTATTTATATTCAAGCAGATTTTGTTCCAGCAGTGAGGATGGATTTCTTCGGGAGTTTGTTTCTGCCCGGCCGGACCGGCTTATTTCTCTTCCGGAGGGTATCAATCCTGATGTGGCAGCATTTACCGAACTTGTAAGTGTGGGGTATCATGCAATTGAAAGATTTGACAGAACAGCACATCAGAGGAGAGACGTCATCGGGATATGGGGAGACGGGAATCTTTCTTTTATCACATCTCTGCTTTTAAAAAAAAGGTTTCCTGACAGCAGGGTGTATGTTTTTGGAAAACATCGACAGAAAATGGCCGATTTTACTTTTGCAGACAGAACTTTTGAGATCACGGAGATCCCGGAAGAGATTGAAGTGGATCATGCATTTGAGTGCGTGGGAGGAAATGGATCGTCCCGCGCTGTCAATCAGATCATTGATCATATACGACCGGAGGGATCGATCGAACTTCTCGGAGTGAGCGAGGAACCGATTTCGGTCAATACAAGGATGATCCTGGAGAAAGGTCTTATGGTGCTGGGGAGCAGCCGCAGCGGAAGAAAAGATTTTGAAGGCCTTATTTTATTGTACAAAAGCCATCCTGAGATTATTGATTATCTTGAAAAAATTGTCGGTGCGCGGATCACGGCGCGGAGTATGGATGATATTGTGAAAGCATTCGAGACGGATATTTATAAAATGTCCGGAAAGACAATAATCATATGGGATAAATAGAAGAGGTAATAAGATGTTCAAAGGCGTAAGTTATGTAGTGCGTGAAAATGCAAATAATTTATACAGAATTTATTCTATTGCGAAGTATGAGCTGCTGGCAGATATGAGAGACAGTAAGCTTGGTATGTTCTGGAACTTTGCAAATCCTGCCATACAGGTGGCGACATACTGGTTTGTCTTTGGGTTTGTTTTTAACAGGAGTGAAGTTGACAGTATAGATTTCCTTTCCTGGATGCTGGGAGGAATGGTTATATGGTTCTTTATCAGCCCATGTATTACCAATGGATGTAATGCTATTTACCAGAAGATCAATATTATAACGAAAATGAAATTCCCGGTCAGTATTCTGCCGGCGACGATCGTGCTAAAAGAAGCGTTCAACCACCTTTGCCTGATGATCGTAGTTGTCGTTCTGTTTGCAATAAACGGACATTTCCTTTCCTGGCACTGGTTTGGGCTGATCTATTATTTTGTGTGCAGCATTCTGTTCAGTATTTCTCTGTCTCTTACAACATCCGTATTGAATATGCTGGCCCGTGACACGAGAAAGCTGATCCTAGCATGTATGAGGCTTTTGATGTATCTGACTCCGATCCTGTGGGATATCAAGAGCCTTCCTCATGTATTTCAGATCGTGATGAAGCTGAATCCGATCTACTACCTTGTCTGCGGGTACAGGGACTGCTTTTTTTATCACGAGGGAATCATGTTTTACTGGAAACAGATGCTTGTGTTCTGGGGCTGGACAATCCTTCTTTTCTGGATTGGAAGTACGATCATGTATAAATTCAGAACAAAATTCATGGATTTGATATAGGTGTGGGTAATGGAAGAGTACGCGATTGAATTTAGAAATGTTTCAAAAATATATAAACTGAATGGGAAGGACAAGAAAAAGTCCGAGAATAAGAAGTTTTACGCGCTGAAGGATGTCAGTTTCCGCATCCCGAAAGGAGAGGTTGTCGGTATTCTGGGGACAAATGGATCCGGAAAGTCGACAATGGCTACGATTCTTGCCGGAATCTCAGAGATTGACGGGGGAGAAATGATCGTCAATGGCGAGCAGGCTCTGATCGCGATCAATACGGGACTCAATAATCAGCTTACCGGCCTGGAGAATATTGAGCTGAAGGGAGCACTGCTGGGTCTGAAACAGCAGAGAATCAATGAGATTATCGAAGGGGTTGCAGAGTTTGCGGAACTGGGGGAATTCTTATATCAGCCTGTGAAAAAGTATTCCAGCGGAATGAAATCCCGTCTCGGCTTTTCTATCAATTTGTGTCTTGATCCGGATATTCTGATCATCGATGAAGCGTTGTCTGTCGGTGATAAAGGATTTGCAAATAAATGTCTGAAGCGGATGAATGAACTGAAAGAGCAGGGGAAAACGATCGTTTTCATTTCCCACTCCCTGCCACAGGTACGGGAATTCTGTGATACAGCACTGTGGATCGAAGCAGGAGAAGTACGGGAGTACGGTCTGGTTGATCCTGTGTGTGATCATTATTCAGAGTATGTAGACCGGCTGAATAAAATGAGCACAGAAGAAAAGAAAAAAGAGAATGAAGAGAAATTTCGAAAAAGAATTATTCCGGATGCCAAGGACGGGTTCTGGGATAAAGTTTTGATGTTTTTCCAGAAACATATGTAAAGTCTGGGATTGTGTTATTTTACCAGGGAGTTGTCAAAATGGGGAAAATCAGTGTTATCATACCGACTCATAACCGGGCAGATCTTCTGCCGAGGGCAATAAAGAGTGTGCAGGATCAGACAAGAGCTGTGGACGAAATCATCGTTGTCTCTGATGGTTCTACGGACAATACGGAAGAAACGGTTAAGAAAATAGCAGAACAGGACAGCCGGATCCAGCTGATCGCATATTATCCGGGCCATAATGGAAATTATGCAAGAAATCGTGGGATAGAGGCTGCGACGGGAGAGTTTATTGCTTTCCTGGATGATGATGATGAATGGCTGCCGCGCAAGACAGAGCTTCAGATGCAGCTCTTTGAGAAGGATCCCGATGTGGGACTGGTATATTCGAGTCAGAACTGCATTTACAGTGATACAGGGATTACCTATCAGACCCAGCCGATGTGGAGAGGAGACCTGTCCAAACGGATTTTTATCCGGGGAGAAATGGGAACTCCCTCTCAGGTCATGGTGCGGAAAGCTGTTCTGGATCAAACAGGACTTTTTGATCTGAATCTTGAAGCACTTCAGGATTATGATCTGTGGATCCGCTGCTGTATGGTGACGAAAGTAGATTTTGTCCCTGAACCATGCATCAATTATTACAATTCAACAAGTACCGATCAGGTATCTTCCAAAACTGAAAAATACATACAGTCCAGGCTGTATATCCGGGAGAAGTACCGGGATGAGATCGCTAAATTCGGAAAAGAATTTGAGCAGAAGGTCGACATCATCGTGGAAAACCGGATCGCGGAAAGATGCCTGCGCAACGGGCGAAACAGAGATGCACGCCTGCATGCGCGAAAGGCGTGGAAGATAAAGCCGTCAAAGGTGTCGGTGATGCTGATCGCTGCATCTTTCTTTCCATATGCATTTATCGTAAAGGTACGAAGTGCCATAAAGAGCAGAAATCTTTACTGGCATATTAAAAATATGTGGTCGTGATTATGAAAAAGAGATTGATAGGAGCAGCAGCTTTTCTGCTCAACTGTCTTTACCGTATTTTTAAGCTGCTTCCCGTTCAGAAAAAAATTGCATATATATCGAGACAGAGCAATACGCTTTCTGTAGATTTCAGACTGGTGATCCGTGAAATGGAGAAAAGACGTCCGGAATATAAGAACGTGACGCTGATCAAGATGATCGGAAACGGTGTGCCGGGAAAGATTGGATACTGTTTTCATATGCTCAGGCAGATGTACCATGTGGCAACTTCCGAACTGGTCGTTCTTGACACTTACTGCATTGTGGTCTCTCTTCTGGATCAGCGGAAAAGCCTGAAAGTCATACAGATGTGGCATGCTCTGGGGGCGATGAAAAAATTCGGTTACAGTATTCTTGACAAGGGGGAAGGTACAAAGCGGTCCGTGGCAGAAGCAATGAAAATGCACCGGAATTATTCCTATGTCTTTTCCAGCAGTGAGTTCTGCAGCCGTTTTTTTGCGGAGGCTTTTCACGTATCTATGGACAAAATGGTAGTAATGCCTCTTCCGAGACTGGATCTTCTGTCAGATAAGACATATGTTGAAAATGTCAGGGAGAAGATCAGAAATCGATATCCGAGACTGGGCGCGGACGGCAGAAAGATTATTGTGTATGCACCTACCTTTCGTAAAGAAGGCGGCGGCTTTGAGGAGGAAGAACTGAAGAAGGCGGCGGAAAGGCTTGCGGATTCTGTGGATTATGAGAGGTATGACCTGGTGATGAAATTTCATCCTCTCAGCGGGATATGTATTGAGCACCCGCATGCTGTTCAGGATACAGAGTTTGCGACGATAGATTTCTGTCAGCTGGCGGACACAGTGATTCTTGACTATTCCGCTGTAGTCTTTGAGGTCGCCATGCTCGGAAAACCGATGTATTTTTATGCTTTTGATTATGATTCCTACATGAAGAACAGAGATGTATATATCGATTTCAGGAAATACGCTCCGGGTGGTATTACCGGAGATGTGAAGGAACTGATGGAGATGATAGAGAGAGGGAAGGCAGACACGGAACGACTGGAACAGTTCAGGGACCTGATGATCAGCAGGCCGAGGGGCGGAACATACACGGGAGATACAGCAGACTTTTTTGAAAAGGTGCTTGAAGCTGGAAAAAACTGAAAGAGAGGCGGTGAAAAATATGGCGAAAGTCTCGATCATTGTGCCAACATATAATGTGGAGCAGTATTTGACACAGTGTATGGAGAGCATTGTCGGGCAGACACTCAGAGAATTGGAGATCATTTGCGTCAATGACGGATCGACAGATGGTTCCCTGGATATTTTGAGACAATACGAGAAAAAAGATGCCAGAGTCATCGTTATCGACAAGAAAAATGAAGGCTATGGATGTGCCATGAACGACGGCCTTGCCAAAGCCACCGGAGAATATATCGGAATTGTGGAACCGGATGATTTCGTTGATCTTCATATGTATGAGGATCTGTATCGTATTGCAAAAGAAAAAGATCTTGATATTGTCAAAGCGGATTTTTACCGCTTCGTCTGCAATAAAAAGGGAGAGTTCCTGAAAACATACGAGGCTCTGTCAAAAGACGGGACGGGATACAATAAAGTGATCGATCCGAAAAGCAATGACAGGATCTTCCGATATATCCTGAATACATGGAGCGGGATTTACAGGCGGTCTTTCATAGAAAAGTATCATATCCGGCATAATACGACGCCGGGAGCGTCGTTTCAGGACAATGGATTCTGGTTCCAGACGTTCTGTCTGGCAGAAAGGGTTTATTTTGTGAACAAACCTTACTATATGAACCGGCGGGATAATCCGAATTCTTCTGTGAAGAGCAGGGAAAAAGTTTACTGCATGAATGAAGAGTACAGGTTCATCTACGATTTTCTGAACCGGTATCCGGAGCTAAAGAGCCGTTTTATAAAAGTATATTCCATGCAGCGGTTCCGGAATTATTTTACGACATACAACCGGATCGATAAAAAATTCCGAAAAGAATATCTGAAGATCATGTCGGATGAGTTGAAAGAGGCTGATCTGAAACATGAACTGGATCAGGAATACTTTACTCCCCTTGAGTGGGAGAAAATAACCCGGATCATGAAGGATCCTTCGGCTGCCGGGAAATGGATGGCGGCCAGCATGGCCGCAAGGAGGGCGAAACAGATGCTCAGAGATCTGCGGCGGGTTGTAAATGGAAAGCGGATATGATAAGATTGTAATGTTGTATTTTGACATTTAGAAAAAACAGAGGTGAATATCAATGAAAATAGCAATTGCCGGAACAGGATATGTGGGATTGTCGAATGCGATCATCCTCGCTCAGCATAACGAGGTGTATGCTCTGGATATCATTCCGGAAAAAGTGGAGATGATCAATAACGGGAAATCGCCGATCGTTGATAAAGAGATCGAGGAATACCTGGCGAATGCTCCGCTCAATCTCACTGCAACGACAGATGACGTGGAAGCCTATACCGGTGCGGAGTATATTGTGATCGCCACTCCGACAAATTATGATGAAGAGATGAATTATTTTGATACATCAAGTGTGGAGGCTGTCATCGAGAGGGTGCTCCAGATCGATCCGGAGGCGGTGATGGTCATCAAATCTACGGTGCCGGTCGGATATACAAAAGAAATCCGGGAAAAATACAAGACAGACAATATTATTTTTTCACCGGAATTCCTCAGGGAAGGGAAGGCATTATATGATAATCTTTATCCGTCCAGGATCATTGTGGGAGAAGACAGCCCCCGTGCCAGAAAATTTGTAGAACTTCTCCGGGAAGGGGCGAAGAAAGAAGAGATTCCCGTTCTTTATACAGGATCCACGGAGGCGGAGGCAATTAAACTTTTTGCAAACACCTATCTTGCACTCAGGGTTGCGTATTTTAATGAGCTGGATACCTATGCAGAGATTAGAGGGCTGAACACAAAACAGATCATTGAGGGTGTGGGGCTGGATCCCAGGATCGGGAATCATTATAACAACCCGTCGTTTGGGTATGGCGGTTATTGCCTGCCGAAGGATACAAAACAGCTGCTTGCCAATTATGACAAAGTGCCTAATAATATCATCGGGGCGATCGTTGAAGCGAATACGACGAGAAAAGACCATATCGCAAAGATGATCCTCAAAAAGAATCCGTCGGTGGTGGGAATCTACCGGCTGACAATGAAGACAAATTCTGATAATTTCAGACAGTCATCGATCCAGGGAATCATGAAGAGGATCAAGGCAAAGGGGATTGAGGTCGTGGTCTATGAGCCGACACTGAAAGAAGATGAATTCTTCCACTCAAAAGTAATGCGTGATTTCGATGAGTTCAAGGATTATGCGGATGTGATCGTGGCGAACAGGATGGATGACAGACTGAAGGAAGTAAAAGACAAGGTTTATACGAGAGATATCTACAGCAGGGATTAAGTGAGTTTTCAGGGGGAAGCTGATGAAGAGAAAAGTGTCGGTGATCATACCGGTCTACAATGCAGAAAAGTATCTTGGAGAATGCCTTGATTCAGTCCGTTCTCAGACGCTCAGCGATATTGAGATCATTTGCGTTAACGACGGCTCGTCAGATCACTCTTTGGATCTGTTGAGGAGTTATAAAGAAAAAGATGACAGGGTCAGTATAATAGAGAAAGAAAACGGTGGGGCATCTTCGGCAAGGAATGCCGGAATCAGAGCTGCCCAGGGAGAATATATATTATTTCTGGACAGCGATGATCAGTTCTGTGCAAAAGAGGCCTTAGAATGCCTGTGGGAGAGAGCAGACAAGGGGAGCCTTGATGTTCTGTACTTTGATACGACAGTTTTTTTTGAGAGTGAAGAACTCAAAGAAAAAAATCAAAACTATATATCATATTATACAAGAAAAAAAGACTATCCAGAGGCAATGACAGGAAAAGAGCTGTTCATCAGCCTTCAGGAAAACTGGGACTTTAAACCCAGTCCGTGTCTGCAGCTGCTGCGGACGGAATTTTTAAAGAAAAATGACCTGTCTTTCTGCGAACATATTTTTGCACATGAAGATGAAGTGTTTACTCTTAAATGTATCATACTGGCGGAGCAGGCTGGATATTTGAACAGAAAGTTTTATTCCAGAAGGATAAGGCCGGATTCCCTTGTAACATCTTCAGATAAGACAAAAAGCATATTGGGATGCTTTTTTGCAGTAAAAGAGATGATGAGCTTTGCAGATAAATTTGTCATCGGAGAAGAAAACAGACTCCGGGAGTGTTATTTTACAAGAGTTCAGACGTTACAGGAGATTGGCGCAGATCTGATTATCCAGGAAAACAAAGAGAGCAGAGAACGTCTGGTCGGTCTGGTCAGCGGGGAGCAAAGGACGGAATTTACAGTTTTTATCAGGGAATGGGAACGCTTTGCAGAATGGAAACGAAGGGCAAAAGAAACACAGGATCAAAAAAGAGAGCTGAATGCCAAACTCCGGCAGACATATGATGAGAAAAGCGAGCGCGGTGTTGAGATCAAGCGCCTGAACACAGTGATCGAGGAGTTAAATCTAAAGCTGAAAGAACAGAATAAAGAACTGGAAAGAGAAAAAGCAAATTCTGCAAATGCCAGAGAAAAGGCGGAACGTATCCAGCATTCAGCTTCTTATAAAGTGGGGAAAATTGTAACTTATGTACCTAGGAAAATCAAAAAAGTCATAAATCAGAGCAAATAGTTAAGGAGAAAAAAATGCCAAAAGTATCGATTATAATACCGACATATAATGTGGAAGATTATCTGAGGGAATGCATGGAGAGTGTAGTCCGTCAGACACTTCAGGACATTGAGATTATCTGCATCAATGACGGATCGACAGACGGCTCTCTGGCCATTCTCGAAGAATATGCGGAAAAAGACAGCAGGATCGTTCTTGTGGATAAGATGAATGAAGGCTACGGGGTAGGCATGAATATCGGCCTTGATAAAGCGACGGGAGAGTACATCGGGATTGTGGAACCGGATGATTTTGTCCCGCTGTCCATGTATGAGGATCTGTATAATGTGGCAAAAGAAAATGATCTTGATTTTGTGAAGGCAGATTTTTACCGTTTTACAAGAAATGAAAAGACAGGGGATATGCATCTTACTTACAATCATCTGGACAGCGAGGCGCAGGATTATAATCAGGTGATCGATCCGTTTGAGAAGCCCTACATTACCAAGTTTACCATGAACACATGGAGCGGGATCTACCGCAGGGCTTATATAGAGGAACATCATATCCGCCATAATACAACACCGGGAGCCTCTTTTCAGGACAACGGCTTTTTCTGGCAGACCTTTATCTATGCAAAGAGATGTATGTTCCTTGATAGACCGTATTACATGAACCGCCGTGACAATCCGAATTCTTCTGTAAACAATAAAGAAAAAGTTTACTGCATGAATGTGGAATATGATTTTATCAGGGACATATTTATGCAGAAAGGAAATGAAGAGCTTTGGGAGAGGTACAAAGCTTATTATAACTATAAAAGATACTTCAGCTATACCTTTACGATCGGAAGGATCAGCGATGAATTTAAACGCGAATATGTTGAGCGGATCAGCAGAGAGTTTAAGAGAGCACAGGATCTGGAAGAACTGGACATGAGCGTATTTACACCGAGAACAAGAGAACGTCTCAGCCTGCTTATTAAGGATCCGAACGGCTATTATCAGAAATACGCGCTGTTTGAAGGAAATTCAGCTACAGATCAGATTAAAAAGCTGGAGAGGGAACTCAGTGATGTGAAGAAGTCAACGACTTTTAAGATCGGGAAGGCGATGCTGTTTGTACCCCGGTCCATCAAGAAAAAGATCGTAAAACGCAAATAAAAACAAAAGGAGCAGGAAGGATATGCCTTTAGTATCAGTTATTATTCCGGTGTACAATGTGGAAAAATATTTGAGACAGTGTCTGGACAGTGTGACAGCTCAGACCCTTTCAGATATTGAGATCATCTGTGTAAATGACAGTTCAACGGACGGTTCGCTGAGTATCCTGGAGGAATATGCGGAAAAGGATGACCGTATAAGAGTGGTCACTCAGCAAAATGGCGGCGCGGGAGCAGCAAGAAACAGAGGATTGTCGATGGCTTCCGGAAAGTACCTCTCTTTTCTTGATTCAGATGATTTTTTTGAACCGGATATGCTGGAGCTTGCGTACCGGAAAGCAGAAGAGGACAGAGCGGATTTTGTTGTGTTTAATTCCAATCAGTATTATACAGATAAGGAGAAATTCGTTGAAGTCGCCTGGACTTTGAGAGTAAAAGAAATTCCTCCTTATACTCCGTTCAGCCATCGGCAGATGACGGACAACATTTTTAAAGTCTTCGTCGGCTGGGCATGGGACAAGCTGTATAACAGAGAGTTTGTAATGAAAAATCATCTTTTGTTCCAGGAACAGAGAACAAGCAATGATATGTATTTTGTGTTCAGTGCAGTGGCCATTGCGAAAAGAATCTCCGTAGTCAACAAGGTCCTTGCCCATCAGAGGAGAGATGCCAAGGATTCCCTTTCTAAGACAAGAGAAAATTCATGGTACTGCTTCTATGATGCACTGATGGCTTTGCGTGGAAGATTGCAGGAGGAGGGCATTTTTAAGGAGACGGAGAAAGATTACATAAATTATGCGCTCCATTCTACATTGTGGAATATTAATACGCTGGCAGAGCCTACCAGATCAAAACTGATCGATAAAATGAATTCAGAGTGGTTTGAGGCACTCGGGATCAAAGGAAAACCCGAAGACTACTTCTATAACAAGAAGGAGTATAAACAGTATAAAAAGATAAGACGTTAAGCAGAATAATGACTATGCTACAGGAAGATAAAAAAAACAGACAAAGAGAGCAGTGGATTGATTATGCCAGGATCTGCGCGATATGCTGTGTTGTACTATGTCATGCCACGCAGGAATATTATAACGGCATTCTGAACGGGACCCAGCATGTGCGGTTTCTTTACTGGGGACTAGAAACAGCTTTTTTTACGGTCGGACGTCTCGGAGTTCCGATCTTTCTGGCGATATCCGGAACACTGCTTCTGAACCGGGAAAAGAATGTATTTCAGTTTTATAAAAAATCACTTGTTCCCATGATCGTTTCTACAGAGATCTGGACAGTATTTAATTATTTCTTTGTGTGTATCGTCTATGACAGGGAAGTGATCATTCCGGATCTGATAAAAGAAATGTTGTTTATGAAAGACGGGGAGCTGTCCCACATGTGGTATATGCCGATGATCATTGGCATGTATGTTTTTCTTCCATTTCTGTCAAAAATAATAAACCAGTATGGAAGTTTAAAGTATTATATAATACCGATGACGATCGTGTGGATCGATACCATGCTGATCCCGACGATCAACGTTTTCTATAACAGGACGGTCATGCAGGATGAGAGTCTGGAAAGCCTGGTATTTCTGCCGGATGTCAGTTTTGGCGGCGGGGCATACGGACTGTATATCATACTGGGATATTTTATTGGAAGAAAGAAGCTTCTAAAGAGGATAAAAACAAGGTTTCTTCTGCTGGCCGCAGCGGTCCTGTTTGCGGTCAACACAGCAGGACAGTATTATCTGTACTCAAACGGGTATTTCAGCAGCGGAAGTATGCTGTGGTACAATATCATTCCGATCTTCGTGATCGGACTGACGCTGTTTGAATTGATACGGCGGCATCAGCAGCTGATCGGAAACTGTGTTTCAATGATCAATACGTCTCTTCTGGCGCGCTGCAGTTTCGGAATTTACCTGCTCCATAAACCGGTCATGGTTTTGTGCGCAAAATACGTGCCGCTGGAGGGAATCAATGTGATATTGAAGATTGCTTTTCTTTTTGTGGCAGGGTTTGGGATCAGTCTGGTCATTTTACTGCCGTTCTATTTTAAATGGAAACGGGCAGGAAAGATCATTTTTCTGCTGAAATAAGATGTATAATTTCAGAACGATATAAAGGGGAGAGAGATCGTGAGTAAAAATAGGAAAAACTCAGCACTCATTTATGTACTGGCTTTTCTCATTCCGACAGCAGTTGTTCTCGGAGTAATGGCATACCAGGGGATCACGCCGTTTGGCGACAATTCGGTTTTTATTTGGGATGCAAGACTTCAGCATAAAGACTATTATGGTTATCTGTGGGATCTGTTCCATGGAAATGCAAGTATAGAATTCTCGGCCGGAAAGTCACTGGGCGGAAGGATGCTTGGCTTGATCGGATTTTATATTTCAAGTCCACTTAACATTCTCCTTGTCCTGTTTGAAAAAAGTCAGATTCCGACATTTATGGCTGTGATGATCGTACTCCGCATAGGTCTGTGTGGGCTTACAAGCCAGTTCTTCATCCGCAGCCGGTTCAGGCTGCCGGCAATGCCTGGAATCCTGTTCTCCACAGCATATGCACTCATGGAATATAATGTGTATTACTGCCGGAATGTAATGTGGCTCGACGGAGTGATCCTTCTCCCGCTTATTGCGGCAGGAGTATGGAAGCTGATCTCGGAAAACAAAGGGGTACTGCTCTGGATCAGTGTGGCGGCGGCCATCATCGCAAACTGGTACACCGGGTATATGGTATGCCTGATGTCAGGTCTGTATTTTATATATGAATACTGCATCTATTATGACTGTCACCCGATAAAGACGATCCGGGAAGGATGGCATATGATCGTGAGATATGTGACGGTCATGCTGCTCGGCGTTATGACGAGTCTTGTTATGCTGCTTCCCGCCTGTATGGCGCTGATCGGGGGAAAAGCCACGCATAATTCGGTGGGTTTGACAGGAATCATACATTTTGATCTCCTGCATTTTTTCAGCGGGTTCGAGATCAATGCGGCGGGAAACAATCAGATGGCGCCTGTTATATTCTGCAGCGGGCTCATCTTGATCTGTTCCGTGTATTATTTTTATACATCCTATGTTGCGAAAAGGGAGAAGATCATATCCGGTATATTTGCGCTGTTTCTGGCGGCAAGTTTCTGTCTGCAGGATCTGGAATTACTGTGGACTGCATTTGTAAGAAGTACGTCCTACTACTTCCGGTTCTCATTTGTTGTTCCGTTTTTCATGCTTGTTCTGGCATCCAGGGCATGGAAAACGATCATTGAAAGAGGGGCGCAGAAAAGAGCTGCAGTCTGGAGCATCGGAACTCTTCTGGCGATCTTTTATCTCCTTGCCAGAGGCGGGGAACTGAATACAGCGCCGGGAACCCTTGTACTGTATATGATATTCCTGGTACTTACTGTAATTCTGATCGTTCTGTATAAGCATCGGAATCTCAGAGTACGGCAGTGTTCCGTTCTTTTCATATCGCTGATGCTGATTTTTGAGCTTTCATATAATACGAACAGGTCTTTTCGAGAATATACTGCGTCGGCCGCGCTGTTTTCGGAATATGAAACGTCTATGGAGGAGGTGCTGGAAGAACTGGATGAAAAGTCTGATGATGCGTATTATCGGTTTGAAAAGAATGAGTCCTATATGACAGTTGCTGAACCGGGGAATAAAGTTGCTACATGTGAATCACTGCTTTTTAATTATAATAGTATTGAACATTACAGTTCGGCGTATGATGAGAGTGTAGATGAATTCCTTGCAAAGGTTGGGTACTCAGATCTTGCAAGTGAGCAGGTGTTCCTCTGTGAGACCTACTGGAACAGTCCAATGATTCTTACAGATTCCCTTTTGTCGGTCAGATATGCAGTACTGTCTTCGCCTGTCTACGGGTACGAAGCGCTGGATATGGACGCAGAGATACCCTTTGAAGACAGCGGTGTTTACGAAAACAAATATGCTTTTCCCCTGGGATACAATGTATCGCGGGAAATGGGAAAGATTGAATTCGGCGAGGATCCTTATGAGAATCAAAGCCGTCTGGTCAGCAGTATGACCGGGGAAGAACGGCAGCTCTATAATCCTGTCGAGGCAGAGCTCTCAGGCTTTGACGGCAAAGATGAGATTTGGAATCTGACAGCCACATCAGACGGACCGGTATATTTTTATATAGACAGTGCATCGGTACATGGAAATCTATATAATGATAACTGCGAGATCTATGTAAACGGCCAGCTCCTTCAGAAGACCTGCAGCCGCTTTATGATGAACAGTATGCTGCTCGGCGATTATCATGACGGTGATACGATCGAGGTCAGGATTCGTCATAACAACGATGAGATGGACAGACATATCATTTATACAGCTCAGCTGGATACGGCTCAGTTTGAGGAAGTTATGGCGATACTGGGCAGCGGGTACGAGAGCGATCTGGATATAGAAGGAAACAGGATCTCCGGGACATATACTACGGAGACAGACACAACGGTATTTCTTTCGGTTCCCTACGAAGAGAGCTGGACGTTGTATGTAGACGGAAAAGAAACTGAGATAAAGGAACTGGCGGGAACATTTATGGGAATCGAGCTGGATGCGGGAACCCATGAGATAGAAATGGAGTATCATACTCCGGGATTCAAAGCAGGCATGATCCTGTCGGGAGTGGGAGTCGTGCTGTTCATTGGTTATGAAGTCGTTTCAAAAAAGAAACGGACGTAAAAGGAGCAGAGGCTTCCGGTGTTGCAAAAGTCCTCACAGCGAAAGATGCTGTGGGGACTTTTCGCGCATAAGTTCACAAAAGCGCTGAGAACCATATTAAATGAATATTACAAATATGTGTCAGAATTATGTACTGTTCTTGCAATCGGATGCTGATTCATATATAATGTTACAAGTATGAGTAATTGGTGGTGAGCAGATGAATAAGCATTTACATAAATTTGAGACAATGATGTGGCTGAGCATAAAAGCCCTGTTATATATATTACTGCTTGTGATTTTTATGAAAGTCCTGGGACGGGAGAATATCGGACTTGTGCGTTTGTCGCGTACGATGGGAATCACTATCATGACGTTTTTTATAGTCGGGATCCTGTTTTTATCTGTCTATGGGAAATATGACGTGGGAAGGAGAAAAAGTAAACCTATCATAAATTCTCTTTCTCTGGCAGTAGTCTGCACGGATATTATCACTTATCTTCAGGTGATGATCATGAGGACGAATGTTCCGGATATCCATGAGTTTGAGTTTCAGAGTATCAGTCTTTTGTTTTTGGCAATGTTTCTGCAGATTGTGTCGATCATTGTTTTTACCTATGCGGGAAACGCACTTTTTTTTAAGATCCATGAGCCGGAGAAATGCTGTGTGATCACATCATCTCAGAAAAGTCTGGATGAGATCGTATTTGTAATGCAGAAATACAGAAAGCAGTATAAGATTACGGACATTCTCGATTATAACTGTCGTGATATCGAGAGCTTTATCAAGAAGGCAGATACTGTATTTATTTACGATGTTCCGGTCGATGTACGAACAGATATAATGCGATCGAGCTATAAATATAAGGTAAATGTATACTTCAATCCGGAGATTGAAGATATCATGGAGCTGAATGCAACACAGTATGTTCTCGACGACGTATATCTTCTGAATAAAAATGTAAAGGCGCTGACAATGGAGCAGCGCATCGTAAAGAGGCTGCTGGATATCTTCCTCTCACTGGTGCTGGGAATACTGAGTTCTCCGTTCTGGATCGGCGGGATGATCGCAGTCAAACTTTATGACGGGGGACCGGTGATCTTCAAGCAGGAGCGCGTGACGATCAATGGGAAGAGATTTCAGGTATATAAACTTCGCACGATGAAGCAGAATGTGGAAAATTATTCGGCCAAGAAAAATGACGACAGGATCACGATGCCGGGCCGATTCCTGCGACGGACCAGGATCGATGAACTTCCGCAGCTGCTGAATGTTCTGAAGGGCGATATGACATTTGTAGGCCCACGGCCGGAAATGGTCAAGAATGTGGAAAAATATACAAAAGAACTTCCGGAGTTTGAATATCGGCTGAGAGTAAAGGCAGGCCTTACCGGTTATGCGCAGATCGCCGGAAAATACAATACAACTCCGAAAGACAAGCTTGTAATGGACATGATGTATATTGAGCAGTTCAGTGTTTGGAGAGACATTCAACTGATACTCCAGACTGTTGGGGTCCTTCTCAAATCAGACAGTACGGAAGAGTTTGGAAAGAGAAAACAATCAAAATATGTTTTCAGAAAATCGGAAGAAACGCCGCCGGAGAAGGAAAAAAGCAAAGAAAAAGAGTGAAGGAACGAGAGCGGAGTGTGAACAAGTCATGTCAAAAAACGTAAGAAGACGCGGCAGGCGCAGACGCCGTACGAGAAGAGGAAACTGGTTTACCAGAATGAAAGTATGGCAGAAAGTATTGGTCTGTACGGCAGGAGTACTCATCTGTCTGGTCGGATCAGCGGCGATTTATGTTGCTGCACAATGGAGCCGGATCGACAGGCAGGAGGTACGGGCGGATGATCTGGTCATCAATCAGGAAGTCATGGAGAAGAATGCAAATATAGATCTGGGCGAGGGGTATACGAATATTGCACTCTTCGGTGTGGATTCGAGAGATGGAAATCTGGGCGAGGGAAACAGAACAGATATGATCATCGTTGCAAGCCTCAATAATGAGACAAAAGAGATCAGGCTGGTCTCCGTATACAGGGACACCCTGCTGAACCTCTCGGAAGGAACTTATCAGAAATGTAACGCTGCGTACAGCTATGGCGGTCCTACAATGGCGATCAATATGCTGAATATGAATCTCGATCTGGATATAGAGGACTATGTGACGGTTGATTTCGGCGCCATATCTGATATGATCGATCAGCTCGGCGGAGTAGAGATCACGATCGAAGAGGAGGAACTGGAGGCGTTCAACAAATACGTTACAGAGACAGCGAGAGTGGCGGGGAAAGAAGCGCATAAGATCGATGAACCGGGGACCTATCTGATGGACGGATCCCAGGCAACGACATACGCGCGGATCCGCTCCACCGCAGGTGGAGATTTTACCCGTACAGAGAGACAGAGGATCGTTATAGAAAAAGCTGTGGAAAAGATCCAGAAGGCAGATCTGCTCACGATAAACAATATTATCAGTGAAGTATTCCCGCAGATTTCGACCAGCTTTACGCTCCAGGAGATCCTGTACTATGCGCAGGCATATTCCCAGTACAAGCTTCTGGAAAACACAGGTTTTCCCTTTGATCAGACAACTGACACCATCTCTGGACTGGGGAGTATCGTTATTCCGCAGAATCTGACAGACAATGTATCACAGCTCCACGAGTTTCTGTTTGGGGATACCGACTACACACCATCGGATACTGTCAGCACGATCAGCTCAACAATTCTTGCAACAGTGGATTACAGCGGTTCCTACGACTACAGCTACAGTGATTATGATGACGGAAGTTACAGTTACGATGACGGCTATGAGGATTCCGGCGGCAGTGGCTATGATGATACGGACGATACTTCCGGAACGGAGTCTTCCGCTGAAGAATACTGAAGCCCGCCTTTGTACCGCAGATGTGAACTGTAACAAGGGAGGAAGAAGTAAGTCTATTATGCGAATGAAACTGGACATTTCTGGTTAAAGCGTGTATTATAGTATGGAAATGCATTTGATGTAAATTTGAAAAACAAAAGAAGGGGTAATTGCATGAAAGTGATGAAAAAAATGGCGGCACTCGTTCTGTCCGCATTTCTAGCTGTGCCGATGGCCGGCAGCGTTGTCTATGCGGCAGAGGGGTCGCTGCAGTTTACGGATCCTGAGACTCAGGTTGGAGAGACAGTGGAAGTTGATATGGTCATCCGAACAGGAGGAGATGCGATCGGAGATGCGGATGTCACAATGACATACGATACGTCATCTCTTGAGTTCGTGAGCGGAGACGGAGTGGAATCTGACGGATCCGGGACTCTGACTTATTCGGGCAGCGGAAGCGGAAGTGAATCGGAACTGCGCACCACAATGCAGTTCCGTGCGCTTCAGGCAGGAACTGCGCAGATCAGTGTGGAGAGTTCTACAGCATATCTGTATTCGGATGAGACGCTCAATCTGGAGGAGGGTTCCTCTGCGGTTACGATCGAGGCGGCGGCAGATGGAAGTACGACTGCAGAAGCATCCGGAACATCTGACGAAGGAACAGGAACGACTGCTGCAGGGGAGACGACAGATATTGTTGTGACTGTGAACGGTACAGACTATAACTTCTCTGAGGCGTTTACCTCTGCTGATATTCCTGCAGGATATGCTGAGACAACAATGACGTTTAACGGAGAAGACAGACGGTTTGTGGCGAATGATGCCGGAGTTTATCTTGGATATCTTGTGGATTCCTCGGGAGCAGGAAGCTTCTTCCTTTATAATGACGAAGATGCTACATTTTCTCCATATCTTGAGGTGTCTGTTTCCGACACGACATCGATCATTCTGCTGAATCAGCCGGAGCAGGTTTCTCTTCCGGACAGTTATCAGCAGGTAGATCTGACCGTATCAGATCAGACATTCCCGGCATGGTCTGATCCTTCAAACAGCAGATTTTATGTGATCTATGCATTGAACACGAGAACAGGGCAGGAGGGACTCTATCAGTATGATACGGAGGACGGCACATATCAGAGCTTCACAGCGCCTTCTGCTGATGAGAGCAGTTCGTCGGATAGTTCGATCGTGGGACGTCTGGGAACATTTGTGTCAGAGCATATTGCGGTAGTACTTGTCATTGTTGCTGTGATCATTCTGCTGCTTCTGATTCTTATGATCGTTTTTGCGGTTAAACTTGTCCATCGCAACCAGGAACTTGATGACCTGTATGATGAATATGATATTCCTATGGATGATGACGAGGAAGAGGATGACAGGCCGGTGGTTCAGAAGAAATCCAGAAAGCAGTTCGTCGGGTATGACGAGGAAGAGGATGAGTACGATGACGAGTATGAGGATGAATACGACGATGAGTATGAAGACGAATACGATGACGAGGAAGAGGATGAGTACGACGAATATGATGACGAGTACGAAGATGATGAAGTAGATACTCACAGTGGAAGCACAAAAAATATCCGTCGACCCGGAAAAAAGTCAAAAAATAGCGATGACTATGAAATGGATTTCATAGATCTGTAAAAAACGCATATCATATTAAAATGAGGCAATGGTGCGTACTGTGACAGACGGCCGTCTGCCTCATTTTTTATAAAGCAGCATAGAAAAGGAGAAAGAAAACATGTGTGGTATTGTTGGTTATGTTGGAGAAAAGCAGGCAGCACCAATCCTTCTGGACGGGTTGTCAAAACTGGAATACAGAGGATATGACTCTGCCGGGATTGCGGTCTTCGACGGTGAAAAGATCAATATGACAAAAGCAAAAGGAAGGCTGAAGGTCCTGGAAGAACTGACTCATGACGGAGCGACACTGCCGGGTGTGGTGGGAGTCGGTCATACGAGGTGGGCAACACATGGAGAACCGTCAGATGTAAATGCCCATCCTCACCTTAACCAGAAGGGCACGATCGCGGTGGTACACAACGGGATCATTGAGAACTATCTGAAGCTGAAAAAGAAACTGACAGGGAAAGGATATAAGTTTGTATCTGACACGGATACGGAGGTGATCGCACATCTGCTTGATTACTATTACGATGGAAATCCGTTGAGAGCGATCACAAAAGTCATGCACCGAATGGAGGGCTCCTATGCACTGGGGATCATTTTCAAAGACTATCCGGATGAACTCTATGCGGTCAGAAAAGACAGTCCGCTGATCGTCGGCAATACGGAGGGAGGCTCCATTATTGCGTCAGATGTACCGGCAGTGCTGAAATATACAAGAGATGTGTATTTTATAGAAAATGAAGAGATTGTCCGCATGAAGAAAGATTCCATGGAATTTTTTAATGTAGACGAGGAAGCGATCGAGAAGGAGTCCACCCATATTGAGTGGGATGTTGATGCGGCGGAAAAGGGTGGATATGAACATTTCATGCTCAAGGAGATGTATGAACAGCCGAAAGCGATAGAAGATACATTTTCGCCCCGTATCAAGGGAAAAGATATTGTGATCGAGGAACTGGGCATGTCGGATGAGGAAATCCGTGCGGTGAAAAAGATCATGATCGTGGCATGCGGCTCCGCCTATCATGCGGGAATGACAGGGAAGTATGTCCTGGAAGGAATGGCGAGGATCCCCGTGGAAGTGGATCTTGCCAGTGAGTTCAGATACAGGGATCCGATCCTGGAGGAAGGGACGCTGGTCGTGGTGATCAGTCAGTCTGGTGAGACGGCAGATTCACTTGCGGCGCTTCGGGAATCCCATGCCAGAGGCGCAAAAGTACTCGGTATTGTGAATGTTGTCGGAAGTTCCATCGCCAGAGAGGCGGACAATGTGATGTATACATGGGCAGGTCCCGAGATTGCGGTAGCTACGACAAAGGCGTACTCCTGTCAGCTCATTGCCCTCTATCTTCTTGCACTTAAATTTTCGAAAGTGCGGGGGCAGATATCGGATTCTGAACTGTCGCAGTACATTGAGGATCTAAAGAGGATCCCGGATCAGGTGGAACTGCTCCTGAACAACAAGAACAAGATACAGAAATTTGCAAACAGATATGTGGCTGCGCGTGATGTATTCTTTATAGGAAGAGGAATCGACTACGCAATCTCTCTGGAAGGTTCTCTCAAGCTGAAAGAGATCTCTTACATCCATTCTGAGGCATATGCAGCGGGAGAGCTGAAGCATGGAACAATCTCTCTGATCGAGGAAGGTACTCTTGTGACGGCGGTGCTCACGCAGGAAGACCTGTATAAAAAGATGATCAGTAATGTTGTAGAGGTTCGGACAAGAGGGGCTTTTGTCCTGGCGGTAACGAATGAAGGAAACGATGAAATCAAACGTGCGGCGGATTATGTGATCTACATCCCGGAGACAAACAGGTTCTTTACGAATTCTCTTGCGATCATCCCGCTCCAGCTTTTTGGATACTATATTGCAGTTGGAAAGGGATGTGATGTGGATAAACCGAGAAATCTGGCAAAATCAGTTACTGTAGAGTGAGTTATGCTTCAATATTTATTAATTGAATGAACACATTTTAAACACAATACAGAGTTACTATATAGCCATAAGATGAAATACAGGAGAGGGCAGGTAATTCTTATGGATAACCAGTATAATTATTATAATCAAAACAGTGACCAGAATAACACAAACGCATATTATCAGTATGGCGGCTCACAGCCTCATCCGGATGGAAACGGAAAAAAGCCGAAAAAGAAAATGCCAAAGGCTGTAGCCGTGACTGGACTGGCACTTTTGTTTGGTGTAGTGTCGAGTGCTACATTTCTTGCTTCGAATGTGATAGGAAGCAGGCTGCTGGGATTGAGTGGTTCTTCTCAGTCTTCATCGGACGAAGCCAGAACCGTCAGCAGCAACAGCGCATCATTATCTCAGACATCCAGCGTTGTTACATCGGATGTGTCTGATGTGGTAGAAAAGGTGATGCCGTCGATCGTATCCATTACGAACATGAGCGTGGAGGAAGTACAGAATTTCTTCGGCGGAGTAACCGAACAGACAAGTGAAAGCGCCGGGACCGGGATCATCATTTCTCAGAGCGACACAGAGCTTCTGATCGTGACCAACAATCATGTGATCGAGGGAAGCGATACGCTGACAGTGACATTTGATGATGGGACCAGTCTGGAGGCAAATGTCAAAGGATCAGATGCTGACTACGATGTGGCTGTGATCGCAGTGCCGCTTGACAGCATATCCGACAACACAATGAGCGCGATCTCAGTTGCCACACTGGGCGATTCTACAGCTTTGAAAGTAGGAGAGCCGGCGATCGCCATCGGCAATGCACTCGGATACGGACAGTCTGTCACAACAGGTGTTATCAGCGCACTGAACCGCTCAGCTTCAGAGACGGATGGAGAGACCGGTGAGGCGACCGGTGAGAGCAGCGATGCAAGGCTGATCCAGACAGATGCAGCGATCAATCCGGGAAACAGCGGAGGAGCTCTTGTCAATGCCAGTGGTGAAGTGATCGGGATCAATTCCTCTAAGCTTGTCGGCGAGACGGTGGAGGGTGTGGGATACGCGATTCCGATCAGCGATGTCAGTGATCTGATCCAGAACCTGATGAACCAGGAGACTAAAACGAAAGTGGCTGATGAAGATCAGGGCGTGATCGGTATCACAGGAATGAGTGTTCCGACAGAATATTCCCAGCAGCTCAACATGCCCAGCGGTGTCTATGTATCTGAAGTGACTCCCGGAGGCGGAGCAGAGAAGGCCGGGATGACCAGAGGCAGTGTCATCACAGCGATCAACGGCACAACCGTAGCAGGAATGGAAGAACTCCAGGAACAGCTTCAGTACTACGCGGCAGGAGATACAGTCACACTGACAGTCCAGATTCCGCAGACGAATGGTGAATACCAGGAAAGCACGATCGATGTCACTTTGACGGAAAGACAGTAGGAACGGATTGACGAAAAGAACAGAAAAAATCGAAACAACAGTTTTACAGATAAGGATCTGAAAAGAGACCTGCCGGATGCGAGCATGCATCCGCAGGTCTTATTTTGTACAGAATTGGAAAGCAAATTGCCGGCAGGGGAAAACTTCTGTCAGATCCTGCTTTCCTCCTGCTCAGAAACTACCGGTCAAATTCAGGGTTAAACGCATAGAAGTTCCTGCTGTCCAGTTTTTCCTGGACGATCCTCAGGCTTTCGCCGAAGCGCTGATAGTGTACGATCTCGCGTTCTCTCAGAAAACGGATCGGATCGCAGATTTCGGGATCTTTTACAAGACGAAGGATATTGTCATAAGTGGTGCGGGCTTTCTGTTCCGCCGCCATGTTTTCGTGGAGGTCTGTGACCGGATCACCCTTGGACTGGAAGACAGTAGCGGTCCAGGGGGTTCCGCTCGCGGCCTGTGGCCAGAGAGCAAGGGTGTGGTCCACATAATAGGGACCGAATCCGGAGCGCTCGATCTCTTCCGGAGTGAGGTCTTTGGTGAGCTGGTATACGATAGCGCAGATCATTTCCATGTGGGCCAGCTCTTCCGTCCCAATGTCCGTCAGGATCCCGGTCACTTCCTTGTAAGGCATGGTATACCGCTGAGACAGATACCGCATGGAAGCGGCGAGTTCTCCGTCCGGTCCGCCAAACTGGGAGATGATGATCTGAGCCAGTTTCGGGTTTGTCTGCGTGATCTTTACGGGATACTGCAGGCGTTTTTCATAGTTCCACATAAATCAGCATCCTCCTTCCTGCCAGGGCCATGGCTCGTCGATCCAGTTCCACTTGTCAGCACAGGTCTCATCTGCAGTATCCACGGTCAGAGGACCGTAGATCCTGGCATATTCCTTCAGCGCCTTATTCCGCTTCTGACTGTATTCTTTGAAATAGGCGAGTGCCTCCGGATCGCAGGGGTGTGTGTCAAGATAAAGTTTTGCCTCATCGACTGCGAAGCTGACCTGATTGATATGATCCAGTAATTCTTTCCGGCTGTTCTGTCTGTTCACTGTCTCCTGCCTCCTTTCCCGGTAAAAGGTTTATCCAGATCCTCGAAGATCGTTCCCTGTTCAAAACCACGGCATATTTCATAGATGTTCTGCCATTGCTGCCACGGGACATAAGCCATGGCGAGGGCAGTGCCCTTGAGAAAGTCATTGCTGCGGCTGCAGTCTTCGCTGCACTGTCTGCCGGCAGGCATGGCGGAGGAACGGAAATCTGTCTGCCGTCCCGAAACGTTCCTGCTGTTGTACATTCCCATGCTGCGGGAAGGGGCAGCCTGCCTTGATGTTGGATGCCCTGACGTCCTGCTGCACATATTATTCTGACAATTCGGCATTTTATATCTTCCTTTCAAACTATTTTACAAAATTATAATATGGAAAAAATTTAAAAATGTTATGCTTTACATTTGGGGAGAAATTATATATAATGTATAAGTCAGCGGGGTGTGGCTCAGTTTGGTTAGAGCGCACGGCTGGGGGCCGTGAGGTCGCAGGTTCGAATCCTGTCACCCCGATTATCCTGTAGAGCAATGATATAAATATACGAGGGAGTGTATTTGTATCATTGCTTTTGCTTTGTATGGGAGAGTTGTTTTTCTATATGAAAGAGGATATAATAATAAAATCATGACATCAAAGGAGACAGAACGTTATGTGTGGATTTGCAGGATTTGTCGGAAGTGTGGAAGACAGAGAGCAGGTTCTTGAAAATATGATGAATACGATCATTCACAGAGGCCCGGACAGCGAAGGGAAATATGTGGATGAGAATGCAGCGCTGGGATTTCGGAGACTGAGCATCATCGATCTCTCATCTGTGGGAGATCAGCCTCTTTACAATGAAGACCGGACGAAAGTGCTCGTGTTCAACGGGGAAATCTATAATTACCAGGAATTGAGGCAGGAGCTGGTGGCTGCAGGGCATGTATTTGTTTCAAACACAGACTCGGAGACGCTGATCCATGGATATGAGCAGTGGGGAGAGAAGCTGGTGGACAGGCTCAGAGGAATGTATGCGTTCGCGATCTGGGATACGCAGGAGAAAAGACTCTTCGCAGCGAGGGATATTTTCGGGATCAAGCCGCTGTATTATGCACAGATGAACGGAACGCTTATGTTTGCCTCTGAGATCAAGGCGTTTATGGAGCACCCGAAGTTTGATAAGGTGTTCAATGAGGATGCGCTGGGAAACTACCTTTCGTTCCAGTTCGTCCCGACCAACGAGACTTTTTTCAAAGGGGTGTTCTGTGTACAGCCGGGGCATTATCTTGTGTATGAGAATGGGAAACTTAAGATCACAAGATATTTTGAACCGAATTTTACAGGGGACTGTAAAAAGCCTTTTGAGAAAGTGGTGGACGACATTGAAGCGGTGATGAAAGAATCTGTGGAAATGCATAAGATCAGCGATGTGGAAGTGGCTTCTTATCTGTCCAGCGGAGTGGATTCCAGCTATCTGACTTATCTTGGGCAGGTGGACCGAACATTTACCGTGGGGTTTGACGAAGGAAAATACAGTGAGATTCAGGATGCGAAGGAGTTTGCAGCCAGTATTAATATGAAAAACGATGCAAAAGTCATTACCCCGGACGAGTACTGGGACAAACTCTCGGACATTCAGTATTATATGGATGAACCGGTGGCGGATCCGGCGGCTATTGCTCTGTATTTTCTGAGCGAGGAGGCAGCGAAGAAGGTGAAGGTCGTTCTATCTGGAGAAGGCTCTGACGAACTGTTTGGCGGATATAATATCTATTGTGAACCGCTGGAGCATACGTCCTTTAACAAGATCCCGCTGGGGATCCGGCGCTTTCTGGGCAGGTTCGCGGAATACTGCCTTCCCCGGGGAATGAAGGGGAGAGGATTCCTGATGCGTCATGGAAAGACACTGGAGGAGCGCTACTTTGCCAATGCGACGAATATTTTCACGGAACGTGAGGCAAATAAGATCCTGAAGAAGGGATGTGAGCCCGGAATCCAGAAAGTAACGCGTCCTCTCTATGACAGGGTGAAGGGGAAAGATCCGGTGACAAAGATGCAGTATGTGGATCTTCATCTCTGGCTGGTCCATGATATCCTTATGAAAGGGGATAAGATGGGAATGGCCAATTCTCTGGAAGTGCGGGTGCCGTTCCTGGATAAGAAGGTTCTGGAGCTTGCCGAGACGCTGCCTCTGGAATATAAGGTACAGGCGCCTAGGACAAAGGTAGCGCTCCGGGCCGCTGCTGACCGGAATATCCGAAGCAAAACTGCAGAGAAGAAGAAACTGGGATTCCCGATCCCGATCCGTGTCTGGCTGAAAGAGGAAAGATATTACAGCCGGGTGAAGGAGATGTTTCAGTCTGACGCTGCCAAGAAATTTTTCCGGACGGAGATACTTTTAAAAATGCTGGATGATCATAAGAGTGGCAGGAACCATAACGAGAAAACCGACAACAGCCGTAAAATCTGGACAGTCTATATTTTCCTTGTATGGTATGACAGATTTTTTGAACACGGGAAACCAATGCATCCGGTAATGAAGGCGAGATAGGTGATGATTTATGAGAAGCAGGACTGTACAGCCGATCAAACGGCGGGGGCAGAACAATAACAGGAACAGAAACTCCGGGCGCAGAGACCTTGGCGATACCCAGCCGATGCGCCCGGTGGATCCTTTGGCTTACCGCAGGAGGATCGACACAAGAAGACAGGTGGTGAGTGGCCCGGGAACGGCGCAGCCACGCTCTTCTGCAAGAAGACGGCCGCAGAGGACCGGGCTTGCGGCTGTTGTATACCAGATGAGGAAGAAGGGTGTAGAGAAGGAACAGTATTTCGATTATGACTTTCTTCTTGCTGTGATCTTCCTGATGTGCTTCGGGCTTGTCATGCTGTATAGTACAAGTTACTATGGAGCACAGGCGGATTTCGGAGACGATATGTATTATTTCTCCAAGCAGGCCTTGATCGGAGTGCTGGGGTTTGCAGTGATGTTCGTCGTTTCTAAGATCGATTACCATCTGTACGGTGCGTTTGCGGTTGAGATTTTTGCGGTCGCTCTTGTCCTGATGGCGCTGGTGAAGACCCCTCTTGGCCTTACGCTCAACGGGGCGAGACGATGGCTTCAGCTGCCTGGCAATCTGACCCTTCAGCCGGCCGAGGTCACGAAGATCGCAGTCATTTTGTACATATCCTATGAACTGTGCCGGCTGGGAAAAAAGGCGTATACGATCGAGGGGGCGGTTCGGGTGCTCGCTCTCGGAGCGATTGCCTCGGGAGGAGTCCTGTTCCTTACCGATAATCTGAGTACTGCCATTATTGTGATGGCGATCACCTGTCTGCTGTATTTCCTGATCCATCCGAAGACCAAGATCTTTGTTGTGATTGCCGGGGCTGCTGCGGCGGCAGGAACACTCCTGATCCTGATCCTCTCGATCACAGCGGCAAACAGTGACAATTTCAGGCTTCAGAGGATTCTTTCCTGGCTGAACCCGGAGGCGACTGCTGATACCGGAAGTTTTCAGGTCATGCAGGGGCTCTACGCGATCGGCTCAGGAGGGTTCTTTGGGAAAGGGCTGGGGAACAGTATGCAGAAACTGGAAAACATTCCGGAGGCGCAGAATGACTGGATCCTTTCCGTTATATGTGAGGAGCTGGGAGTGTTCGGCGTGATCGTGATCCTTTGTCTGTTCGGATTCCTTCTCTACAGACTGATGTTCATTGCGCAGAATGCACCGGACCTCTATGGCTCGCTCATCGCATCGGGGATATTTATCCATATTGCTCTTCAGGTGATACTGAATATTGCAGTCGTTACGGGGATCCTTCCGTCGACAGGGATTATTCTTCCCTTTATCAGTTTCGGGGGGACCGCAGTTTTATTTCTCATGGCTGAGATGGGAATCGCCCTGGGAATCGCAAGAAAGATAAAATTTAACGGCTGAGTATACTGCCGGCATTTCAGTTACAGTCAAGGATGGACCGGGCGGACATCCCCTGTATGGAAATGCCGGCAGAAATTGTAAAAAGGGGCTTTCCAACTGTATAAAAGTGTGGTATATTTTAATCTGGTATTGAAAACTACATGTTGTGGCAAGAAAAAAACGCAGTGTGATACAGGAGGATATGCTATGGATTATAAAATTGTCGTGGACAGCTGTGGAGAGCTGACAGATGAGATGAAAAAGAGCGGGGTTTATCAGACTGCGTCCCTCAGTATGCTGATCGATGGAACAACAGTCGTGGATGATGAGACATTTGACCAGGCGGATACCCTGAGGAGAATCGCGGCGAGCGCAGAATGTCCAAAATCGTCCTGCCCTTCACCGGAGAAATATATGGAACTTTACGGGGGGCCGGAGAAACGGGTATATGTTGTGACCCTTTCTTCGGAGCTGAGTGGTTCCTATAACAGTGCACAGCTTGGGAAAAAGCTTTATGAAGAAGAGCATGGAGATAAACAGATCCATGTATTTAATTCCTGCTCTGCATCAGTGGGGGAGACGTTGATCGCTTTGAAAGTGCAGGAGTGTGAGGCGGCGGGAATGTCCTTTGAAGAAGTGGTATCCGCTGCAGAGTCTTATATAGAAGGGCAGCACACATATTTTGTGCTGGAAAATCTGGACACTCTCCGCAAGAATGGAAGGCTGACCGGGATCAAGTCGATCGTAGCAAGTGCGCTGAACATCAAACCGGTTATGGGCTCAACCCCCCAGGGGACGATCTGCCAGCTCGGACAGGCGAGAGGAATAAAACGAGCGCTTGTCAGGATGACGGACTGTATTGCCAGGGAAGCAGTGGAGACAGAGAAAAAAGTGCTTGGGATCTCACACTGCAACTGTTATGAGCGGGCAAAAGAAGTGGAGAGCATCCTTCTTGAGAAATTTCGAGTGAAGTCCAGCTTTATCGTAGATACGGCGGGAATCAGTACGATGTATGCAAATGACGGCGGTGTGATTGTTGTCATATAAAGACTTGCAAAGCCGTGGGGGAATGTGGTATACTTTGTCATAGTTTTGCAGACCATTGCGGCGAAAGGAGCAGAAGAGATGAGCCAGGAAAAAGTGGATCGTTATAAAAAGGAGAAAGCCAACAGAAAGAAGATCATGCGCAGGGAGAAACTCATGAGCATTGTGCGCAAGGCAGTTCTCACAGTTGCAGCACTCGCTCTGATTGGCTGGCTCGGCTATTCAGCTTACGATATTTATAACTCAAATAAAGAGCGTGTGGTGGCAGAGGTGAATTATGACGCTGTCACAGATTATCTGAACAGTCTTTCTGAATGAAATTGAAAAACGAGCGAAACACAAGATATGGGGTACAAGGATTTTCCTTGTGCCCCATATTTTTGTTTTACAAAGTTTTTTTTCGTGGTGAGCAGACGGGAAGGTGTATGGAGACACAAAAAAATCGCAAAAAGGGGTTGAAAAAGGGGGGCACGTGGTTTACAATGGAGCCAAGTGGTGAGAAGTGGTAGAGAGTGGTATAAAGTGGGGAGCGATGTGGAGGCTCACATTTAAAGAAGGGATTCCAGATGCTTTTAGGAGAGTTTAATCATACGATCGATGAAAAGGGCAGACTGATCATTCCGGCAAAACTGAGGGATGATCTGGGTGACAGCTTCGTTATCTGTAACGGACTGGAAGGATGTCTTTTTGTCTACTCTCAGGAAGAATGGAACAAATTCGTAGCCGAACTCGAAACCTTGCCACGAATGAACAAGGATGCCAGAATCTTCAAACGCTATTTCTTCGGAAGCGCCTCTGAGGGCAGCTTTGACAAGCAGGGGAGAGTGCTTGTGCCGCCGTCACTGAGGAAAGCGGCCCATCTGGAGAAAGATGTGGTGCTGGTGGGAGTCCAGGACCGTGTCGAAATCTGGGACAAGGCTCTGTGGGAAGAGAGAAGCCAGGTCAGCGAGGAAGATCTGGATGCGATCGCAGAGCGGATGGAAGCAATTGGGATCAGAATCTGAGAAAGAAGGACTGGAGGAGAATATGGCATTCGAGCACACATCAGTTCTGCTGTATGAAACAGTGGACGGGCTTAACGTCATGCCTGACGGCATTTATGTTGATGCAACTCTGGGTGGAGGCGGACATGCTTTTGAAGTGTGCAGACGTTTAAGCAGCAAGGGGAGATTAATAGGTATAGACCAGGATGCCGACGCGGTCAAAGCGGCGGGGAAAAGACTGGAAGGCTTCGGGGAGAAGGTTACAATAGTGAGGAGCAACTATTGTGATATGAAGCCAAGGCTCCATGAACTGGGGATTGATAAGGTCGACGGAATCACGCTGGATCTCGGAGTGTCATCCTATCAGCTGGACACTGCGGAGAGGGGATTTTCCTACCGGGTGGATGCACCGCTGGATATGAGGATGGACCAGAGGCAGAAGATGACGGCAAGAGACATTGTCAATGACTACAGTGAGGCGGAATTATACCGCGTGATCCGCGATTACGGAGAAGACAGGTTTGCAAAGAACATTGCAAAACATATTGTGGCGGAGCGCGGGAAGGCACCCATTGAAACGACAGGTCAGCTAAATGAGATCATCCGGCATGCCATACCGATGAAGATCCAGAAGACGTCCGGACATCCTTCAAAAAGGACGTTCCAGGCGATTCGGATCGAACTCAATGGGGAACTGGATGTGCTGAAAAACTCGCTGGATGAGATGATAGATATGCTGAATCCGGGGGGAAGGATCTGTATCATAACATTTCATTCACTGGAAGACCGGATCGTAAAGAGTGCATTCCGCAAAAACGAAAATCCGTGTACCTGCCCGAGTCACTTTCCCGTATGTGTATGTGGAAAGGTATCAAAGGGAAAAGTGGTCACACGGAAACCCATCCTTCCCAGTGAGGAGGAGATGGAAAACAACAGCCGCTCAAAGAGCGCAAAACTCCGCATTTTTGAGCGGAGTTGAATTCAAAAGGGAGTAGTAACACATAAACCGTCCGGAAGGGAAGGGGAGAGCCCGGAAGGACAAAAGAACAGGAAAGGGGCTTTACGCTATGGCAGCAGGCAGAAATATGAGAAGTTACAGAAGAACGGGGATATCCGGTACGGACAGAGGACAGTTCTATGTATATGGAAATGCAGTACGCCAGGCGGAAGTCCAGCCGAGAAGAAGGACGCAGCAGCGTCCGGCAGCGCCGAAACGTGCGAGCCGTCAGGTGCTGAGAAACCGTAACAGGGCAATGAGCATCAGTCCGGCCTATGCAGTGTTTCTTGTGGCAGCCGCTATCTGTGCAGTGTTCCTCTGCGTGATGTATCTCAGGCTCCAGGCAGATGTGGTAAACCGTTCGGAAAATATCACTGCACTGCAGGAACAGCTTGCGGAACTTACAGAGGCGAATGACACGGCATACAATGCTGCGGCAGATTCACTGAATCTTGAGGAAGTGAAAGACAGGGCCATGAACGAGATGGGCATGGTCTATGAATCCCAGGGAACAGTGATCGAATACGACAGCCCTTCGGGCAGCTATGTAAAACAGTATGATGACATTCCGGAGGACGGCGTCCTCGCAAAGTCCAGGGATGTGTCAGAGTAAGGATTATTGAAGAATGGCTGGAAGAAAAAGAAAAAAGAACAGATTTGGATTTTTGACAAAAAAATTCCCGATCAGGATGCAACGAAAGCTGGTAATGCTGTTTATGGCAATTATACTGGCTTTTGTTGCTCTTGTGGGGAGGATTACCTATATTAATGTGACCAGAGGGAGCAGCTACAGCAGGATCGTGCTGGATCAGCAGAATTACAGCAGCAGGGTGATCCCTTATAAACGGGGGGATATCGTGGACCGGAACGGGACGAGGATCGCAACCAGTGAGCGGGTCTATAATGTGATACTGGATGTTGTGGTACTGACGGGCAGCGAGGAAAATATCGATCCTACCATTCAGGTGCTGAAAGAATGTTTTGGTATCTCTGAGCAGACGGTGAGGGATACGATCGAGAAGAATCCGGAGTCGAGATATGAGATCATGGCTACTGATGTGGACTACGAGACAGCACAGAAATTCAACGAGATCGATGATGACAATGAAAACTATCCCAATGTGGCCGGCGTCTGGCTGGAAGATGATTATAACAGAACATATCCGTATAATACACTGGCAAGCGATGTGATCGGATTTACTTATTCGGGAAACGCCGGCGCGATCGGAATTGAGAGTGCATACAACGATGTGCTGAACGGGACGGATGGAAGAGAGTATGGATATCTTGACAGCGATTCTTCTGTAGAGCGTACGGTAAAAGCAGCCAAGAACGGGAACACGGTTGTGACAACTCTCGATGTGGGACTGCAGAGTATTGTGGAGAAGTGTATTCTTGAGTTCAATCAGCAGTATGCAGATGACGACAGTGCCGGGAGTAAGAATACGGCAGTGATCATAATGAACCCCAATACCGGAGAGATCCTTGCAGAAGCATCCTATCCGAATTTTGATCTGAATAATCCACGGGATCTTTCTGTTTTGTATTCGGATGAGGAATGGAAGGCAATGTCGGAGGAGGAGCAGCTCAATGCGATGAGCGACCTGTGGAGGAATTTCTGTGTCAGTGATGCTTACGAACCGGGATCGACGATGAAGCCTTTTACTGTGGCGGCAGGACTGGAGACAGGAGCCATTACAGGGGATGAGACCTATTACTGTGACGGTTCTCTTCATGTGGGAGACAATGATATTGGATGCCACTTAAGAAGCGGGCATGGCACGCAGACCGTTGAAAATGCGATTGCCAATTCCTGTAATGTGGCACTGATGCACATCGCAGAAGCGATCGGTGTGGATGATTTTACGAGATATCAGAGTATCTTTGGTTTTGGTGAATACACAGGCATCGATCTTCCCGGAGAGGCGGCAACCTCCGCACTTCTCTATACAGCGGATACCATGACGCCGGTGGATCTTGCAACGAACTCTTTCGGACAGAGTTTTAATGTTACTATGACACAGATGGCATCTGCGTTTTGTTCGCTGATCAATGGCGGATATTATTATGATCCTCACGTTGTAAAACAGATCCGGGATGAGGATGGAAATGTGGTCGAGACGAAAGATCCTGTGCTCCTTCGCAAGACCGTCTCATCAGAGACATCGGACCAGATCAAGGAGTATCTCCAGGCAGTGATGGACTACGGAACCGGACAGAATGCCCAGGTGGAAGGCTATGATATTGGAGCAAAGACGGGAACCGCGGAGAAACTGCCCAGAGGAAACGGGAAATATCTTCTTTCCTATATCGGATATGCACCCCAGGAAAATCCGGAAGTCCTGATCTATGTCGTTGTTGACGAGGCAAACGTGGATGCTCAGGACAACAGTGCGCTTGTGCTGGACCTTTCCAAGAAGATCATGGAAGAGGCGTTTCCCTATCTGGGGATCACCACTATCGAAGAAAGCGAGGCGGAGGCAGAAGAGTCCGAGGCTTCAGAAGAACAGAATTTCGGAGATACAGAATATTCTGATTATGATGAAAATTATGAAGATACTTATGATAATCCGGACGGCGCATATGTAGATGAAAACTATGATCCGGATCTTGACGACTGGGCGTCCGGCGACAGCTCTGGTGAAGAGTAGAAAGAAGCGAAAAATATGAATAACCCTGCGGAAGATATAATAAATTGTAAAAATATCTTCTGCAGGGTTTTTTATGAAAAATAAGACTTATAATAAGAAAAAAATGCTGGTGGTCTTCCTGTGTGCCGTGGTCGTTATCCTGGGGCTGATCGGGCGTCTGATATATCTTATGATCTTTGATGCAGAATATTATCAGGAACTTGCTCAGGACCTCCATGAGAGAGAAAGAGAGATCAAAGCCGCAAGAGGGGAGATCGTTGACAGAAACGGCGTGGTACTCGCAACCAATGAAACGGTGTGTACGATCTCGGTCGTACACAGTCAGATCGAGGATGCTGAACTGGTTGCGGAAGTGCTGGCAGAGGAGCTTGAACTGGATCTGGCTGACGTGAGGGAGAAAGTGGAAAAAGTCTCATCTATGGAAAAGATTAAGACAAACGTTGATAAAGAGACTGGCGACAGGATCCGAAACTATGATCTGGCGGGAGTCAAGGTGGATGAAGATTACAAAAGGTATTATCCCTTTGATGAACTTGCTTCCAAGGTACTGGGGTTTACCGGCGGGGACAACCAGGGGATCATTGGGCTGGAAGTAAAATATGATGAGTATCTCAAAGGGACGAACGGAACCATACTGACGGTCACAGACGCCAGAGGGATCGAGCTGGAGGGCGTCGCGGAGGACCGCATTGAACCTGTGGCAGGGGAAACCCTCCGGATCAGCCTGGACTATAACATCCAGGCGTACTGTGAGCAGGCGGCCCGGAAAGTGCTGGAGGAAAAACAGGCAGACAGTGTGTCCGTGCTTCTGATGAATCCCCAGAACGGGGAAATCTATGCCATGGTCAATGTGCCGGAATTCAACCTGAACGAGCCGTTCGAACTGAACACAGGGACGCATCCGGAGTCGCTGTCTGATGAGGAACTGCAGGATGAGCTGAATCAGATGTGGAGAAACGGGTGCATCAATGATACTTATGAGCCCGGTTCAACATTTAAGATCATTACATCCTGCGCATGCCTGGAAGAAGGGGTGGTCTCTCTGGATGACACTTTTACCTGTCCGGGATACCGGATCGTGGAGGATAGGAAGATACGCTGCCACAAGACAGGCGGACATGGGATGGAGACGTTTGTTCAGGGACTTCAGAATTCCTGCAATCCGGTCTTTATGGACATTGGAATGCGGCTCGGTTCTGACCGGTTTTATGATTATTTTGAGCAGTTTGGGCTTCTCAGCCTGACGAATATCGACCTCCCGGGTGAGGCGGGGACGATCATGCATAAGAAAGAAGACATCGGCATCGTGGAGCTGGCGACTATGACTTTCGGCCAGTCTTTTCAGATCACACCGATCCAGATGGCAACAACGGTAAGTTCACTGGTGAACGGAGGAAACAGGGTGACGCCCCATCTGGGTATGGAGGTGATAGATGCGAATGGAGAAACGATAGAAGAGTTTGAGTATGAAAGCAGGAGCGGGATCGTCTCGGAGGAGACCTCGGAAACGATGCGGATGCTCTTAAAGAGTGTGGTAGAAGAAGGATCAGGGAAAAATGGCTACATTGAAGGATATTCCATTGGCGGAAAGACTGCCACATCCCAGACTCTCCCCCGCAGCGCCAACAAATATATTGCTTCTTTCATCGGTTTTGCTCCGGCGGAAGATCCCCAGATCCTGGGGATGGTCGTGATACATGACCCCCAGGGTGTATATTATGGAGGGACGATTGCAGCTCCGGTCCTGCGGGAGATCTATGACAATGTGCTTCCCTATCTCGGGATTGAAAAAAGCTGAGTGATGGGTTATACTGTATTGGAGTTCAGCCATGCGGCAGGAACGCAGGAGATTCGCGCTGCATGGCTGGAATGCTATAGAGACAAAAGAAATACGAGGTGGATTTATGAGCAGTCATATCGTGATACCGGTCCTGATCTCATTTGCAGTGAGCGTCATCCTGGGACCGGTAGTCATTCCTTTCCTGAGAAAACTGAAAATGAAGCAGACAGAACGTACAGACGGAGTACAGTCCCATCTGAAAAAGGCGGGCACTCCGACAATGGGAGGGGTGATGATCCTGGCAAGTATCATCGTTACATCCCTGTTCTATGTAAAAGATTATCCAAAGATCATACCGATCCTGTTTTTGACGGTGGCGTTCGGACTGATCGGATTTCTTGACGATTATCTGAAAGTGGTCATGAAGCGGTCAGACGGTCTTTTTCCGATGCAGAAGATGGCACTCCAGATCGTTGTGACAGCGATTTTTGCGTATTACATCGTTGAAGTCGCTGACGTTCCTTTGACCCTTCTCGTGCCGTTTTCGGGCGGGTACTGCTGGGATATCGGATGGCTTGCCATTCCGGTGCTTTTTGTTGCAGTGATCGGAACTGTGAACGGTACGAATTTTACGGACGGACTGGATGGACTGGCCTCCAGTGTGACGGTGCTCGTGGCGACGTTCTTTACCGTCGTGGCAGTTGGGACCAAGAGCGGCGTGGAACCGATCACCTGTGCGGTTGTAGGTGCTCTTTTAGGCTTCCTGCTGTTCAACGTCTATCCGGCGAGCGTGTTTATGGGGGATACGGGATCGCTGGCCCTGGGGGGCTTTGTCGCAGGTACGGCTTATATGCTGCAGATGCCCCTGTTTATCATCATTGTAGGCTTTATTTATCTGGTGGAAGTGGCATCTGTCATCCTTCAGGTGGCCTATTTTAAGAAAACAGGTGGAAAGCGTCTTTTCAAGATGGCGCCGATCCATCATCATTTTGAATTGTGCGGATGGTCTGAGACAAGAGTGGTCGCAGTCTTTTCCATTGTGACGGCGATCCTCTGCCTTATCGCATTAATGGGGGTGTGATCAATATGGAGATAGAAGGAAAAAAGGTACTGGTATTCGGATCCGGGATCAGCGGGGAGGCGGCGAGCAGGCTTCTTCTTCGGGAAGGAGCGGAAGTGGTTCTCTACGATGGAAATGACAGTCTGGACGCCGAGAAGATCCTGCGCGACATCACCTGCGCAGAAGGGCAGAAAGCCCGTGTGATTTTAGGAAAGCTGACAGAGCAGCAGGAGGACGAAATGCTGGACGGGCTTTCCCTTGTGGTCATGAGTCCTGGAGTGCCCACAGATCTTCCGATCGTGGAAAAGATGCATGCAAAGGGAATCCCGGTCTGGGGTGAGATCGAGCTGGCATATGCTTTTGGCAGAGGAGACGTTCTGGCTATTACGGGAACCAATGGGAAGACGACGACAACCGCCCTCCTTGGGGAAATCATGAAAAATTACAGAGAGAGTGTCTTTGTGGTGGGGAATATCGGAACTCCCTATACGGATGTTGCGCTCCGGACAGAGGATTCGTCGGTCGTCGTGGCTGAGATCAGCAGTTTTCAGCTGGAAACCGTACATACATTCCGCCCGAAGGTCAGTGCGATCCTGAATATCACACCGGATCATCTGAACCGCCATCACACGATGGAGGCATATATTGCAGCAAAAGAGCGCATTGCGGCAAACCAGACAGAGGGGGATTTCTGTGTCCTCAACTATGAGGATGAGGTTACCAGAGCGTTTGGAGAAAAGGTAAAAGCGGATGTTCTATATTTCAGCAGTGTGCATAAACTTAACAGAGGCGTGTACCTTGACGGCACAAAGATCGTCTGTGATATTGATGAGAGGATCGAGATCTGCGATATCGGCGAGCTGAAGATCCTGGGAACGCACAACCATGAAAATGCGATGGCAGCCACAGCAATGGCATATGCATACGGGGTTCCGGCAGAGATTATCCGCAGTACACTGAAAAACTTTCAGGGAGTGGAACACCGGATCGAGTTTGTGGCAGAAAAGGGCGGCGTGGCATATTACAATGATTCCAAGGGAACGAATCCGGATGCTGCGATCAGAGGGATCCGGGCTATGAACCGGCCTACTGTGCTGATCGGAGGAGGATATGATAAAGATTCCGAATATGATGAGTGGATCGAGGCTTTCGATGGAAAAGTCAAGAAACTCGTGCTCATTGGAGCCACCCGCGGAAAGATCGCGGAGACGGCCAGAAAACACGGCTTCCAGGATATCGTTTTTGCAGATACCTTTGAGGAAGCATTTGCGCTGTGTGTGGAATCTGCACAGCCCGGAGATGCGGTGCTCTTATCCCCTGCATGTGCGAGCTGGGGAATGTTTAAAAATTATGAAGAACGGGGAGATAAGTTCAAAGAACTGGTAAATCGGTTGTAAGGAGTGGATCCCTATTGGAGCGTCCTGTAAAAAGAGGCAGGTTCGATGATACGATGCTGGCTGTTGTCCTGATCCTTGTCGGGATCGGACTGATCCTTCTCTACAGTACCAGCGCTTACAATGGCAGGATAAAGTTTCATGATTCTCTGTACTATCTGAAGAAACAGGGGTTTGCGACACTGCTGGGGCTTGCAGGGATGGCAGTCACGGCGAGGATCGATTATCATCGGTGGATCCCCTTCGCAGTGCCGGGCTACCTGGCGGCGATCCTGCTGTCGGTGGCTGTCATGTTCTTCGGCGATGAATATAACGGGTCCAAAAGATGGCTGTCTTTGGGCCCGATTTCATTTCAGCCTTCTGAGTTTGCAAAGGTGGCTGTGATCCTGTTCCTTGCGTGGCTCGTAAGCCGAAATGTAAAGAAGATGACAAAATTCTGCACCCTTCTTCTGGTGATGGTGTTCATCCTTCCCATCGTGGGGCTTGTGGGGGCAAGCAATCTGAGCACGGCGATCATTATCCTTGGCATCGCGGTCATCGTGATCTTTACCGCCAGCCCGAAGTATTCCCAGTTTATCTGGATGGGGGCTGCGGGGATCTCATTTATGGCTGTCTTTCTCGCCCTGGAGAGCTACCGGCTGGAACGGATCGCGATCTGGAGAAATCCGGAGAAGTACGAGAAGGGATATCAGACCCTGCAGGGTCTGTATGCGATCGGGAGCGGCGGGCTGTTCGGGAGGGGGCTGGGAAACAGCGTGCAGAAGCTGGGGTTCCTGCCAGAGGCACAGAACGACATGATCTTTTCTATCATATGTGAAGAGCTGGGACTTGTCGGGGCGTCTGTCATCGTGCTTCTGTTTCTTGTGCTTATCTGGCGCTGTTTTGTGATCGCCACGCGCGCGAAGGATCTCTTCGGGGCGCTGATCGCGTCCGGAGCGATGGCTCATATGATGATCCAGGTGATCCTGAATATCGCCGTGGTCACCAACACGATCCCCAATACCGGGATCACCCTTCCGTTTATCAGTTATGGAGGGACATCCGTGCTGTTTCTGCTGCTGGAAATGGGACTTGTCCTCAGTGTCTCCAGTGTGATAGAATAGACAGCATCGACGAGTGTGTCTGAAAAACTCTGCGCGGAGCTTCAGGAAACACTCTCCACAGACAAAGGAGGAATAGGATGAAGAAAAGAAAGCGCAGGAGAAAAGTGTGGAGGACTGTATTGTCAGTCATCGCTGCAGTCATTCTGCTGGGGCTGATCCTTGTTTTCGGATTCCGTGTTCGTACGATCGAAGTGGAAGGGAATGAATACTATGGCGATAATTCGATCGCGACATGGATCCAGAATGATAAATTTGCGGAAAACTCACTGTATGTGCTGCTCAAATATAATCTTACCCAGCCCGATGTCCCGTCGGCTGTGGAAAGTATGAAAGTATCTTTAAAGAATCCCTGGACCCTTGCTGTAAAGGTGACAGAAAAGACCATGCTGGGATATGTGGACTATGATGAAGCCTTCCTGTACTTTGACAGGGAGGGGATAGCATCTCTGCGGACAAAAGAAGCGATGGAGGGAGTGCCGTATGTTGAGGGACTGAAGTTTGACGCTTCAAAAGTGGTCATAGGTGAGACACTTCCAGTGGAAGATGACAGCATTTTTGAGAAGATCATGGAGACCTCCAGATATCTGGACGAGGAAGAACTTACACCGGATCGGCTGGTCTGTACCGACAGTGGGATCACGCTTTATTTTGGAAACGTAGAGGTGCTTCTGGGAAACAGCGGTTTTGAAGAGCGGATCGCTCAGATCGGCCCGATCCTGGAAAAACTTGCGGAAAGCTATCCGGATACGGCAGGGACACTGCATCTGGAGAATTTTGACGAATCCTCGGAGGCAGTCAGGTTTGTTCCAAAGGAGGAGTCATAAGCGGCTGAATTGTGGCAAAAAATCAGAAAAATAAGAAAAAATCTATTGATTATTTGCTAAAAAGACTTTATTATATACTTATTGGATTATAGCGTTCAATTAAAGGGATGTATAAGAAATTAATAAGACAACAAAGGAGGAAATACTCTTGTTAGAAATTAAAACCAACGAATCGGAAGCGGCTGCAAGAATAATTGTTGTCGGAGTCGGCGGAGGCGGAAACAACGCTGTCAACCGCATGATCGACGAACAGATTGCAGGCGTAGAATTTATCGCAGTGAATACAGATAAACAGGCACTGCAGCTCTGTAAGGCGCCTACTTTGATGCAGATTGGAGAAAAGCTCACAAAAGGTCTTGGTGCCGGAGCACAGCCTGAGGTGGGAGAGAAGGCGGCAGAGGAAAGTTCTGAGGAGATTTCCGCAGCACTCAAGGGCGCGGACATGGTTTTTGTTACCTGTGGTATGGGTGGCGGAACCGGAACCGGTGCAGCCCCGGTCATCGCACGTATTGCGAAAGAGCAGGGAGCTTTGACGGTAGGAGTTGTCACAAAACCGTTCCGTTTTGAGTCCAAGACAAGGATGCAGAACGCTCTTACGGGAATTGACAAACTGAAAGAAAACGTGGACACGATCATCGTGATCCCGAACGATAAACTTCTGGAAGTCGTTGACAGACGCACGACCATGCCGGAGGCACTGAAGAAGGCGGATGAGGTTTTACAGCAGGGTATCCAGGGTATCACGGACCTGATCAATGTTCCATCACTGATCAACCTTGACTTTGCGGATATCCAGACTGTTATGAAGGACAAGGGTATCGCTCATATCGGAATCGGTTCCGGACGCGGAGATGACAAGGCTCTTGAGGCGACGAAAGAGGCTGTTGCAAGCCCGCTGCTTGAGACGACGATCCAGGGTGCGTCCAATGTCATCGTCAATGTATCTGGTGATATCACACTGATGGATGCTTCCGATGCGGCAGATTACGTTCAGGAGCTTGCCGGAGACAGCGCAAGTATCATATTCGGTGCTATGTATGATGATACCAAATCTGATGAATGTACGATCACCGTTATCGCGACCGGCTTACATAATGTAGGCGGAAGTGCTTCGAAACTGAAAGCAAGACTGGAAGGGCAGCAGAAAGCCGGCTCGATCCTCTCATCAACAGATGGTCGTTCCAGAACAGCGCAGGATCCGGAGAGAAGAGGAACAACGGCAAGAACGCAGGGAGGCACGATGCCGACGCTGCAGCCGAGAACTCCATCCAGCAGTGTAAAAGAGCAGTCAATTAAGATTCCGGATTTCTTTAAAAAATAAATAGAGAAGCAGAGAAGGGAACTGTCGAACGGCAGTTCCTTTTTTGTATGTCAAAGGGGACCGGGAGCAAACGTATTTGATCCTGGTCTCCTTATGTATTTTGGACGGCTTGTCGAAAAAAATTTTACCTCATGCGCCATGAAATGACAAATTTTAGATACCGGCGCCCTTATAATGGAGTCCGTACAAAGGAGAAAGAAGGTGGGGCATGTATTATGAACTCTATATAGACGTATTGTTTCTGGAAAATTTTATGATGGACAGTCTGATACTTCTGATTGTAAACCGGATCCTCAAATGCAATCGTACATATGGACGGCTCTTTGCCGGGGGAGCGGCGGGAAGCTTTCTTACCTGCCTTGTGATCGTGGCACCGCTTTCGGAAACGCTCAAATTGTTTCTTTTCTATATTGTGGTCAATACGCTGATGATCGTGGCGGGACTGCGGATCAGAAACGGAACGCAGTTTGTGAAGGCATTTCTTCTTCTTTATCTTGCGGCATTTGCCGCAGGCGGGCTTCTTCAGGTGGTCCGGCCTTATGCGCGCAGTACTGCATTTCTGTATACGACAGCAGTCGTGTCCTATTTTCTGTTTTCCTGGATTTGGAAGAAGATTCCGGCCCTGTTTCAAAGGAAGGCTGGAATATGCAGGACTGTAGTCTTTGTAAAAGGAAACAGATGTGAGTTAAAAGCTCTCTGCGATACGGGGAATGTACTGACGGATCCGCTGACGGGCGACCCGGTCAGCATCCTGGATCCCGGCGCCGCAGAGTATATTTTTTGCCTTTCGGGTACACCTGAGAGGTTCCGGTACATTCCATACCGCTGTGTCAGCGGAGAAAGCGTGATGAAAATATTCAGAGCAGATAAAATGTGCGTTGATGCCGGGGAGGAAACCTGGATACACTCACCGCTCCTTGGCGTGGGCGAGAATGCGCTTTCGGGGACGGGAGAATATCAGATGCTCCTGAATCCGGATATATTTTATGACGGGAACACAGGAGATAGCCGTGGGAAATGAATACTTGAATTTAGGAGGGATATGAAATGGTAGTAAAAGTGGCAGTGCCGCAGCAGTTTAAACTGAAAGTGATACCGGATTTCCGATCGATTTTCTTTGGAGGACAGAAGGAGATCCATTACATAGGGGGAACCGAAATCCTTCCTCCGCCGCTGGAAGGGGAGCGGGAGTCGGAAGTGATCTGCAAACTGGGAACAGAGTATGATGAAGAGGCAAAAAAAACACTGATCGAGCATAATCTAAGACTGGTTGTGTACATTGCAAAGAAGTTTGACAATACAGGAGTTGGAGTGGAAGACCTGATCTCGATCGGAACGATCGGCCTGATCAAGGCGATCAATACATTCAACCCGATGAAAAAGATCAAACTCGCCACCTATGCTTCAAGATGTATCGAAAATGAGATCCTGATGTATCTTCGGCGGAACAGCAAGACCAGGCTGGAGGTTTCTATCGATGAACCTCTCAACGTGGATTGGGACGGAAATGAGCTGCTTCTCTCGGATATACTCGGCACTGAGGAAGACACCATATACAGGGATATGGAAGACGAGGCGGAACGCAGACTCCTTGTCCGGGCCCTGAACAAGCTGAACAGCCGCGAAAAGCTGATCGTGAGAATGCGCTTTGGGCTGGATGACCCGGATGGGAAAGAGAAGACGCAGAAAGAGGTGGCTGATCTTCTTGGAATCTCCCAGTCTTATATATCGAGACTGGAAAAGAAGATCATGCAGAGGCTGAAACGGGAGATGGTCAGGTACGAATAAAAAGAAGAATTATCTGAAAACAGATGTATAATTATCAAAAAAATGATACAATAGAAGAAAATGAAAAAGGGTTGGTGAGGCTATGAAACTGACATTTATCGGAGCAGCCCATGAAGTTACGGGAAGCTGCCATTTCCTTCAGACAGCAGGGAAAAATATCCTGATTGACTGCGGAATGGAACAGGGGCCGGATCTGTATGAGAATCCGGGACTTCCGATCCCGGAGAGCGAGGTCGATTATGTGTTCCTGACACATGCCCATATCGACCATTCCGGAATGCTGCCTGCACTGGCAAAGAAGGGATTCCGGGGACAGATCTTTGCCACATTTGCGACGGCGGATCTGTGTAATATCATGCTGCGTGACAGTGCCCACATCCAGGAATTTGAGGCGGAGTGGAGGAACAGAAAGGGAAGGCGTGCCGGGAAACCAGAGTATGAGCCGGTGTATGTGATGCAGGATGCTCTGGATGCGATCGAGCTGCTCGTCCCCTGTGAATATGGCGAGAGGATCACAATATGTGACGGGATACAGATCCGGTTTACGGATGTGGGACATCTGCTTGGATCCGCCAGTATCGAGGTGTGGGCGACGGAAGGCGGCGTGACCAAAAAGATCGTTTTCTCAGGCGACGTGGGGAACATCGACCAGCCGATCATAAAGGATCCTACATACACTCATTCCGCAGATTATGTGGTCGTGGAATCCACATACGGCAACCGGGTCCACTCAGAAGAAAAGCCGGACTATCTGGGAGAATTTACAAGGATCATCAAAGAGACATTTGACAGAGGCGGCAATGTGGTCATCCCTTCGTTTGCTGTGGGAAGGACACAGGAGATGCTCTATTTTATCCGGGAGATCAAAGAGCAGGGGCTTTTGAAAGAGTATCAGGATTTTGATGTGTATCTTGACAGCCCGCTTGCGATCGAGGCGACAAAAATATTCACAAAAAATATGCGGGACTGTTTTGATGAGGAAGCACTTGCCCTGGTAAATTCCGGAATCAACCCCCTGGTGTTTCCGGGACTTCATACGTCAACGACGAGTGATGATTCCAAGATGATCAATTTCATCGAAAAACCAAAGGTGATCATCTCCGCCTCCGGTATGTGTGATGCGGGCCGGATCCGCCATCATCTGAAACATAACCTGTGGCGTCCGGAGTGTACGATCCTGTTTGTCGGATATCAGGCAAACGGGACTCTGGGAAGACGACTTCTTGAGGGAGAGAAGAATGTAAAGCTTTTCGGAGAGGAAATCGAAGTGCACGCCCGGATCGAGAGTCTTCACGGAGTGAGCGGACATGCTGACATGAACGGGCTTATCAAGTGGATCGAGGGATTCCAAAATCCGGTCGAGAGAGTGTTTGTCGTGCATGGGGAAGATGAAGTGACGGAGGAATTCGCGCAGACGATAACGGAGAAGTTCGGATATAAGACCTGGGCGCCGTTCCCATGCTGCGAGGCGGACCTGCTCTCAAATGAGATCATAAACGAGGGCGTGAAGATCCCTGTCAGACCGAAGAAAGCAGCGCAGCGCAGGGCAGATGTTGCCTTTGAACGCCTTGTGGAGGCAGGAAAGAGGCTGCTGGATATCATTTACCGGAATGAGGGTCTTACTAATAAAGACAAGGCAAAATTTGAGAGCCAGATCAACAATCTTGCCGATAAATGGGACGAATAGGAGTGATTTTGTCAAGGTCTAAAAGTTTATAAAATTTTCTCTGCTATCGAATATCTTATCATCAGAGTGAGAATCATTTTAAGTAGAAAACAGCTTAGGAGGATTCTTACAATGATGGTGAACAAGGTTGAACTGTGCGGAGTCAATACATCGAAACTCCCGCTTCTGAAAGAGGAGGAAAAGGAGGAACTGTTCGCGCGCATCCAGGCAGGAGACGAGGAGGCGCGCGAACAGTATATCAAGGGGAATCTGAGACTTGTACTCAGCGTGATAAAACGGTTTGACGGGAGTAATGAAAATGCGGACGACCTTTTTCAGATCGGATGCGTCGGGCTGATGAAGGCGGTGGATCATTTTGATCCCACAAGGATGGTAAAATTCTCCACCTATGCCGTACCTATGATCATCGGTGAGATCCGAAGGTATCTGAGGGATAACAGTTCGATCCGGGTCAGCAGGTCGCTTCGCGACACGGCATACAAAGCGATCTATGCGAAGGAGGGATATATCCGGCAGCACATGAAAGAACCGACGGTTCAGGAGATCGCGGATGAGATCGGGATTGCTAAAGAGGATGTAGTGTTTGCTCTGGATGCGATCCAGGCGCCTATGAGCCTGCATGAACCGGTTTACAGCGATGGGGGCGATGCTCTGTATGTCATGGACCAGGTCAGCGACAAAAAGAACCGGGAAGAGAACTGGATCGAGGAACTTTCCCTGGAAGCTGCGATGGAGCGTCTTAACGAGCGGGAGCGGTATATTATAAACCTGCGCTTTTTTGAGGGCAAAACACAGATGGAAGTGGCGGACCAGATCAACATCTCCCAGGCGCAGGTCAGCCGGCTGGAAAAGAATGCGCTGAAGATCATGCGGCAGTATCTTCTGGGGTGTTAAGAAACTATTGATATTTTTATGACTTCATACTATGATATGGATAGCCGGAATCAAAGAACCGGTACAAAAGAAAAATGTGGAGGAAAACCATGTACAAGGCATGTATATTTGATCTGGACGGTACGCTGACAGATACGCTGGAGTCTCTTGTCTTTTCGGTCAACAAGACGATGGAGGAGATCGGACTGCCCGGGATCACAGAGGACCAATGCCGCCGGTTTGTCGGAAACGGCGCGAAGGTACTGATCGAAAAAACCCTGCAGGCATGCGGGGATGAAAAGCTGGACTATTTTGAACAGGCGATGAATGCATACCTGAGAATATTTGATGCCAACTGCATATATCATGTAAAGCCTTACAGCGGGGTGACAAAACTGCTGAAGGATCTGAAAGAGCGGGGAATCCGCCTTGCTGTCTTATCGAACAAACCCGATCGTCAGGCAGTGCATGTTGTAGAGACCATCTTTGGGGAAGAAGTGTTTGATCAGGTGCACGGGCAGCGGGATGGTGTACCGCGCAAGCCGGATCCTGCGGCGGTGCTGCAGATCGCGTCCGGGCTGGGGGCCGTACCGGAAGAAACAGTTTATATCGGAGATTCGGAAGTGGATCTGGAGACAGGAAAAGCGGCCGGAATGAAAACCGTGCTGGTGTCATGGGGATTTCGTGGCAGAGATGCCCTGCGCCGTGCCGGGGCAGAGTGTATCGTTGATTCGGCAGAAGAGATTCTGGATATTGCAGAGGAGGGTGTGTATGAACGGTTACAGTGAAGAGTGTCTGAAGGTTTTTCTGAAGGAGCAGGGGCGCCTGTTTGATGAACCGGTCGCAGAGACGTTGGAAGAGGCTGAGGCGTTTCTGGAAGACTGTATGGCGGTCATTGTGGATTCTCTGAGTGAGGTAAGAGAATATTTCGAGGAGAGCGGTGCTGATGTTGAACATATGTCAGAGGAAGAGCTGGAAGAAGCATCGGAAGTATTCGCACTTCCGGACGGAAAATACCTGATCGTAGAAGGATAATGGAAAATGGAATGACAAAGCCGCAGTTTACTCGACTGCGGCTTTGCCAACGGCTTCTTTAATGGCATCCAGTATCATCTGCGAAGTATAGGGAGTATCCTCGGGAAGAGAGATGTCTTCGAGGGACTGTGTTTCACAGATCTGCTCTGCGATGTCTTCGATCGCAGGCTGGACGAGCGGATACATTGCGGCGACCGTCTCGTCAAGATTGGAAAACCGGATGGAGTTGATTCGGGATTCGTCTACGGATACCTCCACTTCCAGATTCGTGTTGTTCAGCGTGAGAGAAGAAGTATAGACGCCCGGGGTATACTGCTTTTCTCCGGTTGTGCCGGAAGAACTGTCATCCTGCCGGAACATGATGACGAGGAGTACGATGAGCAGTATCCCCAGCGCGGCAAACACAGCAGTGTAGATGATCTCTTTCATATGAAGGACAATGATCTTTGTCTTGGAACCCATAGAGTTACCTCCCAATCCATTTTGCTGGTGGTCCTTGCGGCTTCAGCTTTTTTATAAGTGTATGACGCGGAATGAAAAAATATTCACGGCTTTTGCGTGACAAACCAGGTCCTATGCTGTAAAATAAGATGATTGCGAACTGATTGAGAAAGGATGGTCAATATGTTTATCATAGCCGGTCTGGGCAACCCGACAAAGGAGTATGAGGGGACAAGGCATAATGTAGGATTTGATGTAATAGACAGGCTTTCGGAGAAATACAATATAGATGTGGAGACGAAAAAGCACCGCGCCCTGATCGGGAAAGGGATGATCGCCGGTCAGAAGGTGATCCTGGCAAAACCTCAGACTTATATGAATCTGAGCGGGGAGAGTATAAGGAGCCTGGTGGATTATTATAAGATCGATCCGGAGGAGGAACTTCTGGTGATCTATGACGATATCAGTCTGGGAACGGGACAGCTCCGGATCCGGGCGAAGGGGAGTGCTGGAGGTCATAACGGGATCAAGAACATCATCGCCCATCTTGGAAGCCAGGTCTTCCCCCGGATCAAGATCGGTGTGGGGGAAAAGCCCCGGGGATATGACCTTGCGGACTATGTGCTGGGACATTTCTCAAAAGCCGAGCAGGAACAGATGGAGGAAGGCTACAGCTGTGCGGCGCGGGCAGCGGAGATGATCGTATCCGGCGGGATCGCAGAGGCGATGAATGAGTTTAACCGGAAGAAGAGGGAAGAATAGAAGAGAGGGAAGAAAAACAAAGATGCAGGCTTTTTTGGCTCCGCTGGAAGAACTGGCGGATTATCAGGAGATTCTCAGAGACAGGAAAAAAGAAGAGGGGATCATTCAGATCGCAGGCTGTGTGAACTCTCAGAAAACCCACCTGATGTATGCACTTGGCGATGGCTGTGAGTACAGAGTCATCGCTTTTTCGAGTGAGGAAAAGGCAAAGAGGGCGTATGAAGAATACCGGTTTCTGACAGAGGATGTATACATGTATCCGGCGCGGGACCTTCTGTTCTACTATGCAGACATCAAAGGAAAAGTGCTGACCGGTCAGCGTATGGAAGTGCTGCGGGCGTTGATCGAGAAGAAGTCCGGGACTCCCCTGACGGTGGTCACGACGATGGATGCCTTCCTCGATGGGCTCTCGGCGCCGGAGGAGATCAGGAAAAGGCGGATCTGCCTGAAGAGCGGAGATGAGATCAGCTTTTCCGAGTTCCAGTCCAGGCTCTCAGCCATGGGATATGAGAGAGAGAGCCAGATTGAAGGACCGGGACAGTTTGCGGTCCGGGGCGGGATCCTGGATGTGTTTCCGCTGACGGAAGAACTGCCCGTGCGGATCGAACTGTGGGGAGACGAGATCGACTCCATACGGTGCTTTGATGTGGAGAGCCAGAGGTCTGTGGAGAATCTGGAGGAAGTGGTCATCTATCCGGCTTCTGAAAACTGTGGAGAGGAGGGCGGGACCGTCTCGTTTCTGGACTATTTTCCGAAGAAGGAGAGCCTCCTCTTTCTCGATGAGCCTCTCCGGCTCCAGGAAGAAGCGGAGGCGGTTGAGACAGAGTATTTTCACAGCAGGGAAAATCGGGATGAAGCGGGAGTGGATCTGGAAGAGGAGGAACTGAAGGTCTTTCAGACAAAAGAGATCATTGAGAGGATGAACGCATACAGCGGGATCGGATTTACCACGCTGGAATCAAAATGCGGGCCTTTTCGGGTGAGGAAGACATACAGCATCCAGACAAAAGGGGTTAATCCCTACAATAACAGCTTTGAACTTCTGACCAGGGACTTAAAGCGGCTGAAGAGATCCGGGTACCGGGTGGTGCTTCTGTCCGGCTCCAGGACCCGGGCGAAGCGGCTTGCTGAGGATCTGCGGGATTATGACCTGAGCAGTTTTTACAGTGAGGATATGGAACGGACGGTGAATCCGGGAGAGATCATGGTCTCCTGCGGGTATGTGGCGGAAGGGTACGAGTATCCCATGCTGAAATTTACTGTGATCTCTGAGACGGATATCTTCGGCAAAAAGAAGAAAAAGAAAAAACGGAGAAGATATGAGGGGCAGAAGATCCAGGATTTCGCGGAGCTTAAGCCTGGCGATTATGTGGTCCATGAAAATCACGGTCTGGGGATCTACCAGGGGATCGAGAAGATCGAGGTAGATAAGGTGACAAAGGACTATCTGAAGATCTCCTATGCAGAGGGCGGTATCCTATATATTCCGGTCGGTCAGATGGACCTGATCCAGAAATATGCAGGCTCCGACGCGAAAAAGCCGAAACTGAACAAACTGGGAACGGCACAGTGGGTGAAGACGAAGAGCCAGGTGAAGCGGGCGGTGCAGGCTGTGGCAAAGGATCTGGTGGAGCTTTACGCGGTGAGACAGAAATCGGAAGGGTTTGTCTACGGACCGGATACGGTATGGCAGAAAGAATTTGAAGAAATGTTTCCTTTTGAGGAGACAGAGGATCAAATCCAGGCGATCGAAGATACGAAACGGGACATGGAGAGCACAAAGATCATGGACCGGCTCGTCTGCGGCGATGTGGGATACGGCAAGACAGAGGTGGCTCTGCGCGCTGCATTCAAGGCAGTGCAGGAGGGAAAGCAGGTGGTGTATCTCGTCCCTACTACCATCCTTGCACAGCAGCACTACAATACGTTTGTACAGAGGCTGAAGGATTTCCCGGTGCGGATCGATCTGCTTTGCCGGTTTCGCAGCTCCTACCAGCAGAAAAAGACGGTGGAGGATTTAAAGAAAGGCCTTGTGGATATTGTCATCGGAACCCACCGGGTCCTGTCAAAAGATGTGGGCTATAAGGATCTTGGGCTCCTGATCATCGATGAGGAGCAGCGTTTTGGAGTGACCCACAAGGAGAAGATCAAAAAGCTCAGGGAGAATGTGGATGTACTCACACTCACGGCGACACCAATTCCCCGGACTCTGCATATGAGCCTGATCGGGATCCGGGATATGAGTGTTCTGGAGGAGGCACCCCAGGACCGGATGCCCATCCAGACCTATGTGATGGAATACAATGATGAGATGGTCCGGGAAGCGATCGGACGGGAACTGTCCAGAGGGGGACAGGTGTACTATGTGTATAACCGTGTCAATGATATCGCAGATGTGGCGGGACGGATTCAGCGGCTGGTCCCGGAGGCGAATGTCTCCTATGCCCATGGACAGATGAATGAGCGTCAGCTGGAAGATATCATGTATGACTTTATCAACGGGGATATTGATGTGCTGGTGTCCACTACGATCATAGAGACGGGGCTTGACATCCCCAATGCCAACACCATGATCATCCAGGATGCAGACCGGTTCGGGCTGTCTCAGCTTTATCAGCTCCGGGGAAGAGTGGGGCGGTCCAACCGGATGGCTTATGCCTTCCTTTTGTATCGCAGAGATAAGCTCTTAAAAGAGGTGGCGGAAAAACGTCTCGCTGCGATCCGGGAGTTTACGGACCTGGGATCCGGGATCAAGATCGCCATGCGCGATCTTGAGATCAGGGGAGCAGGAAATCTCCTTGGAGAAGCTCAGAGCGGTCACATGGAGGCAGTGGGATATGATCTCTACTGTAAGATGCTCAATGAAGCGGTGCTGCAGTTAAAAGGCGGCGGGGAAGAAGAGATGTACACGACCACTGTGGACATCAATATCGACGCCTATATCCCGGATTCTTACATCAGGAATGAGTACCAGAAACTGGATGTTTATAAGCGGATCGCGGCTATTGAGACAGAGGAAGAGATGGATGATATGACGGAGGAGCTGATCGACCGCTTTGGAGATATTCCGAAAAAGGTGCAGCAGCTTCTGCACATCGCGGCGCTCAAGGGACTTGCCCATTCTGCGTATGTGACTGCCGTGGAGCAGAAAGGACAGGCGTATCAGTTTACCATGTACGAGAAAGCGAAGATCGATCCGCAGAAGATCCCGGGACTTCTGAAGTCTTATGGGAACAGCCTGATCTTTCGGGCAGAGGAACCGCCCTATTTCCGCTATGAGAAACGAGGCAGGAGCGGGAAGGAGTCCGGGGAAGATGTACTGCAGCTTCTGAGAAAGATTTTAGAGGATATCAGAGGACTGAGGAATTGACGAATTCTTTGTGATTTCTACTTGTTAGAACGGCAAAAACGGAGTATAATAGTCGGGAATGTTGCGGAACTTCCACGCGGAATACGCCGGGAAGGTCCGGGAAATAGATACTTAGGAGGACATGGATGATGCGATTCGGAAAAAGAGCGGCAGTTCTGGCAATGGCCGGAGTACTTGGTGCGTCATGTATGACAGGCTGCAGCGGTTCACTGGATACAGATGCTGTTGTTGCAACCGTCGGAGGGGAGGATATTACTCTGGGAGTTGCCAATTTCTATGCAAGGATGCAGCAGGGACAGTACGAGACCTATTATGCCAGCCTGATGGGGACAACGGCGGAAGAGATGTGGACTCAGGAATACAGCGAGGGAACAACGCTGGAGGATGAGACGAAGGACAGTGTTCTTGAGATGCTTGAGAATCTGTATGTTATCTCCCAGCATGCTGAAGACTATGAGGTATCACTCTCTGAGGAGGAGACAGATGCTATCGCCGATGCGGCGGCACAGTTTGACGAAGACAATACCGATGAGGCGAAAGAAGCTGTATCCGGGTACAGAAAAGATGTGGAAAAGCTGCTGGAGCTTTTGACGATCCAGACGAAAATGGACAGTGCGATGCGGGAAGGTGTGGACGAGGAAGTCTCCGATGAAGAGGCGGCACAGAAGAGTATGCAGTATGTGTACTTCTCCTTTACGACTACAGATGATTCGGGAAACAGCACTGAGATAACGGATGAAGAGAAGGAAGAGCTCAGGACGACAGCTCAGGAATTTGACGATCAGGTAAAAGGCGGCGAGGATTTTGAGTCGGCAGCAGAATCTGCAGGCGCAGAGGTACAGACGGCCACATTTGATTCTGAGAGCACCAGCCCGGATGCAGATCTGATCGCGGCAGCAGACGCGCTGGAGGCGGAAGGCGACGTGACAGATGTGATCGAGACGGACGGGGGACTTTATGTGGCTGAACTCACCAGTCTTTTGGATCGTGAAGCCACAGATCAGGAAAAGGAAAACATCGTTGAACAGCGCCGCCAGGATCAGTATGATTCTCTGCTGGAGGAGTGGAGAGAAGCTGCTGATATCACTGTAAATGATAAGGTCTGGAACAAGGTAGACTTTGTAGACCAGGGAGTTACGATCATCACTTCAGAGGAGGAAGACAGCAGTACAGCGGATACATCTGCGGATGCGGATACAACAGAAGATACTGAGGCAGCGGATGAGAGTGCAGATAACTCGGAAGACAACACGGACGCATCAGGAAGCGGAGATGAAGCTTCCACAGATGAGAATGCAGAATAAAGCCGCTGATCGCGTTGAAAATGAGAATATGTAAAGAAGGGGCTGTCGGTTAATACCGATTTTTAATCCCTGACATGCAGGGAAGAGGCAATCCCAGAGAATTCGGGCTTTTTTAAGCCCCTAATTCTCCAGTGGATTGTCTCT
>NZ_JACJLR010000220.1 GCF_016902345.1 Mediterraneibacter glycyrrhizinilyticus | reverse complement strand
TTTCTGATCCGCAGGCTGAAATGCAGCAGCTGCGGGAAACTCCACCGGGAACTCCCGGACTGTCTGGTCCCTTACAAGCACTATGCTTCCGAAGTGATCTCCGGTGTACTGGATGGGATCGTCACTCCGGAGGATGACGATTCCGCAGATTATCCCTGCGAAATGACAATGCGCCGCTGGCACTGCTGGCTGCAAGCCAACCGGATCAGGATAGACGG
>NZ_JACJLR010000219.1 GCF_016902345.1 Mediterraneibacter glycyrrhizinilyticus | reverse complement strand
CGTCGGGTAAACTCAATTCGAAGAAACTGAAGTTAATTTTCTGTTGCCCAATTTCAAAAAAGTCGTTATAATAATCTTGTTTTCGCATAGTTCCATTATAACATGGAACGGGGAGAAAGATGGTTGTCGTTAGCCATCTTTTTTCTTTTTATAGGATAAATTTCGGGGGCAGATGTGACTCGTATGAGTCACATCTGCCCCTGATTTGGACTATCTATT
>NZ_JACJLR010000218.1 GCF_016902345.1 Mediterraneibacter glycyrrhizinilyticus | reverse complement strand
GGCTCTTAGTGCCAAGGCATCCACCATACGCTCTTATCAGCATGACCAAACGATAATCTCTCACGGGAATGAGATCTTATCTACACATGTATAGCGTTACATGTGTTGGTAATAGGCCAATTTATTTTAAGTCTGTTTTCTTCAGACTGGATAATTGTTAATGTTGTTAATAACATTACCTCGGATGTCTTGATTTATAAGATATTTCTTACTTATCAA
>NZ_JACJLR010000217.1 GCF_016902345.1 Mediterraneibacter glycyrrhizinilyticus | reverse complement strand
GGAAACGAAAGCTGACAAAACATAAGAAGCTCCCCAATAACACCATCATTGAGATCGATCATTGCTCCCCGCTTGAGATCCTGAAGCTGCAGAAGAACCTGATGCGGATCGCGGAAGGAGAAGGGATCGGATTCGTTTACGGGAAAGGAAAGCATAAACCTGAAATCCAGAAGCTCTACGAGGAACTGGAAGAATGCGGGGCCCGCCTGATGGAATACA
>NZ_JACJLR010000216.1 GCF_016902345.1 Mediterraneibacter glycyrrhizinilyticus | reverse complement strand
CTCCAGTCTGCTGTCGCCCTGAAGCTCACTGCGGAACTGAAAGTATCTTTTCCCGCTTACGCTAAGGTCTTCAGCAAAGTCACCACACAGTCTTCCTTAAAGCTGTTAAACTCTTATCCTCTTCCTGAGGACATGCTTGCCGCCTCCAAAGAGGACATTGTGGATATCATCCGCAGTACCGCACGTTTTGGCGAAGCTTATGCCCTGCGTAAGTATGAC
>NZ_JACJLR010000215.1 GCF_016902345.1 Mediterraneibacter glycyrrhizinilyticus | reverse complement strand
ACTTTGGGCTTGACCCCGCTGTCAAACAGTCCGGAAAGCTCAATGGCGATAAAGTACATATGTCCAAGCGTGGCTCCAGCCTTGCCAGACGGGTTCTTCATATGGCTGCACTCAATAACGTAAAGGTTGCTAAAGGGAGCGGCATACCTGTGAATCCTGTAGTTTACGACTACTACACCCGGAAGTGTTCCGGCAAGAAAAAGCCGGTAGCAATGGGCG
>NZ_JACJLR010000214.1 GCF_016902345.1 Mediterraneibacter glycyrrhizinilyticus | reverse complement strand
CCGGACGGCCGAGGGTACTGCACTGGAGACGGTGTGGGAGAGTAGGTGGCCGCCAAATTAAAAAGAGAAAGACGAAGGCAGATCCGCTGCCGAAGTTAAAAATAAATACGGGCATGGACGGACAACAATCCGTCGGGCCAACCCAATCAGCAGGGCAGTGCTGTTAAGAGCTGGTTTCACCAGTGATCAGAGTTCAAAAGAGATTTTGAGTTCTGATGG
>NZ_JACJLR010000213.1 GCF_016902345.1 Mediterraneibacter glycyrrhizinilyticus | reverse complement strand
GCTGCTGTCCGGCAGAGGATCGATATCAACTGTGTCCTTCCCCATCTGGACCGTGCCGAAACCGAACGGTACATCCAGTCCCATCTGGCTTATGCCGGCGGCAGGCAGGGCATCTTCACAGACAAAGCGCTGGATGATATCTATAAGGAGTCCACCGGGATTCCCCGCCGGGTCAACCGGATCTGTGAAAAGAGCCTGATGTATGCCAGCCAGCAGGGA
>NZ_JACJLR010000212.1 GCF_016902345.1 Mediterraneibacter glycyrrhizinilyticus | reverse complement strand
AAGAGGAAGTAGAGAGCTGTTGTCTATTGTCGAGTTATCAAGTCGAGGGAAGAGCATCCGGACGGAGGAGTTCGCCTTGCTAGGTTCGAAAGGACCTCACCAAGCGCGGTGAACAAGCCTGGTTCTAAGCTCGAAAAAACCTCGCTAAGAACTCAGGCTTTTTTGGTGGCGATGCGCCCGGGGGTAACACCCGTTCCCATCCCGAACACGATGGTTAAG
>NZ_JACJLR010000211.1 GCF_016902345.1 Mediterraneibacter glycyrrhizinilyticus | reverse complement strand
AATTAACTTCAGTTTCTTCGAATTGAGTTTACCCGACGACGATCCAGTCTATACCCTGAAAAACGTGATGGAGGAATTAGATTTTTCAGGCCTGCTGGCCTGTTATTCAGATAAGGGAAGAACCGGGTTTAACCCAATCATGCTGTATGCTGTTGTTACCTACGCAAACATGCGCGGAGTCAGGTCTGTTGACCGTATTGTAGATTTATGCCAGAGAGA
>NZ_JACJLR010000022.1 GCF_016902345.1 Mediterraneibacter glycyrrhizinilyticus | reverse complement strand
AGAGACAATCCACTGGAGAATTAGGGGCTTAAAAAAGCCCGAATTCTCTGGGATTGCCTCTTCCCTGCATGTCAGGGATTAAAAATCGGTATTAACCGACAGCCCCTTTAATGATTCCTGTGTACAGAAAGGCGGAGAAAAAAGAGATGGAAAAGTGAAAAATGTGAAATGTTACAAAAATGTTAAAAAGATGTTGAAATTCTCGAAGTTTTTTATTATACTTTATTACATATTATGGAACTGTACCGAGATGTTTCCCACAAAGTTTCTTTTTTGTGCTTTTTTGTTGAAAAAGGCAGAGCTTTGCTGTATGATTAATCATATATGTGGGGATTTGAATAATAATATAAGGATTGGTGGAAAAATGAAGTTGAAAAAAGTTGGAAGTGCATTTCTTGCAACAATGCTCACCTGTTCACTTACCGTAACTCCGGTCTTTGCGGATGAGGTGGATGATCTGAAAGATCAGAAAGAACAGGCGCAGAGTGAGATGAACAGTCTTCAGTCACAGCTGAACACTCTGATGGATAAGATTTCTGAACTGGAAAGTGATCTGATCGAGACTGGTGAGGAAATCGCGAAGACAGAGGAAGATCTTAAGGCTGCGGAGGAAGACCAGGAACAGCAGTATGAAGCGATGAAACTCCGGATTAAATATATGTATGAAGAGGGAAGCGGCTCTGCAACCATAGAGAAGGTTTTTACTTCCGGTGATATGAGCAGCATGCTCAGTCAGGCGGAGTATTCCCAGCAGGTACATACATATGACAGAGAAAAGCTGGACGAGTATATCGCAACGACGAAGAAGATAGAAGAACTGAAGTCCTCTCTGGAAGAAAAGCAGGATAATCTTGAAGCAACGCAGGTTGAGTTCGAGGCACAGCAGAGCGAACTGAACACAACGATCAGTGAGAAAAGTGAAGAGATCAGCAATCTTGACGGCATGATCCAGGAAGCTGCAAGGAAAGCAGCAGAGGAGGCGGCACGTAAGAAGGCTGAAGAAGAAGCAAAGAGAAAGCAGGAAGAGGAAAGAGCGTCTCAGGAGACAGCTCAGGATAACGGCGGAAACACCGGCGGCACATCAACACCGGCAGCGGAGGAGGATTATGAAGAGCCATCCGGCGGCGGAAGCGACAACGGTGGAAACAGCAATGGCGGAAGCGGCGGAAGTTCTGAGCCGTCTTACAGCGAGAGCACGGGAAATGCGATCGTGGACCGGGCTTACAGCTGTCTGGGAGCGGCTTATGTATGGGGCGCATGCAGCCCGGGAGCATTTGACTGTTCAGGACTTGTAAGCTACTGTCTGACAGGGTCATACTCCCGTATTGGTACAAGCTCCACATTCCTTAGCTGGCCAAGAGTGAGCAATCCGCAGCCCGGAGATGTCTGCGCGGGAGTCGGACACTGCGGTATCTACATAGGAAACGGACAGATGATCCATGCGGCGACAGAGGGCGTGGGCGTTATCATCGGACCGGTACAGAGCGGAATGGTATATGTCCGTCAATAGTGAGAATGAATGAGAGTGAGATGTGGGGAACCTGCCATTGGCAGGTTCCCTGTTACTTATAGGAGAAAAAGAAAAGAGTCTCTGTGACAGCACAGAGGCTCTTTTTGTAACGGCGATAAGACAAAGTCCGGGTTTACTCGAGACTTTTTACCCTTATAAAGAGGCAGGGACGATCTCCAGCCAGTACCCGTCCGGATCCTCGATAAAGTAGATCCCCATTGCAGGGTTTTCAAAACAGACACATCCCATTTCCTTGTGTTTTTTGAAAGCTGCGTCAAAGTCATCTGCAGTAAACGCAAGATGGATCTCGTTGTCTCCCAGGTTGTACGGGCGGTCCCAGTCTCTCAGCCAGGTGAGCTCAAGGAGATGGGGAGTCGTGTTGTCTCCAAGGTATACAAGCTTAAAGCTTCCGTCGTCGGCGTCCTTGGTGCGGGTCACGGTCAGTCCCAGCGCTTCTTTATAGAATGCGAGAGATTTCTCAAGATCATATACATTCAGGTTGTTGTGTGCAAAAGTAAATTTCATATCGAACCTCCATATATAAAATGATATTTTTCTGCAGTGCCAGAATATCATATCCGGCGGGCTCATTACAAGAAAAATTCTTGCAAAGCCCATATTTCTGTGATATACTACAAACGTTGCAAAAAAACACGTATGTGGATCCTTCTGATGGTGCCTAAGCCGCAGAGTGCGGACGGTCTCGGAGGGAAAGAAAGCATACGGAAGAAGAAAACCAAATGGAGGAAAGAAACATGAGTGTTATTTCAATGAAGCAGTTACTTGAAGCAGGTGTTCACTTCGGACATCAGACAAGAAGATGGAACCCGAAAATGGCTCCGTACATCTACACAGAGAGAAATGGTATCTACATCATCGACCTGCAGAAATCTGTAGGAATGGTTGACGATGCATACAAGGCTGTTTCCGACATCGCTGCAGAGGGCGGCACGATCCTGTTCGTGGGAACAAAGAAACAGGCTCAGGATGCGATCAAGGCTGAGGCAGAGCGCTGCGGAATGTTCTACGTAAATGAGAGATGGCTGGGCGGTATGCTCACAAACTTCAAGACGATCCAGAGCCGTGTAAAACGTCTGAAAGAGATCGAGGCTATGTCAGAGGACGGAACATTTGATGTTCTCCCGAAGAAAGAAGTTATCGCTCTGAAGAAAGAGTGGGCAAAACTTGAGAAGAACCTCGGCGGAATCAAAGAGATGAAGAGACTGCCGGATGCGATCTTCGTTGTTGACCCGAAGAAAGAGAGAATCTGTGTTCAGGAAGCTCATACACTTGGCATCACACTGATCGGTATCTGTGATACAAACTGTGATCCGGAAGAACTGGATTACGTGATCCCGGGTAACGACGATGCGATCAGAGCTGTTAAGCTCATCGTTTCCAAGATGGCAGACGCTGTTATCGAGGCAAACCAGGGCGCGACAGGCGAAGAAGAGTATTACGACGAGGAAGCTGTAGATGCAGCAGAGGAAGCTGAAGAGGCTGTAGAAGAGTAATCACTTATTTAATGGAGGAATTTATCATGGCAATCACAGCAGGAATGGTAAAAGAATTAAGAGAAATGACAGGCGCAGGCATGATGGACTGCAAGAAAGCTCTTACAGAGACAAACGGCGATATGGACGCTGCAGTTGAGTTCCTGAGAAAGAACGGACAGGCTAAAGCTGAAAAGAAAGCCGGAAGGATCGCAGCAGAGGGTATCGTTAAGACTGTTGTTAAAGATGATAAGATGGCAGCGATCGTTGAGGTTAACTCTGAGACAGACTTCGTTGCAAAGAACGATGAGTTCCAGGGATTCGTAGAGGCTGTCGTAAATCAGGTAGTTGATTCTGACGCAGCTGACATGGACGCGTTCATGGCAGAGGCATGGGCAGCAGATACATCCAAGACTGTAAAAGATGCTCTTGTTGAGAAGATCGCAGTGATCGGTGAGAACCTGAACATCAGAAGATTCGAGAGAGTGAACGCTGAGAACGGATGCGTTGTATCCTACATCCACGGCGGCGGACGTATCGGTGTCCTTGTTGTTGCTGATACAGATGTTGTGAACGACGAGATCAAAACCTGCCTGAAGAACGTAGCTATGCAGGTTGCAGCTATGTCTCCGAAATATGTATCCCGCGATGAGGTTTCCCAGGATTTCCTTGATCACGAGAAAGAGATTCTCCTTGCTCAGGCTAAGCAGGAGAACCCGGAGAAGCCGGACAACATCATCGAGAAGATGATTATCGGACGTCTTAACAAAGAGATGAAAGAGATCTGCCTGCTGGATCAGGTATATGTTCAGGACGGCGACCTCACAGTGGCAAAATATGTTGACAAGGTTGCAAAAGAGAACGGTGCAAATGTTACAGTCAAGAAGTTCATCCGCTTCGAGACAGGCGAAGGAATCGAGAAGAAACAGGAGAACTTTGCTGAGGAAGTAGCGGCACAGATGGCTGGAAACTAATAAAGAAGTTTCCTGAGCTGAATTCCTTGAAAACATAGGAAAATCAAGTGTTTAAGCGGATTTTGTGGAAGATAAGAAAACATCATAAACTATCGCAAATTATCGCAAAATATCACGATGAGTTTGGTAAAAGTTTGGTACGGTTTTTGGTAAAGATGCTTACCAAAGTCATTCACGTAAAGTTTGCTTGCTTATTCACTGGCTGAAAGGAATGAAGCACTTAATTCAATATTTGAATATTAGCGCAAGGGCGTTACTGATTGTAGAAATACAGTTGGTAGCGCCCTTGTTTTAGTGTTCAAAAAAGAAAGGCGGTATCCTATGGGGAAAATAAGTAATATGGTTCATACTATAGAATTTGTCAATGCAGATGATCTTTTCTGGCAACTGGATGGATTGATGAATACAGATGGAGAATTTGGTGGTGACAGAAGATGTTATCATGTTCAAAATTTGAAACTTGTAGACAAAACTCATGCGCTTGTGTATTTTGAGGAAGATTTTAATGTTGTTCGTGTAGATTTTATTTATAACGGCGAGGAAATTACTCTGTCTGAAAGTCCGTACAGTGAGATATTTCTCTCCTATCAGGAAATTCAGCTAATGAATGATCTTGGAATAGTTGAATTGGAAGATAGAGAATACTCAATAGAGGATATTAAATATTGCATTGATGAATGTGGTGTGCGCTGTGTAGAAATTTATTTAAACTAAGAAAGTGAGGAAAACAAATATGTCAAGACAGTATGATGATGAACAGTACTTTGAAGAACCAGACTATGTACTGAATACAGGATTTACAAATTATGACAGGCTGCTTATCGAGTTAAATAACCGAATGTATTATGATAAGGCGGTTTATGAAAAATTTTTAAATGAAAACGCTCTTAATCCGAATGATACATATGATAAGAATACAGATCATGCTCAATTACTGGAAACAGTATATGCAATTTTACATACATTGTTATCCAACATAGACGCATATCGAAAAATTGAGACAGAGTTTGTAACTCAGGGCGAAGCGGCAACGGCATTACAGAACCGTCTTAAATATTTGAGAAGTGAGATTGATCGGATAAAAGCCGACATGCATTATGAGGACTCTGATTTCACCTATATGTATTTTACAAGATAAGGGGGCTGCTATGACAGAATTAATGTATACTCCACTCGAAAGTGTCTTTGCATCTACAATGGAGCGTGAGGGCAGAGTAGTTACGGCTTATACAAGTGGAGAGGAATTTCAGGCGTTTATGCGCCGTAATGATGATGGAAATAATACGGAAGATAGGATTACTCTGTACTATGCGATTAATGCGCCCGTTGAACAGGGAAATCTTATATCATATGGAAATAAAATCTATTTATTGTTAAATCGTGAAACAGAAGAAAACAACTGCTATTACAAATCCTCTGGGTTGGCGTGTAATGGGAAAATCAACTTGAACGATGGAACAATAACCGGGATACCGTGTTATGCATATGATTTGAATAATGGATTATCAACTAATGGACAAACAATCTCAGTGATTAGTGGTGATATGGAATTCGTAACAGAGGATAATGCACTTGGTAGACAAATAGAAATAAATGATACCTTCAATGAATTTGGGCGCACATGGAATGTAAAAAATATCTACTATAAGGACGGTATGCTACATTTGATTACAGAAGTCCATGCAGATGTTAAGCCAGTTGAAAACTTAAGTATTGCAATAGACGGAATAGTGAATAGCCGAACCTATGGGGTTGGAACTGCATTAAAAGTACAAGCGACACTGTACATAAACAATACTGCCACAACTGGCACAATTCAATGGGAAAGTACGGATCCCGAAGTTGCTACAGTCGATGATCAAGGAAACGTAGAATTTATTAATGCAGGATCAGTAAGTATAGAAGCGCACTGGATTGAAAAAGATTACACGGAATCTGTACTTGTAAATGTTAGTCAAAATGTTTCGCCAACAGGATATTATGCAACGCTAGAGTCTGATAGAGACTATATTCAACCTAGCTTTTCTCGTGAAGTAACTGCGCAGTTATATTGTAACGGTGAGGAAGTTACGGGAACATGGGAATTTACAACGAATATCACAAGTTCCAAAGATATATCAACAGAACAAACGGGAAATGTATTAAAAATTACTATAGAAAGTTCTAAATATATAGGAAGTACATTAACTATAACGGCAAGAGAAATCAACCAAAATGTTACGGCAATATTCAATATGAAAATAGTAAGTCTATTTTGAAATGAAAAAGAGCCTGATGGAATGTCAGGCTCAAATTTTAAGCAATTATTATTGTATGATGGGACGTTTAATATCACCAAATGCATCTAAATATGAATATACGGCTTCCAGATCCTTTTTATCAATTACGTCATAAATATAAGGTAAATCATAATCCCGTTGAAATCCTATAAACCATTTAACACAATCCTTTATATGCATTGAAAATTGTTCACCCGTATATATATGGAGAAAGGATTTTAAATAGTGTTTGGTTACGTTGGGCTGTCCACGTTCAATCATAAATGTAACATCAGAAAGAAAATTGTTCAGTAGATTAAACATGTCAGGATTTTCAGTTTTTCTAATATTCAAAATTTTCTGAATATACTTTTTGAAATTAGCAAGGGCAGTCTGGATATTTTGCTTGTCAACCGTTTCGTAATACTTATCCATTTCCTGCCAATGCTTAATGGTTTTCATAGAGTTGTTTTTTATGGCAAGATCATTATATTTTGCCGCAATGGAAAACAACTCTGATATGGTGTCGTTATACTCGTTTGAATTAGAGGTATTTACTCCGTATATTGGAATGTTGATTAAAGCAAATGTCAGTTCGGGATTTAAATATAATGAATAATAAAAATTTTGTACCGCTGTTAAAGCTGCTTGTTTTTGATTAGTGGATAATCCAAAAACTTTATTGCGGATTAACTCTGAAATGTTATGCAGTAAATCTTCCTCTAATGTTTCCATTAATTCATCTTCATCATAGATATTTTCAAAATCACTGGAGATATTTATAAGTTCATACCAGTCTTTGGGAGTAGAACCAATAGGCTGATTTAATATTTGCTCTACATCATCCATGATCTCATCATCACTATCTGCTTGGAAAAGAACCCTATAAATAGAAAGTAAATCATCTTTACTGATTTTTTTTGTTTTTCCAGATTCTATATTCTGTAACCAAAATTTTGAATGGCCGCTTTGCTCAGATAGTTCGTATGATGAAAGAGCGTTTTCCTTTCTTCTTTCTATAATGTCATTCCGCAATTTATTTGTTATCACTAGCTTTGTAACTGCCATAGTGTATCACCTCATTCGATATTCTACACAAATTGTACATGAAATACTTTGACAAGTCAATTAAGTAAAAAAAATACTAAAAAGTACTTGACGCAAATGAAGATTCGTATTATTATAAACCTACAACGATGATACATTCATCGTAGGGAATAAAAAAGAAGCCTGCGATGCTCGACAAAGCATCACGGCTCCTATAACACAGATAATCATGCTATGATTACCTATGCTTACCCTAGACAAGTATAGTATAGTCGAAAAATCATATCATGGCAATACAGAACGTAAGTTCTGAAATTATCTGCATATTATTCCACACTTAATATTGTACCTTGAAAAGTTTATATGGTATCTCTGTAACCTATATACAGGGTTGGTGAAGCGAAATGACGGTTAGCTTGAATATTTTCTAGTATAATGTCCTGCGATGTTAAGCTAGACACTGTTAGTCCCGTCTGAAAAAGTAGACACTGTAAAGAATATGGGGAAAGTCTGTCTTTTTCTGAGAAAACAATATTTTTTTACCCATAGGGTGTTACGCCTGATACATCTTAGAACAATATCGGACTAATATGTAGAATATATTAAGGAAAGGACTGGTATACATGAATGACAAGTTAGAACTGAATCGTCTGGAATACCTGATTTTGAAATCTTTACATGAGATGGAGTGTACAGATCGTTTTCATGGAATGACAATCACTGAAATTATGGAAGAAACCGACAATGCATTAGGTGTTCGTATGACGGTTTACAGAAAATTGAACAAGTTGCTAAAAGCAGGATATGTCGGGAAGGGTGTCATGGATAACCATGCGGATACTTTCTACCTATTAGACAAAGGAAACAGATTATTTGATGGAGGGAAAGAAGAATGAGTTTAAAGGACAGGGTATATTTTTTAGGATTAGGTTGCGCTGGCGGTAAATTGCACAAGGAATTTATCTCATTGGGGTATAAAGGCGGTGTGGCAAATGGCAGTGAACAGGATATGAAGGCATTAGGAGATGTGCCAACAAAATATAAGCTTGAAGGTTTTGATGGTTTTGGCGGACATAGAGACAGAGCGATAGAATGTCTTGCGCAGAATACAGAATTTATGGATTATGTAGAGAATATAAAGGAAGAAATTGTATTTATTCTCTTTGGCGGTGGCGGCTCAACTGGATCGGGCTGTGCAACAGTGGTATCCGAACTGCTTTTAGAAAATCAGGATAAGCATAAAATTGTGTGTCCAGTTATTGCGTTACCATCATCGAATGAATCTATCACTAAACATAGTAACGCATATCAAGCGGTGCAGGAATTACAGGATTTAGATGGATTGGGTGCGACTTTTTTCATTAATAATGATGTGGGCAACGATTATGATTATATCAATAGTACATTCGCTAAGATGTTGGATGTTTTTCTTACGAATGATTCTTATGGAGAATTGAACAATTTTGATGAATCGGAACGTCTGGAAATGCTCAAAGATAATGGGGCAATGGTATTAAGCCTTATGGGTGGTGGTAAGGATTCCTCATGGATGTTGGAGAAGCTGACGAGAAATGGGATATTCGCACCAATAGAGAATAATAGTGTGTGTGAAAATATTGGAATCATCCATGCCGGAAGGGATAACAAGGATATAACACCAGATATGGTTATTGCGGAAGTTGGAAAGCCAAGAAATGTTTTTGAGGGATATAATGCCCGGAACACTTTGATCTCTGTGAGTGGTCTGGACTATCCGGTTACACATGTAAGTAAATTAGGAGAACTGGCACAGAAAGCCTATGATGAAAGAAAAAGAAATAAAAGTCAATCTGTAAGAAAAAAATTGGGTGAGTTGCAATTTTGGGAGGATGACGAAAAAGATAATATGGCGAAACAGGAAGGAAAGAAGAAAACGTCAAAACTGGATCTTTTACGGAGAAATAGAAGATAGAGTGTTACGGTAAGTATATATCCGATATATGTTAAGTTATGTTCAGATATATTCACGGTTAATACGAAATCAATATAAGGTAACAGTGGTCGAGGTATTATCCTTGCCATAAAATAAATTTCACAAAGAGAAAAGGAGAATGTGGATTATGAAGAACACAACATTTGAAGCAATCAGAAATGGACAGGAAGTAGCAACAGAGGAATTATTCAATCTGATAAACGCCTATAATTTCACAGATTTAGTAGTGCAGGACGAGAACAATCATGCGATTGTAAAAATACCTGTAAACCATTATGAAGAATATAGAGGTATGTATGAGTTTTCTCAGACGCATTCCGATAATGGCGTATATGTAGCTAAGAAATCCGATATTGTTTCCGTAGAATCAGATTATCGTGAGGACATGGATACCTTATTTATCAAGTGTCAGATGGATGATGGCAAGAAGTTGTTTCTTGTGATCTACCATGCGTCCACCAATTTCAAAACAACGGAATCCGATGAATACTACGAAACAGACTTAGAGGATTTGCAGAACTTTTTGGAGAATACATTAGGAGACGATGCGGAGTACCATTGTGGACTTGTCAGATTCACCGATAAGAACGGAATGAGCATAAAGATCACTTCACCGGAACGTACTTATATTAATACGCTGGATGATTTGGATTGGAAACTGCATATCAGCGATTTATCAATGGTGCTTGAAGTGCCAGTAACAGATGATGATTGCAATGCATTTTATCGGAAAGATGATGGAGATACGGTTATAATCCTTGTTAAGCCTTACGAGCAGCCTTTTGCGGAAATCAGGATGGTATTTTGCAGGGAATAATGGACACTGATTGGAGAATATAAACATATAAGCCGAAACGCCCTTCGGGGCGTCAGTGCAAGGATGGCAACCTGCACTCTGATGATGGCAAGCTAATAGCCATGAGAAGGGATATTATCAAAAATAACAGTGGTCACGCCAACTAGAGAGCGTGTGGGTGGTCAACAAGTTTTAGGGCAACTTTTTAATGCGAAAAGTGGCGCATAATATCACAACGCCGAGAAAGTTGGTGGTTTCCATGAAACGTGCGAGAGAACCACCGGATAATGAATAATTTCAGAAAATAATATGGAGGATCAAATCATAATGGCAAAGTATAAGTTTGATATCATACGAAGAGGAACTATTATAGTAGACATGGACAGTTTAGAAGATGCGCAAGAGTACATTGAAAACTGTAGTCCAATAGATGATATAACATGGTCAGATTTCTTAGAAACATTCAGTGGAGAAGAAATAGAGACATAATCTCATTCAACACTGATTTATCAATAGCAAAGGATGTGGTTATATAAACGAAACACAGCGAATTTTAAAAAGGTACTATGATTTAGTTTTTCCCGAAAAACTCAGAGATGATGAATTTATTAAAATCCATCTAGCAAAAGTTGATGATTCCGGGAACAAAATCGAAATGGACAAGTTTGTTCATGATTTTCAAGGATATCTGGATATAATAAATAAATATCGGAGTAACTGGCACATATATAATGAACTATCTACTGTCAAGAAAAATCCAGATGAAGAAAAATTAAACGGTAAAGAAAAGAATTTACTGCATCGTCAAGTCCTATATATCGATTATGATAAAAAGGATTATCCTCATTTGGGAGACGATGTTCACAAGTTTACGCAACTCATTAAAGATAAACTGCCGGATATATTTATCCATGCGATTTATAATTCCGGCGGTGGATTTCACTTTTATATTTCAATTCCTAAAACAACAAAGAATAGAAAAGTAACTAGTATCAACAAAGAAATTGCAGATCTTGTAGGAGCAGATACAAACGCTTGCAAAGTAACGCAAATTGCAAGAATTCCTACAACCTTCAATTTTAAACTTCAATATCAGATGGATGATGGCAATTTTCCTAAAGTCTTAGAAATTGATCATTATCAAAATCATCCATTACAAATCAAAAACTTTCATCCCCTTAATGTGGACAACTTAATACGGAACTGTGAGAACGCAAAGCAACAGTTTGAGTTTGATATAGAAGAATTACCCTTTGAAGAATGGAATTATGATTCCGGCGGGTATGACGTACAACAGTATGATTGTCTCTGCACGGAAAAGATTTTCCGAGAGGGAGCAGATCAGGGCGAACGCAATACGTGGTTAGGCAGGATTATAGTCTGGCTTAAACGACAGAATTTACCTGATTTCAAAATTACTCAGAGATGTAAAGAGTGGAATACTCGATGCAGGCCGCCTAAAAATCTACATGAACTAGAGAAAGAGATTGATGGATGGTACGAATGGCTTTCATTGCATGGCATTTCAAAAATCGGAGGATGTTGGTGGTCTATTTCGGATGATTCAAGAGCACAAGAGATTGTCCGTAAACAATGTGATAAATTCCATTGTAAACAGGCGTTGAACTCATACACAAGTCTATCAATTTCAGAGGATGTGGGTGTAAAGATGAATCAGAAAGTATTAACGGATGGGAAATTAAGTAATAAGGGGAAAAACACAATGTCGGGATATGAGTATCTAATACTGACAGTGTTAAATAAATATATGCCTAAAACTGGAAGAACAGGTTTTACTGTTCGAGATCTGAAATACCGAATGCAATATAAGAAATCCGGGAAATGGGGATTGTGCATGGATATTTCTACCTTCAAGAAAACTCTTGAAGCACTGGAAAGACATAAGTGCATTACATTATCAGATTCGGGGCGTAGTAGATCAGGAAAAGTTGCATATGACGATAAAATCATAAAACTTACAAGAACGCTGAAAGATATGGAAAGTAAAGGTTATATTGAGTTTTTTTATTCGGTGGCGAGAGCATTTATATGCCACCAGATTACACAAAGAGAATATAAAGTATATCTTTGCATTTTGAACAATTTGAAAAATCATACTTCCTGCACATTGGATAAGATGAATCGTACTCTTAATATTGGAGAACGCAATATCCTTACATCGATACAAAGTTTAGAAAAGGCTGCATTATTACGAATTGAACATGTTTATTCTAGCGACACTGGGAATAAGCACAATATGTATTATCCGATAGACACTGACATGTGGAATGATGAGACAAGCATTGAATTAGAGAAACGTCCGTCTGAGTGGAGAATAGAACTGATTGCATAGAGGAACCAACATATGGACAAGAGGATTCAAGTGATGTGTGGCACCGCTCCCACCAGGTATCCGGCTACGCCAGATATAATACATCCTATACATACCTGTCAATTTTCCACATGAGATATTAAAAAAGCGTCTTAACAAAGGGGGATTTTGGAGTTTGAAACGTGCAAAAAAGGGGTGTCAAAAATCCATCTCTGATTTTCAAAATTCCTCTTTGTTAAGGGATATTTTGCATATTTTAAATGTTTCAAAAAACGAGTCCAGATTGAATATGAAATCGAAAAGGAGACGGAACTTATTGAGAGACAAAATAGTAACATTAGAGAAATCAATAAAAGATGTAGATGCGGAAACTTTGAAAAAGACATTTGGAAATCTAAAAGGTTCAGAATTGATGCGAAGCATAATTATGAACGAAAAACAATATTGTACTTGCACTCATCCACGTTCGCAACGTAATTTTTGGTACTCGGTTGTGAAGCCTTGTTTGGATAAGTTAGGAAAGTTATCACCGCAAGATGATACGGAAGATGCATTAACTGGATGGGATAAGAAATTATCAAAGTATTTGTCGGAGATGGTCAGCGAAGGAAAACTTACATATCAAGATATTATGATCTTTGACGAGTCACGGAATTATAACGTGCCGGTATATTCATTTAGTCCGTATTCAAACATTATTGTCGCCTGCGAAAAAGATACGATTTATTCCATTGTGGAAGATATAAGTCGATTGTTGGGATGCAGTTGCATATCATCAAAAGGTCTATGCAGCCTGGGCGCAATGGAACAACTTATTCGTAAAATTCAGTTGAGCAAAGATGAACCACTCACAGAAATCATACTTTTGATCCTGAGTGATTATGATCCGACAGGATACAACATAGCGGATACTCTGGCAGAGCACGCCAAAACAATATTACGAGTGCTAGGCAGTGAGTGCGTTGTGAAATCAAAAAGAATAGGAATTGTGCCGGAACAACTAACTGAAGATGAAATCAAGAATAATATGTATACGCCGAAGAGAAAAGGGATTGAGAAGTGGATGGAATTAACAGGCGGCATAGATGGTCAGGAAAAGGGTTTGGAGTTGGATGCACTGGATCAGGACAGAACACGGGAAATATTTGCAAGTGCGTTACAACCGTATATAGATAGTAGCGAGTATTTTGAATATGGCAAATCAACATATTTAATCAGTAAAATTCGGGAAGAAATAGAGAAATATACTGATGGGATAGTGAAACAAGTCTATACAGAGATGCAGGATAAGGTAAACGCTAGTGATTTTAATATGTTGGATTATGTGCGTCTTGGTTTGACGAGTATGCCAGTGAATGAAATTTATTCTGTAAGTGGCGTGGAAGATTGCGTAAGAAAATATTTTGAGTAAATGGAGGAAAAAGTTGTATGGAGAGAGGAATTTTAATAAGAAACATGGATGCCAGTTTCCTTTACTGGCAGATTAAAAACGATAAAAAAATTCAGGAATATGAGGAAAAGAGAAAAAAATTAGCTGAAGCGAAGAAAAATAAAGATGATAAATCAATTAAAAAATTGAACAAAGAGTTAGAACCATTATCTCATGAGGTTTTCAGTTTTAAGGATAAAGATGGAAAAAATAAAAATATTAAATTGGACTGGAAAGATAATCGATATAGATATACGGGGACTCTTGCGGATTCTCTTATGAGCCGAAAATTGAGACAAGTTGCAAAAGACAGAGGAGATGAAAAAGCGATACGAGATATCGGTGACTCACAATATACTGATTTAATTATTAATCTCAAATTTAAAAATGATATTCGTATCCCCGATGATACGCCACGAGAGACGATTGACAAGGATACGAGAGAGATAAAAGAAGATACAAAAAAACGGATGAAAAGATTTATCACCCGGAAAAAGCTTCGAGAAATGGCATATCGAGATGGTATTACAATCAATGGTATACATTATGTCAATTTTCAAAGGTCAAGTAGTAAAGCCAGAACAGGAAATGTTCTTTTTATAGACGATAGATATTTTGATGAAATGGAACAGTGGCAGAACATGGATATTCCTTTCCGACATATTGTTCGTAGTGAAGATAGAAAAAATCCTAATCCTTTTGAAGAAACAGATCTTGTATCAACTCGTAGTTATAGTTCATTAACATCTTCAGCTATTATCGGAACATTGAATATAGATCCATACAGTATCTTGCTTATTGATGATGTAGCAGGAAAGGGTGAAATGGAATGTAATGTGGTTAGAAACGTATCAGAAGATGGGAAATTTCATTTAGTCGCAGAGAAAGAAAATTATGAACAGTCCACAGATTTGTGGGATGGACAATCATTACTGGATGAGAGTGTTTTTGCAAGTTACAAAAACAAAGGATTTTTGCTTTTGCGAAACCATTTTCTTAAATCCGCTGCGTTTAACACAAAATTACAGGATTATTTCCGGGAGCACTTTAGTGATTGTGATGAATCGGAAAAGATAGTAAAGGATCGGTTTGGCAATGAATTTCTGGCAAAAGATATACTGATGGTCACGACTAAAAATAGCTGTAAGATTTTTAAATTTGCGGATATTGTATGTGAGTATATGATATTGAATGATGAAAAAGCAAAGCTGAGAGAATTAGAAAAGAATTTGAAGGATTTAATCGATAAGCAGCGAAAATACAAGCAAGCAGTTATAAATGCAAAAAGAAATCTGACAGTTAAAGAAAAAGAGTTATGTGAGGGGAAAGCTACATTACCAAATGTACAACAAGCGAAGAACAATTTGCGTGATGCCATAAATATAGAAAATGAAAATTGTGTGACATTAGATGTTGAAATCAAGGAACGAAGAAAGGAGATTAAATTTGAACAGGAAAGATTAACATGGAATTGGTACAGAAGATATTTAAAGGAACATGAGGAAGTATTCGGTGTTTGTAAGTACGAAAAATCCTCAAAATTTGGTGATTTTCAACAGTTATGGTATCAGATCCTTGTCAGTTTAGATTTGAGTAAAGATGATTTATGGGAAATTGTAAGACCGCAAATCGAAGAGGTTAATCTGATGAAAAAGCATGTTGCCTTTTTCAAACATGGGATTGCTATGAGGACAGATGAAAATACGAATAACTCTATAATGTTACGTCTGTTAGAAATTAACGATGATATAAGCCGTACCCAGTGGTATAAAAATTACAGACGATCTCAGATACAAATGATATTGAATCGGCTGTATGAAGGTAAAGTTCAAATACCAAACTCTGATTTTTGTGTCCTGTTTGGCAATCCATATGAGATGTTAAGGGCAAGTTGCGGTGATAAGATAGAATCTTCAATCATGGACAACTGGGAGTGTTACTGCAAACGATATGGCAATGAAGAATTATATGGCTTTCGTTCACCACATATTTGTCAGGGTAATTGTGCCGTGTTACAGAATAAATATCATGATGAATATAAATGGTTCAATCTGACGGATAATATTATCTGTGTTAATTTCTGGAATCAAGGTGCATTTCTAAGTCCACGATGGAACGGATGTGACACAGATGCAGATACGGCATATATTGGTAATTTCCCGCTTATATTAGAAAAGACAAAAGAAAGTAGCAATCAACTTATACCAATTAACGGACTAGAGCCTGAAGCAAAATTGATGGAATATATGAATGATAATATGGCGAAGGTCGATGGACAGCTTTGTAATGATTCTATTGGTAAAATATGTAACTATGCCCGTGATTTACAATGTTTTTACTGGCATTTAAAACGAAATGGCCTTCCAGAAAAACAAGAGAAATACTTACAAATGATATATGACGACTTATGTATACTGGAGGTTTTAAGCAATATTGCCATTGATAGTGCGAAAAGACGGTACGGTGTGAATATTGCAAGTGAGCTTAAGGAAATCAAAAATCGTCCATATATTGTAGAGGAAGGTGCTATTATTCATGATACAGCTATTTTATTTGAGCATCAAAGATATAAAAATTCTTTTTCGAAAAATGATATTGAGGAGTATAAAGGATTGTGTGAGAAGAAGGAAAAATCACATGATCCAGAAGAAATTGAGCAGTATAATAAGGATATAGACAAATTACTTAAAACTGTAGATAAACATTATATTCATCCAAAGTGGACAGTAAATGTGAAATCTAAAAGCAAACAACGTAGGACGAAGATTTGTAATTCGGAAGAATTGAAAGCACAGCAGGCTGCATATAGAGAGGAACAGAAAATTCTAAAAGAGGAAATATATCATAAATTGGAAAATCCAATGGATTTGTTGGTCGAAATAATAGGTGAAAAAGTTGTGAGGTGTGATCCCACTAAGATTCTACCAATTATTGAAATATTAGATCGAAACAAAACAAAAGGACAAAATGCAGACTACCATAGAGTCTATGAAATCAAAAGAGTTTGCCTTGACGGGAAAGAAAAACTTGATAAAGTTCAGAATGATTTCGATGCAAAGAAAATTAGTTTTGATGAGATGTACGATGAAAAACAAAAAATAAAAGCTGAAATAATTCAGGATATAAAATATACGGATCAGACTAGGACTACACCGCGATCGGTAAATGTAAAAGATATACAGAAGTTAATCTGTATGGCATATGATGAGCATCCGAAAAAAGATAAGCATGGAAAGATTGTCTATGAAGATGGGAAGAAAGTTATTGTTGACAAACGTGATATTGATATAAAAAATGCCAGATTTGGAGCAAACTTCTTACAATGGGTGTATACAGCTTTCCCGGATGTTTTTCTATCCGCAATTAAACAAAATAAGGGAAAATGCTCATACGTAAAGAAAATCGAATCTACTGCTTTAGATGCAAGCAAAACAACTGAAGTTAAGAGTTTTAAAGATTTACCGTTATTATTTCCAGATGAAACTTATGAATTATATGGGGAAAAATATATCATAGTCAACTGATTAAGATAAAGATATGGCTTTACAGAAAAATCCCCCTTCATGAAATAGCATGATAAAAAAACTGCTTTGTTGAGGGGGATTTTGACGTTTGTCAGAAAGTACAATTTGCATCATATGGTATATAATAAATAGCACAACAACTATAACATAAGGTAATTTTCATATAAGCAATTCATAGGTATTAGCCATATGCATTATTGAGAAAGGAAATGAATATGAAACAGGAAACTCTTAGAGCAAGATTGAAAAATATCATTAAGGTCGAGGGAATCAGTCAAAAGCATATAGCTAATCAGATTAATATCAATGAATCCCTACTGTCACGGTTTAAGAATGGACGGACAGATTTATTATATAGATGTGATATTGAAGCATTAGACAATTATCTTACATCTAAGGGATATTAATTTAGATATCTGCATCGAGCGTAAAAAATCTCTGTGAGTGTAACTTTACGTGAGGTGTTTGATATATACATAAGCGTCTTTTAGTTCTGACGTTTAAAGTACTCGAATGTGTAAGGACAGGACGAATAACTCATCTTTTACTTGTCCAACATATTAAACTCCATATAACTACGCTTCATTTTTCTGATGATTCCATTTGTTGTACTGCTTCCTTATTTTATTGTGAGTTACAGAAAATATTTCTAGCGTCTTTAGTATGGAATTTCTAATCTATATAGTCTTTTCTCGGTTTTCCTATTTTACCTCCGACTTTAAAGAAAACCGAGATTTTTGTAATAAATTCCTTTATGAGTGGAAATATAAATAATCAATGGGTCTGATATGTAAAACGCTATGTCGGGGTGCAGATCAGGAACAGGAAAGGCAGATTATATTTATGGAAGAAAATAAAAATACTAATGTAGATACTCAGACTAGCGATGGGGCGCAAGCAACTACCAACAGAGCAGAATCTACAGAAAAAGTTGTTACGATGTCTCAGACTGATTTTGATAAAGCTATCCAGTCGGCAGAGGATCGTGTGCGTGGTAAGATGAGCAAGACAATCAAAGAGTTACAAGAGAAAGTTAAAGAACTAACGCCTGTAGAGAAAACTCAGGATCAGATTGATCTTGAAAATCGGATCGCTGCACTGGAGAAATCTGAAAAGGAAGTAGCGGCTCAGAAAAAAAGATTAGACATACAGGAACAACTTTCAGGTAAGGGTATTGATAAGTCGATGGTAGATTTTCTTAGAGCTGATGCAGATCTCGAAGCATTTTCTGATTTAATTGATACTATTACCAAAACACGCATGAAATCGAGCGGATATGTTCCGGGAGAACATACATCTGATGATAAAATTACACCAGAGGATTTCAAGAAAATGACATATTCTGAAAAGGTTAACTTTTCACAGGCTCATCCCGAAGCATATAAGCGATTTATGGGTAGAAAATAATATAAAACATGACAAACTGGCAAGGAAATCTTTGCCGGTTTTTTATTGAAATTTTTAACAGAAAGAAGGTATAGATTATGGCTTTAGTAATCCCTGAGATTTTTGCGGATGCAATTAATGAAAAACTGGGAGTATCCCTTAAAGTAGGAAGTCTTGCATTTGATGCAACAGATATGGTTGGCGAAATCCGTCAGTCTGGTGATACAGTACACTTCCCGATTATTAATAGAATTACAGATGCTACTGAACTTACAGACGGTGTTGAGGTAACGCCGGAAAGAGTTTCTATGCAGGATAACACTGCCGAAATCAAAGAAATCGGCAAGGCTGTTCGTGTCCTTGATAAAGAAGAGATTCAGATTAAAGGCGGCGCAATGGATAAAATGGTTGTTCAGCTTGCAGAAGCGATGGCAAAGAAAATTGACCTTGATCTTGTGGCGGCTATGGATGCAGATGCAGTTTATAAGCAGGTTACTACGGATGCAGATGCGGTTACAAAAACAGAACTTGATTCGGCTATTGGGCTGTTTGGGGATCAGATTGACAGCGATACATTCGCTGCATGGGTAATCAACAGCCGTCTTGTGTCAAGTTTTATGAATATGGATGCATTTGTGTCAACTACGCTTACTCATACAACCGAAGGAAATGGTATTGTGCGTAATGGTGTTATCGGTTATCTGTATAATGTTCCCGTTATGGTTTCCAATAATGGTACATATGACGATGCAAAGAAAGAGTGCAAAACGTATCTTATTAAAAAGGATGCACTTGCATATGTATTCCAGAAAGATATTACTGTTGAAGAAGAAAGACTCCCGAAACTGAGAGCTACAGATATTGTAACAACAAGTCTGTATGCAGTTAAACTTCTGGATGCAAGCGGAGTGGCAATCCTGAGAAAAACAATTACGGAAGACGATGGCGAATAGCGTCTAATCATCCTATGATGATTTTGATATATGGGTGCAATGTTGGTAAATATATTGCATAATTTTGCACCCTATCATTTTAAAGCAATTATTTTTTATGGAAGGTAAAACAGATGTTATCAGCGAAAGAGTTAAAAGACTATCGATTATTGCGCAACTTATCGTTGCGTGATGTGGCAAGATACTGCAATGTGTCGGCTCAGATGATCGGGAGTATAGAGCGTTATGAGTATACTCTAACTGAGAATACATACCGTGAAATTGTTAAGGGTATTAATGCGGCATATCAAGCTATGGTGAATGGAACTTTTGATATGGATAAATCAAAAGAACGTGAAGAAGTGAAAAAGAAACAAGTAGCAAAAACAGTTGCTAAGAGAAAAACTAAAACTCCTGAAAAGAAAACAGGGAGTGAAGAAACATAAACAAAGGAGGTTTTAGTGTTGGATCAGAAAACAAACATAATCGTGGGTACTTATGATCGTAATAAGTATCTGGCACGATTAAGAGATGGATGCATTTGATAAACGAAAGTCGCTTATAAGCAATGATTTATTGGAAAAGCTGCCGGACTGGTGGTTACATTTAAACCCGGACGAATACTATCTTGTGATGACAGATGATTGCGACAGCCTGTTTTCATGCCAAAGATTACATACTCTTTTTGGATTGGAAATAGGCGGTTTTTATTCTTTTGAAAAAGGTCTGTACACAAATAAAGAGATTACTGATGCTTGGTGGAAAACACCAGTGTATGTAGACCTGTCTATTGGGCGTGACTATCTATGTTTTGATAATCACCGCACTTTTCTAAATAATCCGAACAGGATTAATCCTAACATTATTCCCAGAGAATATAAGAACAAATATAACTTTAGTACACTCACTATGCTTATTGGGTTGTATGGCGGTATAGAGAGAATGAACGATACGCTGTTAGAATTATTGTGCGCTGTTGATGGCGGCTTTATTGGCTACTATAAAAACGGCGGTATATGGAAGGATGTTAACATCTATTGGTTGAAAAAATTAGGTTTGGAGAAATATCTTATACCTGTTTTGGAATCAAGGAATATGGAATATTTTCAGAAATTTTCGGCTGAATATGGACTCCATGATAAAATTTTTATCAACGAAGAAGGTTATTTGGAGACACCGACATATAAAGTCCCGGAATATAAATTTGAGTTGGAACAGCCGATAAAAAAATTGTTTGTGTCAAAAGCAGACGCTTTGAAATTACATAACAGAAATGAAAATATTCTGATTGCGGCTGAGACATATAAAGATAAATATGTTTTAAATATTGCAGTATAGAATTATTAGTTGAAATTGAAGAAGGAGAGAATTGTCAATGACGAGAGCAGAATTTGAGATTTTTAAGAGTGAGCTTATGGAACGGTTTGTTTGTATTTATTCTAAAAGAGAATTTACGTATCTAAAAGAAAAAGGATATAGATTTCTCTATCGTTGTACCCACTTCAAAACGGGGCGATATTTTTGGATTTATGATAGGACAGACTCTATTGTAAAAGATATTGCCGAATTTAGAAATACAAATAAAAAAGATAAGGAAGTGACAGAATCCATTGCCATTAAAGGATAATCTCAAATTAGATGAAATTCGTGATCTGTATGGACACGATATCACGGACAATCAGATTGAGTCATTATACCCATATGACAATAGGAGATTTTGCAAAGAAAAATATAAAGACAAGTGTTTTACAGTAACGTATGATCCTCATACTGCTTTGGTTTTGCGGACAAACAATGTGCCTATTGTCATATGGGGGCAGAGATATAAAAATCATAGAGCTTTTGTGTTCAACAAAGAACGTCCAAAAGCAACGCTATTTTAACAGAGGTGTTAGATGGAAAACTCAGAAATAAATAAGAAAAAATGGAAACCTAGACCGAGATATATGGGAAAGGTGATCAGGTGGAATAAAGATAGAAAATTTGGTTTTATCCGATGCTTTGAAGATGGCGAAAGTTATTTTGCGCATGTATCGCAGTTAACGGATGATTATGAATTGATCAGAGGATCGGTCGTGGAGTTTGAAATCTGGACAAATAAACAGGAGCCAGATAAAAAATATGCAGCGAAGATCCTTGTGTGTGAAGTACCTGAAGAAAAGCATGGAAAATATTAATGGAAGGACGGTTGGGGCATGAATCTAGTAGATATTAATACATTGCAGATTGAAACCACAAATCGATGTAATCTGAACTGTCCTCATTGTATGTTGTATGGGGAAGGTGAAAGTGGAAGTGATTATAGTGATTACATGGAGCCGAGAACCATAGATCAATTTTTTAATAATAATATACGAATAATACATAATATTAATTTTACAGGTGGAGAACCATTACTAAATATAAATATTATAATTTATACTATTGACAAAATTATACGTGAAAACAAAAAAGTCATAGGAATAGATATTGCGACAAATGGAACTATATTAAGCGGAGAACTTATAACCGCATTAAATAGATTTACAGAGTATGTCACAGAAAAAGTACTAAAAGACAGTACGCAATTTTTTGATGCATTTTTTGAAAAAGGAACAGAAAAACTGGTGAATTTGCGGATTAGTAGGTTATATCATAAAAATGATTATGAAAAAGCATATCGCTTTTATACAGAGAGAGCCAACCCATTAGTGCATGTTGAAATAATTGGCGGTGATGAAGTAGAAGAATCACATAGAGTTTTATGGGGAATTGAGGACAGAAAAATGATTGCATATTCTGGAAGGGCGAAAAAATTAGATGCAGAATTTTACTGCGACTCACCTCATCATAAAATTGTATATGAAGATAATTCTGCAAATATACCACTTGTAAAATGCCCATTGGAATTAATGTCCAATGGTGATATTGGAATATCATGCTATTGTACTATAGAGGAATCTCATAAGGATGCAATAGGCAATGTAAATGAAAATATTAGCTTGTCTGAAATGATAACTAGGTGGAATTATCAAACGCCATTAAATTGTGATGAGGCCTGTCATCTGGCAGAAGCTAAGATGTATTATGAAACAGGTCGGATTGAAGACATGTCAAGAGTATTAGGGAAGAGTATTACGGCAGAAGATTTAGAAAAGATGCTTTTCAAGGAAGAAATGAAGTGTGCCTTATTAGAAAATTATAGACGCCTGTTACATGAGAAAGTACCATGTTTAACACCTGAAGAAATTGAATGGATATCGCTCTATTGGTATGATTTGCAGGAACAGGTGGCAAAAAATGAAGTCTCCGAGGATGAAATAAAAAAATCATATGAAGAGATGGACAATTATATTGCAGATTTAATAATCAAACACGAATATGAAGAAATTACAGATATACATGAAAAGTATATATATCTAACGCCCACGGAGTGTAAACAGGTAAAAGAGTGTCAGAATGCTATAGATCATGAAACAGACTTTTGGCAGTTATTAGCTTATAAAATGATACTAAAAAAACTGATCATGATAAATGCAGAACGGCAGCTTCACGATATTGAAATTTAAGAAGTTGTGGAAAATAGATAATGGAATATCAGAAGTGAAATATAAAAATTTACTGATGATAATGAATAAAATGTAGTTGGTGATTGAATATGGCAAAGTATAAATGTAAACCTATTGGAAAATCGCTGAGTAAAGAAAAGACAATTTATCAAAATCTTAAAGATATGATCGGAACAGATACAAAGGTATATTACATAATGTATTTGTATTGCCCGGAATATTTAAAAGGGGCAACTGAAAAACCGATAGAGTCTTTTGTTGATTTAAAAAGTCGATACGAAGTATTCTCAGAGACGATTACAGAAGAAATTTGTAAAAGATATCTTTTAGAAGAAGGCGTTCAATCTGCGGTTAAATGGCTTCTAAAACGATTACACCAAAAGAAAATGATTGAACTTTATAATACATATTATCAAAAAGCCTTAGACGGGGATACACAAGCGTTTAAGGCTTTTCTTGATTTTTCGGAAACATTTTTCAAAGAAGATAAAGAAAACGGACTAACTGCATTGTTAAGCCGGATTCCTGATTCCGAAATTAATAAAATAGACGAAGAAGATTACAGCTATACCTATGAAGAATAAACCCTTGTATGAATTATTATATACCAAACATGAACGATTCGGTTTCAAAAAAGAACAGGATTTAATGATTTTGAGAAAGATGTATCCGGATGCGAAAGAGATAACGATTGTTTATAGTATGCCGGGAGAAGTTCATTTTGTTTTGAAGAATTAATTGTTATAGGACTGTGTGAGATTATATCTTTTACAGTCCTTTTATAATGGGGAGGTGAAAAATGACAAAAGAAGATAAGCTGAGAAAAATAGTGGCCGATCCCGTACTATGGATCAGATATTTTGTCCAGATTGTGAACAAAGAGGGAAGGAAAGTACCATTTGATCTGACCTACCATCAAAAAGTATTGTTGAAAAATTTCAGTAAATTTAATCTTGTGGCAAAGAGCCGACAATTAGGTGTAACCAGTTTGGCTTTAGCATATTCGCTATACCTTACACATACAGAGCCGGATTGCGTATGCATGATAATGTCATATTCACTGGATACGGTTGATATTGTTTTTAAAAAATTAAAAGCACTGTATGATGATCTTAGTCCATCGGTAAAAATAAAAGATGTAGCCAACAATAGGAAAGAATTAATCTTAGAAAATAGAAGTCGTATTATTTGTTGCGTATGTGGCTCTAAAGATGCGGCCAGAGGTGCTACGTTGCGATATGTTCATCTGACAGAAGTATCCAGTATGGATGATGACAAACTGAAAAATCAGTTGGTGGCGATTGAAGCAGCTTTACGCCCAGATGGACAAATGGTATTGGAATCAACCTCTAAAGGAATGAATTATTGGTTTGAGTTGTGGATGAAAGCCGTGAATGGCGAGTCACAATACAAACCATTTTTCTTTTCGTGGGTGGACGATAATAGATTATTTTTAGTGGATTATGAAGAATCTACAGAGATATATAAAAATCGTCATGGCAGATATCTAACAGTGGACGATTTGGACGATGAAGAAATTACTTTATATCACAAGATGGATGGGGAAAATAATCTGCTTTCCCTAAAGAAATTAATGTGGCGCAGGATGAGAATAGCCAATATCGGGATCGAAAAATTCCGGCAGGAATTTCCATCAAATGCTATGGAGTCTTTTATCGTATCGGGGAATAATGTATTTGATTTGCAGAAAATACAAGATCGGTTGCTAAATGTGAATGATACTCCGAAAGTAAAAATGCCGGTGAAGATTCCGGCAATTATGAAAAAGTGGAAGAAAGATTGTACTATCTGGAAGTTACCGCAAAAAGGTATGAAATACTATAGTGGCGTTGATACTGGGGAGGGTATTTCTTCAGATAATAGTGTAATTGAGATTATAGATCAGGATGGATATCAGGTATTTGAGTTTGCTAGTAATAAGATAAAACCATATGAATTTTCCGAGCTTGTACGTGTCGTTGGAATTTATTATAACAAGAGTCTGCTAGTAGTAGAGAAAATGTCCGCAGGGCATACGGTTGTAGATAATCTGTATGATTCAAATAATAGATATCTCAATCTGTATAAGTATAAACAATATGATGCAAAAGGGAAAATGCGGAAGAAGCCCGGATTTGAAACAAGTGGCAAAAGCCGTCCTATCATTATTAACCGATTTGTCGAATGGTTTGATAAAGGACAAGTCTGTATCAACTCAAAAAATTTATTAAATGAAATGAAAACATTTCAGATGGATGATAAAGGAAAAGTCCAGGCTACTACAGGTGCGAAAGATGATAGAGTTATGGCGTTTTGCATGGCTATCGAGGGTCTGGTGAATGGAGTGTGGTATATCTGGTGATAGAAAGAAAGGTAGGACATGGAATATAAAGAATACAAGGAAATTATTGACGCTGCTCTGTTAGATTATATCAATGGTGGTGGCAGTCTTTATTATATTAGAAATGCAAAACAAGAATATATTTTTTCGTATGATGATAAGAACTTGTCATACGATGATCAAAAACGCCTGAGTGACAAGGCAGTACAGGCGATTATCTCTAAGAAAAAACTGCCCTCTGGCGTCAGGCTTGAAAAATGCATATTGCATGGAGAGGACTGATAAATGGAGAAAGAAAATAATCCCTTTGTACGTGCGGGGGAACTATATAAAATCTGCTATTAAGCGAATAGTGGAAGGAGGAAAGATGGTTTTCAATTACGACTTTTGGTTTATGCAGGAAATCAGAAAGATGAAATATACTGACAGAATCGGGCGAGTAAATGACATTGATGAATATTTAAGACGAGATCATAAAGTCCTCTTGCGCCCGAATTTTGAGTTTAAAGAGAAAACTTTTGAAACTGCAAAAATTATACTACAGACTTTAAAATCAATTATTAAATTCCATACATCCTATATTTGTGGAAATCCCATAAGTATTACGGGAGACAAGGAACTTGTGTCATATCTCAATAAAATATATAAAAAGGGTAATTACAACAAGACAGATCTGGAAGTTACAAAGGATCTGATTACATATGGTGATGCTTTTGAGTATGTGTATATGGATGAGGATGATATTATAAGATCCAAAGTAATAAGGAATAAAGATTCGTATCCTATTTATGATGGGAATGGGAATTATACAAATTTTGTAGAGTATTGGAAAGACGAAGATACAAGAAAAGATCACTATGTCGTGTATTATACAGACAGAGTTGAAATCTACGAGGACAGAGTGTTAGTTGACACAAAGTCAAACTTAACAGGTCTGCCAATTTGGTATACCTCTATGGATAAAGCGAAGTATGATAAATTTGGCGATCCGTTTATCCTTGACCTGATTCCCCTTATGGACAGTATTGAGAATTTGCTTTCAAAGTTGGATGATGCAGTAACAACACTATCCCTAAACCCGTTAGGCGTGGTATCTGGACAGAGGATAGATTCAGCTATTCCCACCAATATTACAGGAACGGTATTAAATTTGGAAGAAGGTGCGGATTTTCAATATGCATCCGTTAACATGGATCGAGAGAGTATCAAGTTGGAATTGGATTATATTATCCAACAGTTTTATGCAGTGGCATGTGTGCCATCTTCAATTTTAGGACAGTCCAATGTGGCGAATGTTTCTGAGACAAGTATCACAATGTTGTACCAACAGACAGATAATATCGCCCGTCAGTATATAGTAAGTCTGACAGAGGGATTTATGACACGGCTGCATTATATCAGAAAACTTATGGAGCTAAAGGGTGTGGAAATTACAGATGAAGTATTTGACAGTATCAGTGTTTCATTCAATGTAAGTAGACCTGTAGACAATAAATCTGATATGGAAAATATGAAGATGCAGTATGATTGTGGTGCAATATCACGACAGACTATTATTGATAAATCCCCATATACAACTGATACTGCGCTGGAATTAGAGCGAATCGAATCAGAAAAGGAACAGGCTGAACAAACTGAGATTCAAGAAGTCAAAGATATAGAAGATGCCGATACCGAAAATAAAATCGAATTAGAGGAAGTAATTGACGATAAAGTGGATTGATCCCCTTTATTTTTTTACTTTTTCAGGAAGTGAGGAAAATTGTAATGTATCCAGAATATAAATTGATTCAAATTGTTGAGCTGCCGAGAAATGGTGAAACATCCCCATATGCAGTGAGAGAGTATGCTAGGATGGAATACTTTGATTTTGACTTTATGTGTAAGAATGCAATTAAAAAGTTTATGGTGGATCATAGCATGGAGAGCGGAGAATATTTAATCATTCGAGATAACGAGAAACCGGGAGATACATATATTGTCGAAGCAATTTGTGTTTTCAGAGTAAAAGACAGTGGAAATTATATTGATTTTAAGCGTCCTGGCGAAGAGTGGGTTGATCTTGTGCGTACTGTTATGGATGGAAGTGAGATTATCCCCTTAATTTTCAAAATCCAGACGATGCATAAAATGACTATTCCTAAAATCGGCGGTGATAATATAGAAAGTGATCCCATATCCGAATTGCGAGAACAGGGCATTGAAGAGTAATTGTTGTGGGGTGGGGTAAATCCTGCCCCCATATTCATATCCAGATACAGGCGTATCATTATTGTTAAATATTTATCCCCATAATAATATGGTGTGCCTATATGTGAATATGAAAAGATTGTAGTATCCCCATAATTAATAAACAGCGTCAGATTTGACGTAGGGGATCAGGTGCAAAGTTATCCCCATTTTGATTTAGAGATTTATGCTAATTCAGAGGACAATATTTTATTCCCTGATTGGATAATGGATGAAGGAGAATCAAATTTCGTTCCCCTTATTGCAGAAAATTCCCCCATTTTATTTATTTTGAAAATGGTGGTTGAAGGGGTAAAATTTTACCCTCTGTATCTTGTGGTAGAATTATCCCCATATCGTATATATTGTGGGTACGAAAGAAGGGAGAATTTTAACCCCATAATTCCTACTAAAAATGTAGGGATTAAAAGAGGTTATTTGAATGAATGATATGTAAAATAAAAAATCATGGACGAGTGAAGTATTTAATTTTATCCCCATATTGCCACGATTTATTGCGTGAAATGACAGATGCATATAAGTGTGGAATTGTTATATCGGGTGGTGTAAAGGAAATAGCAGTTTAATGAGAATAATTGTCAATAAATATTTCTATGCTTATCACACAGAAATATAATGAGAATTATTATCAATAATATAATTTGCTAATACATCAAATATAATCGGGAATTTTGGCATAAAAAAAGACACTCACGAAACTGTGAGTGCCTACTGTGGAGGATAATTTAGAAGAATGAAAGACTTTCAACTGCGTTCTCTTTTTCTTCTTTGGAAGAGTGGATATAGTATTTTGCGGTTAATTCGACATTAGAATGTCCTGCAAGTTCCGCTATTGTTTTCAGATCCACCTCTGGATTTTTCGCCATTGCGGTAAAACATTGGTGTCGGAGCATATGAGGATAGACATTTTTTCCGAGTGACTTCTGACCTATTTTATTTATAATCTTGTAAATGGCGTTGCGGTTTAAAGCTCCACGCTGACCGATAAATACTTTTTTACTATTTGTCTCAGGTCTGCCATTCTGGATGTAATCAGAGAGGGCATGTCGAGCGTCTTTGTTTAAAGGAAGTTCCCGATACTTATCGCCTTTACCAGATCGGATGATCATACTGCCTTTGCGCTCCGAGATAGTGATATCATCTAATTCAAGATTACATAATTCCGATTCCCGGATACCTGTATTAAGTATCAACTGGACAATAGCAATGTGCAGCCGATTCCCGGAAGATATGGTATCTCGGAGATATTTATAAAGTTCATTCTTTTCCAGAACCTCTACTTTGGGATCTGAGTGTCCTTTTTTACGTGACACTTTAATGTAGGGCATATATCCGTGTTCTGCCAGATAGTCTGCATAATTCGTAATGGCGGTGATTTTGCTATTGATTGAGTTAAGCGACAATTTCTGTTCTGTCAGATATTTGCTATACGTTTGTGTGTCCATCTGTGTAATTACATTATTAAATGGTTCTTTGGTGATGGATTCTATCCAATTTAAAAACATTGTGATGTTACGGGTGTATGTGTCTATCGTGTTCTTGCTTTTCCCGTTCTGAAGAAGTTCATTCCGATATTCTTCTAGTGTTGCGTACATATTTATACCGCCTTTCTTGAAATCGAACTTTTGTTCTGAATATAGTATATCACATGATCAAAGGGAAAACAAGACACATATCCATGAATATGTTGCCAGTTTGAAAGAAAATCAATATGTATTTTACGATATTAGCCAGATTATCTCATAAAAAACTGGAAACATATTTATTCTAAGCAAAAATAAAAAGCCTTGCGCTGCATGGCGTAGGCTCTTTGGAATTTCTTTATTCGGATTTTTGATTTGCTTCATCTGGTACATATTCTAGGATATCCCCCGGTTGACAATTAAGCAAGCGGCAGATCGTGTTAAGTGTGTCTTTGCTTGCTATTTCGCCAACTCGTATTTTTTGCATTTGTGCTTCGCCTATAAGTTTATCTTTTCTTATTTTATAGGTAGAAAAACCGGCTTGTTTTAATGCATCCAGTATATCTATTTTATATCGTAACATCTTAAAACCTCCAATCTGTATATCGAACACACGTTTATTATATTGTATATGTAAATGAATGTCAACTTGAAACAAGTGCATAATATACACTAAAAACAGGTGAATATTTGTGCAATATATCAATAGATGAACACTTGAAATAAGTGTATAATTTAACCATAAGATAAAGCAAGGGCAACAGCCTGAGAAACTAGAACCCTTGCAATATCTTAAATACAACTGAATAGGGGGTGTTAGTGATGTATACCGATTACGGTTATATTGGAAAAGCCGACAACGTGTTATATGCCACCGAAGCAGAAGCGTTAGAAGCTAATCCAAACAACTAACCAGACGGGGCAGGCGTAAGCCGTAAGACCCCGAATAAACGCCCTATTCGCAACCTATAAACGGCGGTTGCTATTAATCATTATAGCAAACCGCAATAGAAAAAGAAAGGCGGTTTTATTATGAAAAGAACTAGATCAATGATCTACAACGAAACAACGGAGAGCAGAGAGTTATTATTATATGCCACAAATGACGGGGAGTTATACCGTCAGATGATTACGCCGGTAATTAATAACCTCAGACGGAAAGCGTCTAAAGGATGGTATGACAGCGACAAAGCGGTTGATGCTTATTACAGAATCGCTTGTGAAGCGTCGAAAAGATACAACAGAGATTTTGGTTATAGTTTTAGTGTTACTGATAGATTCACGGCTGCGGTAGATATGGAAAAATTTTATCGTGATGATGAAGTTTTTTATGATATTGAAAAATGAAGTTAACAAGGCGGTGTGTATGATGGTAACTATGAGCATAAACGAAATCAGGATACCGACTATGTACACACATACGCCGCCGAAAAAAGAGAAGATCAATAAACATATGCGGTATTATGTGGAGTATGGACAATTAAAAAATAAGATTGTAGTAACTCAAAAAGGAATACTGACGGATGGTTATTGTGATTATATTGTGGCGGTTGCGTGTGGAATAGATACGGTACAGTGTGAGATTAACACGGACAAGCTACGGTGGAGCATGGGAGGAAAGCGGACAACTATAACCAGAAGGCAATATAAAAGAAAGATTATATACAAGCGTCAAGGCGGTAAATGCGCTATATGCGGGAAGTTGTTACAAAATGATGATTGTACTAGCGTCAAAGATTATATGACGCTAGATCATATTTTACCAGTAATCCGGGGCGGTAGCAATGCATTAAAGAACCTACAAGGACTTTGTGAGACTTGTAACAAAGAAAAAGGAAGTAAATTAATCTAATAGGAAAGGCGGTTACAATTATGATGATAGTAGCAGTTAAAACATTTTACAAGGTAATAGCAGTAAATATAGATGTTTTTGAAAGTCATATTATAGATGAAAGACATTTTGCATCAAGAGAAGAAGCAGAAGCATACAAAGAAAGCGTTGAAAGCGATAACACGGCGGTTATTATCGTCAGAATGTAGAGAGGTGCTAACATGTGGGTGATTAGTCTTATATACTGTATTTACAAAATGATTGAGGAATCGGCAGGAACAGGCGGGGCGTTATTGTTTTTGTTTATCTTGATTGTGATACTTGCAATAATGGGAGCATAAAAACTGAATACTGGATTTAGTAAAAAGGGCGTGACTTGATCACGTCTTTTTTAGTGTGTCCAGATCTATTATATAGGCTCTGTCTCTTTTAATTAGCCATTAGGCTTATAAGTGTACTATTAACATCAAAATAGGACTGTGTGAACATGGCAAAAAATCACATCGTTATATAACATCGTATATTGCGTTTTAACGCTTTTTTGCGTTAAACGTGCAGGAGTACACAAAACACCTTTAAAGGCGATAAACACAAAAATAGACGGAATAAACAATGTATATTTTGCCGTGAATAGTAAATGCTAAGAACATAACCGCTTTGAATTTGCTTATTACGGCTGCATTATGAGCAGATGGATATAGGATATAAAGCTAAAACCCATAATGGCGATTATGGAATTATAAATATAACCGCAGTGAAATCCTGTCAGATCATAAAAAATTTGAGAATCTGCGGCGGTGTATGTATCTAAAGTGGTTGTTGCGTGTCTGATATCGAGGGCGGTCGGAATGCCCCCTAATTGGTAGGGGCGGCAGATGTATTCTGATTTTTTTACACCGACAAAATTTTATACCATTATAAAGTTAATCAGTGGTATACTATTTTTAAAGCATATACGGAGGAATTATTATGAATGAATTAGAACAGTATTTAACAGACGAACTAGATAAATTTAATAAAACATATGATGCCGGATATCATGTGAGCCGATATATGAATAAAGAGTTACAGAAACGGTGGAAAAAAGACCAGAAAAGTATGGATCAGTATTGGCAATCTATAAAATCGATAGATGATGTGCAGCGATCAGTTAATATCTTTATTGGAACTGTAGAAAGTTTTGAAAATGTATCAAGAGGATTCATTGAGGATGCGTATAATATGGATTTGTCACTATACAAAGCTGTAACTGCAATTCATAAAATGAAGCAGTGTTACGATATGGCAAATGATTTTGATTTTTATCAATTTGGAAAAGATGATATTGATCAAATGTTTGAAACTCTATATTCTGGATTGAAAAGAATGGAAAAAGTGAATATGAACAGGGCTTATCAGGATTAAGAATAAATGACACTTACCGAATACAGTAGGTGTCATTTTTTCTCTCTTAACACATCAATCATCTGTAAAATAACTTTGATTTCATTATCATCCAGACCGCTTACATCAACGGCTTTTAATTTTTCCAGTCCGAGAAGATAATCTGTAGACACATGAAAAATTCGTGCAAGACTAATGAGGACTTCATAGGATGGATACCTGTTACCAGACTCATAAGAGGAAATGGCACTCACGGCAACACCTAGCAATTCGGCAAGCTGTTGTTGGGTGAGATCTTTTTCATGCCGCAATTTCTTTACTTTTTCTCCGAAATCCACCATTAGTATGACCTTCTTTCACATATTGTGATGTTACTGTATCAGAAAGAATATCTGTATTGGTGAAAATATATACACTAAAACGGAAAATACTTATTGCTTTTGCATATATCAAAGATTAAAATACAAATATAAGTGTTATTATCTACTATAAATATGGAGGGTGGAAAATGGAGAACATCAGTAAAGACCAAAACGTCGGACAACAAAAATCAAAAAAGAAAGCTATTGTGATTATAGTTATAATTTCGGTCTTGATAATAGGCGGTATTATAGCATTTGTAGGAACAGGAGATTTACGAACCTATAATAAAGCTATCGGCATGATGAAGAATCAGGACTATTCCTCTGCAAAAGAGATTTTTTTAGAATTAGAAGATTATAAAGATTCTGCGACACAGGTAAAAGCATGTGATTATCAGATCGCATTATTATATATTGAAGATGGTGAATACGAAAATGCCTTAAATATATTGAGTGATCTGGATTATGAAGATAGTACGGATAAGGCGAATTTGTGCGAATATGAAATCGCAAAAGAATTATATAATAACGGCGATTATGCGGCTGCTTCACAAAAATTTACAGTTTTATCCGCCAATGGATACGAAGATAGTAATGAATATCTGATAAAATCGTCCTACGAACTCGGGAAACAATACCTTGATGAAGGAAATTATGAGTCTGCGGTAAATTGTTTGGACGGTTTAAATTATGAGGATAGTGAAAAACTGGTGGATTCTATTGTCAATGGCACCTATTCTTTAAATAAATTTGTCGAAAGATATAATGCAATGGTAGATGTTATGAAGGACAAGGAAGGCATTACCATTGAAAAATTGGATGCTAATAATCTCTCGATTGATCAACTTACAACAGGTACGGGTGGTACTATCACATTTAATAATGCAGCCGATGAAGAAATTGATTGCCGTTATGAAATAACATCATTTATGTGGGAAAAAAGCCCGTGGATATTCTCTGATGCAAATGCACTAACGGCAGATTGGTATTGTTGTGTGGCAGGATTTACACCTGATAGTACATATGAGAGCGTAGGAGATATAATCGGTGATATGGTAGATAGTTCTGGTGGTGGCATATATGGATCAACATATGTAGGTGACTTGTTTTATAATATATCGAAAACCAAATCGACAATAACGATATCAGGACAATTTACGGAGTAATGTATTACAAAACAGTGCTACAATCAGAAGAGCAATTTTGGAAATTTGTAATGGGCGATGATCTGGATTTTTATGAGGAATATACTATTTTCCTGTCAGACGAGGAACAGAAAGAATTTTTTGATGAAAATCCAGATTTTATGTGTGATTATCCAATCAGTCGTGATAAAATGTACTTATTGAAAGATGTGGTGTTTCGAGGAATTTTGAGGAAAATCAAAGAGTACGAGGGAGGGAAAAGAGATGGCGTTAATTAAATGCCCGGAGTGTGGAAAAGAAATAAGTGATAAGGCGGGGCAATGTCCTTATTGCGGTTATCCTATCAATCAAATTACAGGCGCAGAAAACGAAACTCCAGAACAGTATGAAGTTGGAAAACGACAGAATGATATTGTGGAACAGAAACCGCAGAAAAAAATATCAAAAAAGAACATTATCATTATTGGGGCAATAATTGGTATTATTATTATCGGTGTAATAGTATATTTAATTGTAACAGCGGATTCAAGAAAATATAATAACGCACAGGAATTATATGCATCCGAAGAATACGAAGATGCGCTCACTGAATTCAAAGAGCTTGGAACATATGAAGATTCAGCGGAAATGGTAGAAAAGTGTGAATATGCATTATCTACTGATGGGCAGTTTCTGAATACACTAAGAAAAAGTTTGATGGCAAGATGGGATTTACCCGAAGATGGAAAGACGGAAGAAGAAATATACGAGGATAATACCGCTATTGAACTTGAAATGTTAAGTGGCTTCTATGATGCAAAATTCAATGACGATACATTAGGAGAATATGCTCGGCAGTATATTGATTTGTTAAATGAAGCAATGGATTCATTGAAAAATTATACAGTTGATTATAATACTTTCTATTACGATTGGAATAGTATATATGGTCAAAGAACGATGTTGATTAAGAAAATTGTTGAAGAATATAATTTGACATTTGATGAACAGTATCAGGAGACATTAGATGGAATACTGAAGGATGCATCTGGAGCAGAAGAGCAAGAGAAAATGAAACAGGATATCCAAAATATGATATCAAATTTCGTTCTGACTCACACAACAGATGAATGGGATTATACAACATACAAATTGTCTATGGAAAACACAACGGAATATACCTTTGATTATTTTTATGTTGATATTAATGCTTTAGATGAAGAAGGAAATATAATTGCTACCGGAAATGCGTCTCAGGTTACAAATTGGACACCAGGACAGAAAGCAGAGGTGGATGCATGGGTGAACATCGATGATCCTGATAGGATTGTTTCAACCTCTTGTACTGCTCACTACCAGTCAGGAAATTATTACGAATAATTAAAAATCAAATATAACAACAAGGGCTGCGGAAAGTACCGTAGTCCTTTTTTATGCACAAAAATAATAAATAAGGAAGGATGATGTTTATAAGCATGACAGAAAAAATATTAGTGGACAAGAGATTGCTTAATCTTACAGAATTTTGTGATTATCTTGGAATTGGACAAACGAAAGCAAGAGAAATAATGACAAAAACTAATAATCCATTTACAGTGCGGATCGGGAACAGACTATACGCTAATAAGATTATACTCGATAAATGGATTGATTCCATAAGCGGAAATAAAGTGAACAAATTAACTTTGGATTGAAAATGAAGCGAACTTTTCATATAATTTATATGTAGAGTGCTTCATTTCTTTTTTATGATAGAAAAATGGAAAGGAATGAATGCAATGCCAAAAGATTTAAAAGGCAAAGAATTACCAAAAGGAATTTATCAGAGGAAAGATGGGAGGTATGAAGCGAGAGCAGTTGTAGGCGGTATAAAAATCCAGTTGTATAATTTTGATCTAAAGCAACTCAAAACAGATTTTGAAAAGGCTAAAGAAGATGCAAAAAATGGGATGGATAGAAAACTGTCTAATATCACACTAGATGAATGGTTTGAAGAATGGTTTACCAGATATAAGATCCCTAAAATAAAGGAGACAAGTATCAATCCAATGAAAACAAAATATAGAAGTAATTTTGGAAGACTTATTGGCGATATGAAAGTTTCCGAGATCCGCAATATGGATATTCAGGCTGTGATTAATACAATGCAGGAGGAAGGAAAAGCAACATCTACCATGCGTGAAGCATTAGGGCGTGTCAGGGAATGTTTAGAATCTGCAAAGCACAACCACATCATATCTGACAATCCTTGCTTTGATATCACGGTTCCGTGGGAAAATAAGACAAAAGAGAGACGTTTCTTATCCCAGGAAGAACAGAATAAGTTTTTGAAACAAGTAGAAAATAACTGGTATAAGGAAATGTTTTATGTTATGTTTCTTACTGGAATGAGAGTGGGAGAAGTAGGTGGTCTGAAATGGGAAGATGTAGACTTCAAAAATAAATGCATTAATATCAACCGTTCATTATCATGTGAATATTATGAGGGCGAAAAGAGAATAAAATTAACATCACCAAAAACTCATAACTCTTATCGCAGGATTCCATTCATGGGTGAAGCAGAACAAATGCTATTATCGCAAAAAAAGAAACAGGATAGATTGAAAAAGGAACTCGGAAAGCGATACAGAAGTACTGGGGAGTTTGCAGATCTGGTATTTGTAACCTCTATGGGATCGCCTGTGTTGCGTTATCACGCAGAAAGAGAATGTAAGAAAGTAGTAAAAGCTATTAACAAGCAAGAAGCATTTGACTCTGTACGAGAGAAAAGAGTACCGGTTATTTTTGGAGATGTATATCCTCATGCAATTAGACATACATTTTGCAGTAGATGTTTTGAGCTACATATGAATCCAAAAGTTGTACAGAAACTTATGGGGCATCAACATTATAGTACTACGATTGATATTTATACTCATGTCATGGAAGATGATATTAATAATGAGGTAAGTAAGTTGGAATCCGCAGTCGTGAATGGATAATATATACCAAAGTTTGTGTTGATTGTACCAAAATCGTGATTTTAAATTATAATACTAAAATAAACTCGAATGTGACATAGTACCAAAATAAAAAGTTTGGTACGGATAACTGATAGATCTGAGAATCCCTTGTAAAATAGGGATATTCTACAAATAGTTCGCAAAACAGATGGGAATGTAATCTCATAAACTAAAAGAACTTAAAAACCCCTGAAAAGCCCGTAAAATGGCTTGTTTCAGGGGTTTTTTGCGTTCTATAAATATATGGTTTTTGCCAGATTCAAAGAAAGAGAGGAAATGTCAATGAAGAATGATGACAACAAGATCAAAGATGTAAGAAACGCTGCAAATCTGATTTCTGGAGCCTATACACTGCCTTTACTCGAAAAATTGTTTCCCAGTAGTGGGAAAATTTCTGATATGGATGATATTTACTTTGCTTTGGCTGCATTGGTTGATACAGACCGGATCAATGAGGCATTCCATATGATAAGAGGAATGTTCGGTATTTCCGACATGGAATGGCCGCAGGAACTTATACAGTTGGAAAAGTCGGATGAATTGCAGGAAACTTTTGTGTCGGAATTTATCTTTGATTTTTATGACGTGATTGAGGATAAGCGGTTAGAAACAGAAGAACAGGAAATTCCCGTTTAACAAGCGGGAATATTACATAAGCAGATCACTTTTAAATGTTGAGATAACCTATAATTATTAGGGACAGAGATTAGAGTATTTTGTTATTTAATATAGTGCTTACAAGAGTTCTCATTGTTCCTTGAGGAGAATTCTTTACAAGGAGAAAAATGTATTACATTATTGATAATTTTGAAAAGAAAACACCTTCAAATATTGCTGTAGAAACAGTTGAGTTGGCATGTGGAAATAACATAAATGTTTATTTAATTGAAACAGTGCATGACTTAATACAGTTTATCGGATTTGGAAAATATAAAAACAACAAAATAGGAAATGTATATTTTAGAGGTCAAACTTCTTTATATAATGGTTCAATGATTCCTTCTCTTTATCGTGGAAAGACCAAGCTTGATAGTATAACATGGAAATATAATGCACGAATTAATGCAGCAATTAAAGGAAAAAGGATTTTTAGACAATATAATAGAGCTGTTTTTGAACCTTTAATTCAACATTATGGTGTACGAACACCATATATTGACTTGGTGGATAATGTATGGGTGGCTCTGTGGTTTGCATTACATCAAGCTAAAGCTGTGTCAATTAATACACATGAGTATGTATATTACTATGATTCAAAAGAGGAGTATTCTTATATTATTCTTATGGTTTCTGATCTCATGTACTGCGATACTATGTGTTTGGGCGTATCCCTACAGGAATCGGAAATCAGGCAATCGTACAGGTGGCCCTGACACAGGAAGGAAATGGAGGAGACCCTTACTGGAGCTGGTATGGTTTCTCCAGCCGGGTAGAATGGTGTGCCTGCTTTGTAAGCTGGTGTGCGGATCAGTGTGGATATATTGAGTCAGGAGTTATTCCTAAGTTTTCTCTGTGTTCCGCAGGTATGGAATGGTTTGAAAGCCGGGGACAGTTCATGGACGGAAGTTCTGTTCCCACTTCCGGCGATCTTATTTTCTTTGACTGGGGAAATGATGGAAACATTGATCATGTGGGGATTGTTGAGAGCGTGGTAGACGAAACCGTTTATACTGTGGAAGGAAACAGCGGGGATAAAGTGGTCAGACGGGATTATCCAATAGGATATGAGCAGATTGAGGGGTATGGAGTGGCATGCTATTGATGTTGTTAGTAAATATACTTTTTGGATTATAAAAATCATTGGTTGTCAAGTGTGGTTGGATGATCCTACACCCTGCTTAATTATAAAAGCAGGTAACTCTGAAAATTACATTTGGTAAACTGTGCATTATACGGTTCGAACTTATTTACGCTGAGGGCATACATAAATCCTTGATATCTCTTGGAAAAGAAGAGACAATATTCTGACGTTCTTGCAAATCTGAATGTAATGTTTTACGAAATAGAGCCCCAAGATTGAATTTATTGGAAAGGTTTAGAAGGATATTTTTGGAAAATACCTGAAGTCAGCTGTCCAAAAACGAGAATTCACCAGTTTTAAAAAATGTGAAAACGTGGCTGACTTTTGTTGATGAACATTGAATAAGAGATAAGATACATATTTTTATTTTCTTGATTTAAGCGTTGTTTTTCTCCTAAGATTTTGCAGGCTTGAGAAATAATACTGCGAGGTTATTTAATTTGCCGGGGGATTTTCTGCAATTATTCATATTTTACTTTTTTTTACTTTTATTATATAATTTACATTATTTAGACTTATATGTAAAAAGCAGGAGGGATAATATGAAGGATATAATGTCGATAAAAAAACGTCTGGAACAGAAATCAGCAATTAATGGGAAGGCTGGCGTTGCAATTATGTCAGACATGCTAAATGACGAGAAGATAAGGAATCTTGTAATAAAGCACTATAATAGTATTACATGTGAAAACGAGATGAAACCAGAAATAATTTTGGGAGATGTTCCTGTATTCAGTGTTGATACTGAAGGAAGTATATGTTTAGATGAAAATGGCGATCCGGTTTTAACACTTGATTTCAGCAAGGCAGATAAAATTATGGATTTTATAAAAAAACATAATGAGAAAAATCCAGATGATACAATACGGGTAAGGGGTCATGTACTCGTATGGCATTCACAGACTCCGGATTGGTTTTTTCGTGAAAAATATGATTCTCAGGGGGCATATGTGGGTAAAGAAAAGATGCTGAAGCGCCTTGAAAATTATATTCAGAAAGTGATAGAGCATTATGACGGAGTAAATAGCCCGTATCGTGGTATTATATATGCCTGGGATGTAGTAAATGAACAGATTGAGCCGGACGATTTTCATCCAGAAAAAAACCCAGGATCAGTGCGCTATACATGTAATAACAAGAATACGGGTTGGTATAATATTTTTCAGGGGGACATTAGCTACATTACTCAGTCATTTGTTTTTGCAAACCGCTATGCGCCTAAAGATATCAAGTTATTTTATAATGATTACAATGATGCGGATCCGGTAAAAAGGGATGCTATTTGTGTTTTGCTCAGGCAGATTAAGGATACAAAGGGAGCACGTATTGATGGGATGGGAATGCAGGCACACTATCATATGGAGTTTCCGTCTGTTGAACAGATTAGAGAAGCTGTGTATATGTATTCATCTATTGTAAATGAAATTCAGTTTACGGAATTTGATATGCAGTCAAGCAAAAGTTATGACGGATCAGACCGCGAGTTGGAGTTAGAGAGAGAGGGAGCAAGGTATAAAGAGTTGTTTCGAACAATTTATAGTCTTGATAAGGAAGATAAAATTAATATTACAGGTATCACATTCTGGGGCACCCATGACTCAGTTTCGTGGCTACAGGAAGCTGCTTTGGTAGGAGGTGGATCTGATGGAAACAGACCTCAGATGCCGTTGCCATTTGATGATGCCTGTAACGAAAAACCAGCTTTTTGGGGAATTATAGACGCATGATAAAATATCGCTAGGGGGGGAAGGATTGAAGTTATCATATTTGTTCAGTGATGGGATGGTATTGCAACGAGGAAAAAGGAATTATATTTGGGGAGAGACGAGCCCTGAAATTATAGTAACGGGAATACTCGACGGCAGGAAGTTTAATACTAAGGCAGATACACATGGAATGTTTGTGGCAGAACTTCCGGATCTTCCGGTTGGTGGTCCGTATTGTATGGAAATAAACGGTGACGAGAAGCGTGTAATTAGAAACATTATGAGTGGGGATGTATTTCTTCTGGGCGGTCAGTCCAATATGGAATTGCGAATAAAATTTGTAACAGAGCGGTTTGCAGATGAAATAAAGAAAATAAATGATTCGTTTATCAGAAAGTTTGATGTTCCGAAAGAATATGATTTCGGAGAGAAAAGACAATGGCTTTCCCAGGGACGCTGGGAAAGCGCACAGGGGGAATCGGTCCTTGAATTCAGCGCTTTAGGACTGTTTATGGCATTGTCTCTTCGAGAAAAAAATGATGTCCCAGTCGGGCTGATCCAGACTGCTGTGGAGGGAACGCCGGTGAAAGCATGGTGTAGTGAAGAGACAATAAGGCATATGGGTTTTTATACAGATGAGTTGGAAAAATGTAAAAATGAAGACTATGTTTTATGTACGCAGAAAATAGAAATTGAAAGAGAAAAATACTGGATGAAAAAAGCGGATCAGTCTTTTGATCAAAGGACAGATAGTTTTTATAAAATAAGTATTCCCGGTATATGGAAAGGAAACATGAGAGATTTCTGTGGAACAGTTTTACTGGAAAAGAAGTTCTTTATTACAGAAGAACAGGCAGTTACACCTGCAGAAATTCTTATGGGAGCGTTTACAGACGCTGATAAAATATATATAAATGGAATCTGCTGCGGTAGTTCTTATGACAGATATGCACCAAGGATTTATCCTGTAACCCCAGGAATTCTAAGGGCAGGAGAAAATGTGGTCTGCATACATTTGTATGTATTCCGTGGCAGAGGAGGAGCAATGCCAGGTAAACAATATGGAATACGATTCAAAAAGGGGAAAGAAAGATGGCTTGATTTGTCTGGAACATGGGATGCACAGATTAGAAAACAAATGGAATATCTGCCGGAAAAGACATTTTTCAATTATATGGCATCAGCTATGTTTAATGGTATGATATCACCGGTAAGTCCTTATAAGATATGTGCTGTTATTTATTATCAAGGAGAATCTGATGTTGGACATCCGAATAGATATGCGTTAGAATTTCGTGCGCTGGTCAATGACTGGAGAAAATCTTGGAAGGAAAAGCAATTGCCGATTATATACGTACAGCTTGCTGGTTTTTCCGATGGAAATATTAAGAAACAGGGGACGCAATGGGCGGAATTCAGGGAAGTACAGCGGCAGGCAATGGAGATTGAAAATACGGCGATGATACAGGCATATGATGTGGGCGAGTATAATGATCTCCATCCCATGGATAAGAAGACTTTGGGAATGCGAGCTGCGCTTGCTGTACATAAATTGGTTTATGGAGAAAAGGAAGAATGTACAGGACCGCAGGTGAGGAAAATCAGACTGGACAGAGATAAAAGAGTATATGCTGTTTTTGATCAGCCGTTGCAAACCGGAAGTAAAAAAGACGGATGTGAATTAGTAAGTGAAGTTGAACTCAGAAAAGCGAACGGAGATTATAAAAGAGCATATGTCACAGTTGATGGAAATGAAATTTGTGCATGGTTGTCTGATGGCGAGGAACCAACGGGAATTCGTTATGCATGGAAGGATTGTCCTATGAATATATGTCTGTATGGAAAAAGGGGACTTCCGGTCATACCATTTATAAAGGAGTGGGGCAGGGATGCAATCTATACTGGAAAAATTTGTGAGACAGATAGATAATTTTTCAATCCGCAAAAAAATGATTTTTATCTACATATTCTGTATGCTTTTACCAATCACGCTGACAGACGGGGTGATCATATATACGGTTCTGCATACAGAAGCACAGCTGCGCAGATCTGAAATGGATGATATTGCAGATGCTGTTAACTATCAGATTTTTTATGATGTGGACACTGTTTCAAAAGTAGCAAAAAGTATATATGCGAATCAGTATATCAATGATTTCCTAGAAATGGAATATAGAGATCCTTTTGATTATGTAGTAAGTTATCAGCAATTTTTTAAAGATACACTTTTCCAGAGTTCAGATATGACAGGAAGTTCACTGATAACCTTGTATACAGATAACAGTACAATTGTAAGCGGAGGTACGGTCAGAAATCTGGATCTGATCAAAGAAAGCGGTTGGTATCGGGATCTGAATGAAAAAGGAACAGAACAGATGCTTTATTTTGCATATGAACCAGAGGTACCAGGAGCAGTAATGCATCCGGAAAGGCATGTCTACTTTGTTCGTAAGATGAACTACTATGGAGGCGGACAGTCGGAAAAGTTGCTTAAAATTGAAATGGATTACAGTACGATAAATAAAAACCTGCAAAATCTGAATTATGATACGCCCGTATATATATGCCATGAGGGAAAAATTATATTTTCAAATCGTGATGGCGAAAATATCGGAGATGAGTATGAAAAATTTTCAGATTACAAAGAAGTTGAATATAAGAAAACAAGTAATATTTACGGCGCTCAACTGGAAATATACGTGCTACGTCCAGAGACAGATCTTATAGGAAAGCTGGTGGAAAGGCTGCCTATGCTGTTGCTCCTTTTTTCAATCAACATCTTTTTCCCGCTGATCATGGTACTGCTTTTAAACCGTTCATTAACTGCCAGAATCAGCAGATTGAGCAGTATTTTCAGAAACACAGAAGATGAAAATCTGGTTGAGATTGAAAATGTGAGTGCAAAAGATGAAATAGGTGATCTGATGAGGAATTACAATCGGATGGCATCACGTATAACAACGTTGGTAAACATTGTTTATAAAAATCGGATACTGGAACAGGAAATGACAGTGGCAAGACAAAAGGCGGAGCTTCTTGCACTGAGAAGTCAGATCAATCCTCATTTCCTTTTTAATGCACTTGAAAGTATACGGATGCACAGTGTAATAAGAAAAGAAAAAATCACGGCGGAAATGGTTGAAAAACTTGCTGATATGCAGAGACAGTATGTGGATTGGGGAGAGGATCTTATTGAGGTAGGTAAGGAGATGGAGATTGTCAAGAATTACATGGATCTTCAGCAGTACCGATTTGGTAAAAGACTGTCATATAGGCTGGATGTGGAAACAGAATGCCAGCATCAGAAGATACCGAAACTGACAATTGTTACATTTGCTGAAAACGCATGTGTGCATGGAATAGAGAAAAAGACTGCACCAGGATGGATATTTATTACTGTGTACAGAGAAAATGAGGAAATGTGTATTGAAGTAGAAGATACCGGGGAAGGAATGACGGAAAAAGAGTTTGACAGTATGCGGCGAAAGATGAAAAATGCGAGCATAGAACTACTGGAAAATGAAAAAGGCGTAGGTATTGTTAATGCCTGCCTGAGACTGAAAATGATGTCACATGATAGAGTGCAATTTGAATTAAACGGGGAAGAGGGAACGGGGGTGTCGGTTCTGATACGCCTGCCATTTATAGAAAGTGAAAAAGGGTGATAAGATGCTGAGAGTACTATTAGTAGATGATGAACCATTTATACTTCGGGGAATGAAAGAGCTTATAGATTGGAAAAATGAAGGATTTGAGATTGTAGGCTCAGCAGCTGACGGAGAAGAGGCACTTCTTTTTCTGCAGAATCACGATGCAGATCTTATTCTTGCTGATATTAAAATGCCAATTATGGATGGTCTTGAGTTGCTTCGTAAGCTGCGAATCTCTGAAAAATATAGAGATATTTATTTTATTATTCTGAGCGGATATGCTGATTTTCAGTATGCTCAGGAGGCAATCAAATATGCATGCAATGACTATATATTGAAACCCGTGGAGAAAGAAAAACTTGTACAGGCACTTCGCAAAGTCAGAGGATTAAAAAATATAGAATTGGAGAAAGAAAGAGAAACAAAAAAACTGGAAAATGCGTATCTTTCCGGGAAACTTATCTCTGTTATTCAGGGAAGATCGGATCCTCTGACGATTGAGTATGTTCAACAGCATATTCGTTTATCAGAACAGGTGAGGTATATTGAAATCCTGATCGATGGAAATAATTACGAGGACGACTATGAGGATTCCGTAAAGTTAGCAAATCAAAAACAGCTGTATAGTATCTGTAAGGATTATCTTCAGGATGACAGTCAGCATTGTGTGATGGATGTCTCCATACAGGAAAAGGTCTATGATGTTGGTTTCATTTTATGCAGATATATGTATGAATCTTCAGATATTAAAGAATATTTGGGAGATTTTATAAAGTATCTGAGAGAAATACTCGGACTGCCAGTGATTATGATTGTGGGAAAAGAGGTAAAAAATCTGAAAGAAATTGCAAAATCATACAGTACAACGAGGATGGTAAGATCCTTTCAGGGATTCAGGGAAAAAAAGGAAATTTATTATTATGAGGAGGAAATGCAAATTCATACAAACGGGATCATGCTTTGTAAGAAAAGTCTTGATATTCTCCTGAATGCCATTGAACAGAACAATCATGCAGAAATTATGAAAGCAGTTGACGGATTTTATGAGGAAATGAGAGAGCGAGGGATAGCCGGCGAGGTAATGCGTCTTAATATTAATTATCTTCTTTTTCAGCTGCTGCATCTTGCATCGGAGCTGGATGACAGTGTAAATCAGGAAGAGATATTGAGGATGATCAGTGAAGGGACTTTTGAGGCTGGGATTCTGCGGGGAAGTAAAGCTCATCTGTGTAGGGTCGCATGTGAATACGGGGATTATTTGGCTCAAATGTGTAAGGATTCCTCACGAGGTATATTGGGGAAAGTAGAAAAAGAGATTCGGGAGAGATATGCGGAGAATCTGACACTTAAAGAATTCGGTGAGAAATATTACCTGAATGGAGCGTATCTGGGACAGCTATTTAGGAAAAAATTCGGACAGTCGTTTAAAGACTATCTAAATAATTGCCGGATAGAACAGGCTTGCCATCTGTTGCTGAGGACAGATAAGAAAATATACCAGATAGCGGAGATGGTGGGATACCGGGATCTGGACTATTTTGTGAATCGATTTATCTCAGTGAAAGGTTGTACACCGGCAAAATTCCGAAAACAGGCGAAGACGAAGGATGAAAAGAAAGGGGCAGAAGATTTATCAGAGTGAAGTTCTATAGTTTATCCTGCTTTTTGATATACTTTATCTGATTTTTTTCAGGTAGTGATCCGTTAAAATAAAGTTATCAAATTTAAGGAGGACAATTATGAAAGCAAAAAGAGTGACGGGAATGCTGCTGGCATCTGCACTTGCGGTATCATTGTTTACCGGATGTGGCGGCGGAAGCAGCGAGAATGAGGGAGGAACAAAAGAATTTACAGCTTTCTATGCGGTTCCAGGGGCTGAAATCAATGACGACAATGAGATTCAGCAGATTATCGCAGAAAAAACCGGTGTAAAGGTGGACGAGACATGGCTTACCGGTCAGACAGCTTCTGAGGCGGTAGGAACGCTGATTGCCGGAGGTGAGTATCCAGATTTTATTGATGGCGGAGATGCAATGGGACAGCTCTATGAGGCAGGAGCACTTGTTCCTTTGGATGATTATCTGGATGATTATCCGAATATCAAGGCGTATTATTCGGATGAAGAGTGGAATAAGCTGAGACAGGATGATGGTCATATTTACTGGATTCAGCAGTTTCAGAATATTAAGGGAGAAGAGAAGGCTACGACGCATAATGATGAAGCCTTTTGGATTCAGACAAGAGTACTGGAGTGGGCAGGATATCCTGAAGTAAATACTTTGGAAGAATATTTTGATCTTTTGGAAAGCTATATTGAAGCCAATCCTACAATGGAAGACGGAACAGAGAATATTGCTTACACAATTCTATGTGAAGACTGGAGATATTATTGCCTGGAAAATCCACCGCAGTTTCTGGATGGTTATCCAAATGACGGATCTGTGATTGTTGATCCAGATGAACTGAAGATTATTGATTATAATACTACAGATACTGCAAAACGGTACTTTCAGAAATTGAATGAAGAATACCAGAAAGGTTATGTGGATCCTGAATCATTTACACAGACTTATGATGAATATATTGCTAAACTTTCTACAGGACGTGTGCTGGGAATGGTCGATCAGTGGTGGAACTTTGCATATAATGTAAATGATTCCTTGAAACAACAGGGACTTGATGAGAAAGGATGCAGTTATGTGCCGCTTCCGATCACTATCGATGAAGGAATTAAAAATCAGTGGCACAATTCAGGAGGAGCTCTGAATGTAGGATCAGGACTTGCAATTACAACAAGTTGCAAAGATGTGGAAGGAGCACTGCAGTTTATAGACGATTTGCTTAGTCAGGATATTCATAATCTGAGATTCTGGGGAGAAGAGGGTGTCGATTATGAAGTTGATGATGATGGATTGTTTTATCGGACAGAAGAACAGAGAATGCAGGCAGCAGATACGGCATACAAAGCATCACACCTTTGTTCATATTCTTATTTCCCATCCTATAAAGGAACGAGTGATGATGGTATCAATGCAAATTGGCCTGATGAGCAACCGGGTGAATTTTATGACAGTCTGAACTCAGCCGTACAGAAATGTTTTAAGGCATATGGCGTTGAGACATATGTGGATATGCTGGGAACGAATGAGGCTCCTGGTCCATGGTATCCGATGTATTCATTTTCCAATACGATGACTACAAGTACACCGGGTGGTGTGGCATGGACAAAAATGGGAGAGATAAAACATGAATATCTTCCGAGAGTTGTCATGGCAGGTGATTTTGAGAGTGAATGGAATACATATATGAATGCCTATGAGGGATGCAATCCACAGGATTTCCTTGATGAGATGCAGGTGGAATTGGATCGTAGAATGGAAGAAGCAGCTAAATTCGAATAGGATATAACATACAAAACGGGCAGATATGCGTCATGCTTATCTGCCTGTTTGAAAAATGAGGTGAATCTATGTCTTTAGGAATAAAGAGAAAAAAAACAGCAGTGGCTGAACCCAAAATTCATTTTAGTTGGAAGGAGGCAAAACGACAGAAATCCCTTCTAATCTGGTCTGGAATTATTGTAATTTATGGTATCATTTTCTACTATCTCCCATTGGGCGGCTGGCTGATGGCTTTTCAGAACTACAGACCGATTGACGGACTTTTTCACTCTGAGTTTGTCGGATTGCAAAAGTTTCAGCAGTTGTTTTCAGATGCGACTTTTTTACGGGTAATACGAAATACACTTGCAATGGGTGTGATCAATTTGGTGGTTACTTTCGTTGCTGCAATTGCATTTGCAGTCCTTCTCAATGAGGTACGAAATACAATTGGGAAAAAAACAGTACAGACAATATCGTACCTGCCGCATTTCCTGTCATGGATTATTGTAACCGGCATCATTCATGATGCTTTGTCAGGAACTGGCATTATTAATGAATTGCTTGTTAATTTGAATGTTATTGATCAGCCGATTAATTTTTTTGCTCATAAAGAGTATTTCTGGCCTATTGTCGCTTTTGCCAACGTATGGAAAGAAACCGGATGGAATGCAATTATATATCTGGCGGCAATAACAGCTATTGATCCGTCACTTTACGAAGCGGCATCAATTGACGGAGCAGGAAGGTGGGCGAAGATTAAACATGTAACACTTCCGGGAATAAGACCTACTATTATGATTCTGCTTCTTATGAATGTTGGAAATGTGTTGAATGCAGGGTTTGAAATTCAGTATCTGTTAGGAAACGGGCTTGTTCAGAGTGTATCCCAGACAATTGACATTTACGTGCTGAATTGGGGTATCAGTCAGGGAGATTTTTCCATTGGTACAGCAGCAGGTATATTTAAGAGTGTGGTAAGTATTGTTCTAATTGTTATTGCAAATCAGATTGCAAAACGTAATGGAGACGAAAGATTATTCTAAGGAGGGCTCAAGATGGAAACAAGAAAAAAAATAAAATCATCGCCCGCAGATAAAGTGTTTACAGTATGCAATACAATTTTTATGATTCTGTTTATTCTTATCACACTGTATCCGATTCTGAATACGCTTGCTCTTGCATTTAATGACGGAACGGATGCACTGCGAGGCGGTATATATTTGATACCGAGAAAATGGACATTGAAAAACTTTATTACTGTTTTACAGAAAGAAAATCTGATCACAGGTGCCTATATTACTGTGGCACGAACACTGATCGGAACGTTTACAGCACTTATTGCTAATGCGATACTGGCATTTATTGTAAGCAGAAAAAGATTTTTATTTAAAAAACAGCTGTCTCTTTTCTGGGTTATTACGATGTATGTAAATGGTGGTATGATTCCAACATTTTTGCTGTACAAAGGACTTGGGTTAACAAACAGTTTCTGGGTATATGTGATTCCGGGAATGATTAGTGCATTTAATATGCTTGTTATACGTACATATATGAATGGACTTCCAGACAGTCTGGAGGAGTCAGCGCAGCTTGATGGAGCAGGATACTTCACTATTTTTACGAAAATCATTTCTCCTCTGTGCAAACCTGTTTATGCGACAGTTGCTCTTTTTGTAGCAGTGGGACAGTGGAATTCATGGTTTGATGCAATGTTGTACAACAGAATGAATGCAAATTTAACAACATTACAGTATGAGCTGATGAAATTACTGTCGTCTGTGACGAATCAAGGGGCTTCGGCAGAGGCAATGAAAAATGCAACAGGTTCGGTTACTCCTGAGACAGTTCGAGCAGCGGCGTCAATACTGACCATGCTTCCAATCATTTGTATTTACCCGTTCTTACAGCGATATTTTGTTACCGGACTTACTTTAGGTGGCGTAAAAGAATAATACATAGGCGGAGGTTAAAGGATGGACAGAAAAGAAGCCAGGAGAAAAGCACAGGAACTGGTTATGAAAATGACTATAGAGGAGAAGGCTTCTCAGCTCAGATACGATTCACCAGGTATTTCCAGGCTTGGGATTCCGGAATACAATTGGTGGAATGAAGGGTTACATGGAGTTGCGAGAGCGGGAATTGCAACAGTTTTTCCGCAGGCAATTGGAATGGCCGCCTCATTTGATGAAGATATGGTTCGAAAAATAGGAGATATTATTGCAGAAGAAGGCAGGGCAAAATATAATGCGGCTTCTAAACAAGATGACAGAGATATCTACAAAGGACTTACTTTCTGGGCTCCAAATGTAAATATCTTTCGCGACCCCCGCTGGGGCAGAGGGCACGAGACATATGGAGAGGATCCTTGCCTTACGGCTACTTTAGGCAAAGCCTATGTGGAAGGGCTTCAGGGAAATGGTGAGACGATGAAAGCGGCTGCCTGCGCGAAACATTTTGCAGTTCATTCCGGTCCAGAGGCATTACGTCATGAGTTTAATGCCGAAGTATCTCAAAAGGATATGGAAGAGACATATCTTCCAGCTTTCAAAGCTCTTGTAGAGGATGCGCATGTGGAAGCTGTTATGGGAGCCTATAATTGTGTCAATGGTGAACCCTGTTGTGGCAGTAAGACACTTATAAAAAATAAACTTCGGGGTGAGTGGAATTTTGAAGGGCATTTTGTTTCTGATTGCTGGGCAATAAGGGATTTTCATGAAAACCATATGGTTACGGGTACGCCAATGCAGTCTGCAGCAATGGCATTGAATGCAGGGTGTGATTTGAACTGTGGAAATACATATCTTCATATCCTTAATGCTTATCATCATGGCATGGTTACAGAGGAAGCTATTACGGAGGCGGCAGTCCGTCTTTTTACAACCCGTTTTATGCTGGGACTTTTTGATGGAAGTGAGTATGACAAAATACCATATTCTAAAGTGGAATGTAGCGAACATCTTTTGATAGCACACAAGGCAGCGTTAGAAAGCATTGTGCTTTTGAAAAACGAGAATGGAATTCTTCCGTTGAAAGAGAATGAGATAAAAACATTAGGCATTATCGGACCTAATGCAGACAGCAGGGCAGCTCTGATCGGGAATTATCACGGAACATCATCAGAATATGTAACTGTATTGGAAGGAGTCAGAAGATATGTGGGTGATGAGATAAGGATTATTTACTCACAGGGATGTGATCTTTTCAAAAATAAAACAGAACCTCTTGCCCAGGATATGGATCGCTTATCAGAAGCTGTAACTGTAGCACAAAATAGTGACGTGATTATCCTGTGTCTTGGCCTGGATGAGACTCTGGAAGGTGAAGAAGGAGATACAGGAAATAGCTATGCGTCCGGTGATAAGGAAGATCTTCAACTCCCGTTGTGCCAGCGTAGATTGATGGAAGTGGTGGCGCAGACTGGAAAACCGGTGATTTTATGTATGATGGCAGGGAGTGACATAGATTTGAGTTTTGCACAGAAACATTTTGAGGGAATTCTTCAACTCTGGTATCCAGGTGCCCGTGGAGGAAATGCTGTTGCGGAAATCCTGTTCGGAAAAGAATCTCCTTCAGGAAAACTGCCTGTTACTTTTTATGAAACTTTGAGCGAACTGCCTTCGTTTGAAGATTATTCCATGAGTGGAAGAACATACCGGTATATGAAAGGGAAGGCTCAGTATCCTTTCGGGTACGGACTAACTTATGGAAAGGCGGAAGTCCGCTCAGTAGAAGTGGTGGAAACAGAAACAGGAGCAAATGTTTTCGTGAAGGTGGAAAATACGGGCGAAAGAGATATTTGTGAGGTATTGCAGATCTATATCAAGTGTGAGAATTCGATTTATGCGGTTCCGAACCCGCAGTTATGCGGGTTCTGCAGAGTAAAACTTTACAAGGAAGAAAGAAAAACCCTTCAGGTACATATTCCTGGGGAAGCATTTACTGTTGTGGATGAAGAAGGACGTCATATTGCAGGGGGAAAGCATTATACAATCTATGCCGGTTTCTCTCAGCCTGATGCGAAAAGCGAGGAACTTATGGGTATGAGTCCTGTTAAGGTGGAGTTTAGAAAAAGGTAGACTGAACTTAAGGATGGAGAAAGCTATGAAGATTAATTTGGACAGTCCTGTTATTGTTTTTTTAACTACAGTTGCAGATTTTATGATATTAAATATTCTGTTCATTTTATGCTGTGCGCCGGTCATTACGATCGGCCCGGCAGTCAGTGCCCTTTACACGATTACTATGCGCGAGGCAAGACATGAGGGTGGATATATATTCAAACCTTTTTTCAAAGCATTTAAAAATAATTTCAAGCAGGCGTTTCTCTTATCCATCTTGTATTTAATAATCGGAGCAATTTTTGTTTTTGGAGTGAAGTTTTGGATAGAAAAGCCGGAATTTTCAACGGTCAATCAGGTGATTCTCGTGATTACGGGAGTATTTGCAGTTATTTATATTTTTTCACTTTTTTATGTATTTGCTTTAATAGCCAGATTCGATAATACTATTTTTAAAACTGCGAAAAATGCAGTGATTCTGGCTGTTTTTAATCTGAGAGAGACAATTTTGCTGACTCTGATCCATGTAATTGTAATTGTGCTTATGATTTTTACAAAAGGTATTTGGATTTTTATGATGGTTGGCGGATTTTCAGTCTGTGCATATATAAATTCACTGCTTTTTATAAGAGTATTCCGGCAATATGAAAAGATAGAAGGAGGAAATCAGGATGACCAAAATGGTAATCAATCCGAACAGGAAACTGAGCAGGATTAACAGACAAATATACGGTCATTTTTCTGAACATCTAGGAAGATGTATTTATGAAGGAATTTATGTGGGGAAAAATTCACCTATTGAAAATGTGAATGGAATGAGATCTGATGTAGTTGAAGCGTTGAAAGAGATTCGAGTTCCAGTGCTGCGTTGGCCTGGAGGATGTTTTGCAGATGAGTATCACTGGATGGACGGAATAGGTCCTGTGGGTTCACGCAAAAAGATGATTAATACAAATTGGGGAGGCGTGGTGGAAGACAACAGTTTCGGAACACACGAATATTTTGAGCTCTGCCGTCAGCTCGGCTGCCAAACGTATATTAACGGGAATTTGGGAAGTGGAACAGTTCGTGAAATGTCTGAGTGGATAGAATATATGACATTTGATGGAATATCCCCTATGTCCGAACTGAGAGGAAAGAATGGTCAGCAGGCTCCATGGAAAGTTGATTATTTTGGAATCGGAAATGAAAACTGGGGATGCGGGGGAAACATGAACCCAGATTATTATGCAAATGAGTATCGGAGATATCAGACTTTTGTTCGTGACTATAACAATGAACATCATATTCAAAAGATTTGCTGCGGAGCACCACACGAAGATTATGAGTGGACGAAAGAGGTACTGGCAACCTGTTTCCATAGAACTTACGAAGAACAGCATGGATTTATGGATGGACTTTCCCTCCACTATTATGTATATCCAGAGGGGATTGAAATCAAAGGAAGCTCAACGGAGTTTGATGAAAATGTCTGGTATAAGACGTTGAATAAGGCGGTGTATATGGATGAACTTATTCGCAGACATGGTAAGATTATGGATGAATATGATCCTCTGAAAAAAATAGGCATGATTGTAGATGAATGGGGAACGTGGTATACATGTGAGCCGGGTACAAATCCGGGATTTCTTTATCAGCAGAATACGATGCGTGATGCACTTGTAGCGGGGATCACATTGAATATATTTAATAAACACAGCGATCGTGTGAAGATGGCAAATCTTGCACAGATTGTTAACGTACTCCAGGCTGTTCTGCTTACTGAGGGGGATAAAATGATTAAGACGCCTACATATCATGTCTTTGACATCTATAAAGAACATCAGGATTCGAATCTTGTGGAGAGCAGTATTGAGATAGAGATGATTGGGGTGGAAGAAAAGTGGAAGGTACCGAATCTGACAGAATCTGTCTCAGAAACAGCGGATGGAACACTCCATCTTACTATAACAAATCTTTCTGTCGATCAAAGTTTTGATATAGATACTACGATTATTGATAGAAGTGTAAAAACAGTAAAAGGAGAAATTGTTACGGAGGAAATACACGCAAAAAATACTTTTGAAGAACCGGAGTGTGTTACAGTAAAAAAATATGATGGAACACAGATTACGGAAAAGGGAATTCGGTTTACGATTCCGGCGTGCAGTGTCCTGCATCTGGAAGTGAGGTAGAATGGTTGTGGGGAGTGAGCAACATCGATTATGCAGAAAATGTCTATTAAAAGATATGTCTGAAAAAGAATTTTTTCACAATATGTATCGCTATATTTCCAATCTTCCAGAAGATGATAAAGTTTCCAATTCGGAATATGAGCGCAGATTGAAAAAATGCGGAGAATGTACGAATTTGTTGAATGGTATATGTAGGATCTGCGGATGCTTTGTTGAGATGCGTGCAGCCATAGCTGTTAAACATTGTCCTAACAGTGTTCCTAAATGGTAGAATTTTCTACAAGTATAAAATAGGGTGAAATCCTCTAGTCTTACATGTCTTGAAAATAGTAAAAACAAAATAGGAGTGGATGTAAAAATTGATATGATTCCCCTTAAGTAGACAAGGTAAATAACCAAAATCTACTTAAGGGGGATTTTTTATGTCAAAATCTAAATGTGGCGTGCGAAAAATGCAGTCCTGTTCTGGAGCGCAGTTTTCCCGCCGAAAACTCAGGATGATCGATACAGCAGTATAGAAGTATCGCGAAGAATACGCTATAATATCTAGGTAAAACTATTGGAATTATGAAGGACGGAGATCAAAATGACGCTTACCCAGCTGAATTATATTATCACCATAGCGGAGACGGGATCGATCAACAGGGCGGCAGAACAGCTCTATATTTCCCAGCCCTCCCTGACAAGTGCAGTGCAGGAACTGGAAAAGGAGCTGGGGATCGTCCTCTTTTACCGGAGCGGAAGAGGCGTGACCCTGACCGGCGACGGGGCGGAATTCCTTCTCTATGCCAGGCAGCTCTACAGCGAGTATGAAGGGATCCTGGAGCGGTATGGGAAAAACGGGACAAGGAAGAAGAAATTCGGAGTATCCACTCAGCATTATTCTTTCGCGGTGAAGGCTTTTGTGGATATGGCAAAGGAATTCGACATGTCGAAATATGAGTTTGCCATCCGGGAGACAAAGACCGCGGAAGTGATCCGCGACGTGAGTGCCATGAAAAGTGAGATCGGGGTGCTCTACCTCTCGGATTTTAACCGGAAAAGCATGGAGAAACTGCTGAGATCATCCAATCTGACATTTCATCACCTGATCGACTGTAAGGCGTATGTTTATCTCTGGAAAGGACATCCTCTGGCACAGGAACCATCGATCAGTTTCGGGCAGCTTTCGGAGTATCCCTGTCTTGCTTTTGAGCAGGGGGACAGCAGCGCCTTTTACCTTGCTGAGGAGATCCTCTCGACCAATGATTATCCGAAGATCATCCGGGCGAATGACAGGGCGACTATGCTGAACCTGATGATCGGGCTGAACGGATATACGCTCTGCTCGGGAATTATCTGCGAAGAGCTGAACGGAAATGATTTTGCGGCTGTCCCCTTCAGGGATGACGAGGAGAATCAGAACAGCACCATGGAGATCGGCTATATCGTGAGGAAAAATGCGATCCTCTCAAAGATGGGGGAGAGATATGTCCGGGCGCTGGAAAACTATCTGGAAAGCGGAGTGAAAGAGGACCGGCGGCTGCCGTCAGAAGATCCGGGAGAGGTGGAGAAAGGCATGGGAGAGAACAAGGGTGAGGGAGGAATAAAACATGAGTAATGTTCTGACGCAGACGATCGTTTATCTGCTTCTGCTCTTTATCGGATATGGATTTAAAAGGGCGGGGGTATTTAAAGTTGAGGATTCCAACTTCCTGAAATCCGTGATCCTGTATATCACCATGCCCGCGGCGGCGGTAAACGGGCTCAAAGACCTGGTGAGTATTCCGTGGCTTCAGAGCCATTCAATCCGTTACAGAGAGCCATCCATTCCGAACGATAGAGCCACCTGAATTATAAGGGCAATCCGCTGTTGAGAGCCACCTC
>NZ_JACJLR010000210.1 GCF_016902345.1 Mediterraneibacter glycyrrhizinilyticus | reverse complement strand
TAGAGCCATGGAATCCGTTATCGAGAGCCAATCGTCCGATGGTGGGAGCCATGACCCGTGTCGTGGCTCCCAGTAGGATGATTTAGTTTTTGATCATCCTTTTCCTTTGTCGCATTGAAACATCCCCGTCAATCCGCATGGTATAGGCAGATGGGATGATACGGTCAAGGATGGAATCGGCAAGGGCACTGCCTCCTAATCTTTCATGCCAGCCTTCCG
>NZ_JACJLR010000209.1 GCF_016902345.1 Mediterraneibacter glycyrrhizinilyticus | reverse complement strand
TATTATACTTTGTATAAAGGGCATCTATGGTGTCCAGCAGGCCGGCAAGATGATAGTTGAGGCTGCCCCGCCAGACGAACGTATATCTGTTTGCATTCGCTTCAATCTTAGTTCCATCAATGTAGAGCTCTTTCAGCGTGATGAGCTTCTCCTTTTTCAGACGGCGCATGAACTGATAGTTCAATTCATCCAGGACTTCTCCCGTCAGCTTTTTCCCTT
>NZ_JACJLR010000208.1 GCF_016902345.1 Mediterraneibacter glycyrrhizinilyticus | reverse complement strand
GCAGGGCGATTGACGACGCCTCCTTGGGACCCGGCCTTCCGCCGGGAAAACCTCTTAGAAAGTCTGTCTGTCCATTCGGTGGTGATTTATGGTTTGGCTGGTTGGGAAGTCTCAGGCTATACCTGTATAAGCCGCTAGGTTGTGTATCCGCCTTATGGAAATGGATGCCTGCCGGAAAGGATGTTTATCATGCATTACAAAAGATTACTTACATTTATT
>NZ_JACJLR010000207.1 GCF_016902345.1 Mediterraneibacter glycyrrhizinilyticus | reverse complement strand
AAATTCCACCCTTTTTTCTCTGAGTATGGAATTTACTGTTTCTAAATCAAGACGTGGAATTTAATATTTCCAAAATATCCTATATAATCCATCTGTTGCCCTGTCCGGCCGCCTCTCAGATTAGGAGGTATTCTCATGACAGCAAAACAGAAACATTTAGATTTGAAAAGCCGCTATGTAATCGAACATTCTCTGGATTCCTCTATGTCCTTTAAGGCA
>NZ_JACJLR010000206.1 GCF_016902345.1 Mediterraneibacter glycyrrhizinilyticus | reverse complement strand
CATTGTATGCCGGTTTTAACTGCCCGTTCATCATATGGTCTTCTTTCATCCGCATGAATGTTGCTTCCAGGTCTGTTTTGGAATAGCTGTTGCGGTCTTTACCCATGATCTCAAAACATTCCTTGTATTCCATCAGGCGGGCCCCGCATTCTTCCAGTTCCTCGTAGAGCTTCTGGATTTCAGGTTTATGCTTTCCTTTCCCGTAAACGAATCCGATCC
>NZ_JACJLR010000205.1 GCF_016902345.1 Mediterraneibacter glycyrrhizinilyticus | reverse complement strand
ATTCCAACATGACATACGCTGTCTTTGAAGATGAGCATTATTACATCTGCCATGATGGAAGGGAGCTGCGCCATATCCGGACGGAAAGCAAAGAACAGGACGGCTATACTCAGACGGTGGAGGTCTATGGCTGTGCGGACTGCAGCGGCTGTGAGCATAAATCCAAATGTCTTTACAGATACAATGCAGAAAAAAATCCGGACCGGAATAAGGTCATGA
>NZ_JACJLR010000204.1 GCF_016902345.1 Mediterraneibacter glycyrrhizinilyticus | reverse complement strand
CAATGTATGAAACATTTTTCCAGATGGATCACACTCCCTTTTCGAGGGACACACCGGTTGCCGATCTTTACGAATCGCCTGCCATGGCGGATACCCTGGGGAGACTCGCTTATGCGGCAGACCGCCAGCTCTTTGCGGTAGTCACTGCGGATGCGGGCTGCGGAAAATCCACGCTCATCCGCCGGTTTGTGACCAGTCTGCCCAAAGAGGAATACCTGT
>NZ_JACJLR010000203.1 GCF_016902345.1 Mediterraneibacter glycyrrhizinilyticus | reverse complement strand
TTAAGAGAAAGCGAAACTCCTCAATGGTCTCCTTCTCCAGAAGATGGGCCTCGTCCAGGATGCAGACCACTTTCTTCTTCTGGACGCCGCGGATGATCTCCACTTCCTTTTGGAGCTGCCGCTTTGCGTCGCCCCGGTAAAACTTTGATTCGATCCCCAGCTGGTCCAGCATCCCTTTATAGAACCAACGCGGGGTCAGTTTGGAATCCGACAGATACA
>NZ_JACJLR010000202.1 GCF_016902345.1 Mediterraneibacter glycyrrhizinilyticus | reverse complement strand
CCCTTTTGTAACCCTTATTTCAGGGCGCAAAAACCCCTTGTTTGGATTTTGGGGAGCACTCCTTCGGCTAAGCTGTTTTCTGCTCCTTTTTCCCTTCGTATTTCTCAATTTCATCATGTAAAAAGCGATGGTATTTTATGATATTCCTGCCTATCGCATACAGCATGAACTCTTTATATACTTTCTCCTCTGACCGGTAATTAAAACGCCGGAAGTTTT
>NZ_JACJLR010000201.1 GCF_016902345.1 Mediterraneibacter glycyrrhizinilyticus | reverse complement strand
AACCGGAGCAGTGTTTCCAGCCATTCCGGCCGTGAACTTCGCAGCTTATCGAGCAGCGACACCCGGGATCCCAGAAGTTCTGTGGAGAATCCCAGCAAACGGTATCCTGCTGATTTCAGGTATCCGTCTATCCTGATCCGGTTGGCTTGCAGCCAGCAGTGCCAGCGGCGCATTGTCATTTCGCAGGGATAATCTGCGGAATCGTCATCCTCCGGAGTG
>NZ_JACJLR010000021.1 GCF_016902345.1 Mediterraneibacter glycyrrhizinilyticus | reverse complement strand
GGAATAAAACCTTCTCAAAAAGTTTCTTTCCTTTCCCATGAGTAGAATTTACTTTTGCAAAATGGAATTTAGTCTTTCAAAGTGGAATTTACTTTTTCAATCGACCTTTTTTAATTTAATTGTTTTTTCTGAATTTATATGTTTTTAACACAGTTTTTAAAATTTTTTACTTTTATAGACATAAATTATTCATAAATATCAGTTAGACTGGACTGGTAATAAAGGGAAACAAATTTCCAATATTATATTTTTGTGAAAGGAGCTGTTTATTATGATAACCGGAATTTTGAAAGCAACCCCGGACACAGGTGTTTACATTGCCGATGACCAGAAACCTCAAAAGATCAGTATAAAACCAGGACAATATCTCTATCTGTCTGTTCACGACTGCTGGATTCCGGTAGTTGTTGAGTATTCACCTCATATAGGTACCTGGGTGTTCCATAACCTCGAGAACGTCAAAGTAAACGGACAAAAAGTCATGTTGAAAAACTAACGAAGCCGGGATCTCTTCATTCCGGCTTCGCTCTTTTTTTCTTAGTACGATTCGTTCCATACTCCGTCGAATACTGTTTCAGCAGGTCCGGTCATATAGACCTTATCATTTTCTCTGTCCCACTGGATGAGCAGGTCGCCGCCCAGGAGTTTGACCGTCATCTCATCCTCCCCCATTCCGTTCAGCACACACGCCACTGCCACTGCGCAGGCGCCGGTCCCGCAGGCAAGAGTCTCGCCCGAACCTCTCTCCCACACCCGCATCTCTGCGGTCTTTCTGTCGAGTACACGGACAAATTCTGTATTGACCCGGTTCGGAAAGACCTCATGATTCTCAAACTTCGGTCCCACAGTCTCAAGCGGAAATGTTTCTACATCATCCACAAACACGACTGCATGAGGATTTCCCATTGACACGCAGGTCATCCGGTACTCCGTTCCGTCCACATTCACCGGTACATCCACTGCGCGCTCTCCATCACATCTCACCGGGATATCTGCCGGTCTTAATACCGGGGATCCCATATCCACCCGGACGCTTCTGACCTTTCCGTCTTCCACATTCAGACTCAGATATTTGATCCCGCCCAGTGTTTCCACCGATATCTCCGTCTTATCGGTCAGACCGTAGTCGTACACGTACTTTCCTACACAGCGTATTCCGTTCCCGCACATTTCTCCCCGGGAGCCGTCTGCATTGTACATCTCCATCTCAAAGTCAGCTTTCTCAGACGGCTTGATCATGATGAGCCCGTCGGAACCGACCCCGAAATGCCTGTCACTGATCTTCGCTGCCAGCTCTGACGGGGTTTCGATCTTCTCCTCAAAACAGTTCACATATACATAGTCATTGCCAAGTCCCTGCATTTTTGTAAATTTCATATTTCATACCAACCTTTCCATTTGATCGCACTTTAAAACGGACACACAGGACCGCTTTTATGCTCTATATCCAGTATACCTCATTCATTCATGATCGTCAGGATCATCTGAGCAGTTTCTGACATATTCGTCCCACTCTCCATACTGCTCTTCTGGAGATAGCGGTGCGCCTCCTCTTCTGTCATATTGTTCCGTTCCATCAAAAGCGCCTTTGCCTCCTCGATGACCTGTTTTTCTCCTGTGCTCCTCTCCCGTGCTCTTCTCCGCCGCTTTCTCTTCTGGCGTTCTATCGTCTGGAGCATCATCTCTACTGTATTGACCAGATCATATACCTTGATCGGCAAAGGAAGCCCCACCACTCCATCCGGCAGACCGTCTGTCCACTTTACAGGGGACGCCACAAGCAGCATCTGGAAGCTCTCCGGAAGATATTCTCTCAGTTCCGTATACTGCATATCCTGGAGCGCATACCCACAGATTACGATCCCTTCATTCCATGTATCCATATACTGAAGCGCCTTTGTTCCTGTCAGGCAGACCGCAGACACTTCCATACCGGAATGAACCAGTGCATTCCTTATATTGACCGCGTTTTCTCTCTTTCCAAATGCAACAATGATATGGCTCATATCTGCTCTCACCTCCTGATGCCTGAATCAAATGTGACATTCCCGAAAAACGCTCTTCCAGCGTCCGTCTGAGCATGACAGCTCGACTCCGGGGCTTTGCCACTTCCCAGGGCATATGGCGTCCGCCATATGCCCTGGGAAGTGGATACCCTCGGATACATGCGAGCATGCCCCGAAAAACGCTCTCCCGGTGTCCGTCTGAGCATGACAGCTCGACTCCGGGGCTTCGCCCCTCCTTCTCGCTGTATGGCGTCCGCCATATGCCCTGGGAAGTGGATACCCTCGGATACATGCGAGCATGCCTCCGAGGGTATCCACTTCCCAGGGCGCATGCTCAGACTGGTGTCACACCTTGTAAAGATAGTTTTCTATTTCCCAGTCTGTTACCTGCATATAGTAATCACGGTATTCTTTTCTGTGTGCTGCTATGATCTTGGCCGCCAGTTTTTCTCCAAGTACATCGCAGACCAGCTCGTCTTCTTCCAGTTCTGCCACCGCGGCCTTGAGAGATCTGGGAAGCTCCTCGATATGGAGAGCATCTCTCTGTTCCTGGGTCATCTTCTGGATATTCTCATCAATATTTTCCGGAGGCATGATCTCATTCTTTATACCGTCCAGTCCCGCTCTCAGGATGACTGCAAGCGCCAGATACGGGTTTGCCGTGGCATCGGGGCTGCGCAGCTCGATCCTTGTATTGTCTCCGCTGCCAGTAGTGACACGGATAAGGGGACCTCTTGTCTTCGCCGACCATCCCATATAGACCGGCGCTTCATACCCGGGGATGAAACGTTTGTAGGAATTGACTGTCGGGTTTGTGATACAGGTGATCGCTTTCATATGCTTCATCAGACCACCGATAAAATAGTACCCTTCCAGACTCAGCCCGTTCCTGTCATTTTTATCCCGGAATGCATTGCTCCCATCTTCTCTGCTGAGTGATATGTTGATATGCATTCCCGAACCGTATGTCTCCATCTTCGGTTTCGGCATAAATGTGGCGTGCAGCCCATGCCGTTTGGCGATCGTTTTGACCACCATCTTAAAGGTCATCAGATTGTCCGCCGTCACAAGTGCTTCGTCATACCGGAAGTCAATCTCGTGCTGTGCGGGCGCGATCTCGTGATGGGAGGAAATGATCTCAAATCCCATATCTTCCAGCGTCAGGATCATATCTCTCCTGGCGTTTTCTCCCAGGTCAAGAGGCCCCACATCGAAATATCCGCCCTGCTCATGGGTCAGCGTTGTGGGCATCCCGTCTTCGTCCGTATGGAAAAGGAAAAATTCACATTCCGGCCCCACATACATGGTGTATCCCATTTTTTCCGCGCTGGCGATCTCTTTTTTCAGGACATGGCGCGGATCCACCTCATACGGTGTTCCATCCTCACGGTATACATCGCAGATGAACCTTGCCACTTTCCCCTGCTGGGGTCTCCACGGAAAGATCTCAAACGTACTCAGGTCCGGATAGAGATACATATCCGAATCTTCCTCCCCCGAAAGTCCCTCCAGAGAAGAAACATCAAACATACATCTGTTATCCATCGCCTTCTCAAGCTGGCTTACAGTTACTGCCATATTTTTCATCGTTCCAAAGATATCCGTAAACTGAAGACGTATAAATTCCACATCTTCCTCTTCCACGATCCTGAGGATATCTTCTTTCGTATACTCCTGCATAGATCAAAACCTCCTTTTCATCCCCTGCCGGACTCATCCACTCCGCCCGATGCAGCGTTCTTTCCGAATACGCTCTCAATATAACACAAAAGGGCGTTCTCCGCCTATGGGAAACGCCCTTGTTTCGTCATTATTATAGTTGCTCGGTCTGCGAATGTCAAATTATTTCTTTACAATATCACCCCTGCAGCCGTCACCACCACCGGTATCGTCACGATACAGAGCACCGTGCTCAGACAGATATCCTTCACCGCCTGCGTATGATCCAGCCCCTCCATCTGGGCAAATATCGCAACATTTGATCCCACCGGCGTCGCCGCAACGATCAGGACCGACATCTTCAGCATCTCATTCCCCGGGATCAGCGCCAGGACCGCCGCCGTTGCCAGCGGTATCACGATCAGGCGCATCAAAGCGCACAGATATACGGCCCTGTCTGTAAAGAGGTCTCTCAGTTTCATCTGCGCCAGATAGATTCCTAGGATGATCATCGCCACCGGTGCGTTCATGGACGCGATCGCAGCGACTGCACTGTCCAGCACTTCCGACAGTTCAACCGGAAGGAAGAAAAGGAGGATCCCCAGCAGGAAACTGATGATGATCGGGTTGGTGGTTATCTTCTTTAATGCGATACTGTCCTTCTTTCCCGTCATGACCACGATGCCGTACGTCCACTGCAGGATGTTCAAAAGCGCAACAAATGACGAGACGTAAAACACCGCCATGGAATCGTTGAACGTCATCTCCACCAGCGGGATCCCGATAAAACCCGCGTTGGAAAATGCACTGCTGAACTGTTCGATCGGATATCTGCTCCCAAACACCACTCTTGACAGGATCATGGACAGCAGAAGTGCCAGCAGCGACGCCATAAAGGACAGTACCAGTCCCTTCAGCAGTTCCACAGAGAACGTGACAAGATATGCTTTCACGATCACCACCGGCAGGATCACATAGAGCAGGATCTTCCCCAGTTCTTTACTCCCCTGCTCTGTAACAAACTTCTTTTTGTACAGAAGAAATCCGATCATCATATAGATGAACATAAGTATGATCTGTTTTAAAATAATAAGCGACAGTTCCATTTTTCTCTCCTGACTGTTTTATCTTTATCATCAGAGGGACCGGACCTGGTCTCCGGGCGGCCTCAACCTCACATTTATCTCAGCCGGTACACCTGTTCCGGGAATCTCTTCAGTGTGTCATCCGCTTCCTCTGGCGCTTCTCCTGATACTGCATCCCAGTTCATCTGCAGGAATCCCCCTTCCCTGTACTCGCTCCAGTACGGGACTCCCGCGCCGTTCGGGTCGCCCGTCCGGATAAAGTTCGTATATGCCTCAAATATCGTACGCCCTAGGCGATTTCTCTCTTCAAGGGTCGATCCGTCCCTGTACATCTCTCCCCCGTCTTTGGTCTCAAAGGCAAAGGACTGGTCCTGGCAGTGAAGGGCCGGTGCGTATTCCATAGAATATTTGTACACCGTGCTCCCGTTTCGCATCAGGATCTTTGCCATCCGTTCGCTGTATGTGCGGTACATATAGTCGGAAAAGATCTTTATCCAGATTTCTTTCTTTTTCTCTTCATCACAGATCCCTTTTTCACAGATAACATCCCTGCAGAGTTTCTCGTGATCTTCTTTCGCTGTCTCCGCGTTGATCCCGAACAGACCGTCCGCGACAGGTCCGAAAACGCAGGTGCTCTCTCCTGCAGAACACAACTCTTTCTGTGCCTGAAGAAGGCTTTCCGCATCCATCGTCAGGATCTCTGACGGATCCCGGATCTCGAGGATCTCCAGATATCGCTCTGCCACTTTTTCTGCCGTTCTTTCATCCCGGATGCACTGATATGCTCCACTGGAGAGCAGCGCCTGTGAAAAATATGTCCTGCTCTCGGGAAACATCATAAGAGCCGCGATCGATTTTGCACCTGCAGACGCTCCCATCACGGTGACCCGCTGCGGATCACCTCCGAAAGCACTGATATTTTCATGGACCCAGCGCAGGGCGAGAAGCTGATCTGTAAGCCCGTTATTCCCGCTCGTCCGGTACTTTTCTCCCAGGATCTGTCCGAGATACAGGTATCCGAATACCCCTAGGCGGTAATTCAGGTTCACATACACGATATCTTTATCCTCTGTCATTTTATCCGGAGTGTGATCCCGGTTGCTCCCGTTCTGAAATGCTCCTCCGTGGATATCGACCAGCACCGGAAGGCTCCTGCTGATATCCGGCGTATAAATGTTCAGGTTCAGACAGTCCTCTCCGAAATGTTCCTCCGGTTCAGGCTCGGGCAGCTGCGGGAGCGGCGCCGGGAACTGAAGTGCTTTTTTCCCGAACTCTGTGCAGTCCAGCACGCCCTCCCACTGATACATCACAGCTTCGCAAAATCTTTCTGCCTTTCCATACGGGATCCCCTTAAACTCGACAAAGCGTCCGAAACGCTGCCCTGATACCCTTCCCTGCTTTGTCTTCACTATCACTTTTTCCATTTGATCTCACCTCAAAACAACTCCCGCTCCGCCCGTGAACTTTTCATCGCGCAGCCGGCACTCAGCCGCCTGATTGCTGACGCTGAGAAAGAACTGGGGTATCCTTTATTTGACCGGTACGGGAAAAGGATCGTTCTGAACCAGAACGGGACCATTTTTATGGATCATGCCCGGCAGATCCTGGCAGAGTGGCAGGATCTGGGAAGAGAGCTGGACGAATCCAACCACACTCCTGATCTGCACCTTTCCGTCGGCGTAGAGGCCTGTTCCCAGCTCCTCCCCTCCATCCTCCAGCTTTTCCAGGCGGAGCATCCCCATGCCGAGATCCTGATCCTTCACGCGTATCCGCTTGATCTTAAAAAGGAGCAGTTTGATCTTCTGATAAGGGCGGCATCTGCAGCAGAGAAGACTTCTTTTTCTGCAGACGAGCAGCTCCTTCTGCGCGAAGACATCCTCCTTGCACTGCCCAAAGGCCATCCTCTCGCCTCCTGTGAGACCGTCTCTTTTGAGGATACACTGGATTATCCTTATGTTCTGCCGTCGCTCTCAAGCAGTCTTGGCGTGATGCTCTCCGGCTTTTTTGAGGCAGCAGGTCTGACAGGACCGGAGCGCTCTACCACTGTGAACAATTCCTATCTCCAGTGCGAGTTTGTGGAAAAAGGGCTCGGGATCTCTCTCGTCCCTGCCATAAGCTGGAACTATATCCACGGGAACCGCTCTCTTGTCCTGAAAAAACTAAACGGCTGGGGTCTGGAGCGAGTCGTTTATCTCACTTCAGATCCCAGCCGTTATCAGACCGGTCTTGCTAGATCTTTTAAACAGTTTTTAGTCCGGTACTTTGAAGCATTGTCTGATCAGAATCCCTGATCTTTCACCGTTTCATCCACACAAAATCCCATCCGGACAGTCCCACCGTTTCCGTCACTTCTCTCTTTCCTGTGACCAGATCGGTGTATTCCGCCTTCTCCGGCATCCAGATGGTCCTGCCTTCATCGCTGAAATTAAATACAGCGTGGAGTTCTTCTCCTTCTGCCTTTCTCACGATCCAGAGGATGGAAGTATCGTCGTAGTCCTTCGTGTACACTTCCGCGTCTGTATTAAAGACCGCCTCAGTCCTTCTGATCTTCTCGAGCAGTTCAAGCCCGTCAAAGATCCGTCCCTGAACGCTCTTTTCATCTTTGATGTTCTCAACCAGATCCCAGTCAAACTTTCCTCTGTGGATATATCTGGAATCCGGAGCCTTATCGGGATCCTCCTTGTAGGTATAGTCATTGACCTGACCGACCTCGTCTCCGCTGTAGAGCATGGGGATGCCTGACTGTGTGAACATGTACGCATGGAGCATCAGATCCTTCCGGATCGCCCAGTCCATCTTTTCCTCATCCTGCTCGAATCCTGCGCTCTCCACGCCGCACATGGATGCAGTCGTGGCACAGAATCTCGCGTCTCCGGTCACAAGGTCCTCGTTGTAGAGCTCGCCCCGGCTGACGCTTCCCTCGGTCTTGCCCTGGAAATAATCATTGAGGTACTTTTTATGAGGTACTTCCTCCATCCCCCAGCCTTTCAGGGTATCATAGTCAAGCCCCCAGCCGATGTCGTCGTGGCACCGCAGATAGTTGAGGAATGTATATTCTCTCGGAAGGGCACAGACGATATCCATCTGTTTTCTCAGCAGCCGGATGTCCCTCGTCGCCACAGTATGCCATGTGGTCGCCATGGTCGTTACGTTATAGAGCATATGGCACTCCGGCTTCTCTACGGTTCCGAAGTACGGAGCCACCTTATCCGGCTCCATGACAACCTCGCCCAGGAGAACGATACCCGGGCATACGATCTCACCGATCATACGCATCATGCGGACGATCGTGTGTACCTGGGGCAGGTTCCGGCAGTTCGTCCCCAGTTCTTTCCAGATATAGGGCACGGCGTCGATACGGATGATATCCATTCCCTGATTGGCGAGATAGAGAAAATTGTACATCATCTCATTGAACACCCTCGGATTGCGGTAGTTCAGGTCCCACTGATAGGGGTAGAATGTGGTCATCACATAATGCCCCATCTCCGGCAGGTAGGTAAAGTTCCCCGGCGCTGTGGTCGGGAACACCTGCGGAACTGTCTTCTCATATTCCTGCGGGATAGAAGGATCTGCGTAGAAGAAGTAGCGGCTCATGTACTCGCCGTCTCCCTGACGCGCCTTCTTCGCCCACTCATGATCCTCGGATGTATGGTTCATGACAAAATCCATGCACAGGCTGATGCCCTTGTCATGGCACTTCTCCGCCAGTTCGGCAAGGTCTTCCATAGTACCCAGATCCGGTTTTACCTTCCGGAAATCTGCGACTGCGTATCCACCGTCCGACCTTCCTTTCGGAGAATCCAGGAAGGGCATCAGATGGATATAGTTCACATTGCACTCTTCGAGATAAGAAAGTTTTTCCTGAACACCTTTGATATTGCCGGCAAAATTATCGATATACATCATCATGCCCAGCATATCGCGCTTCCGGTACCATTCTCCCGCCGCCTCGCGGTCTGCATCCAGCTTTTTCAGCTTTTCATTTCTCTGGTCATAATACTGCTTCATCTGGTCGCAGAGTTCTGCGAACATGTCATCGTTGTCATACAGCTCCATGTACAGCCATCTCAGCTCGTCGTGGTGCCTTTTCAGGCGCTCTGCAAAGACCCTGTCAGACTCTTCCCTCGCCGCCTGAACTTTCTTCACTCCCTGTGCCAGTGCAGCTGCAGCCTTCTTCTGATCGGGCTGAACAGTCTTCTGCACTGCTGCCTTGGCCGCCGGCTTCTTCCCCGCCGGCTCTTCTGTAGGCTTCTTTGTCTCTGCCTTTTTCGCTGCTGCCTGCACTGTCGTCTTCTTTGTCTCCGGCTTCTTTGCTGACGCCTCTTCTGCCGGCTTTTTCGCTGCTGCCTTTGCCTCCGTCGGCTTCTCCGCCGCTTTCGCGCTAACTGTCGTTCTCCTCTTAGCCATTTTTGCCGTCCCCTTCCTTGTATGAGATTTCTATAAACACCCGACCGTTACAACACAGTTTCAGGATAGTTCTTCTGATCTGTATACTTTTATTTACCGGTTAGAATAAGACAAGTTCCCGATCTGTATATCGCATGAACAAAGCGGTTTTGCGATGTGATATACAGACCGGGAACGCCCTTAGTCTGTTACCGGCAGACTACTCCTCCAGCACAAAGTGCCACTGATACGGCTGATACTCTCCATGCAGCACCGGTTTCGGCAGTCCTGCCTCGGCAAGCGCGGTGCTGTTGTACAGTCTTCCGCTTTCCGTCTCGCGGTACATCGCGTTTTCTTTCAGTCCTCTGACCTTGATGTAATCCACGGTCATGTTGGCATGTTTTCTTATGCCGACCACCTGCACCAGAGCTTCTTTCTGGTCTTCTGAGACGAATTCCCAGGCTCCCTGATTGTCCGTCTGTGGATTGGTGAGCCGGTAGTAAAGCCCTCTCTGGACCAGAGCCGCATACTTCTTATACTCGGCGATCTGGCGGCGGATCTCATCCTTCTCCTCCCGGCTGATCTCATTGAGGTTCAGCTCATAGCCGAACGTTCCGGCCATTGCCACCATTCCTCTCGTCTCCATCGGTGTGATCCTTCCCGTCTGATGGTTTGGCGATGCCGAGACATGTGCACCCATGGAAGACGCAGGGTAGATGAAGGAGGTTCCGTACTGGATCCGCAGTCTGTCGATGGGATCCGTGTTGTCGCTGCACCAGATCTGTGGCGTATAGTAGAGCATTCCCGCGTCAAAGCGTCCGCCGCCGCCGCTGCACCCCTCGATCAGGATGTTGGGGTACCGGTTGACCAGGCGCTCAAGGAAATCATAGAGACCCAGAACATAATCGTGAAGAACCCTCCCCTGGCTGTCCGCTGTCGCAGAATAGACATCTGCAAGGCTCCGGTTCATGTCCCACTTGATGTATTCCACATTGCCCTGATCCAGGACGCCGCAGATCTGCTCATAGATATAATCCACGATCTCTTTTCTTGAAAAATCAAGGACAAGCTGATGTCTGGAACGGTTCGGACGGCGTCCCGGGATCACAAATGCCCAGTCCGGATGCTCGCGGTAGAGTTCGCTGTCCTCATTTACCATCTCCGGCTCGATCCAGATACCGAATTTCAGCCCCATCTCATTGATCTTGGAGATCAGTTCGCCGAGCGTGCAGCCCAGTTTTTCCTCGTTGACCTTCCAGTCTCCCAGACCGCGGAGATCACTGTCTCTGTTGCCGAACCAGCCGTCGTCCATAACGAACATCTCTATCCCCAGGTCGGCTGCCTCTTTAGCAAGCTTCAGCAGAGAATCGCCGGTAAAGTCGAAGTAGGATGCCTCCCAGCTGTTGAGAAGGATCGGGCGGACCACTTCCTTGTACTTGCCTCTGCACAGGTGTGTGCGCATGCAGCGGTGAAGGTTCTGGGAGAGTTTTGCCAGCCCTTCCGAAGAATAACTCATGATGACTTCCGGTGACTGGAGTGATTCGCCGGGGTGCAGAGGGTAGGCGAACTGCTCCTCACTGAATCCCATGAGCAGCCTGGTCTGGTAATACTGGTCCTGACCTGCTTCACTCTGGAAACCGCCGCTGTATACAAAGGACATTGCCCAGCATCCGCCTGCATCCTCCGTCGTCTCGCGCTCCGCAAGGATGACTGCAGGATTGTACTGGTGGCTGGAAGTCCCTCTCAGGCTCCCGATCTTCTGAACGCCGTGTCCGACAGGCATCCTCTGGAGATTTCTCTCCATCGCATGGCGCCCGTAGAACGTAAGGAAATCGTATTCTCCGCCGACCATGTCAAGACATGCCGGCGCAAGCTTCTTGACCGAGATGCGTCCTTTGCTCCCGTTGATGATCTCCACGCTTCGTGTGATCACATCATACTCCGGCAGCACGCCGTAGAGCAGCACTGCACGCACACCGGATACCCGGTCAATAAGCACGACTTCCAGGGTCTGCGCCTCGTCGTCATCGGCATAGACTGCCGGAAGACCCTTCAGCGCATATTTTCCTTCTTTTATGCAGTGACTCTCGTAGCGAAAGTCACTGCTGTAGGTATGATCCGGATTTTTAATGATACACGCCGGAGTCCGGTAGTCCCCTGTTCCAAGGGACGGGAACTCCTGAGGCAGTGAATCCATAGAATAAGTTTTATCGTTCCCCGCATCATACGGGTTTCCTGAAAATCCTCTGTCGTAATAGGTCAGCAGATAATCCATGCACCCTTCCGCACGTTTTCCATAGTACAGATGCAGCAGGAACCCGAACCTGTCTATCTGCATCTGATAAGTCGTTTTTTTTGTATGAAGGGTGATCGTTTTCTGCATGTCGTCGTATATAATGCTCATATTTCTTCCTCCTGCTGAAACTTTTCCGACAAGATATCTTCTCCCTTATTTTACCGCACCGTTTACAACACCGTTTATGATCTGTTTCTGGCAGATCACATAGAAGATGATGATCGGGATCAGTGCGAGCAGATAGGACGCGAACGCCAGATTGTAGTTCGTTCCGAACTGAGTCTGGAATGTCAGCTGTGCCAGAGGCAGAGTATTCTGCCCTTTTCCTGACATGATGATCAGGGGCGTCATGACATCATTCCATACTGCCAGCGCTGTGATGACCGCGACCGTTGCGTGCATGGGCTTCATGATCGGGAAGATGATCTTCCAGAAAGTAGTCCACGTACTGGCTCCGTCTACTCTCGCCGCTTCCTCAAGTGCGATCGGGATATTTACAAGATACCCTGTATATAAAAGTAAGTTCATCGGCATATAGAATACCACATAAAGAAGGATTACGCCAGCCCAATTATCAAGATGCATCTCCGCGGTCTGTTTTGCCAGAGGCATCATCAGGATCGCAAACGGCACAAACATACCGCTTACGATAAACAGATAGACCACGTTGTAAAATTTGCTGTGGGCTTTATTTCGTCCAACGGCATATCCCATCAGCGCGTGGAGAAGGATGCACAGCACAACCGTAGTCACTGTCACAAGAAGGCTGTTTCCAAGGGATCTCCAGAAGTCCGTCAGTTCCATCGCCTGTGCGAAGTTGCTCAGACTCAATTTTTCCGGAAGGGAAAGAATCCCAGAAATACTGTTCGTCATCTCTGTCGGCTGTTTAAAAGCGATGACGATCGTCATATACAGTGGAAACGCAACTGTGATAAGACCGATAAACAGAAGGATCGTAACAGGCCAGTTTACTCTTGCTTTCATTTTCTCATACATTATAACTGTTCCTCCTTCTTACTTGATATGGACATCTGCGCTACCGAGATCGCCACGATCACAATGAAAAATACAACCGCATTGGCGCTCTGATAGCCGAAACTTCCGCCGGAAAGACCGTTGTTATAGATCAGGTAGGAGATTGATTCCGTACTCTGTTCCGGTCCCCCTTTTGTCATAGCCATGATCTGGTCGAATACCATCAGGAAATTCTTTACGCAGAGAACCATGTTGATCGTAAAGAACGGGATGATCAGCGGGAATGTCAGGTGTCTGAACTTCTTCCATCCCGTTGCTCCATCCAGATCTCCGGCTTCATAAACATCTTCCGGCACTGTCTGGAGACCGGAGATATAGATGATCGTGTTCATCGCGATAGACTGCCATGCACAGACGATCACGATCGCGATCCACGCCGTCTTGCTGTTAGAGAGCATACTCCCGCTCAACGCCTCGCTTCCCAGCGCCTCCCCGAGTCCTGGGAGAATGTATGTAAAGAAATACTGGAAAATGTATCCTACGACCAGTGCCCCCAGTACGTTTGGCACAAAATACGCCGCGCGCAAAAATGTTTTTCCCTTGATCTTACTGTTCAGCCCCAGCGCCAGCAGAAGGCTGATCACGTTAGTCACGATCGTGGCCGCGACCGCAAGTTTGATCGTGAACAGATAGGATCCTCCGATCCTGGGGTCTGTAAACAAATCGATATAGTTGCGGAAGCCCACAAAGTCGTAAGTTCCAAATCCTTTAAAATTTGTAAAGCTATAGATCACACCGCGGATCAGCGGTATCGTATTAAAGCAGACGAACAGCGCCAGGATCGGTATTGTGATCAGCATGTAAGTCCGCTTGCTGTCATTTCCTTTTTTCATAATCTTACCCCGCTCCTTTCCTATTCGGCAGTTCCGTGTTCTTCGTTATATTCCTGTACTGCGCGGATGATATCTCTGTTATATCTTGTCCAGTCCTTGTCAAACTTTGCAAGGAAAGCATCCACATCCCCGTTGATCAGGAATGTCTGGATCTGTGCGTCCACTGCCATCTCAGACGGATAGTAATGATCCTGATAGTCGGTCATGTTGCCGGCTTCAATAAACGGTTTCATGCCGTCGAGCATGGGTGCAAGTTCGAAATCACCTTCCTTACAGGGTACTGCATTCTGGTCATCGATGTAAGCCTGTATATTTTCATCCTCCAGCAGGAAGTCAAGCACCTCGTATGCCGCATCCTTGTGCTCACACGCCGCAGTCACCGCAAACATCAGGTCAACGCCGGAATTCAGGGTATTCTTTGATGCATCGTCATTTCCCGGTGTGACGAAAGAATCGATGTTCATCTCCGGATTAACAGACAGGATCTGCGGCACGGCATAGCTTCCGATGGGATACATCGCGGATTCGCCGTTGGCAAACGCGGTACAGGCATCGTTGTATCCGTATGCGAACGGGTCGTCCGGTCCGTAGCTCACCAGTTCCAGACATTTCTCCGCTGTCTCCCTGTACTCTTCCGTAAATGTAGTCTCACCCGCATTCACCTGCTGACAGGTATCCGATGGAGCAAGCCCCACAGCAAGTGAGTTCCATGGAGCAAGGCAGGTCCATGTATCACGGAATCCAAAATAGAATGGCAATATTCCTTCTGCCTGGATGTCCTCACACAGTTGGATGAGTTCACCCCAGGTCTCCGGGATCTCCCAGCCATATTCCTCGAACATATCCTTGTTATAAAGGATCCCCGCCGCATTCGCCACATAGGGCACACCGTATATTCCGTCTTCGGGCGTGATCTCCAGTGCTTCAAGGATATCCAGATACGACTGTTTGATATCCGACAGCCCCTGATAATCAGAGACATCAGCCAGTATATCGGCGTCAACATAGTAAGAATAATTGATATCCCCCCCTATGCCGATGATGTCCGGGTAGTCCTCCCTGACAAATCTGGTACGCATGATCGTACTCGCGTCATTCGGCGAACTGATCGTCAGGTGGATGTCGTTATGGGACGCGTTGAACTCCTCTTCCACCTGGTCAAAATACGCAGCAGCTTCCGGCTTGTACTGGAGTATCTCGATCTCCGTCACTCCGCTGTCCCCTCCTGAACCACATCCCGGAAGAATGGCGGCTGTCAGCATTGCCACTGCAAGGGCAGCACTTATCGCATTTTTCCTTTTCATAATAGTTTCAGCTCCTTCCTTTTAGCATTTGAACATTTCTGGAGACATTATAACATCCCAAAATGCGTCCATAAATACCGCTATATTCCATGTTTTATACCTTTGTGCGATTTATTTTTTTGTATTGCAAAATAGAGTCGCATTTTGGTATATTATAGTTGTGCAAAATACCAGGAATCAGCATTCAAAGGAGTTTACGCGCATATGAGCGATCTTATTTTTTCTGTATTTCCAAATGAAAACTTCGTGGATCTCGGACTGTACCAGTCCGGAAAAGAACAGTGTTCCCCCGCCCACTCTTTCGGTCCCGCATCCAGGAACCATTTCCTGTTCCACTATGTGCTCTCCGGGACAGGACGTCTGTTTGCAGATGATTCAAAGGGAATCACTCATGAATATCAGATAAAAAGCGGACAGGGATTTATGCTGTTTCCGCGTCAGATCTGCACCTATATCGCGGACGAAAAACTTCCATGGGAATATGTGTGGATCGAATTCGACGGGCTGAGGGCAAAGGAAATTATCGAGATCGCGGGGCTCACCAGGGACACCCCGGTCTATCATGCCCGCTCAAAAGATCTGAGAGAGAATATGAAAGAGGAACTATTGTACATCGTCGAACACGGAAGCGAATCCCCCTTTCATCTGATCGGGCATCTCTACCTGTTTATAGATTATCTCTCCCGTTCATCCGCTTCACTGCGCTTGTCCCAGGAGGGCCGGGTGAGAGACTTCTATATCAAAGAGGCGCTCACCTATATTGAGCAGAATTTTCAGAATGACATCTCCGTAGAAGGGATCGCAGAATTCTGCGGGCTGAACCGGAGTTATTTCGGAAGGATCTTCAAAGAGACAGTGGGCAGATCCCCCCAGGAATTCCTCCTGAACTACCGGATGGTAAAGGCTTCGGAGCTCTTAAAGCTGACTGATCTGTCGATCGGGGACGTCGCTAACGCCGTGGGATATCCGAACCAGCTGCATTTTTCCCGGGCGTTCAAGAATACATATGGTCTTTCTCCGAGAGAGTGGAGAAATAAAAACCGGGTAAAAGCGTAATACTTTTACCCGTCTGTTTTTCATTTTATCCCTCGATCAGCTTCATCACGTCTTCCCGCTCCGGCATCGCCCGGATCGCGCCTTTCTTCATCGTAATGAGCGCTGCCGCCGCATTCGCGAACGTGAGCATCTCTCCAAGCTGATCTTCCGTCAGATTTTCAAAATCATGTTCCAGTATGTAGTTCAGTGAACTTCCACAGAAAGTATCTCCCGCTCCGGTGGTCTCGATCGCCTTCACAGCAAATCCCGGTCTCTCCACGCGCATTCCCTTATAGTAAGCACGGCTTCCGTCCTTCCCCATCGTGAGAAGGATCAGCGGGATGTTATATTTTTCCTGAAGGTACGCAATCCCCTCGTCATAATCTTCTTTTCCGGAAACAAACTGGATCTCATTGTCAGAGATCTTCAGAATATCGCAGTATCCGAATCCGTACTCCATCTGCTCTTTCGCAAGATCCAGAGAACTCCACAGCGGAGGTCTTAAGTTCGGGTCAAAAGAGATCAGGCATCCGTTTTCTTTCGCTGCCTTCAGTGCTTTCTTCGTCGCTGCCCTCACACCGTCATGAGTCATGGAGAGGGTTCCGAAATGGAAAAGTCTCGTCTGCGCGATAAATTCAGGATCCACCTCATCTTCCCGCAGCATCATGTCAGCTCCGGGACTGCGGTAGAAGGAAAACTCCCTGTCCCCATCCGGGAATGTGTGTACAAATGCAAGTGTTGTGTTCACATCCTTGTCCATCATCAGGTGGGACGCGTCGATCCCGGCTTCCGTGATCGTATCCCGCAGCAGTGTGCCAAACTGGTCTTCCCCTACTTTTCCGAGAAACGCCGTCTTCTTTCCCATCTTATTTAAAAGCGCCAGGACATTACAGGGCGCTCCTCCCGGACACGCCTCAAACAGGTTATTTCCCTGCTCGCTCTTCCCGTTCATCGGGAAATCAATGAGCAGTTCTCCGAGTGCGATCACATCATATTTCTTTTCCATCTCTGAGTACCTCCTACTTTTGGGTTCATTTCAAACTTTAATTGAAGTATACCAGTTCCTCTATCGGCTCTGCAAGCTCTATATGTTCTGCTTCCAGCACCGGTCCCTCTCCCTGGTACACGGACAGATTGGCGAATCTTACCTTTGCCCTCACCTTTACCCACTGTCCGGCTTTCAGCTTCGGCGCATATGAGCTCCGGCACACATAGCCCAGGAAGGAAGTGTCGTCCGCACAGCACGTCATAGCCATGCGCCCCGGAAGGAACACCTTGGACGGGAAGGATTTCGGTTTCAGCACCTTCGCCGTAAACTCCACGACTTTTCCTTTGTATCTGTCCGGATTCTCCATCATATCCACATACCAGATCCCGTAATCCTCCCTGCGGATCTCGATCACAGGCGCCTTCAAGTCATAGGGCACCTCGTCCTCGAAAATGTTATCAACCTCACCGTTCTCATCCTCGAAGATCACTTCTGCCTGCGGACTTACCACCTTCACACTACGGCGGTATCCGGCAAGAGGTTTGATGTCCTCGCACCGGTTAAAAAGCACCAGTTCCGCCCCTCTGACCATCTCCACGAACAGCGGTTTTAAGTTTGTCAGGTACATCTGAAATGTGCTGGCGTCCACTGTAGTGATCTTCTGCTCGATACCCCAGCCGTAAGGCAGCTTCATCTTCTCGAAATCGCTGACTTTCCACATACCGTTGTACTCGATGACCACACGCTCCGGCTCATGCTTTTTGTTCATCTCTTCCAGCCACTCTTCTGTCAGGTCCTCCTGATCCTCCACCTTCTCGATGACAACGCCGTATTTCAGCAGCTCCATAGGATTATATTCTTCTTCCCCCTCCTCGCAGAGGATCAGCAGAGTCTTGCCGTCGATCTGAAAATAGTCCTGCTTCAGGGTAAAATCAAGGAACTGAGTTTTCCCGCTGTCAAGGAATCCGGTCATCAGATATACCATTACATCCGATTCATTCATATTCTATTTCTCCTTATGCCACTCCGAATAATTCTGCGAGTTTATCCTCATTCAGCTCTGCGCCGATCACACAGATCCGTCCTGTATACTCCGGAGCTCCGTTCCTGACCTCATGCTCTTCCGGGACCATATCAAAGTAGATCCACTCGCCGTCAGCTCCCGCTACCATTCCCTTGGCGCGGAGCACATTTCCGTAAGAGCTGTCGCTCTCGAGCTGTTTTAAGATATCCGCGATCTGCTCTTTTGTATAAGTATGGATCGTCTCACGTCCCCAGCTTGTGAACACCTCATCCGCATGATGATGTCCCGCATGGTCATGGTGATGGTGTCCATGATCATGCCCGCAGCATCCATCGTGATCGTGGTGATGATCGTGATGATGGTCATGATCCTCATGGTCGTGATCGTGATGGTGCTCGTGCTCATGATCGTGGTCATGATGATGCTCACCTCCCTCATGGTCGTGATCGTGATGGTGCTCATGCTCATGATCGTGGTCATGCCCGCAGCATTCGCCGTGTTCGTGATGTCCGCCGCACCCCGGACAGATCACTTCCGCCAGAAGTTCCTCCTCAAGGGATTTGCTGGACTCCATTGTCTCCAGGATCTTTTTGCCCGGAAGCTGTGCGATGGGAGTGGTAATGAACGGAGCCTTGTCGTTGAGCTCACGGAGCAGAGCCACAGCCTCTTCCACTTTCTCCGTTTTTGCTTTGTCCGTACGGCTTAAGATCACCGCGCCGGCATACTCGATCTGGTTGCTGAAGAACTCGCCGAAGTTCTTGCGGTAGATCCTGCATTTTGTCACATCGACAACCGTGGTGAAACTGTTGAGTTCCGCGTCGATCTCATCCTGTACATCCTGCACCGCCTTGATCACATCAGACAGCTTGCCCACGCCTGACGGCTCGATCAGGATACGGTCCGGATGATATGTGTCCACCACTTCACGGAGTGATTTTCCAAAATCTCCCACAAGAGAGCAGCAGATACACCCTGAATTCATCTCTCGGATCTCGATTCCGGACTCCTTCAGGAAACCTCCGTCGATGCCGATCTCTCCGAATTCGTTCTCGATCAATACCACCTGCTCCCCTGCAAATGCCTCGGAAAGCAGTTTCTTGATCAGTGTTGTTTTTCCGGCTCCGAGGAAACCGGAGATAATGTCTATCTTTGTCATTTTAAATCCTTCTTTCCTTATATAATAAAGTATCCAAAGTGTTTCAGTCTTTCAGATCCAGTTCCACCGGACAGTGGTCCGATCCCATCACATCTGTCAGGATCTTCGCATCTTCCAGCCTGTCCTTTAAGCACTCTGACACGCAGAAGTAGTCAATGCGCCATCCCGCGTTCTTTGCCCTCGCGCTGAACCGGTAGGACCACCAGGAATAGATCCCTGTCTGGTCCGGATAGAAATACCGGAATGTATCGATGAACCCGGCATCCAGCAGTTCTGTAAACTTCTGCCGCTCCTCATCTGTAAACCCGGCGTTCTTCCGGTTGGTCTTCGGATTCTTCAGGTCGATCTCCTTATGCGCCACATTCATATCTCCTGTGACGATGACCGGCTTTGTCTCTTCCAGTTTTTTCAGATAAGCCCGGAAGTCATCCTCCCACTGCATCCGATAATCCAGCCTCGCCAGCTCGTTCTGGGAATTGGGCGTGTACACTGTGACAAAATAAAAATCTTCAAACTCACATGTGATCACACGTCCCTCCTGGTCATGTTCCTCGATCCCGATCCCGTACGTGACAGATATAGGCTCTTTTTTTGTAAAGACCGCTGTCCCGGAATATCCTTTGCGCACTGCATAATTCCAGTACTGGTGATACCCTTCCAGTTCCAGCGTAAGCTGCCCTTCCTGCATCTTCGTCTCCTGGATGCAGAAGATGTCCGCATCCGCCTCTTTAAAGAAATCCAGGAATCCTTTCTGTACGCACGCCCGGATTCCGTTTACATTCCACGATATCAGTTTCATTGTCTATACCTCACCTCTTTTAAAAACAGACCCTCTGCCGGAGCCAGAAAGCCTGCCTGTTTTCTGTCCTGTGATCTCAGAGCTTCCTTCACGCTTTCCGCGCTCCGCTGCCCTGTTCCCACTTCAAGCAGAGTGCCCGTGAGAATCCTCACCATATGATACAAAAATCCGGTCCCTTCATACCGGATCGTCACTCTGCCGCCTTGTCCGGTGACTATTATAGCATAAATCGTCCGCTTTGTGGACTTTTCGTCTTTTTTGTCCGTATACGCTGCAAATTCATGAGTCCCGGTCAGATATCCCGCCGCTCTTTTCATAGATTCAAGGTCCAGTTCCCCTGGATAATGAAAACAATACCTGCGCGCAAACACATCCGCCTTCTCTCCGGTATCAATATGATATTCATACGCTTTCCCAACTGCGCTCTTCCTTGCATGGAATCCGTTTTTCACCAGTTCCTCCTTCAGGATCCGTATGTCCTCCGGAAGGAGCCCGTTTACTCTGCCCGCAAAGAATCCCTCTTCCACCGCGCCCCGCAGCACCACGCTGGCCGTCTGGCCCTCAGCATGGACTCCGGCGTCCGTCCTGCCCGAGCCGTTGACTTCCACCGGATATCCGGTCTGCTCCGAAATGCAGGACTCCAGGATCCCCTGTATCGTCCGGTCTGTATTTGCCTGTCGCTGCCAGCCCTGATATGCTGTGCCGTCATAAGCGATCGTCAGTTTATATGTTCTCATCTTTCCTCACCCTGGTCTTCCAGAAGAAAAACCGGCCATACTCACCATAAAAGTATGACCGGATTCTTCCATTTTATCAGATTTTCACTGTTCCTCTTTATCAAATCCCCACGTTCCTCTCACTGAAGGAACTTTTTCAGCTCGTCCATGAAGGTCTCCGCATCTTTAAATTCTCTGTACACGGACGCGAACCTCACATACGCCACCGGGTCCAGGTCTCTGAGCTTGTCCATCACGATCTCCCCGATCACGCTGCTGGGGATCTCTTTTTCCTCCCGGTTGAATATCTCCCTCTCGATCGAATCGATGGTCTTCTGGATCTTCTCCGCCGGGACCGGTCTTTTGTAACATGCACTCAGGACCCCGTGCTCGATCTTCGATCTTTCATACTGTTCACGGTTATTGTCCTTTTTGATGACGATGAGCGGTATCGTCTCTACCTTTTCATATGTAGTAAAACGCCTGCCGCACTCATCGCAGGAGCGCCGCCTGCGGATCGAACTCTTATCCTCCGCCGGGCGGGAATCGATCACTCTTGTATCAGGATTTCCACAATATGGGCATTTCATAACATCTTCCGCCTTTCTGCAAAACGGACGCTCGCGATCCGCTTCGCTGCTACTACGTTCAAGCTGCCTTCATTATACACAACAACTAGAACTTTTGCAAAAACTTTTCTTCCTGAATCTCCACAAGTATGATATCCGGTCCGATCTTCCGGATACAGGAGAAAGGGATCACATATTCACAGTCCGCCCCAAAGAATCCGCAGATCTTCCCCGGTCCCGGAATGATGACTGCTTCGACCTCTCCGCAGCGGATGTCGATCTCCACATCCACGATACACCCCAGCCGCCTTCCCGTGCAGATATTGATGACCTCTTTTTCCCGGATCTCGCACATTCTCATAGTATCCCTCTCCTGCCCGCCCGGTGCTGCGGCTTTCCTTGCTGTCAGTATATGCGGACTCCTGGTTTTTGTGCCAGGATCACATTCATTGACTTTACAGTGATGAAAATATATACTTGAAGAAACCCTTGTTTTTGTTCAGTGTCTTTTATCGAGCAGGTTATATTGAGACATGGGGACGCGGCATTCAGAAAATCTGTGATTCTTGCAAGGCACTTGGTGCTGATATTCCCCGCTATGAGTTGCGGGGAAACGGGATACGTGTACATTTTGCAGCACTGCAAAGCGCTTTGATAGAAAATTCCAAAACACCAAAGGTTCAGACTGAACCTTTGAATGAACCTTTGGATAATAAACTGCCCCTTATAAATCAAAAAATACTGGAGCAGATATCGAACAATCCTCGCATTACCTACAACGAACTTGCTATATTTTTAAATGTATCCCGCAGTTCTGTAAAACGGGCAATGAATAAATTAACCAACGCCGGTCTGATAGAGCGAGTCGGCGGCAAAAGATACGGTCACTGGAGGATCCTAAGATAACCTTCTACTAAATCTGACCTAAAATCCAAAAAGGAGATCAAAAAACCATGAAAGAGACCATATTACTTTTTAACCCACCTGAAAAAGAGGACCTGATGAAGGTAGAGATGGCGCTGTTCCCGCTCCATGTGCGGCTTCGCCGAATCCGGCCCGAAGACTATAACCAGCCCCTTGGCGCACTGGCAGGAGTAAAGGACATCCCTCCCGCTGAAGGAAACTATGAGGGGGACGAACTCCCCGGAACACTGTTCGTCTTCTGTTTCTTCAGCGACAACAGACTGAACCAGGCGCTCGCCGCTCTGCGAAAATGCGGTGCAGGTCCTTTTCCATACAAGGCCATCCTGACACCGACCAACAGCAAATGGACCGCACCGGATTGTTTCGAGGAGATCCGGCGCGAACACGAAGCCATGCATCCCTGATGTGCATGGTTTTTTCTTTTCTTTTATTTTACTTTAATAAGTATTGACTTTTTTCTTTCCCGGCATTATTGTATTACTTAACTAATACAATAGCATCTATCTAAAAGGAGATTACTCATGGAACCACTTATCAGGGTTGACGACCTCCACAAGATCTATAATCCCGGAGAAAACGAGGTCCGGGCTCTCGACGGAGTCAGCCTTACGATCGGCCGGGGAGAGTTTGTCGCCATTGTCGGACATTCCGGCTCCGGAAAATCCACGTTAATGAACATGCTTGGCTGTCTGGACACTCCGACTTCCGGCCATTATTACCTGGAAGGTCTGGATGTCTCCACACTTTCAGACAATCAGCTGTCAGATATCCGAAATAAAAAGATCGGCTTTATCTTTCAGGGATTTAATCTGATCGCCAATCTGGATGCGGTAGGCAATGTAGAACTGCCTCTCATCTACCGGAAGATCGGTAAGCAGAAGAGACGCCGCATCGCAGTCCAGGCGCTCAAAAAAGTAGGACTGGGTGCCAGACTGAACCACCATCCAAATGAACTTTCCGGCGGTCAGCAGCAGAGGGTCGCTGTAGCAAGGGCTATCGCCGCCCAGCCCCCTATCATCCTGGCAGATGAGCCTACCGGAAACCTGGACAGCAGGTCCACAGTAGAGATCATGGATATTCTAAAAGAGCTGCACCGGAGCGGACGTACCGTGATCGTCATCACCCACGATGACGACATTGCCCGTCAGGTAAACCGCGTGATCCGGATCATGGACGGACGGGTTGAATCAGATGAAATTCAGGATCCATATAAGGAATAAACTATCACGGGGAAAGAGAGGCTTAAAACATGTTTTCCAAAAAAGAAAAAAAGAAACTTCAGGAAGAACAGGACATCTTAAACAGTACCGATAAAGAAGTTACGGAAGAGATCGATCTTCTGGACGAACTGCCGGACGAAGAGGACGGCGCCGGACACAAACCAAAGAAAAAACTGCCGGCATGGGTCATCGTACCGATTCTTGGCGTGGTCGTTGCCGGAGGCTTTGGTCTTTCTGCACTTACCGGCGGGGGAGGTAATGCAGATACCGGCACTGTCCTTGAAGTGACCGAGGTCACCCGGGGAACAGTCCAGGAAGTCTACAATTCCAGCGGGACCATTGAGAGCGAAAACACAAAGACATACTACTCTCCTGTCACAGCGCCCATCAAAGAATGCAAAGCCGTGGTAGGGCAGACTGTTAAATCCGGAGATCTTCTGATCACCTTTGACACCACAAATCTGGAGCGGGATAACCAGCAGGCTCAGCTGACCCTCCAGTCCAGCCTGAAAGCTTCCGAGGCGACGAGAGCTCAGAACGCAAAAGCAGTGGAAGCCGCCAACGCCGCTTCCGCCCAGGCAGCGGACCAGGCGAACGCACTGGCAGATGAAGTCAATGCGCTGGCAGCGCAGGTGGACGCAGCGTACGCACAGTATCAGGCAAACCTGGAGGCTGCCGGAGCGCAGGCTGCTTCTGTACAGGCAAAAACAGAAGAGCTTCAGAATACCATTGCTCAGAACCAGGAGGTGGTCAACGCCAACCAGTCTGTCATCGACTCCACTGATTCCGGCTACGCGGGAAGACGCGCCGATCTTGACGCAGCACTGAACGTGCCGGAAGCTGAGCGAACAGAAGAACAGAAAAAGACCATCGCAGATCTCCAGCCGGTCTTTGACGCATACGACGCAGCCGTCACCGCGCGCAACGAAGCTCAGGCAGCTATCGATGCAGCCAACAACGAACTGCAGACACTGAGCGCCTCCACACCGGATGTGGACGACGCCGGCTACACTGAATTAAAGGCACAGTACGACGCCAAATATGCTGAATGGCAGGCAGCGTACCAGGCAGCGAATACACCCACCGCAGACACAAGCATGACTGCAGCCGAGTCCGAGAGTCTGGACATCAGCGATAACCTTGCAGAACTTACCGCACTCACCCCAGAGGAACTCCTGGAAAAGGGACGCGAAGGAATGAAAGCTGACATGGACGGAGTCATCGCTTCCGTTGATTCTCTTCAGACCAACAGCGCGGCTCAGGGCGCAGCGCTGTTCTCCATCGCAAGTATGGAAGATGTAAGGGTAAGAATCGAGATCTCGCCGGACGATTATTCAAAGATGAAGACCGGCACCGCCGTCACCATTACAGTGGGCGATAATACATATCAGGGTACACTGACCTCAGTAGATAATATCGCGGTACAGAACGAAAGCGGCACACCGGTCATCGGAGCGCAGATCCATATCAATGATCCGGACGAAAATATCTGTATCGGAGCCACTGCAAAAGTCCGCATGACTGTTGCCGAATCCAAAGATGTCCTTCTCGTTCCTACAGAAGTGATCAACGCTTCCACAGACGGCGATTTTGTCTATGTCATAGAAAACGGCGTTGTAAAGGAGCGTCCGGTGGAACTTGGAACCTCCTCCGCTACAGACACAGAGATCATCAGCGGTCTGAAAGAAGGCGAGCAGGTTGTCAGTGACCTGAGTGTTGATATACAGGAAGGCATGCGCGCAATCCCTCAGGAAGCGGCATCCGATCAGTCAGACAATTAAAGAGGGGTTTAATACATATGGGACAGTTTCTTGAATATGTAAAAATGGCACTGGACAATATCCGTGCCAACAAAGGACGTTCATTTCTCACCATGCTGGGCATCATCATCGGCATCACCTCTGTAGTGACCATCGTTTCCATCGGAAACGGGTTGAGGAATGACGTGGTGGACGCAACCAACATGCAGACCAACACTGTGACCGTACAGGTAAACACTGAAGAAGTGACCCGCACGGATGTTATCACCGGAGAGGATATCTCTTTTCTCAGGGACACTCTGGGAAGTTCCGTGGAAAATATCACTACCTCCCAGACAATGACAGGAAAATGCACGACGCGTAAAGGGACCTTCGACGCTTATGTCACAATGACAACGCCGGATTATGAAAATGCGCAGTATTCTTCCCCTCTCGCGAAAGGAAGCTATTTTACCGAGAACGATATGGAAAGCGGCCGGCCGGTCTGCGTGATCGACGAACTCACCGCCCGGTATCTTTTCGGAAATACCAATGTGGTAGGAATGAGTTTTGAGCTCGCCATAGACAGCGGAATCCAGGAGATGACGATCCTGGGGATCAGGGAAACTTCCGCCGACATGCTGGAGGTGGAAGCGACCTACCAGGCAATGGGCATGCCTGAAACGATTTCGATCGAAGTTCCATACACGCTTTCCGAGGCATTCGGACAGCCGATCGAAGGATTTTATTCGGTGTCGCTGACTGCTGCGGACAGCGAAAATACTACCCGGGTCGCCTCTGCCGCAGTGCAGATCCTCAGCTCACGGCACCAGGATCTCGGGGACACTCCGTTTATACAGCAGCGTCCCATCGACATCTCTGATATGATGGGTGCGATCATGGACGGTGTCACAGCATTTGTCACTCTGGTCGCTGCAATCTCTCTGATCGTCGGAGGCATCGGCGTCATGAATATCATGCTGGTCTCTGTCACGGAACGGACACGGGAGATCGGAATCCGAAAAGCACTGGGCGCAAAGACTGGTTCTATCATCGCACAGTTTCTCTGTGAATCCGCCATCATCTCCGGAATGGGCGGAATCATCGGGATCCTGCTCGGAGGCGGGCTGACCGCCCTGATCAGCGCACTGGAGCTGGGCGGAATCCACGCATCGCTTTCCCTTCCGGCAGTGATCATTGCAACTTTGTTCTCCTGCGGAGTGGGAATCATCTTTGGAATCTACCCCGCACGGAAGGCAGCACAGTTAAGCCCGATTGAAGCATTGAGACGGATGTGATATACTGTGCTCAGTGAGCATGGTTTCACTATATTTTATTTATGAGGAGGATTTTCCTATGAAGAAAAAAAGCAAACTGTTACACGTTGTATCCATTATCATCATCGTCTTTGGCGCGCTCGCAGTCATCAGCAGCCTCTTTTCTATCCTGATGCGGGATATGATGGATGCATCCTTTGAGATGCTGGGGATGACGCCGCCTTCGACAGTCTATTATGTCTGGGGGCTTGTGCTTGCATGCTTTGAACTTGCAGCAGGAATCATCGGTGTGGTATATAAGTCAAAAAAATCCGTATTTATCACCGCCGTCATTTATATTGCCGCTATCCTTGCCGACCTGATCTACGCAACCGTGACATCCGGATTTTCCGTCACCTATATCATAAGCCTGGTCCTTCCGCTTCTCTATCTGTGGGGTGTATATCAGTCCGAATAAATTCCGGAACGGAGCCGGCCGGAATCAGATCATAAGTGGTGAAGACCACGGAGAACTCTCTGCCCTGCAGAGCAGCCGTTCTCCGCGGTCTTTTTCATTGCAAATCCTTTTTATCTATTCTATAATATAACATTATCGGATTTTTCGGAGGAAAGCGTCATGTGGAAAAGGAAAGCTCTTAAGAAAAAAGTTCGCGGGGCCATGAAACAGACTTACTGGCGTATGGTATCTGTCTGCTTTCTTGCCGCCATGGTGGCCGGTCTCTATCCGATCTCTGCCACATTTCTTGGCACACAGGCAGTGATTCCATCAATTGAGAGAAACATGGCTGCCCCTTTCTCTGCTGAGATCACCAACTCACAGATTATTTCCAGCCTTGCCGACCGCCTGTTTGAAGATTCACTTCTCTCAGACTTTTTCAACTCACCGTTCTCGACTGTGGCAGATTTTATCATTGAGCTGGGTTCCACGAGCAGTTCGGCTTTTTTCTCTCTTCTCCGTGCTGTCAATAATTTCTTCATTGAGAATTGGAATCTCTCGACTCTGCTCCTGATCGTCGGCGTTGTCATCTCCTTTTTATATCAGATTTTTGTCCGCAATATTCTCAATATCGGTGAGAAACGCTTTTTTCTTGAAAACCACAGTTACCGGCAGACCCCGATTTCAAAGATCTTCTTTCTCTATAAACTGCGCTGCATCCAGCGCCCGGCATGGATCATGTTCTGCCGTTCGGCTTTTCAGTTTCTCTGGAACCTGACGATCGTGGGCGGTGTTATCAAATACTACGAGTACAGCATGATCCCTTATATCCTTGCGGAAAATCCGCAGATCAGCCGCAAAGACGCCTTTTTCCTCACGCGTCAGCTCATGCGCCACAACAAATACCGGCTTTTCGTGATGCATGTTTCATTTGCAGGATGGAAACTTCTGTCCCTGCTCACTTTCGGTCTTCTTGACTTTGCCTTTGTCAACCCGTATATGACCGGTACAGAGGCTGAACTTTATCTGAACCTTCGCAGGAATTATGTACTCTCACGCTCTCCCCGCTATGAGTGCCTGAACGATTCCTATCTGGAGCATGTACCTTCGGAGGATGAACTTCTCATCAGCAAGGCGCTGTATGATGATTCCCGCGGCCCTTATACACAGATCTCCTATTTTGCGCCGGAGCAGTACCCTGTTTTCCTTTTTTCTGTACAGCCGCCATTTAAGGCGGTAAGATCTCCGATCAAAGCAGACAGGAACTACTCCTTTCTCTCCTGTGTTTTTCTTTTTCATACGTTCTCCATCCTTGGATGGGGTGCTGAAATGGCGATACAGATTCTCATCAACGGGACTGCCAGCGGGATTTTCTGCCCTGTCAGCCCCTGGATGCCCATTTATGGTATCTTCGGCACACTGATCCTCCTGATCTGCAGGCGGCTCATCAAAAAACCTGCAATCGTGTTCCTGCTGAACTTCGTGTTCTACACCGTCCTAGAATTCGCGATGAGCCTGATCGCCGAACTCATCACGGGTTCCAAACCTTGGGATTACAGCGGATACTCGTTCAATATCGCCGGAAGAGTCTATGCCGGCGGTTCCGTCTCGGCAGCTCTTTTCGGATGCGCGTTCCTGTACTATATCGCGCCCCGTCTGACCGACCGTTTCATGAAGCTGCGGAAATCTGTGAAGATCACTGTCTGTGTATGCCTGACATTGCTTTTTGCTGCGGATATTCTCCTCAACGTGCTCAGTTGATTGTTGATTTTTAGGCCAAATGATAGTACACTTTTTATATGTTTAAGATACCGGGATCCGTAAGATCCAACGGCATCCCAAAAGAAATGAGAACTCTGAAAGAAAGGAAATAGATACGATGAAAAAACGAGTTGTTGTCGCTCTGGGACATCGTGCTCTCGGCACCACTCTCCCGGAGCAGAAAGTCGCTGTAAAACATACGGCAAAATGTATTGCCGATCTGATCGAGGAAGGATATCAGGTTGCGATCACTCACAGTAACGCTCCCCAGGTCGGAATGATCCACACCGCAATGAACGAATTTGCAAAGGTGCATCCGGAATACACCGCCTGCCCCATGTCTGTCTGCTCTGCCATGAGCCAGGGATATATCGGATACGACCTCCAGAACGGAATCCGTGAGGAGCTGCTGAACCGGGGTATCTACCGCACTGTCAGCACCGTTCTGACTCAGGTGATAGTGGATCCCTATGACGATGCTTTCTATACGCCCACCAAAGTCCTGGGACGATATATGAATGCCGAGGAAGCAAACGAAGAACGCAGAAAAGGGAACTATGTCATCGAGGAAGCGGGCAAAGGTTTCCGGCGTGTCGTCTCTGCCCCGAATCCGGTAAAGATCGTAGAACTGGATGCCGTGAATGCACTTCTTGACGCAGATCAGATCGTCGTTGCCGCAGGCGGGGGTGGGATCCCGGTCCTTGAACAGGACAATCATCTCAAGGGAGCCAGCGCAGTTATCGAGAAAGATCTTGCAGCAGGGAAGCTCGCTGAAGGCATCAATGCGGATATGCTCATCATCCTGACAAATGTAGAAAAGGTCTGCATCAATCTTGGTCAGCCCGACGAACAGCCGCTGGGAGAGATTTCCGTGGAAGAAGCCAAAAATTACATGGAAGAAGGACATTTCGGGATTTACAATATGCTCCCGAAATTCCGCGCTGCTGTGGAATTCATCGAAGACCGGGATGGAAGGACTGCTTACATCACATCATTCGACAAAGTGAAAGATGCGCTGAAAGGAAAGACCGGCACTGTCATTCGCTGATAATGATATTTTTTCTCATAATATAAGTATTAACCAGAAAACCGGGGAAACCCGGTTTTTCTTTGTGTGATTTTCAGGTTGATTTTTTTGAATAGTTGTTGTAGTATATGCATATGCTAGATGTAGTTTTTAAAACCACTTATTGTTTCATCATGCATTGGGGAGGTGCATTTTATTATGAAAACTGTTACAAAAAACCTCACACCGAATACCGGAACAGAAAAAAAACATCACATCAAAGAACCCGGCAGCGCAATCACACATTTTATCGGAATGCTCATGGCGATCTTTGCAGCCGTCCCGCTTTTGATCAAAGCGGCGTATGAACCAAGCAGGATCTATATTATCTCGCTTACGATCTATGCGGCAAGCCTGATCTTATTATATGCGGCAAGCACTTCGTATCATACTTTCGATATCTCGCCGAAGGTAAACACAATTTTAAAAAAGATCGATCATATGATGATATCCGTTCTGATCGCCGGCAGTTATACGCCGGTATGCCTGATCGTCTTAAAAGGAAAAACCGGGATTATCCTCCTCACGATCGTGTGGGCGATCGCGATCGCAGGGATCCTGATCAAAGCGTTCTGGGTATACTGCCCGAAATGGGTCTCTTCCGTCCTCTATATCGGGATGGGCTGGACCTGTGTACTCGCCTTCACCCAGATCCTGAACAATATGTCCCCGGCAGCGTTCGGATGGCTCCTCGCAGGAGGCATCATCTACACCGTGGGCGGTGTGATCTACGCGCTGAAGCTCCCGATCTTTAACAGCAAGCACAAGAACTTCGGCAGCCACGAGATCTTCCATCTCTTCGTCATGGGCGGAAGCGCCTGCCACTTCGTGGTGATGTACGCGTTCCTGCTGCCGTAGGATGGACGCACTGTCGCAAGTATATGCTTCACTTTAAAGTGGATGTATTGCTATAGGATTCCGTAGCTTGTATCAAAAAACATCCCGCAAAACCGAATGAGATTTATCGGTTTTACGGGATATTTTTCTCTGTTTATAAAACCTGTCTGACCGCTTCTCCCAGCGCTTTCAGATCCGTCTCGTCCGGATGCTGTACCGCCCGGTCAAAATTCTCGATCATGCCTTTGATCCTCTCGTCCCCGGGATTCTGCTCCAGCATTCCCTCATATCTCTTCCGCACGCTCTGAGGCATCTTTCCCTGACACATGTATGTCCCGACAACTTCGTTGTCCGCTGCCAGATGTCCTTTCACTCTTTCCAGTATCTGGTCAAAGTAACTCTGCGCTCCCCCAAATCCGGCTGTTCCGAACAGGAAGACTTTCCTGTCGTGCAGCCCCGCCAGAAAGCGCCCCAGCTCATCACTGCAGTTTCCTTTATCAGTCCAGAACCCCGCAAAGATAATATCCGCTTCGATTGCCGTTCCGGCTTCTTCCACAGTCCCGAAACAGACGCACTCCACTTCTCCCATCCTTTTTCTGATCTCCTCTGCCAGCAGCTTTGTATTCCCTGTCGCGCTGGCATAAATTACAGCATAAGTCATTTTATCTGTCCTTTCTTTAGTGTAACAGCGGGATGCTCATTTTATATTGTTTTTGTTTCTGACTCTTCTATCGCATCACAACGCAAATTTCCCAACACCCTCGACTTTCTCCAAAATCCCCAGCGCTTCTCCGATCATATCAAACTCCTCCATATAGATGCAGTGGGGGAAGAACTCTTTCAGGCTCTTGTCCAGGATCATCTCGCGGCACTCGGCGTAATCCATCCAGATCACTTCCGAGACCTCGTCTTCCTGCAGCACCATGTCCCCGATCTCCACCGGTTCCTGATACAGGTAGATCCGGCTCAGCTCGTTGTCCTTAAATGGCTGCCCGTAAAATGTACTTTCAAATCCGCACCGGCGCATCCCCACTTCCCGGAGCTGACCGGCTTCCGCCTGGATCCCCAGTTCTTCTTTCAGTTCCCGCAGCGCGCTCTCCGGATAATCACAGCCTGCGTCCACATGTCCTGCGGAAGAAATATCATAACATCCGGGATTAGAATCCTTTGTCTCGCTCCGCTTCTGAAGGAGCACGTCATATCCACTGAAATCATTGGGCCTTACGATCCAGGTATGGACTGTCGCGTGAAGGGCGCCTTCCCGGTGCGCCACGCCCCGCTCTTTTACCACGCCCGTCTTTGTGCCGTCCGGGTTTCTCTCATCGAACAGTTCCATGGGCTTGCCGTCCAGAGCTGCATACTGAAGAACATCCTGAGTGTCATAGACAAGTTTCAGTGAGAAGAAGCTGCGTCCTTCATCAAGAAGACGGAAGAAGATCTTGTCCCCCTCCCAGATCTCCATGGACCAGATTTTCTCTTTCTCAACCCACTCCAGTTCTCCCTCGTCGCATTTAACCGGGTTTCCCTCGAAACCGTCCGCGGTGTACAGCGACATATACTCCACCACATTTTCTCCGTAGACAAAGGTGACCAGCCCGCGGTACTTCCATGACGTGAGCGTGTATCCGGTCTCTTCCTTCACTTCACGCAGCAGACACTCCTCCGGGCTTTCCCCGCACTCGAAATGCCCTCCCACTCCGATCCACTTATCCTTGTTTACGTCGTTTTCCTTCACCGTCCGGTGAAGCATAAGGTATTTTCCGTCATTTTCAATATAGCACAGAGTGCTCAGCTTTGACGCCATTTTGCTTCCTCCTATTGTTTCTTATTTACTTTTTATTGACTGAACTGGCTCTCATACAGATGCCGGTAGAATCCGTTCTGTTCCAGCAGTTCCCCGTGATTTCCCTGTTCGATGATCTTTCCGTCTCTCATCACAAGGATCAGGTCTGCTTCACGGATGGTGGAAAGCCGGTGCGCCACAATAAACGTGGTCCGCCCCTCCATCAGCTTTGCAAAAGCCTTCTGAATCCTGATCTCCGTCCTTGTATCAATGGACGAGGTCGCCTCATCCAGGATCAGCATTGGCGGTCTGCACAGCATCACCCGGGCGATGCACAGAAGCTGCTTCTGGCCCTGTGAGATCCCGCCGCCATCCTCCGTGATCCAGGTATCGTATCCTTCCGGCAGCCTCATGATAAAACTGTGGATATGGGATGCTTTTGCGGCGGCGATGACTTCCTCCTCCGTGGCGTCCGTGCGCCCCATGGTAATATTTTCCCGTATGGTCCCGGTCTTCAGCCAGGTATCCTGCAGCACCATGCCGTAGCCTGCCCGCAGACTCCGTCTGGTCATCTCCCGAACATCCACATCCTCCACCCGGATCGTGCCTTTATCTACATCGTAGAAACGCATGAGAAGATTGATCAGCGTAGTCTTTCCGCATCCGGTGGGTCCCACGATGGCGATCCTCTGTCCCGGTTTTACTGTCAGGTTGAAGTGTTCGATCAGTTTCTGTTCCGGATCATAGGAAAATGAGACATCCTCCGCCTTCACATTGCCTCTGATCTTTTCCAGGTCCACCGCATCTTCCGGCTCCGGCGTCTGGGGTTCTTCCCCGATCAGATCGAAAATCCTCCGGGCGCACGCCACCGCGTTCTGGAACTCCGTGACAACGCCTGAGATCTCATTAAAGGGCTTCGTATACTGGTTCGCATAGCTCAGGAAGCTGGAGAGCTGCCCCACTGTCAGCATCCCTCCGACAACTGCGAACGCGCCGGTGATTCCCACACCCGTGTATACCAGGCTGTTTACAAACCTCGTCGCAGGATTTGTGATAGATGAGAAAAAGGTCGCACGCAGGGACGCATCCCGGAGACGCTCATTGATCTCGTCAAATTTTTCCGTCACGTCTTTTCCTCTCCCGAACGCCTGGACCACCTTCTGATTTCCGATCATCTCATCGATCAGCCCGGTCTGCTCCCCTCTTGTCTCCGACTGGAGCCGGAACATGTCGAACGTCCTCTTTGCGATAAAGTTTGCCACAAGGAAAGAGACCGGTGTGATCAGCACCACCACAAAGGTGATCGTCACGTTGACCGAGAGCATGAACCCGAAGGTCCCGATAATAGTGGCAACGCCTGTAAAAAGCTGGGTAAAGCCCATCAGGAGTCCGTCCGCAAACTGGTCTACATCCGCGATCACCCGGCTGACCACATCGCCGTACGGATGTCCGTCAATGTATCTCAGGGGCAGGATCTCAATCTTGCGGAACGCCTCGTTCCGGATATCTCTCACCACCTGATACGTCATCTTGTTGTTGCACACATTCATCAGCCACTGCGCCAATGCCGTAATCCCCGTGCAGATCCCGATCTGCAGCATCACACGGAACACGTCGGGGAAGTCCACATTCCCCTCGGAAATGATATAGTCCACGGCATTTCCCGTAAGCTTCGGGATATAGAGCGTCAGCGCCACGGAGACTGCTGCAAGCAGGATGGAAAACACCAGAAAGATTCGGTATCTCCCCAGATGATGCATCACTTCTCTCAGAGTATCCGCCTGGCTGACCTTCCCGCTCTCCTGTCTCCGTTCTGTTTTCTTTGCTGTATTTTTCTCATTATTCATTGGCTGCCGCCTCCTTTGGGAACTGGGAATAGTAGATCTCCTGATAAGCCGGACAGTGTCCCAGCAGCTCCTCATGAGTGCCGATTCCTGCCATCTCTCCATCATCCAGGACAATGATCTGATCTGCATACTGTACTGAAGAGGCCCGCTGGGAAACGATGAATACGGTGGGGTTCTCCTTCATGCCCCGGATCGCTTTTCTCAGTTCTGCATCCGTCGCAAAGTCCAGTGCCGAAGCACTGTCATCCATGATCAGGATCTCCGGCTTTCTCACCAGTGCCCGGGCAATGGTAAGTCTCTGCTTCTGTCCGCCTGACAGATTCCTTCCTCCCTGTTCAACCATAAAATCCATGCCGCCCTCTTTTGCATCCACAAACTCTTTTGCCTGGGAGATCTCAAGCGCCTCTTTGATCTCCGCGTCTGTAGCATCTTCCTTTCCCCATCGGATATTCTCCGCGATCGTCCCTTTAAACAGCACCGACTTCTGCATCACCATCCCGATGCGGGCGCGCAGAGCGTCCATATCATACTCGCGGATATCTCTTCCGAAGATCTTCACCCCTCCGGCAGCCGCATCATAGAACCGTGGAATCAGGTTCACCAAAGAGGACTTTCCGGCGCCTGTCCCCCCTATGACTCCGATCGTCTGTCCCCGCTCTGCCCGAAATGAGATATCACTCAGGGAATCCGCACCGGCGCCTTTATAGCGAAGGGTGACATGGTCAAACTCCACCGCGGGAACATTCTTCCCCTTCCCGCTCATACGTTCAGCGTCCTCCCATTTCAGGCTGCCGCTCTCCATGTCCGGCGTGATCCGGAGGACCGCACCGATCCGGTTTCCGCAGGCGATCGCCTTGGTCACGGTAATGATAAGGTTTGCAAGCTTCACCAGTTCCACCAGGATCTGGGACATATAATTGAGCAGTGCGACCACCTCGCCCTGAGTCAGGTCTCCCACATTGACCCTGATCGCCCCTGCATAGATCAGGACGATGATCGCTCCGTTGACCACCGCGTAGGTCAGCGGGTTCATAAGCCCGGAGATGCGCCCTACAAATTTCTGTGCATCGGTAAGTGCCTGATTTCCTTCCTCAAACCGTTCCCGTTCATCGTTCTCTTTGTTGAATGCACGGATGACCCTTACACCGGTCAGATTTTCCCTGGTCATCAGGAGTACCCGGTCCAGGTCCGACTGCACTTTTTTATAGAGCGGCATGGTGATCAGCATGATGCCGAACACGATCACCGACAGGATCGGAATGGTGACCACAAAGATCAGCGCCGCTTTCGTATCTACCGTAAATGCCATGATCATCGCGCCGAACACAATAAACGGGGATCTCAGAAAAAGTCTCAGGACCAGGTTCACACCGGACTGGACCTGATTGATATCGCTGGTCATCCTTGTGATCAGCGTGGAAGAACCAATCTCATCCATCTCGGAAAATGTCAGTTTCTGGATGTGTTCAAAGAGGGCATGGCGCACACCGGTCCCAAACCCTGCCGCCGCTTTCGCCGCAAAATACTGGGCCGTGATCGAGCATACCAGCCCGATCATCCCCAGGGCTACCAGTACAAAACACATCCTTATGATATACGGTCGGTCACTCTGTGCGATCCCCACATCGATCACCGCCGCCATGACCAGCGGGACAAACAGTTCAAACAATGCCTCCAGCATCTTGAACAGGGGAGCAAAAACAGATTCTTTTTTATAATTTTTCAGGTGTACAAGAAGTGATTTCATTGCTGCTCTCCATTCCTTTTTCATCTTTCTTTAAAATCTTCCTGTCTATTTTAGCATATCCCGCCGGAGATAAAAACACTTATTATCCGAACCGTTTATTCCGGAATACTGTCTCTCACGCACAGGATCCCGTAGCCGATCTGGGCGTTCGGGAATTTTTCGTAGCCGGGAAGCTGTATGGCTCCCCTCCTTAAATACGCCTTTACCTTTTCGCCATACAGATATGGGTCATTCCCCTGCACGATTCCCCACTCCATGAGAAGAGCCGCACTTCCCGTGACAAAAGGTACGGCAAAAGATGTCCCTGTGACCTCCCTGTAACCGCCTCCTTCTGCCGGAGCCTGAACTCTCACTCCGGGGGCGACAAGATCCGGCTTTGGCACGCCGCTCCCCTGGTACATCACATCCGCGCCTCGCCCCGAGAAATCCGCATAGGTAAACGTTAAAGCGTCGTAAGCCCCCACTGTGATCACCCTTCCTGCAGTGGCTGGTATTGTCACCGTCGTGCTGCTTTCCGGCATCAGGAACTCCGTCCTCACGTTCAGAGCGCTCTGAACCGGAAGCCACATCTGATAATTTCCGTCAACGATACGCCCCGGAGTAAGCACGATCCTCCAGACACCATTGTCCACATAGGATTTCAGGGGAAGGAAGGAGATATATACTTCCTGCTTCACACTGTAGGGCTTTGGCTCCCCGTAATAGACAAGAAGTTCCGTCTGTCCCACCAGAAACCGCTGTGCTCCTGTGGTCTCCCGAAACGGTCCCGCCGTCTCACCGGCAGGGTTTATAACTGAGATTTCCACCTCATCCACATAGGATTTCCAGATCTGCAGATTGAGCCCCGGCTCCCTGGCCTGTACCGCAAGCTGCACTTCCTTCTCTTCTCCTTCCCGCATCTGTCCTGACGCATGCCCTGCCGTGTTCCCCTCATTGCCGCTGCCCGCGCTGATCACATTTTTCCATGTATCTGCCGCCGCGTCCAGGTAGCGTTCCAGAAGGGATGTGCCGTCATGGGATCCATATGTGTTTCCAAAACTGATGTTTACTGCCACAGGCATCCTCATCTGCTGCGCCTTTCGGATGATATAATCCACCCCTTCCATCAGTTCTGTGGTCCTGGGGAATCCTGCCGGTCGCGCTGCCCCCATCTTTACAATGATGAGTCTGCTTTCCGGCGCGACTCCCCGAAGCCGTCTCCCCTCGCTCCCTTTCCCGTTTCCTGCCGCGATGCCTGCCACCGCAGTGCCGTGCCCGCTGGTATCCCGTCCCGGCAGGGGCATTCCAGATTGCGTGCCTTCCTCCTTCAGTATCCGTTCAATCTCCTCAGCCGTATACTCGCTCCCCCTGGAATACCCTGCCGGCGGTTTCCCTTCCAGAGTCTGATCCCAGAGCGCCGCGACCCGGGTCGTCCCATCCTCATTCCGGAAATCCGGATGGGTAAGATCGATCCCGCTGTCCACGATCCCTACCAGCACTCCTTCTCCGCTCAAAGAAAATGGCAGATTCTGGACCGGATTGATACAGGATGCATTTCTTCCGTTCTCCACCTGAAAATACAGATTTTTAGGTTTTTCTACAAATTCCACCTCATCCATCCCGGCGAGCGCTCCGATCCGTTCCTCACGGATGACCACCACCGCATACCCGTTCAACAGTCCGGTCACCGAGGAGGCGATCTCACGGATCCGATCCAGGTCACCTGAATATTTTACGATCAGTTCCCACTCATTTCCCACCGGATCAAATCCCACATCCAGTTCCTCAGACCTCTCGCGCTCCTCCTCCGACGCCTCCAGTGCAAGGTTCAGCAGATTTTCTATCTTTTCACTCATTGCCCGCCCTCCTTTGCTCTTTAAAGCACTGCGGTTCGCCGCGTCAAAGCGCCGCATTGACAAGCTTTTCCGCATTTCATATACTTCATTACAGCTTGGAAAATACCGTTTATAAAATCTTATGTCACGGCGGGTCTGGTATATACGTTTCTCCCGGTCTCCGTCGAAAATCAGATGAAGAAAGAAGGAAATGAAATGAAAATATATGCCTTTGAAGTAAGAGACGATGAAAGAGAATATTTCCACACAGCAGGGGCTCGGACAAAGACTGAGATCGTCCTCGATCCGGGCATGCTCACCTCTGATAAGATTCCCTGGCTGGAGCCGGGCTGTGCGGTCAGTGTCCTGGGAATGCACCAATACGGTCAGATGGAACTTGATCTTCTGAAAAAGCAGGGCGTACACTGTCTTTCCACACGTACTATCGGTTACAACCACATCGATATTGACTATGCCCGCCGGATCGGGATCCATGTCTGCAACGCGCAGTATGATCCCACCGGAGTGGCCGACTATACGATCATGATGATCCTTCTCTGCCTGCGCAATTACAAACAGGCGCTGTGGCGCACCCAGGTCAACGACTACTCTCTGAACGGACTCATCGGACGGGAACTCAAAGACCTGACCGTAGGGATCATCGGGACCGGAAGTATCGGAAGCACAGTGATCCGGGAACTCTCCGGCTTTGGCTGCCGGATCCTCTGCAGCAGCCGAAGCGAAAATGACAGTGTAAAACAGTTTGCACAATATGTACCCCTGGAGACGCTTTACAGAGAGAGCGATATCATCTCCCTGCACGTCTCCCTCGTGCCGGAGACCTACCATATGATCAACACGGAGACCCTCTCCCAGATGAAAAAAGGTGTGGTCCTCATCAACTGTGCCCGGGGATCTCTCATGGACATGAAGTCTCTCATCACCGGGATCGAATCCGAGCAGATCGGTGCCCTGGGGCTGGACTGTATGGAGGACGAGGAACACATTGTCCACAAGGATCTTAAGACCGACATTTTCTCCAACCGGGATATGGCATACCTTCGCCAGTTCAAGAATGTCATCCACACCCAGCATATGGCATTCTACACTGACAGCGCTGTCCGCAGCATGGTGGAATGCGGCATCTGCGGGCTCATCGAGATGGAGAACGGCACGGCCTGCAGGACACAGTTATGCTGAAAATAAAATGCTGCAGGGGGCAAATGATATTTGCCCCCCGTTCTGCTGCAGCGGATCCCAAAGCCTTTCTTTTCATACAGGTATGAAATAAATGACCGTTTACCCGACGTTATAAAATTCAGTTTTCTCCCTTATAGCAGGCGAACTCATACGGCAGGAAATATCCCTGCTCATATCTGCACACCGGGCAGTATTTCGGCGCCTGGTTCCCTTCGTGGATGTACCCGCAGTTAGTGCAGATCCATTTTCCCACATCTCCGCCGCCGTAATAAGAATCCTCCTCCAGCAGTTTCGCCAGCCGGGCGAAGCGCTTCTCGTGCACATGCTCCACTTCCGCGATCTGATAAAAAGCGGACGCCGCCTCATGGAATCCTTCATCCGAGGCAGTATCCCCGAACGCCTGGTACACATCTTCATACTCCTCATGTTCATTGTGCTCCGCCGCCCGCAAAAGCCCCGCAAGATCATCCTGCAGGTCTACGGGATAAATGCCGTCAATGCGGATCGACTCTCCCGCCAGTTTTTTAAGCAGATCATAATATCTCTCTGCATGCGCTCTCTCCTGTTCTGCGGTGTAACGGAAAATATCAGCGATCGTATGCATTCCTTCATCGTCCGCCTTTTTCGCTGCGATCGTATACCGGTTGCGCGCCTGGCTCTCCCCCGCAAAGGCCCGCATCAGGTTTTCCTTTGTCCTGCTCTCTGAAAAATTAGCAGCCATGGTCCTTACTCCTTTACTTTTGGTCTCAGGAGTAATATGTGCCATGACTGCAAATTTTATACATTATTTCCAGTTTTATCTTGATCGCTGCACTAGTTGAATCCGATCAGTCTTCTCGCCACGCTGTATGCAAGGGATGAGACCTTTCTTCCGGGCCGTCCCGGAAGGTTCATCGTCTGTCCCAGGATACCGTAGCGGATCTTCATATACGTCTTATAATCCTTCTTCTTTAAGTAATCCCACAGCTCCTTTTTCTTTTCCAGGTTTTCCTTCTTTTTAGAACGGATACAAAGTATGGAAGACACTGTCATCATAATGGCAAGATAATTGATCATATATTTTCTAAGCTTTTTACTGGTAACCATGCGCAGCTCATACATCCCGATCATCGTCTTTGTCACAAAAAGCTGCTGGTCGATCCTGCTGATCATAACCTTCTCATTGACCGACTGGTCCTCACGCCCGATAAAATAGCGATAGAAATCCACGTTCAGGTAGTAAAGCGTCCTCACATGGGGGAGCGGATAATAGACATAGATATTGTCCACATAAAACGTATGCTTCGGCAGCCTGAGCTGGCAGAGCCGGAGCATTTCCGTCCTGTAGATCACGGAATGCATCAGGATATACTGATCGATACGGAATCTTCCTATGTCATCCCAACGGAAAATCTGATTCTCAGGCAGAACGTTGTCGTAACGTATCACTTTTTTGTGCGTCATCCCCACTTTTTCATAGACATAATTGGAAATTACCATGTCTACCTGTGAGTCCGCATCAACAAATCCCTTTATCGCATCCAGTATGGCAACCAGGGAATCCTTGTCCACCCAGTCGTCACTGTCCACCACCTTAAAATATTTCCCGGTGGCGTGAGCCAGACCACAATTTACCGCGTCGCCGTGTCCTCCATTCTCCTTGCTGACCGCCTTCACGATCGTAGGATACTGCTCCTGGTATTTCTCTGCGATCTTCTGCGTCCCGTCTTTTGAGCCATCGTTCACCACAATGATCTCCACATCTTCTCCGCCTCCGACGAGAATGGAATTAATCGCCTTCTCCATATACGCCTCTGAATTGTAGCACGGAATGGCAAATGAAATATATTTCATGGCTTTTCCTCCCTTAATCTTACAGCCTGTTTTCTATTTTCTCCTGAAATCGGATATTTAGTTTGTAAATTCAGCCGCGCCATTCACAAAGACGCACTGATACAACTATATTATAGCATCATTTTCTTTGTATTGTAAAATTTATTTTTTTACTATATATTAGTAGTACGGCTATAGTTGCATTTCACACTGCAACTTACTATAAATATCGGTCACACTGTGACCGGACATCAATATCAAGGAGGAAACGAATGAAAAAAAATGTAATCGTCGGACAGTCCGGAGGTCCCACCGCCGTCATCAATTCCAGTCTCTGCGGGGTTGTCTGTGAAGCCCTGAAGCACGAGGATGCCTGCGGCACAGTCTACGGGATGGTCAATGGGATCGAAGGTCTGCTCAATGGGACCGTCATGGATATGGAACCCCTCATGAGATCCGGAGAACTGGAACTGGTCCGCACCACCCCCGGTGCTTACCTTGGCTCATGCAGATGCCGGCTCCCGGATGATCTGGAAGACGAAGTATACTCCCGCATCTTTGAGAGATTTGAAGAGTATCAGATCGGTTTCTTTTTCTATATCGGCGGAAATGACTCCATGGACACAGTGAGCAAACTGTCCGCATACGCCGATAAGACCGGCAGTGAGATCCGTTTCATCGGGATCCCCAAGACCATTGACAACGATCTGGTGCTCACGGACCACACCCCGGGATTCGGAAGTGCGGCTAAATATGTCGCCTCCACAGTGCGCGAGATCGCTCTGGATGCCTCAGTATATGACAGTAAGAAATCTGTAACCATCGTGGAGATCATGGGGCGTCACGCCGGCTGGCTGACCGCCGCGTCCGCCCTTGCCAGGAAATTCGAAGGCGACAATCCTGTCCTCATTTACCTGCCGGAGACAGCCTTTGATCCGGACAAATTTATCGAATCAGTAAGATCTTCCCTGGAAACCGTATCCAATCTTGTAGTCTGCATCTCCGAAGGGATCCACGACGCGGAAGGAACATTTATCTGCGAACTCGATAAAAACATAGAGACCGATACCTTCGGCCACAAAATGCTCACAGGTTCCGGCAAATATCTGGAAAATCTGGTAAAAGAAAAACTGGGCGTCAAAGTCCGTTCCGTGGAGCTCAACGTCTCACAGCGCTGTTCCTCCGCCACACTCTCTGAGACAGACTTAAAGGAAGCTGCCGCTGCCGGAGCTTTCGGAGTAAATTGTGCCCTGGAAGGAGCCAGCACAAAAATGGTCGCATTCACCAGGCTCCCGGGCAAGCCCTACCGCATCGATTATGAGCTGAAAGACGTACACCTGATCTGTAATCAGGAGAAGACCGTTCCTCCGGAGTGGATCACAAAGGACGGTTCCGACGTCTCACAGGAGTTCATCGATTACGCCCTGCCGCTGATCCAGGGCAGCGTCAAAGTCCCCGAGGAAAACGGGCTTCCGAAGTTCGCATACAGAAAGAGCCGTTAGGTCCGTTTTCAGATATTTCTATTTTCTTCGGCGGATATTCTGCGAATCCCCGTGAGTGCCAAAATGGCATATTCCGGGATCATAAACGGATGCCAAAGTCCCGTGCAAGTCCGGATTTTGGCTCATCGCCGTCGCAAAAAAGGCATCCGGACAGAGTTCTGTCCCGGATGCCTTTTTCCGTCTCATATCATACGTTTTCCATGCGCAGCCCTTCTCACACAGGCTTTCTGAAGATCCTTGGAACCGGTTTCCTCTCCGGAGCCGTATTCTGGTACCGGTAGATACTCAGAAGGAGCCCCAGCAGGATATAGGTCACGATCGTCCCCGTCCCGCCGTAGCTCAGGAACGGACAGAAGGTCCCCACGTAGATCACTCCAAGATTGGTCAGGAGATAAAACGCCGCTTCCACCAGGAACAGCACGGAGCACCCGGCTCCCATCAGCATCCCGAGCTGGTTTCTCTGCCCCAGGGAGATCTTAAGGAACCGCACCAGAAGGAACAGCAGAAGCCCTACAAAGATCACTGCGGCAAGGATGCCGTAGTAGGCGATCACACCGCTCAGCACAAAGTCCTGGAACACCGGGACCTGGGACGCCTCCAGAGAGAGATTCCCCGGTCCCGCGATCCTGCTGTCCCCAAGGAGCTGCCGTATGACCCCTACGGTATATCCCGCGCCGGATTCGTTCGGATCCCGCGTCAGGATCATCCGCAGCCTCTCCTGCTGATAGGACGCTCCGAAAAACCAGTAGTAAGCGCCCACCATAGCCGGAGCTATGACCGTCCCGGCAAAGATCCCTGCAAGCGTCTTTTTTCTGGATATCCGGAACCAGTTTCTCCACACGGCGATCACCAGCATGATCACAAAGGACAGCGCCAGAGTGACCGACGTCGTCAGACGGGGGATCCGGAGCGCCAGCCAGACCGGCAGGATCATCCAGAGGATCCCCTTTACCACAGCCCGGTATCCCTGTCCCCGGTAAGAATACAGCACGCCTGCGTAGAGCGGCACTGTCAGAAGAAGGATGTACTCGATCGTGATAGGTCCGATCACCGGGATCCAGATAAAGTTTGCTGCTCCGTTCAGCATAAGCGCAAAGAATGTGATCCCGACAAATACCAGAACATCCACAGAGATCATGATCTTCCTCGCATACTTTCCGATCCGGGTGTAGTCCAAAAAGCACACCCCTATCATGATCACAAGCCCTGCAGCCAGAAAGAGCAGGTTCTTCGATCCCAGCCAGTTGTAACCTCCCGCCTCGACCACTTTCGCTTCTATCAGCTTCTGGACCACATACCCGACGATGCTCAGCGCGGCGATCAGCGCGATCATCCCCCACGCCATCTTCGGGCGGTGGATCCGGTCCATCTCATTCCCCGTCTCCACAGGATCTCCCATCTCCAGCACTGCCGCTTCCTCCGCCTCATCCTGTTCCATCCCCTCACTGATGAAGGCAGCCTTCTGATCCTCGATGTGGCAGAGCAGTTCATCCCGCACTGCCTCCTTCGCCATCTTGCAACGGATCTGGTCCGTCAGTGTTTTCAAATATTCTTCCGCTTTCATACAACCCCTCCTGCTGCCAGCACATTCGTCACCGCCTGCGCATATGTCTTCCACTCTTCCTGCTTCTCATCCAGAACTTTCAGACCCTTTTTGGCAATACTGTAGTATTTCCGCGTTTTGCCGCCCACCTCCTTTTCATAGACAGTGAGCATCCCCTTTTCCTCCAGCCCGTGGAGCAGGGGATAGAGTGTCCCGGCCTTCAGCTCAAACACATTCTGAGACCGCTCTCTCAGTGTCTCGATCATCTCATATCCATACATGTCCTTCTCTGAGAGAAGTTTTAAGAGAAGCATTGTAGTACTTCCAGATACAAGGCTTTTGTCTACTTTCATCGTGATCCCTCCTTATTTATATCGATTATCTATATATGTTTGCCTTATTATATATCGGCAATCTATATATGTCAAGATGGATTATCTCATGCAGTGTGAAGGGTGGAATTTAGTTTTGCAATCGACGGGCCATGACATAACATTAAAAAAATATAATTTAGGGGTTTACAAACCCTTTTTCTTATGGTATTATATCCCTTGTCGAGCGGAAGTGGCGGAATGGCAGACGCGCTAGATTCAGGTTCTAGTGGGAGTTAATCCTGTGAGAGTTCAAGTCTCTTCTTCCGCATACATCCCGTAACCGAAAGGTTGCGGGATTTTCTTTATCGCATAAATTTTATTCCTTATCGTAATCCCAAAATAATATATTTATCCAGACAACTGGGAGGACAGCTTTCCATTCGTTCCGGAGTCTTGCGGAAGGAGTGGTGCTTATGAGTACATATGAAGAGTTGAGCCTGATCGTAAGTATCGCCTTACTGATCGTTTCCATTCTCAATTTTACACATAAGAAATAGCCGTCCTGCTCTCGTCAAAGTTTAGGACGACTATTTCTATAGTTACTTAAATATTGCCCGAGACGGATGGAGTGCACCCATCTATCCCAGTTGTCTTGCTAAGTACATTATAGCAAACCCATCTCAAAAGTCAAGAAAGAAGGTCGAACATCCATGCAGCAAAATGACAAGACCGTGCTCTTTGAGAGCGCACCGATCCCCTCCGCAGTCGCGAAACTGTCCGTCCCTATGATCTTCAGTTCCCTGGTCATGGTGCTTTACAACATGGCGGACACTTATTTTGTCGGAATGCTGGGAAATCCTGTGGAAAATGCCGCGGTGTCCCTCGCCGCTCCTGTCCTCCTCGCTTTCAACGCGGTAAACAACTTATTCGGCGTCGGCACATCCAGCATGATGAGCCGGGCACTTGGACGCAAAGATTATGAAACGGTATCGAGAAGTTCTGCTTTCGGTTTCTACTGTTCTCTGATATGCGGTCTGATCTTCGGCGCCCTGTGCGCTCTGTTCCACAGTCCGCTTCTGACCCTGGTCGGAGCCGATGCCACCACCCGGACTGCCACAGAAGGATACATGTTCTGGACCGTCTATCTGGGCGCAGCTCCCGCTATCCTCAATGTAGTCATGGCATACCTGGTCCGATCCGAAGGTGCGTCACTGCACGCAAGCATCGGTACCATGAGCGGGTGTCTTCTTAACATCATCCTGGACCCGATCTTCATCCTCCCCTGGGGTCTGAACATGGGCGCTGCCGGCGCAGGACTCGCCACCTGCCTGTCCAACTGCGTGGCCTGTCTCTATTTCTTTATCCTTCTTTACATAAAGAGAGGGAACACCTTTGTCTGCATTGATCCCAGGAAGTTCTGTTTCCGCAAGAATATCGTCAGAGAGATCTGCGGAGTGGGTATCCCGGCTTCCATCCAGAATCTCCTGAACGTGACCGGAATGACAATACTGAACAATTTCACTTCCGTTTACGGAGCAGACGCAGTGGCTGCCATGGGTATCGCATATAAGATCTATATGGTTCCGATGCAGGTGTCCATGGGATTTTCCCAGGGGATCATGCCTCTGGTGAGTTATAACTTTGCATCCGGGAACCGGAAGCGGATGAAATCAACAATCCTCTTCGCCATAAAGATCGTCATCCCCATTCTGCTCGCCGTTACCGTCATCTATTACATTGCTGCAGGCGGACTTATCAGCCTGTTCATGGAGAATGAAGCCGTGGTGTCCTACGGCACAAGATTCCTCCGCGGATTCTGCCTCGGCATCACATTCCTCGGGATCGATTTCCTCTCCGTAGGTGTGTTCCAGGCGCTGGGATTTGGGAAATATGCCCTCGCTTTCGCCATCATGAGAAAGATCGTCCTGGAGATTCCGGCGCTCTTTATCCTGAACTGGCTGTTCCCGCTCTACGGGCTGTCATATGCCCAGTGCATCGCCGAGATTGTTCTGAGCATCTGCGCCTTTGTGATCCTGCGGCATATTTTCCAAAAATACGGAGATACAGCCTCCTACGCAGGCAGCAGATGAAAAGGGCGGCGAACAAATTTCAGCCGCACTCAGGGATGGAAAATGTCTTCTTCATGCAGGCAAGGCGCTGCCTTTTCCTGTTCCTGAACACAGGATAAAAACTGTAGTGTGAAAAGATACTTCGCCGGGAAAATACAGATTTGTATATCTTGCATTTTCCCGGCGAAGTGCTATAATAGTCTACATGGAAGCATAGCTCAGCTGGGATGAGCGTTCGCCTCACACGCGAGAGGTCATGGGTTCGAGCCCCATTGCTTCCATTTTTTCATGCTCTTCTTTCTCGGTAAGTATGCCGGATCTGAATATATCTGTGAGAAGTTCCTCCGCCTCCCGTGTGATCTGCTCCAGCGGAGTATTTTCCACATGGCATTCATTGATAAACCCGATCAATCCAAAACAGACAAATCCCGCGATCTTTTTCGGGGAATACTTCAGCTTCAGCCTTCGGCGCACATGGTCCGTGTGAAGCTCCACTGTTTCCAGAACGATACTGTAGAATCTGGATGCAAGATAAGGATTCTTCTCCGGGTCCGCGTGGCGGAAAAATTCAAAGCGGTCATAATAGATCTTCAGGATACTGTCGAGCATGTTCACATACCCTGCCACCAGGTGTCCGCGGGGATTGTTCTCCGCCTGACGCCTGTAGTAGTCTTCTGTCCCCGCCGCAAGCATATCATTAAAAATATCGTCCAGCAGAGCATATTTATCATTGTAGTGGGAATAGAAGGTGATCCGGCTCACCTCAGCGATCCTGCACAGCTCAGTGATCGAGATATGTTCAAAATCTTTCTCATCAAGCATCTTCATAAGTGCATTCTTGAGCGTCTTTTTCGTCTTTGTGATCCTTTTGTCCTCCATTTGTCTGTCATTTTTCCTTTCCTGTATAAATAACTTACATTTTCCGTTTTTTGTTCATTGTTATTCACAGTCTGTTTTGCTATAATCTTAACACCTGTTAAAATAACGGTCAATAAACGTTTTTGGAGGAGATAATATGCCGGAAATTGCCATTATGACGGACAGCAACTGCGGGATCATGCCCGCAGAAGGAGATAAACTGGGAATCCACGTCCTTCCCATGCCGGTCATCATCGACGGACAGACCTACTGCGAAGGAATTGATATCAGTCTGGAAGAGTTCCACGAAAAACAGAGGTCCGGCGCTGACATCACTACCTCCCAGCCTTCCCCCGGAGACGTGACGGCGATGTGGGATGACCTTCTCCGGCACCATGATGAGGTGGTATTTATCCCCATGTCCAGCGGGCTGAGCAATACCTGCCAGACGGCCGCCATGCTCTCCGCTGATGAGAAATACGAGGGGAGAGTCTTTGTCGTGGACAATCACCGGATCTCTGTAACCCAGGCACAGTCTGTGCTTGACGCACAGGTCCTTGCTGCGGAAGGAAAGACAGGGAGCTCGATCAAGAAGATCCTGGAAGAAGAAGCTATGGATGCGAGCATCTATATCGCGGTAGACACCCTGGAATATCTAAAAAAGGGCGGGCGTATCACCCCCGCAGCCGCAGCCATCGGCACCGTCCTGAAACTGAAACCTGTGCTTACGATCCAGGGAGACAAGCTGGATTCCTTTGCAAAGACACGGGGAATGAAGGGAGCTTTTAAGCTCATGCTTGATGCGGTGAAAAAGGACATTGACTCCAGATTTTCTCATCTGAAAGATCAGAGATGCCTGAAAGTCGGAATTGCCAATACACTGATGGATCCGGAAAAACTGAAATACTTTAAAAAAGAAATGAAGGAGAGTTTTCCTGATATGGAACTTTTTTACCTGCCCCTTACCATGAGCATCGGCACTCATACCGGTCCGGGCGCACTTGGGATCGGAACAGTCCGTTTCCATGACAACAGCGATAACCTGAAGTGACAGGATATTTCCTTATAGGGAAGATGAACCAGGCCACAAATGAGAAGTTTATCTGAATCGAAAAACAGGGCTGCGCATCAATGCCAGCCCTGTTTTTACTTTGCAGTCTACCTTACTTTTTATTTTGTTTTTCACTCTGTGAGCCTTTTATCAAAACATTTTTCCTGACTCTGTAAACTCAGCTACCAGCATCAGATATATCCGCCATAACCGCCGCCATATCCTCCCCCGTAGCCGCCGCAGCAAAGCCCGCTTCCGCCGCAGCATAGGTTGCAGAGAAGATTTGCCACGCAGAGTTTCACACAGCAGCCGCTGTCAAAAGAACCTGGATATCCATACATGGTCTGCCTCTGCTGATACCATGTGCCGCCATTCTGGAGCCGCTGGAGAAGCATCTGATACTGCATATTCTCCGGATCCAGTCTGACCGCCTCTTTCGCATGTTCCAGAGCAGTCACATTATTTCCCATCCCGGAATTTGCTGAAGCGCTGTAGAAATACCAGAGCGCACTCCTCTCCCTTATCCCGTTCAGCACGTTCAGCGCCTCGGAATAATGACCGCTGCGTATGTAGTTCGCCGCAGCACGGAGATGAACATCTTCCTCGCTCTCCTGCCGGTTCTGGCTGCCCTGCCTGTAACCACCGGGACCATAGCCGCCGAACGGGCCTCCGAATCCGCCGAATGGACCGTACTCCTGGTATCCGCCCCCGGCGTTACCATAAGATGAATCAGAGGAATATCCCCGCTCTCTCTCATCCATGATCTGCTGATAAGCCTGCTGGACTTCTTTAAATTTTGCCTCCGCCTCATCTTTATGAGGGTTGTTGATATTGGCATCCGGATGATATTTCCTGCTTAGCGCACGGTATGCCTTTTTTATCTCTTCATCCGTTGCATTTCGGTCTACGCCTAATATACTGTATGGATCTGACATTTTCTCTGTTTAATCTCCCTTGTCTGAAACAGCGCCTCGCTGCGCCGTCAATGCCTCAGCTCTTCTTTATAAATGTTGTCCCGCATTTTGGACAGCGGATTTCAATCTTCCCCTTTCCACGCGGGATGCGGATCTTCTGCTTACAGTTCGGACATGTATAGATATGATATACCCGTCTCTGCTTCCAGATATTCTTCTGCTTCTGGAAGAAACTGCGGATCCTGTACGTCTTTGCAAGGAACGCCTGATTTTCCGCATAACGTTTTGATACGTTCCGCGAAAACATCCTGAAATAACAGTAGATGATCAGGACCCAGCCGAGCAGGTAAAAGATCATTCCCACTGCGCTGTTTCCCAGAAACGCTGACAGGAACACAACGACCAGCCCGGCAACGAGCAGAAACTTGCAGAACGGATCCACACCGTACCGGCCCTGCATAAACCGCATAATTCTTTCTTTCATCTTCATCCATCCTTTTTATCTCTGACTAACCGCTGCAGTTCTTCCCACTTTCGAAAAGACCCTGCCCATAAATGATAATACGGGTTTTATTTTCCTCCGTTTTCCGGGCATTGTCAATTAAATTCTTATAAATTTTTTGGTAACAGTCCAGCCATAAGGCAAGACGCATGGCTGAACTGTTATTCCACATTCAGTATATTGTTGCACACTTCCGTGGAGATCAGGTACACGATCCTGGAATCGTTGATCATGACATACCGGTTTCCATCGCCGTCCTCATCCCCGAGATAAAGTGTCAGGACCTTTTCTTCGTCATCCTGAGTATAAGTCGCTTCCACAGTAATGCGGGTGTCTTCATCAAGCCCGAATCCTGCAAGGTCTTCGTCCGCCACGGAATAGTCCGCCGCCTCAGAAAGCGTTACCGCGCCCAGGCCTCCTGCGACTGCAGCGATATCCTCTTCCTGATCCTCGTTCTCCGAATCATAGGTTGTGGTCTCGCCATTCTGGGTTATGACTTCCCGGACCAGATTTCCGCTGCCTATGCTCGGGTAATCGTCAAGCTGAGCCATATCATCCAGTGTATAGTTCAGGTCCTCAGTCACTGTAGTGGAGACGGTATAGACCACTCCTGTATCGTCAACGGTGACATAATAGTAGTCTCCGGTTGTATTTCCGAAATAAATGTTTGTCACCGTGCCGTCACTCTGGGTCACTTCAACCGTATAAACCGGTTCTTCCAGCCCATAGTCTGACAGTTCATCCCCGTCAGAAAGTTCCCGGTCCGCCGTGATCTGCCCCAGCGCCTCCGTCATATCTTCCGGATAGCTCTGTGCCAGCGGGAAATCCCGGTCCGGCGTATAATACCAGGTGCCGTCTTCCTTCTCCAACTCCATCTCGCCGTTCCCGATATCGAAACGCAGCGCCGTGATGTCATCCGGATCGATGTCCGTGACCTGTACATTTGACTCTTCTTCCGACTTTTCCTCCTGCCTGGTGTTCCACGCCTGCAGAGCAAAATATATGATCAGGAGCAGGGCAAGGACTCCCAGGAGGAGAAAGAGCGATCTTTTCTTTTTCACCGCGGCACCTCCTTACGCTTTCCTTCTCCGGAACCAGATGACGAATCCTCCGATGAGCACGACCGCCGGGATCCCGAAGACCACGAGCAGGCTCAAAAGCCCTGCGTACTGGACCGTATTGTACTCGATCTGAAGGCTCTTCGGCTCAATGGAGATGTTCTGTACACCATCAAAGTTCGCTGTCACCGCGTTCATAAACACAGTCGTATTCTCAAGCTGCGTAAAGGAATCTGTGATCTGGGAATCGATCAGGCTTCCCGCCGAGATGACTGTCAGCCGGCTGGTCACTTCCTCATCATCAGAAGATGTGTCTTCTGAAGTATCTGCCGTATCCTCTGAGCCGTCTTCCGAACCGTCTGCTGTATCCTCTGAACTGTCTTCCGAGCTGTCCGCGCTCTCCTCGCCGGAATCTGTACTTATGGTCTCTTCTGCCACTGCCCCCAGCGTAAAGCTTCCCTGTTCCTGATCCGTCTCTGATACAGCATATGCGCTGTCTGATGAGTTCATAAATCCGGTGGTTGTGATCGTATCCCTCGCCGGATCGGTCAGGGTCATCCCATGGCTGTTAGTCAGGAGCACCATCTCGGAAGAGATCCCGTCCGCCATATCTCCGGAAAGAGAAAGCTCCGGGAAGATGTAGTAGTAATTCCCCTGATAGCATCTCTGCGGATCTGCAATGTATCCGTCCGCCGCCTGGATCCCGTACTCCTCAAGAATACTCTCCAGGTTCGGAAGTTCCGTCGCATTGGTGTCTCCCAGAAGGATCATGACCTTTCCGCCGTCTGCCAGATAGTTCTTGAGCATCTCCGTCTCAGAATCAGACAGATCCGTTGTCGGAGCATACATGAGAAGAAGGTCGCAGTCCTCCGGGATGGATGTGGTCATCAAAAGGTTCAGCTCAGAAAGGCTGTAGTTGTTCTGGTTCATCAGATCTGTAACAGTGGTTGAGGGGGTCCCTTCCCCGTGCCCTGTCGTCTGGTAGATCATTTTCTGCACATCGCTGGTCACATAGTTGACTGCGCTGGTGAGAGATCCCTCACCGTTAAATTCCGTATATGAAGTGCTTCCGTAATAATAATAGGAGTACATATCCGGCACAAGGATGTCATCAAAGGATACTGTCGTCGATTTGCCTGTCGCCTCGCAGGAAATAACGATCGTATTCTCAGACGCATCATACTCCGTCAGCGCTGACGGATGCAGGACCGGGTCCACCCACTCAATATTGATATGGTCCGAAAGAGCTTCATATCTGCTCAGGAATGTGGTGATCCTGTCGTCGGTCTCGTCCTGCACCGCGAGCACGGTCATTTCGATATCATCCTCCAGACCGTCCAGAAGCTCTGTCGTTGTATCTGAGATCTCATAGATCTTTGTACTGCTGACGTCGATGTTCCGGGCCGACTCCGGCAGCTGTCCCGCTACAAGGTTCAGCACGATAACGATCGCGATAACGATCACTGTCAGCCCCACACTGTACGAACCGTTTCTTGTTCCTGACGTGCGGAACATATTTCCTATTTTACCTGTCATCTTTTTTACTTTTTCCATGATCCGCACCCCCTTAACTCCAACGTCTCTTCTGGATTGACTGCACTGTCAGGAAAACGAAAACGACGATGATCGACAGATAAAATACGATGCCGGTCACATCGACAATACTGTTCGATGTAATGTCCGTAAATACATTTGCAAGCGCAAGTTTCCCCAGAAGGTTTGTCAGCAGATTCTCATACAGACCGGAGTCCACAATGTATACAACGACTCCCGCCACAATCCCGATGATCTCAATGGCACCTGCAATGATATAGTTTCCGGTCATATTCCAGATATAGAACACAGCTACAGACAGAAGGACCAGTACTCCGGCCAATCCGCTGACAGCAGAACTTGGCAGCATGGAAAGGATCCCATCCCACAGGTACAGAACGAGAAGGATCCCGAACGTGCTGATAAATGCGATGATCTGGCTCTCAGTCAGAGATGACATGAACATTCCGATGGCCGCATAGACGCATCCCAGCAGGAAAAATACAAAAACAGAAATATAATCCACTGTCAGATAGGCCGTCCCCTGTGACTTGATGATCAGAGGATAGATGCAGAAGATCACATTCGGGATCGCGATCACAGTGGCCATCGCAAGATATTTTCCCATCACGACCTTCCCCAGGCTGACCGGCGCCGTCAAAAGGAGCTGATCCGTCCTGTTCTTCCGCTCCTCCGAGAAACTGCGCATCGTGATCAGAGGGATCCCGACGATGAACACGATGAGGGAACCTGACAGAGTGTATGAAAAGTACGGGTACCCTGCGGTCAGGTTATACGCCACAAAATAAATTCCTGTAAACACCATGAGAAATGCAATGAACACACATCCGACCATGGACTGAAAATAAGCTCTCAGCTCTCTTTTATAGATCGCCAGCATTTTTCTCATCCCCCTCTCTTTTTGTCTCGACCCATTCCACTTGGGAAGGTTCTATATCTGCATTTCCTGTACGAAGCGCTTCATTTTTTTTCTTTGTAAATGCATCGGGCACCACATCCCTCTGGGTCAGCTCCATAAATACATCTTCAAGACTGACATGGGCCGTCCTCAGCGTCAGAAGAGTAAGTTTATTCTCCGCAAACGCCCGGAAAATCTGTTCCCGTACATCCTCTCCCCGCCGCTGTCTGATCTGAGCACAGGTCACGCCGTCTTTTCCGTTTTCGCAGGTAATCTGCTCAATTCCCGGAATATTCTTCAGAACTTCACGGATCTGCACCCTGGATGCTTTCGTCTCGATCTCCACAGTATCCGCATCTCCCAGCATCTTCTCCAGATTCTCCGGCGTATCGCTGGCCACCAGCTTTCCTCTTGAGATGATCAGGATATGATCACACACTTCCCGCACTTCCGCCAGGATATGGGAACTCAGGATCACAGTGTGCCTCTTTGAGAGCTGACGGATCAGTTCTCTGATCTCGATGATCTGTTTCGGATCCAGCCCCACGGTAGGCTCATCCAGTATGATGATCTCCGGGAATCCAAGCACGGCCTGTGCCAGCCCGACCCTCTGCCGGTACCCTTTCGACAGGTTCTTGATCAGGCGGCGCTCCACATCTTTGATCTTCACCAGTTTCTCAACTTCTGTGACAGAATCCTCCCGTTTTTTCTTCGGGATCTTTTTCAATTCCGCCGCAAATTCAAGATACTCCCGCACAGTCATATCCATATAGAGCGGCGGCAGCTCGGGGAGATAGCCGATATGCTTCTTCGCCTCCTCCGGCTCTTTTAAGATGTCATGTCCGTTGATGAGCACTTCACCTTCCGTAGCGCCCAGATATCCGGTCATGATGTTCATGGTCGTGGACTTTCCCGCCCCGTTAGGACCCAAAAAGCCATAGATCCTTCCGTCTTCGATCGTGAAGTCCAGATGGTCTACGGCTAAATGATTTCCATATTTCTTCACCAAATTCCTTACTTCGATCAAGGTCTTTACCCTCCCAACACATAATGATCGCCGATGCCTTTTTTGTTCATCTTTTTCAAGACCGCAGAAAGGCATTCATGCATGGTTAAAAGGGTATCAGAATTGTGTGAAAGTTTTGTGTTATTCCTGTGACATAGTTTTGTACTGTTCACAGACAATGTCTGCAATGAGCTGCTGCCCATCCTGGTCCGGGTGCAGGCCGTCCGCCTGGACATGCTCCGATATCTCTGAGCCAAACAGATCAGCAACGGCATATCCATACTCTGCCGCATGATCTTCTATAAGCGAGTTCATATTTCTGATGATATCCTCCACCACCTGATTCATCGTAGACGGGAGTTTCAGATTTGCCACCGGATTATAGATGTTTGTAACAATGATCCTGGCATCTTCTTTTTTCAGAGAACAGACTGTATCCATCATAGCGGTCCACTGTTCCTCAAAAGACAGATAATCCCAGTTGCTCAGAGCGTTTATGATCTTCAGGATCAGGAATGGTTTCTCCTTCACCGCATCCTCCAGCACAGCCAGCGCGTCATCCGCGCTTTTGAACTTTGTATCCGTATCCAGGATCTCCTGGACCACGCGCTTACACTCATTCAGCAGGTCATTGGATCCCAGCGTGATAAAAATGACGTCCGCAGACGCGATACTCTCCTGCACCTCTTTTTGAGGCAGGATCTTCTCATTCATCCCTGAAGAATCCAGGCCGTTCTTCGCAAAGTTCTGGTAACTATACGGTATCCCCGCTTCGCCTGAGATCTTCTGAGCGGCAAGGCTTCCGTAGCATTCGATCTCGACCGTTTTGTCCCCGGAGTATCCTTTCGCAATGCTGTCGCCCAGTACTGTGACATGAAACGCCTGAGCGGTTTCCTCATCACTGCCGCTCTGCGCTCCGCCGCTGGTCTCAAGCCCGTCCCCGGTCTCCGACTCATCTGCTGTCCGATCCGCTTCGGGCTCCTGACCCTCGACATCTGCCTGCTCCGTTATACCTTTATCCGCTTCTCCGGTCATGCCGCTTTCTTCTGCCGGCACTCGGCCTGCGACATAAGCCACTGTTCCTGCTCCCAGAAGAAGGACCGCCAGGATCACCGTCAGTCTTTTCCATTTGCTTTTTCTCATGTTCTCACATCCTTTATGTCATCCAAGCTTTTCGCATCAGATCATTTCACAGATCCTCTGCTTCCTGATAAAGGCGGGGGACAGCCTTGTATAAAGCTGTCCCCTACTTTTATTATAACACTATCTTGCCCATATGACACGGATGCCATGCCCGTTTCTCTTATGCAGATAAAATTTCCTGTTTTTCCTTTGGATTTTTTCGTAAAAGTCTGCCCCATATTTGCGAAATCTATTATATAGATTATGGAGATTTGGGGCAAGTTTTTCGCAATTGGGTTTTTGTTCCCTTATATTTTTATTCCTTGCATGGACCTCAAAATCTTTTTCCTTATATTTTCCTGCAAATAAGCCTGATTCAACATACGTTTTGAATATTTCAGATATGTTCCTTCAGTTTTACTGGTAAGCAGTTCTGTAAAATAACGTTCCCAACTCATATATTTGCCGCTCTCAATATGATCAGAGGGATCACTCAGTATCGCTTTTACTTCCGAATCTTTAATAATATCTGATATCTTCCGTAATGAGCGTTTGCGGACAGATGTCTCCGCTTTGATATCTATTCTCATAAATATGATACAGCTCATTATATGTCTGTTTCAAACTGCCATATTTTCCCGAATCGCGGATTCCATAAACCTCATCCACGCTATACGGAAGCGTTTCAAGACTTTCCCTTGTAACGATCACATAATAATTATCTGTTTCCTGTATTTCTGAAGCAAACTCTTTCGATGTAACAAAGCGGTTCCCCTCATCAATGAAAATAATACTGTCATGCATGAGTGAAAGCTGGTTTTTCCAGTTCCTTCCTTCAAGGACTCCGCATGTTTTGTCACAGGAGAGCTGAATTCCGCTCTCTTCTCCATTTTCATAATATTCCCGTATCATATCTACTAAAGCCGTCTTTCCGGTAGCACTGTTTCCCTGAATGACCGTAATATTACGCCTCAGACAAAATTCATATTTGATTTTTTTATTTTGAACTGTAATCTTGTGTTTTCCCTTCATACCCGCTCCATCCGCATCAACACATCATTCTGATCTCTAAACCAACATTCCTGCGATCGGCACTAATTCTTTCATGTTATGCACAATTTGACCGCTGTTCAGGATTTTTATACAGAACTCCCCATCTCCAAAATCCATGATATGTCGGAGATTTATCGTAATATCCCGATCATTTCCCATTTTCAGCAGCCATTTCGCACAGTTGTCCCCGCAGGTTGAAGCATTAAAAACCTTATCCGGTTCATTCGCTATCAGGATCAATGTTTTCACTCCACCCGAAAGACTGACCGGCGGTATCTTTCCCATAACCGGGCTGTCGATCACACCGCCATCCAGCACGACCGATTTATCGACATCCAGGATCATCTCTTTTGCCTGAGGCTGCGTGATCCATTCTTCTTCATATACATTTTTAAAATATACCGCAGTATTATAAATCGCCTGTGGCATATCACCATAAAATATATTCAGCATTCCATCCACTCCCAATCAAAAATGGGGCTGTCGGGAAATAGATAGTCCAAATCAGGGGTAGATGTGACTCATACGAGTCACATCTGCCCCCGAAATTTATCCTATAAAAAGAAAAAAGATGGCTAACG
>NZ_JACJLR010000003.1 GCF_016902345.1 Mediterraneibacter glycyrrhizinilyticus | reverse complement strand
AAGTCAAAAAAGTCGTTATAATAATCTTGTTTTAGCATAGTTCCATTATAACATGGAACAGGGAGAAAGATGGTTGTCGTTAGCCATCTTTTTCTCTTTTTATAGGATAAATTTCAGGGGCAGATGTGACTCGTATGAGTCACATCTGCCCCTGATTTGGACTATCTATTTCCCGACAGCCCCTTCTTTTGTCTGATGATAAGCAGGCATATCTGGAACGCATATCCTCCGAACAGTCCACCTCTGCCGCAGGTTCATGCGTTTTTAGATATACTCGCATTTTTCAAAATAATGCATCAGGATGTCAGGGCAGTTCTCCACACCCAGCTCCGAGGTGTCGAGGATCATATGATAATCATTTACATCGCCCCAGGTCTTTCCTGTGTGCTCATAATAGTAGGAAGCTCTCTCTTCATCAGTTTTCTCGACTTTTTCTTTTGCATCGTCATAGCTCAGATCATCTTTTTCCATGATCCTGTGGATACGGTCCTCTTTGTCAGCGCAGACAAAGATGTTGAGGACGTTCATCCGGTCTTTCAGGATGTCCGATGCACAGCGTCCAAGGATGATGCAGGGGTTCTCCGCGAGTTTGCGGATCGCTTCTGCTTCGCTCTCATACATGTGATCGTGTACTTTCTCCTCGATATAGGCCTTGTCATAGACCGGGATATCGAGACGTTCGGAAAGTTCTTTCGCGATAATGCTTGCCCCTGTTCCGAACCGGCGGCTCATGGTGATAACTAATTTCATAAGAACTCCTCCTTTGTAGACATAAAATCGTGTAAATACTATTATAACACTTCTTCAGCGATTTGTCTGCTGAGAGATTTTAATTCTTCCATTTGTGTTTCTTTCAGAGAAGATTTTACGGTGACGCTTCCATCCAGGAGAGTCATGTTCTTCATTTCACTGATCTTTGCTGCCATCAGTTTGGTGGACTGGGGAGCCCAGGAACCGTTTCCGAGAAGAGCGATCGTGCGGTTCTGGAGCGCTAAAGCTTTCATATCTTCCAGGAAATTGTCCATCAGCGGGTAGATCCCGTTGTTGTAAGTCGGTGCTGCCAGGACGATGTGGCTGTATTTAAAGCTGTCTGCGATCAGTTCGGAGACGTGGGTCTTGGAGATATTGTGGATATGGATGTCTTTCACACCTTCTTCTGCGAGCATCAGTGCGAAAGTGTCAACCATATTCTCTGTGTTCCCGTACATGGATGCATAGGCGATCAGGACACCCTTTTCCTCAGGCTCGTATTTGCTCCATGTGTCATATTTTCCGATGATGTAATCAAGGTCTGTTCTCCACACCGGTCCATGGAGCGGGCAGATGACTGCGATATCAAGAGAGGCGGCTTTTTTCAGGACGTTCTGTACCTGTACTCCGTATTTCCCTACGATATTAGTGTAATAGCGGCGCGCCTCATCCAGCCAGTCTCTGTCAAAATTGACCTCGTCGTTGAAAATGTTCCCGTTCAGCGCTTTGAATGTCCCGAAGGCATCGGCGGAGAAAAGAACCTTGTCAGTCTCATCGTATGTCATCATCGCTTCCGGCCAGTGGACCATCGGCGCCATGACAAAGTGGAGTGTGTGCTTCCCGGATGAGAAAGTATCTCCCTCTTTTACAATGACTTTTTTCCCTTCCAGGTCGAGATCAAAGAACTGGTCGATCATAGGAAACGTCTTGGCGTTTCCGATCAGCTGCATGTCAGGATAACGCAGGAGCAGCTCCTCGATCATGGCACAGTGGTCGGGCTCCATATGGTTTACGACGAGATAGTCCAGGGCGCGGCCGCTCAGGACTGCCTGGATATTCTCCAGGAACTGACGTCCTACCGCATAGTCTGCGGAGTCGAAGAGAACCGTCTTCTCGTCCATCAGAAGGTAGGAGTTGTAGGAGACTCCGTCAGAGAGCGGAAAAATATTTTCAAATAACTCCAGCCTGCGGTCGCTTGCGCCGACCCAGTACAGATCTTCGGTTACTTTTCTGAAACAGTGCATAAAAAATCCTCCTTTTATCGTCTCTATGACTTTGCGTCAATGTGAACCTGTCAGATAGTTTGACCGATTCTATTCTATCATAAAAGAAAGATTTGGCAAGACGGGGATTGATTTTCCTGTCAGGATTGCGTATGCTTTTGAAGATAAAGTGTTTAGAAAACGGTTATGTATGAACCGTAACATGAAATGATCAGAGGAGGAGAAATACCATGTTATTTGTTTGCTATCCAAAATGCAGTACCTGTAAGAAGGCGGAAAAGTGGCTCGAGGCCCGGGGAGCGGAGTTTGAGAAACGGGATATAAAGACGGAGAACCCGTCGGCTGGAGAATTGAGAGATTGGTATCAGAGAAGCGGTCTTCCGCTGAAACGTTTTTTTAACACGAGCGGAAACCTTTATAAGGAATTGAAATTAAAAGACCGGCTTCCAGAGATGTCCGAGGAGGAGCAGATCGAACTGCTCTCCACGGACGGGATGCTGGTAAAACGCCCTATCCTTGTGGATGGGGACACGGTTCTGGTTGGTTTTAAAGAGAAGGAGTGGGAAGAAAAACTCTGACAGGATCTCCTAATCTTCTTTCAGCTCAATGTCTCCGGATGATGCTTCGAAGGTGATCTCACGTCCGTCAGAGCCTTCGGATGCGTAGGTCCCCTCACCGAATCCGTCGGAGACATGGCTCCCGGATGCGCTGTCGGGCAGGATGATATCCCCGAATTCGGCAGTAAGGCCGCAGGAGTAGGAAGAGAGCGGATCGGAGAGGACGATCAGAGTGTCTCCGAAATCGTTGGAGCCATTCAGTGTCTGAAGCCCCTCTGCGTCCAGAAGGATATCTCCCGACGATGCGGTGATCTCGGCAGAGGAAACGGCAGTGCTGCGGAATGTAGTGCTGCCGAAGTCATTTTCGGAGATCAGGGCATCTGCTTTGATCTCCGATGCCTCGATGGATCCGGAATCGGTTCTGGTCTCCAGTGAACCGAATGTACACTGTTTCACCGTCAGGTCGCCGAAACTGGCAGTAAAAGACGCCTGCCCGGCATGGAGCCCCTGGATCTCAAGATCGCCGGAATCGCTGTATACGGAGAGGTCTGAGAGTTCTTTGCCTGACGGGACATACAGCCTGACACAGGGGGAAACCTCTTTTATACCCAGTCCGGAGCCGAAAAGAACAGCTCCGCCTGCATTTCCATCGCCCTGACTGAAGGTAAACTTTCCGGAAGTGACCTCATACTGTGGTTTGCCATAGGCGCTGCTCAGGACGTATTCCAGATAAAAATGATCGTCGTCGGACTGCTGGATGTGGACATCTGCGAGGGAATCGATATTGATCTCCACGGAAGTCAGGTCATCCAGCGCGGTCTTTTCCATGGTGTATGGCTCTGCAGAAGAGGAGGCAGAGACGATACCATCCCGGGTGTATACAAATCCGGGGTATCCTCCCGCCAGCCATCCGGCTCCGGTGAGCAGTGCGCCGGCTGCCATGCAGGAAAGAGAAAATATCAGGATCCGTTTTGTTCTTTGTTTCATTTCTTTCTACCTCCTTTTGTGATCTTTCCAAGAAAAATAGACAGTTTTCTGACAGCCCATCTAAATAACAGGATGGAACCGTAGGTAAACAGCAGTCCGGCTCCGAAGCAGATCAGCCCGACCCCCAGATTGCACAGCCCGTCGCCAAAAGCGCGGAACAGAATCGCGATCCCTGCGACGATATTTATGATCCCTCCTGCAGCCACGGATATGCCTGCGATGAGGACGGAGAGCAGACACACGGCAACGACGAGGAACACACATGCGATCAGGATGACGACCGTCAGGGCAAGGGGGAGGGCGATCGGGGCCGCACATACGCCCAGGATACCGATCCAGACTGCAGTCATTCCACGCTTTACTGTCTTTGGCGGTTCGTTTACGTTCTGTTCTGCAAGATTCATGATCAGTTCTCTTGCCGCTTCCTCAGGGGAACCGAGATCCTGGATCGCCTGCTGTTCATTTTCGGATCCTGCCTCTGCAAAATATTCCTCAAAATATTCGATCGCTCTGTCGTAATCCTCTTTGGGAAGACGGCGGAGCTTCTTTGAAAGTATCTTCATATACTCAGTCTTATTCATCTGAGATCCCTCCTTTTGCAATATCGTCAATGATAAATTTGTACTCATTCCATTCTTGTAACAGTTCTGCCTGTCTGCTGCGTCCGGCCTCGGTGATCCGGTAATATTTCCTGTTTCGCCCCTGATACTGGCGGTCGTAGGTATCGACAAAGCCGTGTTCCTGCAGCCGTTTCAGGACCGGATAGAGGGCGGAATCTTTCATCGGAGCCGCACGTTTGATGATCTGGCTGATCTGATAGCCATAGGCGTCCCCCTCCGTGATGACGGACAGGACGAGAAAGTCCAGCAGGGGAGCGGTCAGTGGAAATGCCATGTTATCAGTCCTTTCCTTTTAATATATTTTTTTAGTATATATACTTTTAATGTTTATATTATATTAAGTATAATATATATTGTCAACATATATTTGCTCAAATTTTAAAATTGCTCAGATTACAGATTTTCATGAAAATAAAGAAAACTTTACGGGGAGAGGACTGCAATCAGATAGAAATCATGTTAAAATGAGAGAGGGTTGTGAAAATGTGAGATATTTTGAGAATATTCAGATAATACTGCTCAATGCGTGCCGTGTACTTTTGAAAAAGTACACGGCACGCATAAAAAAAGATCAAGGAGGGAAAAGAAATGGCGGGAGAAGAACGGCTGGCCTGGCGGGTGATCGATGAGGTGGAGAAAGCTGTGGTTGGGAAGCGGGAGATCCTGACGAAGATCATGACGGCGATCCTCGCTGGAGGACATATTCTGATAGAGGATATCCCGGGGACGGGGAAGACGACGATGGCGGCAGCTTTCTCACGTGCTATGGGGCTTGAGGTGAAGCGGGTGCAGTTTACGCCGGATGTGCTGCCGTCAGATCTGACCGGTTTTACCATATACAGGAAAGAGACGGAGGAGTTTGTGTACCAGCCTGGAGCAGTGATGTGCAATCTCCTTCTGGCGGATGAGATCAATCGGACTTCGCCGAAAACCCAGTCCGCTCTGCTGGAAGTGATGGAGGAGCAGCAGGTGACAGTGGACGGGATCACCAGGAAGACCGGAGAACCGTTTATTGTGATCGCAACGGAAAATCCGGCTGGATCGGCAGGAACGCAGCTCCTTCCGGAATCCCAGCTGGACCGTTTCATGATCTGTGTCAGTATGGGGTATCCCACGGTGGAGGAAGAAATGGAGATATTGAGAAGGAGTCAGGAAGGAGGAAACAGAGGCCGACTGGCGGAGAAAGAAGTAGATCCGGTCCTGGATGCTGCTTCCCTGCTTGTCATGCGGGAGAAAGCCGCCGGAATCTTTGTGCATGAACGGATATACCGCTATATTGCGGAACTGGCAAAAGCCACGAGAGAGAATGAGTGGACAGAGCTGGGGCTCAGCCCCAGAGGGACGGTGGCTCTGACCGCAATGGCAAAGGCGTGCGCCTGGCTGAAGGGAAGAGAGTATGTTGTTCCGGCAGATGTGACAGAGGTGTTTGGCTGTACTGCAGCTCACAGAATCTTTCTGAACATGAAGGCGAGGGTGGGGCATATCCAGAGGGAGGAAGTGATCCGGAGAGTGATTGAGGAGGTACAGCATCCCTCTGTCAGGAAAAGGCGGTAGAAAAGCATGATCAGAAGGGGCATATTATATCTGGTTTTCCTTCTCCTTCTCCTGTATCTCTTCTTTATGTACAATGATACGGTTCTCTCCGGGATTCTTGTGCTGGGGCTGCTCTGCCCTGTTTTCTCGTCTGCATATCTGGCGGGGGCAAAGAAGCGGCTGCATATGGATCTGGAAAGAATCCCGGCAATGGGAGAATGTAAAAAGCGAATCCGCGCAGCAGTCACACTGGAAAACAGTTCGAGATTCCTGAGTCTCTACTATGAGGGCAGAATATCGGTAAAAAACTGTTTCGCAAAAAAGAAGACGCGAAAAAAAATCAGGGGTGTTATCCTGCCGGGAAAGAAAGAAGTCTGTTGGTGTGAGTTTGAGACAGAAATGTGCGGAAATGTGGAATTTGAGCTGGAGTCCGTAAGGATCTATGATCCGCTCGGTTTCTTCTATATAAATATCCGATGCCATATGAGCTCTGTGATCAGAGTGATGCCTGAGTTCTCCCTGATGCCTGTTGAGATCACAAGAAGGACAAGAGAGTTCCAGGCGGAGGCGGAAGAATATTCCGGGGAGAGACAGGGAGATGATCCGAGCGAGTCATATCAGATCCGGGAATATCGAATGCAGGATTCTCTGCGGGATATCCACTGGAAACTCAGTGCGAGAGAAGAGGAGCTGATGGTCAGGGAGAGAGGATTCCCACTGGGATGTGTTGTTTTGATCTGGATCGATCTTCCAGAAGGGAAGCAGTCTGCAGAGGGATTCTCGCGTCTGCTCAGCACGGCGGCATCCCTGTCAGTCACATTGGCGGAGCAGAAATGTATCCACATGGCGGCGTGGTATGAAGAGAAAAATGAGAGGATCGTGAAGATGCGCATCCGGGACGAAGAGAATGCATACGAGTTGATCTGGAGGCTGATGGAGATTGCTCCATATCGGGATGTGGAAAAGAAGAAGGCATGTTTTGAGGAGGCGTTTAAAGGGCAGAAATTCAGCAGTATTGTGGAGATAGACAGAGAAGGAGTCCTCAGGAAAGACGGAGAGATCCCGGAATTACTCCGGGTGTGAGCGACAGGACCATGAAAGGACGGGGAAATGAGAAAGGACAGTTCAGGAATTCGGATATACGAACAGACCATTCAAAAATGCAGGGGCGGGAAAAATCCTGGTGCTGTGTGGCTCGTCCATGCTCTGAGTGTGTGGTCCCTGGCAGCAGCCTGGTGGAATGCTTCCCTCTCTGTGTTCCCGGCTGAGGTGGGAAATTTCTGGCTGTATGGCGCTTTGGCGGTTTTTGCAGTTGGTCTTGCAGCCCTGCACCGGAAAAGCAGGCTCAAAGCTGTTCCCTGTGTTTTCCTTGTGACAGGGATCGTGATCTGGGCAGGCTGGACTCTGTTTGGAGAGTTTTTTGAACGGGTTAGAGAAAGCTGGATGGTAATGATATATGGGGGAACAGTACAGATCTCCGGATTCCCGGCGGATCTTGCCTTTGGACCGGAAAGAATGTTTGTGATTCCGGGAGAAGCCCTCATGGGGCTGGCGGGAGCTGTGGTGACGATCCCTCTTCTTGAACTTTGGACTATTGTACTGAAGACGGGAAAAGGAAGGCTTACGGCGGGGATCTTCATGCCGATCCCTTTTCTGGCGGCGGCCGCTGCAGGCTATTTTCAGTCCGAACTTCCTGCCTGGCTGCTGATCCTGGCAGCAGGAAGCTACTTTGGGGTGTGCCAGCAGACCAGTGAAAAAGGAAAACGGCGTCGAAGCGTTCCGCTGTGGGGACGATATCTGGGCGGAGCTGTTCTGCTGTGCGCCGCAGTGTTTCTTTCGGTGAATCTGGGGAGAGTTCTTGATGGCGGCAGAGAAGCGCCGGAGGGAGCTTACCAGAAGGTGAGGGCGGGGATCCAAAGCGGAATCATTGCACCGTTGGAAAACTTTGTATATGATGCAGGACTGGATGAGACAGAAGATGAGCCGGCGGGGGATGGAGTCATGAGGCCGGAGAACAGGGAGCCGCAGGAGGCGGAAGAGGAATTTGGAGCACACTCCCTTCAGACAGTCTCTGCTATGAGTGATCTGAAGGGGCTGGCTTACTTTCGCCCTTCCGGTACGGCGGAACAGACAGTCCGGCTGGAGGAGCGCCCTGCCGGTACAGTCTATATTGCTGAACGCTACGGGATCACGTACACAGGGGAGGCCTGGAGTGACATGGCGGAAGAAGATCTGGAGGGCCGGGCTCTGATCAGGGAATGCACTTCCTATCCCGAGGGGCTGGACCAGCTGGAGTCTCTCTGCAGCGGATGGGAGTCCGGCTCTCTGGAGGAGATCCGGGAGCGGATCAGTGTGGAACTGTCAGGACTTGCGGTGTATGATGTCAGTCCTGGTCCCACGCCGGCTGACCGGGATTTTGTGGAGTATTTTCTGTTTGAGAGAGGGAGCGGCTTCTGCGTACATTTTGCCTCTGCGGCTGTACTGCTCTACAGGATGAACGGATTTCCGGCCAGGTATGCAGAAGGGTATGCGGTGCCGGCATCCGCCTTTTCTCCCGCGGAAGGCGGGGGATATGAAGCGCAGGTCACCGGGACGATGGGACATGCCTGGTGCCAGGTCTACAATGAGGAGAACGGCGGATGGATCAATATGGAACATACGCCGGGAAATGTGGCTTCGGATGAGCCGTCTGAAAGCCTGGACCCGACAACGGCAGAAGAACAGGAAACATTACGATCCGGGGAACAGGGGGCAGACGAATCCGAAGCCCAAAGGCAGAGCGCGGAAACACAAGAAAGTGAGGAGCTGGGAGTGATGCCCGGTGAGAACACTTCTGAGAAAGGAGCATCAGGTGTATGGTTACTTCCTGCTTTGGCAGCCGTGTCAGCTGCACTGGCAGTCTTCTCTGCAGTCTTCATCCAGGCGGTGGTGAGACGTTCACGGAACCGGAAGAGATTTCTGGAAGAAAAAGCGGGCGGCGGGATCATTGCGATGTATGAGAGTATGGTGAAGACCGCCTCATTCCTGGGCTTTCGGACAGCCAGGCTGACAGACCGGGAAAATGTGGAGCACATGTGCAGGATCTGCCCGGAGGTAAAAAGAGAAGAGTGGATCTGGATGTACGAGAAAGTGATGGAAAGCCTTTTTTACCACCTGGAAGACGAGGGGGGAGACAGGGATAAGGCAGAGCGTCTCTGCCACAGGTTTCAGAAAGCGGCGATGGAGAGGATGGGAATGAGAAAGAGAGTGATATACAGGTATGTATGCGTGTATACTATGTGGAAATAAATTCTTCTAATCTTCCATTGCCAGATACTGTTCAATGATGCTATAATTCATAGTAGCGTTCTTTTGCCTTTTGGCAGAGATAAGTATTATGAGTAGGTGACGGATTTGAAAAATAAGATCAAGCGTTTTGCAAAAGGAGATTTTCATATCCCCCAGCCGGAGATCATTTTTCCGGAAACCCACATTATCATGAGAGTGGGCGAAGGGGAAGAATATAAAGGGAGTTTTTCACTCCAGAACCAGGGGGAGGGGACAATACGCGGACTTGTCTACCCGTCCTCTTACCGTGTTCAGTGCCAGGAGGAAGGCTTTGACGGGAACCCGGTAAATATTTATTATACATATGACGGCAGGGGACTGGTGCCCGGACATGTGGAACACGGGAAGTTTACCATTGTCTGCAACGGAGGGGAGTTCGATATCGCGTTTACGGCGATCATTGAGAAACCCTTCGTTATGACACATTACGGAAAAGTGCAGAGCCTGGAAGATTTCAAGAAGCTTGCCTTCCGGGATGCGGCGGAAGCTGAGAAACTGTTTCGTTCCAGGGACTTCTATGAGATCCTGAAATATGAGGATGTCCGGATCCAGGCTCTTTACGACAACATGCGCAAATGGGAACTGGATCAGCACGCTCTGGAGGAGTTTCTGGTGGGCTGTAAGCAGAAGGAGAAGATCTTCCTGACACTGGAGGAGGAGAGCCGGGCGTTCATGTCTCTCACTGAGGCACGTAAGGAAACTTTCACTATTAAAAAGAACACGTGGGGATATCTGGAGATCGATGTGAGGACCGAGGGGGATTTTCTCTATGTGGAACACACTCACATCACGACAGAGGAATTTATCGGGAATTCCTACCGGTTGGAATATTTTATCACAACGGAGAACCTCCATTCCGGAAGCAACTTCGGACGTGTGATCCTGGATACGCCCTACGAGACCCTTACCTATGAGATCGTGGTGGAGAAGAATGTAAAGCGGGACGAGGACCGCCGGGACCATGAAATGGAGTTCGCCGGGATCGTGAAAGGATACCTGAACTATGAGAGCGGACGGCAGGATCTTGCTTCCTGGACAGATGATGCTGTCAAGCGGATCACCCGCCTCCGCGACGCGGATCCAAAGAATGAGATCTACCTTCTTGTCAACGCTCATATCTGCCTGATCGGCGGAAGGGCGGAGGAAGCGAAGTGGATCCTGGAGTCCTATAATTACAACCGGTTTGCCATTGGAAAAGATGTGGAATTCAGCTCCTATTACCTTTATCTCACCACCCTTCTCAGCAACGATACGATCGGACAGAGAAGAGTGGCGGAGGAACTGTCCAGATCTTTCATGAAACATCCGGAGAGCTGGCTCATCCTCTGCATGCTGGTGGAAGTAGATTCGGAGTACAAGATCTACAGCGAGAGGCTGCGAGTCCTGGAACGCCAGTTTTATGAGGAGAGATCCCATAGTATCTGGTTCTATATGCAGGCGTTCCGGTGTTTCCGTGAGAGGAGCTCATCCCTGAAAAAACTGGGAAAATTTGAAGTCAGAGTCCTCCTCTTTGCAGTGAAATATAAACTGATGACAAAGGAACTGGCGCTGTATACGGCGAATCTTGCCAGCCAGATGAAAGTTTTTGACATACATCTCTACAAAGTGCTGGAGATGGCTTATGACATGTATGAGGAGTCCATGATCCTCACAGCGATCTGTACTCTCCTGATCAAGGGGAATTGTATGGACAGCTGTTATTTTAAATGGTACGAGAAAGCGGTGGAGTACGAGCTGAAGATCGCTCAGCTCTACGAATATTATATGGCGGCGGCAAGGCCGGAGAAGTTCCACAAATCCCTGCCACGTTCGGTATACCTGTATTTTATGCACGGGAATACACTGGATTATCATAAATGCGCGTTCCTTTACTCTAATCTGATTACCTATGAGGATGAAGCAAGTGAGATTTACGCTCATTACCGCGATGAGATGGAGGCGTTTGCGTGGAATCAGCTTGAACGGAGAAATATTGACGAGCAGCTTCGCATTATCTACAAAAGATTTATAGTGGAATCTTCCATGAACACGGAAAGAGTGAAAGCGCTCTATGATATCTGCCACGCATACTGGATCACCACAAAGGTGCCGAACATGAAGTTTGTCCATGTGATCGCGGAGGACGGTACGATCACTCAGAAGGCGCCGTACCTTGAGAATGGGACAAGGGTATTCCTGTATGCCAAGACGGACCGCCTTGTGTGGGAAGCAAAGGACGGAAGACATTATACCGATTCGATCCCCTATGAGAGCAAACGGCTTTTCTATGAGCTCCGGTACATGGATCTGTGCAGAAAGTATCTTAACGGACTGCTGAGAAACCGGAGGGAGGAAGAGACGGAGGAACTGACCCTGGAGACTGTGCGCGAGAAAGGGCTGGAGAATTTCCCGGAGGAAGAGATCTTCAGTCTGTGCAGCAAGAACATCAGGGAAAACAATTATGAGAATGATGATTTTCTCACCTATGTCTGCTTTGATCTGTTTAAAAAGCGCCAGTATGACAAGGTGATCCTGACATATCTTGCCAACTATTACTGCGGAGCTACGCTGGATATGAAACAGCTCTGGCGGGAGGCGCGGGACTATGAAGTCCATACCCATAAGCTTGCGGAGAGGATTCTGACTCAGATGCTCTTTTCTGAAGAGCTGTTCCAGGAAGCACAGATCTTTGAGGAATACTATGAGGAGGGAGCGTACTTCCGTCTGCAGCAGGCTTACCTTGCATATGTTTCAAGGGAATATGTGGTGGAAGAGAGAAGGATCGGAAAGAGTGTCATCGATATCATATGCAGGGAGTATGAGAAGGGAGAGACCACCATTGATATCTGTAAACTGGCGGTGCTGAAGTACTACTCGACCAGAGAGTACACGTCCCAGACCCGCAGGACGCTGAAAAAATTCCTGCAGGAGCTCTGTGGAAAACAGATCTATTTCCCGTTCTTCCTCGCGTACGAGAAAGACTGGCTGATCGAACTGCAGCTCTGGGATAAAGTGCTGATCGAGTACAAGGGGCAGAAGGGAAGCAGGGTCATGCTCTACTACCAGCTTCAGAAAGGCGGCAGGGAGTCTGTGGATTATTCCACGGAAGTCCTTACCCCTATGTATGAGAATCTGTATGTGAAGAAATTTGTGCTGTTTGCCAATGAAAAACTGAAATATTATTTCAAGGAGACTATTGACGGCAATTCCTACAGGAGCGACAAGGAGACCAGTATTCGGGAAGTCGTGCCGGGTGAACAGGGGAGATACGGAAGGCTCAATGATATCCTTCTGGAGCAGGATGAGAGAGAGCGGGAGAGAAAGATGAGGGCATATGCGCTGGAAGATACCGTGGCGTCGCATATGTTTGAACAGTATTAAGGAGGGTGCCTTTCCATGGGACAGGGCAATATAATAGGATACGAGATAAATGAAAAGACATGCCAGATCAGTTATTACAATGATCAGCAGATGGAGCCGGAGACTCTGGAGGTAGACTCTGACAACTATCAGATTCCTCTGATCATCGGGAAACTGAGAGATACCTGGGCTTACGGAAAAGAGGCAAAGCGTCTTGTCTCGATCAAAGAGGGGTTCACTGTGACCCGGCTTTTAAGCCGCAGCCTTGCCGGCGACAAGATCGAGTTCGGGGAAGAGACCTACGACGCGGTGTGGCTCCTTTCTCAGTTTATCCAGATGTCTCTCCAGCCGTTTCCGCAGATCGACGGGATCGTGTTCAGCGTTCCGGCTCTGACGGAAGAACTGGCGCAGATGCTGCGGGGGATCGCGGTGCGGATGAACATTGATAAGCGGCATATCTTTATACAGGATTATAAAGAGAGCTTCTGCAATTATCTTTTTTACCAGCCTAAGGAGCTGTGGCAGTATGACGCGGCGCTCTTCTGCTGTGACAGAAACGAGATCAGAGCATATATGCTGCGCCGGCTTAAACCCGGTCTGGGAGGGGGGAAGACAACCTTTGTGACCGTGGATGAGGTGGCCAGCGCACATATGAAAGAACTTGCCATGGTCTATCCGGTGCTGAACGAGGATAAGGCGAAAGAGGCAGATGCCATGTTCTGCAAGTTCATTGAGAGTGTGTTTGACAAACGGATCGTCTCATCGGTCTTTCTGACAGGGGAAGGGTTTGAGAATGACTGGTACCCCAAAGCACTCCGCGTGCTGTGCAACGGGAGACGCGCGTTTATCGGGAATAACCTGTACAGTAAGGGAGCCTGCTATACGGCGTACCGGAAGCTTTATATGCACATAGAAAATCCGGTCTATCTCTCGGAAGATAAACTGACGGATCAGATCACGGTCAATATGCGTGTGGACGGGCAGGAAATGTGGTATCCGATCGTTTCCTGGGGAGCACACTGGTATGAGTCAAACAATCAGTGGGAAGTGATCATGGAAGATGTGGAGGACATCGAGTTCCACATTGAATCCCTGACCCAGGGGACGCTGAAAACGGAGAGAATCTCGCTGGAGAAATTCCCGAAACGGGCGGAGTATTCTATGAGACTTCAGATTGAAACGCTGTTTCTGGACGAGAAGACCTGCAAGATCACCGTAAAAGACGTGGGGTTCGGAGACTTCTTCCTGCCCACGGATTTCCAGGCGGAGAAGATCATACATTTAGGAGGCAATGATGGGAAATTTAATTCTTTGTCATGACAAGCATGCGACACATCCCTATGAGATCACGCGGATCCACTGCCGGATCTTCACGATTGAAGAGCTCTGCTACTATCTGTGCAACAATCTTTATCTGATCGACTATACGATCATGAATGAGCAGCTCTGCACCTGGATCGAGGAGGAGATCGGAATGGCTGCCCTTGCGGACAGCTTGCGGGATGTTCTGCGGCTGCGCGGATCGGTGGAAAAATTTGTCCTGACGATTCTGAAGGCATCCCGGATCTACCGGGAGCCTCAGATGATCCATATCCAGAATGTCCTGGAACACTTAAAGAACCAGAGGGATATCGAACGGCAGAAATACAAAGGTGACAACCTTTTGGAAAGCGGTGAGATCGAGGAGGCGATCCTGGTCTATCAGGCGATCCTGAATCAGGAGAAGGATGAGAGCGTAGACGAAAAATTTTACGGGAAGATCTATGCCGGACTGGGAGCGGCATATGGCCGGCTCTTTCTGTATCAGGAATCAGCCAGGATGTATGACCGGGCTTATCAGATCTGTGAGGACAAGGCGCTTCTCAAGCCTTATCTCTATGCTTCATATAAATATATGTCAATGGAAGAATATCATATTCTGATCACAAAGCATGAAGAATATATGGAAGTCAATGCTCAGATGAGACAGGAGATCGATGAGATCAAAGAAAATCTTCAGATTGAGCCCAACCCGGTCCTTCTGGAAAAGTGGAAGAGACAGCACCGCAGAAGTCATGGATAGGAGGGATCTTAGCCCTTCACCTTATGGCTGAACTGTCAGAAATGAATTGACACGGAAGTGACCGTGTGGTAGAATACAACGGTACTTTATCGTAGTGCAGTGACTCATTGATAGAGGAAAAAAGTGCCGTTTTTACAGGCGGCAGCGGGAGGGTAATATTATGAAAAGAAGGATCTTAAGTGTTTTATTGTGTGCGGCTTTTGCGGTTTCCATGCTTCCGGGATGCGGATCTGACAGCTCAAATGCCGATTCGTCGGCTTCGTCCGACAACACAGCGTCGGACGATTCCCAGGAGAGTGATATGCAGTATGTAAAAGATAAGGGCACTCTTGTGGTGGGAATTACAAATTTTGAGCCTATGGATTACAAGGATGAGAATGGCGAATGGGTCGGATTCGACGCGGATATGGCGAAAGCGTTTGCCGAGAGTCTCGGCGTTGAAGCAGAATTCGTGGAGATCGACTGGGACAATAAAGTGCTTGAACTGGATGGAAAATCCATTGACTGTGTCTGGAACGGAATGACGCTCACAGATGAAGTGACAAGCGCAATGGAATGCACCAATGCATACCTGAACAATGCGCAGGTGGTTGTCGTTCCTGCTGACGTGGCTGACCAGTATCAGGATACGGACAGTCTGTCTGATCTGAATTTTGCGGTTGAGGCAGGAAGTGCCGGCGAAGAGCAGGTGAGCGCACTGGGACTGAATTATACCGCAGTGACTGCCCAGGCGGACGCACTGATGGAAGTAGAGGGAGGCACATGCGATGCGGCTGTGATCGATTCTCTGATGGCGTCAGCGATGATCGGAAAGGGGACAAGCTACGAAGATCTGACCTATACGATCGGACTCAACAGCGAAGAGTACGGAGTTGGGTTCCGCAAAGGTTCTGATCTTGCGGAAGAACTGAACAATTTCTTTGCAGAGAGTTATGCGGACGGAAGCATGCAGGAATGCGCGGAGACATACAAAGTACAGGCTGCACTGATCGAGCAGTAGAAAAAACAGGTGGAACTTTGAAATGGAACTGATATTAGAACAATTTCCGATTGTCATACAATCGCTGAATATTGGCTTTATACAGACGCTGAAGCTGTTTTTTGTAACACTTCTGGGTGCGGTGCCGCTGGGACTCATCATCTCGTTCGGATCGATGTCCCGGTTCCGTCCCTTAAGCTATCTGACTAAGATCGTTGTCTGGATCGTCAGGGGAACACCCCTGATGATCCAGCTTCTGATCATTTATTATTTCCCCGGGCTTGTGCTGGATAACCCCATCTGGGGCGGCGGCGAGTCGGGGCGTTTTCTTGCCGCTTCTGTGGCATTTATCTTTAACTATGCATGTTATTTCTCGGAAATCTACAGAGGCGGGATCCAGGGTGTGCCGAAAGGACAGGAAGAAGCAGGGCTTGTGCTTGGCATGACCAGAAGCCAGATCTTTTTCAAGGTCACGCTGCTTCAGATGATCAAACGGATCGTTCCGCCCATGTCAAACGAGATCATAACCCTTGTAAAAGATACATCTCTGGCGCGGATCATTGCGCTCCAGGAGATCATCTGGGCAGGACAGGCCTTCCTGAAAGGATCCCAGGGAATCTCCGGCGCGATCTGGCCTCTGTTTTTCACGGCAGTCTACTATCTGATCTTCAACGGGATCCTGACTGTCCTCCTTGGAAGGCTGGAGAAGAAGCTGGATTATTTCAGATAGGAGGTGGATGATATGGCGATCTTAGAAGTAGAACATCTGAATAAGAGTTTTGAGAATACTGAGGTTCTCAAGGATATCAGTTTCACTCTCGAAAAAGGACAGGTGCTGTCCATCATAGGGTCATCAGGAAGCGGAAAGACAACGCTCCTTCGCTGCCTTAACTTTCTGGAACAGCCGGGAGGGGGAAAGATATCTGTGAACGGAGAGATCCTGTTTGATGCAGAAGATCCTGCCACTATGCAGGAGTCCCAGATCCGGAAGAAACGGCTTCATTTCGGACTGGTGTTCCAGTCCTTCAATCTGTTTCCCCAGTATACTGCGCTGGAAAACGTGATGCTTGCAAAAGAGCTCCTGGCAAAGGTCCGGCCGGATTACAAGGCGAGAAAGAAGGAGATTCTCGCAGAGATCGAGGCAGAGGCGAAGGAACTCCTTGTGCAGATGGGACTGGAAGACAGGATGGGAAATTATCCTCATCAGCTTTCGGGCGGACAGTGCCAGCGCGTGGCGATCGCCCGTGCTCTTGCTCTGAAACCGGACATCCTCTGTTTTGACGAGCCCACGTCAGCACTTGATCCGGAACTGACAGGGGAAGTGCTGAAGGTGATCAAGGGGCTTGCGGATCAGGAAACGACCATGATCATTGTGACGCATGAGATGGCGTTCGCAAGGGACGTCTCCAGCCAGGTGATCTTTATGGACGACGGCTGTATCCTGGAGCAGGGAACTCCGGAGAAGGTATTTGAGCATCCGGAGGAGGAGAGGACAAAGCAGTTCCTTTCCCGGTTTACACAGGGATAGAGCAACTGGGTGCGGAAAACTACCGTATTAGAAAACTTACATAACAGATATATTGTTATAAGATAAACTTATAAATTTGAGGGCGATAAAATAATAAGAACGATGGGACCTGAGGCAGGGGGAATGTTGATTTTCCACCTGCCTTATATTATAATCGTAGCTGACAGCGAAGAAACCTTCAATGTATCGGCATAAAATGGAGAAGGAGTTAATTCTATATGAATGAATTTGACAGAGTTTCGACCGGGCTCGGAGAAGAGTGCGGGGTTTTCGGGGCCTATGATATGGACGGGCATAATGTTGCGGCCTCCATTTATTACGGGCTCTTTGCATTGCAGCACAGGGGACAGGAGAGCTGCGGGATCGCAGTGACGGATACCTTCGGTAAGAGGAAGGTCATCTCCAGGAAAGGGCTTGGACATGTCAACGAAGTGTTCAATGAGGAGACACTTTCCGAACTGAAAGGGAACCTGGGGGTGGGACATGTACGCTACTCCACTGCAGGAGGAACCCGGGTTGAAAACGCGCAGCCACTGGTCATTAATTATGTAAAAGGGACGCTCGCCATCGCGCACAACGGGAATCTCGTCAATGCGCTGGAGTTAAGAAAAGAGCTGGAATATACCGGCGCGATCTTTCAGACGACCATCGATTCCGAAGTAATCGCGTACCACATAGCGAGAGAGCGGCTGAATGCACCCAACGCCGAGTCGGCCGTGAAAAACGCAATGAAAAAGATCAGGGGAGCTTACGCTCTCGTTGTCAGCAGCCCCAGAAAGATGATCGGCGCGAGGGATCCGCTGGGGCTTCGGCCTTTATGCATTGGAAAGAGGGATAACACGTATTTCCTTGCTTCTGAGAGTTGTGCCATTGCGGCGGTGGACGGAGAGTTTATCCGCGATGTGCGTCCCGGAGAGATCGTGATCATCACAAAGGACGGGATCAGTTCAGATATGAGCATGGCGCTGGGAAAAGAGCAGGAGGCCAGATGTATCTTCGAATACATTTATTTTGCCAGGACAGACAGCACCATTGACGGGGTCAATGTCTATCATTCCCGCATCACTGCGGGAAAAGCACTTGCACAGTCCTATCCGGTGGAGGCGGATCTGGTGGTCGGCGTGCCGGATTCCGGGCTTGTGGCGGCAAAGGGATATTCGGAGGAGTCCGGGATCCCCTACGGTATGGCGTTCCACAAAAACAGCTATGTGGGAAGAACCTTTATCAAGCCAAAACAGAGCGACAGGGAGTCCAGCGTCAAGGTGAAGCTGAATGTGATTCCGGAGGTTGTGAAGGGAAAACGCATCGTCATGGTAGATGACTCGATCGTTCGAGGGACGACCTGCGCGAACATCATCCGGATGCTGAAGAAGGCAGGAGCTACAGAGGTACATGTGAGGATCAGTTCTCCGCCGTTTCTCTATCCCTGTTATTTCGGTGTGGATGTGCCCTCCAATGAACAGCTCATCGCCCACTCTCATACGACAGAGCAGATCCGTGAACTGATCGGCGCGGATTCTCTGGGGTACATGGAGATCGGGAAACTAAACGACATGGTGGGAGACCTGCGTTACTGTGACGCATGTTTTACAGGGAAGTACCCGATGGAAGTCCCGGGAAGGGATATCAGTTTTGCATTAGAAGAAGGAGAATATTGATTATGAGTAATGACCGTTATGTAAGCCCGCTCTCAGAGCGGTATGCAAGCAAGGAGATGCAGTACATTTTTTCGCCGGACAAGAAGTTCCGCACCTGGAGACGGCTGTGGATCGCCCTTGCCGAGACGGAGAAGGAACTTGGGCTTAATATCACAGACGAGCAGATCGAGGAGCTGAAAAGCCATGCGGACGACATTAATTATGATGTGGCGAAAGAGAGAGAAAAGGTAGTCCGTCACGATGTCATGTCCCATGTCTATGCCTATGGTGTGCAGTGCCCGAAAGCAAAAGGGATCATCCATCTTGGAGCCACATCCTGCTATGTCGGGGATAACACGGATATCATCATTATGGCGGAGGCACTGAAACTGGTCCGCAAGAAACTGATCAATGTGATCGCGGAACTGGCAAAATTTGCGGAGGCACAGAAAGCACAGCCCACGCTCGCGTTCACCCATTTCCAGCCGGCACAGCCTACCACTGTGGGAAAGAGAGCCACACTGTGGATGCAGGAGTTTGAGATGGATCTGGAAGATCTGGAGTATGTGCTGGGAAGCCTGAAGCTTCTTGGATCAAAGGGTACGACAGGGACCCAGGCGAGCTTCCTGGAACTCTTTGACGGAGATCAGGAGACGATCGACCGGATCGATCCCATGATCGCGGAGAAGATGGGCTTTAAGGCATGCTATCCTGTTTCCGGACAGACTTATTCCAGAAAAGTGGATACAAGAGTGCTGAATGTTCTCGCGGGGATCGCGGCGAGCGCCCACAAGTTCTCAAATGATATCCGTCTGCTTCAGCATTTAAAAGAGGTTGAAGAGCCCTTTGAGAAGACACAGATCGGTTCTTCGGCAATGGCGTACAAGAGAAACCCGATGCGAAGTGAGCGGATCGCTTCCCTTTCCAGATATGTGATGATCGATGCGCTGAACCCGGCAGTCACATCTGCTACACAGTGGTTTGAGCGTACTCTGGACGATTCGGCGAACAAACGTCTGAGCGTACCGGAAGGATTCCTTGCCATCGACGGTATCCTGGACCTGTGTCTGAACGTGGTGGATGGTCTTGTGGTTTATCCGAAAGTCATTGAGAAGCATATGATGGCGGAACTGCCGTTCATGGCGACGGAGAATATCATGATGGATGCAGTGAAGGCAGGCGGAGACAGACAGGAACTTCACGAGAAGATCCGCGAACTGTCCATGGAGGCCGGAAAGAACGTGAAAGAAAAAGGGCAGGACAACAATCTGCTGGAACTGATCGCTGAGGATCCGGCGTTTAATCTGTCACTGGAGGATCTCCAGAAGACAATGGAGCCGTCCAGGTATGTGGGACGTGCGAGAGAGCAGGTTGAATCTTATCTGAAAAATGTGATCGAACCGCTGCTTGAGAAAAACAAAGATGTGCTGGGCATGACGGCTGAGATCAACGTATAAAAACGCAAAGGAATGTTGCAGAGGATTGCGGCATTCCTTTTTCTCTGGTAATTTATCTTCGTAACCAAATATTTATTCTGTGCTGGTACAGAAAATCTGGAGGGGATTTGTGGTGGAAAGGAAAGGTGTTCAGAATTGGAATGGTGTGAAGAATTTTACAGGGAGATGAATGCAGAAAGCGTTATCCGCAGAGGAGTGAGTGTTGTATTAGTCATGCTGCTCCTTTTATCCATGATGACAAGTGGCGCCTCTTTGAGAGCAGAACGGGAGATACAGGTGATTCCTGGAAAGAATGCGGGGATGCTCCCTGCAGGGGTGGATTCTTTTCCGGCAGCTCTGGGGCTCATTGCAGATACAGAAGACTTGACAGTGGAAGAGAAGCAGGCGGCGAAAGATGTATTTCCGGAAGAAAAGACAGATGCTGCAGAACTGCTCTTCCTGGGCGGAAAGCTGTCAGCGGCTGAAGAAGCCGGCTTTTCCGGGATAACAGAAAATAAGAGAAATGCAGCTGATATTATGGGGAACGGCGGTATGTACCAGGATCCTGTTTCAACAGATATGTCGATAACGAACGGCTCATCTTCCGGAAGTCTGTCGATGGACATGCCGATAACGGACGTTCCGACGACAGAGAGACCTCTGGAGGAAGATGCGGCAGCTGCAGTCCCGGGAACTGATATCCCGGTTTGGGATATTCCGACAGAAGATTCCTCTGCGGAAGAAAGACCGGAAAAGGATACTCCGGCATCAGATCTGCCGTCTTCGGATGAGAACGTACCGGCAGGTCCGGATTCGGACATCCCCGGGGCCGGAGATGCCGCGTCAGATCCACCTGCCGCAGATATCCCTGAAGACAGTGCAGATTCGGGAAATGTTTCAGATGGAACCGCCGATGAGCCGGCCGGGAATCCGACAGATGGTTTCATTATAGATGAGTCTGGAATGATATGCGGAATCTCAGATATCAGCCTTGCTGTGACGGATCTGTGCCTGAACCTTCCTGCCGAGGGATGCACGGGGATTGCAAGGGGAGCATTTGCCGGAGCAGGAGCAGAGATCGTAGAGGTTCATATCCCTTCCGGAATCACATGTATTGAGGAAGGTGCTTTTCTCGGTCTTCCGCAGGTCTGCAAATTTAAAGTGGCTGATGGAAACAGCTCGTATTACACGGAAAACGGAGTCCTCTTTTCCGAGGACGGCTCCTGTATCCTGGCTTTTCCGGCAGGAAGGACCGGGATCTACTCTGTTCCGGCGGGAGTCACGCGCTTTGCTTCCGATGCTTTTACGGGTTCAATGCTGTCAAAGATCGATACGAGAGCATGTCTGCTGGGAGATGCAGGGAACCTTCCTGAAAGCATCTCGATACTGTGAGACTGTATTCTGCCGGCTCTCAGCGGGGTTCTTCTGCCGCTGGCGTTACGGTTTGCATCTGATCCGGCACGGGCTCCTGCAGGGGCGGACAGATTTTGTTTGTTGAAGATTCGGCAGAGTTGTTCTATAATAAGACAAAGGCAGGTCTGTGAATTGTTTTATGCCGGAAGGAGGAAAGGTGTATGAGAGAAAAAAATATACTCCAGATACTCAGGGAAAGCAGGTATACAGTCGTGCTCAGCGGAATCGAGATGCTCAGTGAGAGCGGCTATCCACTGCTTCGGGATGGAGAGGAGTCCTACGATATTGAGAGCAGATACGGATATTCCTTTGAGGAGATCTTCAGCAGCAGTTTCTATTCAGCACGGAAAGAACTGTTCTTCCGGTTTTATAAAGAGGTGATCTTAGAGGCAGCCAAGACGCCGCCGGGGACAGGGTTCGTCAGTCTGAAGAAGCTGCAGGATTACGGGCTGGTCAATTCCATTATCACGAGACGGATCGCCGGTCTGGAGGAACGCGCCGGTTGTAAAGATGTGATCAACCTGAAGGGAACGGTGTTCCAGAACAGGTGTCCGTCCTGCGGGAGAAGTTATCCCATGGAGTATATGAGGGACGCCAAGGGGGTGCCGCTCTGTGAAAAGTGTCTTGTCGCGATCCGTCCGGGCGTATGTCTGTTCGGGGAGATGATCGACAACGGGCTGATGACCCGCGCTGCCGGCGAGGTAGAGAAGGCGGATGTGCTGATCGTACTGGGGACGAACCTGAATTCTCCTCTGTGCAGTCAGATGATCCAGTATTATACCGGATCAAACCTGATCCTGGTATCGGAGAGAGAACATTACTCTGACCAGCGGGCGGACATCATCATCCATGGACGGAGCGACGAATTCGTGAACAAACTTGCCGAAGAATTAGAAAAGGAAGAGAAAGGCTGAAAATATGGACAGAAAAATAAGAACAAGATTTGCACCCAGCCCGACAGGCCGGATGCATGTGGGAAATCTGCGTACCGCGCTGTATGCATATCTGATCGCAAAGCATGAGGGCGGAGATTTCATTCTCCGTGTGGAAGATACCGATCAGGAGCGCTACGTGGAAGGAGCCCTTGATATTATATACAGAACTTTGGAAAAGACCGGACTCATACATGACGAGGGTCCGGATAAGGACGGCGGATACGGGCCTTATGTCCAGAGCGAGAGGAATGCTTCCGGACTGTACCTGAAATACGCAAAGCAGCTTGTGGAGCAGGGGGATGCCTATTACTGCTTCTGTGACAAGGAGAGACTGGAATCTCTGAAGACGTCTGTGTCAGATGACGGAACAGACATCGTGGTCTATGATAAACACTGTCTGGGGCTGAGCAAAGAAGAGGTGGAGGCGAACCTTGCATCAGGGAAACCCTGGGTCATCCGTCTGAATGTACCCAATGAAGGGGAGACCACCTTCCATGACGAGATCTACGGCGACATCACGGTCCCGAACAATGAGCTGGATGATATGATCCTGATCAAATCGGACGGATTCCCTACATACAATTTTGCGAATGTAGTGGACGACCATCTGATGGGGATCACCCATGTGGTGAGGGGAAATGAATATCTTTCCTCTGCGCCGAAATACAACCGCCTCTACGAGGCATTTGGCTGGGATATCCCGGTGTATGTACACTGCCCTCTGATCACAGATGAAAATCACAAGAAACTGAGCAAGCGCTGCGGACATTCCTCATACGAGGATCTGATCGAGCAGGGCTTTGTATCTGAGGCTGTGGTCAATTTTGTGGCGCTGCTGGGATGGTGCCCGGCAGATAACAGGGAGATCTTCTCCCTGGAAGAGCTGGTGGAAGCATTTGATTACCGCCATATGAGCAAATCTCCGGCTGTGTTTGACACAACGAAGCTGAAATGGATGAACGGAGAGTATCTTAAGGCGATGGATTTTGACAAGTTCTATGAACTGGCGGAGCCTTACATCAGGAAAGCGGTGACAAAAGATTATGATCTGAAGAAGATCGCGGCGCTGGTGAAGACCAGGATCGAGATCTTCCCGGATATCCTGGATCAGATCGATTTCTTTGAGAAACTTCCGGATTATGACACGGCGCTGTATAATCACAAGAAGATGAAGACCGATCCGGAGAAATCCCTGGAACTTTTAAGAGAAGTCCTTCCTGTTCTGGAAGCTCAGGAAGATTACAGCAATGATGCGCTTTTTGAGACGCTCAAAGGCTTTGCGGGAGAAAAGGGATACAAGATCGGTTATGTGATGTGGCCGATCCGCACGGCTGTTTCCGGGAAGCAGAACACTCCGGGCGGAGCGACTGAACTCATGGAAGTGTTTGGAAAAGAAGAATCCTTGAAAAGGATCCGGCTTGGGATCGAGAAACTCAGCTAGAAAGGAACGACATGGGATTTAACCAGGCTCAGAAAGACGCGGTCATGCACGGGACCGGACCCTGTCTTGTGCTGGCGGGTCCGGGGTCCGGCAAGACCCTGACCATTGTAAACAGAATTAAATACCTGATCGAAGAATATAAAGTAAGACCAGAAGAGATTCTGGTCGTTACTTTTACAAGATATGCAGCGGCAGAGATGAAGGAAAGGCTGTGTTCCCTCATGGGAAAAGCCCAGTTGCCCGTGACCATGGGAACGTTCCACGGGATCTATTACGGGATCCTGAAGTGGGCGTACCGGTTTGGCAGCCAGAATATCCTGTCGGAAACAGAGAAGTATCAGATCCTTCGGGGAGTGATTGCCAAGCAGAAGATGGAAGTGTTTGACGAGGAGGATTTCATCCGGGATATTGCGGCGGAGATCGGGCGCATCAAGAACAACCGGATCGATGTGGAAGAATTTGTCTCGGAGAAGTGCAGTGCGGATGCGTTCCGGGAAATATACAGAGAGTATGAGATACAGCGGAAGAAGCTGAGAAAGATCGACTTTGACGATATGCTGGTACTCTGCTATGAACTGTTCAGCAGCCGCCCGGATGTGCTGGCGCAGTGGCAGAAGAAATTCCGGTATATCCTGATCGATGAGTTTCAGGATATCAACCGGATCCAGTATGATGTGATCTGTATGCTTGCCCGTCCGGAGAACAATCTTTTTGTTGTGGGGGATGATGATCAGGCAATCTACGGGTTCCGCGGCGCGGATCCCTCCCTGATGTTCCGGTTCCGGGAAGATTTTCCGGACTCAAAGCAGTTTCTTCTGGGTATCAATTACCGTTCTACTTCCAATATTGTGAGAAATTCCCTGAAAGTGATCGAAAATAATGCGCGCAGGTATGAAAAGGATCTGACTGCGGTGAAGGAGAAAGGGGCGTCTCTGCATGTCCAGGAGGTGAAAGACCCGAATGAGGAGGCAGAGTATGTTGTCGGAGAGGTCGCAAAACGATGTGGGGACGGTGTGCGCGCGGAAGACATCGCTGTGCTCTTTCGGACCCATACGGACGCCCGCCCTGTGGCGGAGATGCTGATGGAGCGGAGGATCCCGTTCCAGATGAGAGAGCATCTTCCCAACATATATGAGCACTTTATCGCGAAAGATATACAGGCATACTTCCGTCTCGCTCTGGGGGATAGGAAAAGACAGGATTTCCTCCAGGTCATGAACCGGCCGAAGAGATACATCGGGCGGGACAGCATATCCGGCGCATCCCCGTCGTTTGAGGAAATCAGGAAATTTTATGCTGACAGGGAATGGATGATGGACCGGGTGGACCAGTTCGAGTGGGATGTTAAGATGCTCGTCAAGATGGCGCCCTATGCGGCGATCCAGTACATCCGGAAGCGGATCGGATACGACGATTTTCTGAAAGACTATGCGCTGACACATAAGACGGAGAAGTCGGATCTGTTTGACATTCTGGCGGAACTCTCCGAGGCGGCAAAGCCTTTCTCCACCATCGAAGAATGGTTTGATCATGTGGAGGAATACACGGAGATGCTCCGGATGAAAGAGAAACAGAAAAACCTGGAACAGGCAGGCGTCAGGCTGATGACGATCCATGCGGCGAAGGGACTTGAGTTCGACTCCGTTTTCCTCATAGAGGCGAATGAGGGGAGTATCCCTTACAAAAAAGCAAAGACGGAGGAAGAGACAGAGGAGGAACGCAGACTGTTTTATGTGGCGATGACAAGGGCGAAAGAACTGCTGAAGATCTGCTATGTAAAGACAAAAAACGGAAAGGAGGCATCTCCTTCCCGCTTTGTTGAGGAACTGTTTGAGGATTAGTCGAGTTCGTCCAGATCGATGTCGGCGAAGTCCTGCTCCTGCGCCCAGGCGTTGAACGCTTCGGAGGCAAGTTCGAACTCGCTGTCTTCCGTGATGTTCTCCAGATCCGGTTCTGCGTCACCGTGTTCGATGAGGCGGTACAGATAGACCTGCCCCGCCTCACTGTCCGGGCCTTCCATTGGGAAAAGAGCGATATACTTTCTTCCCCCGGCGTCCAGTGTGGTGAGCACTTCGCACTCCAGTTCCTGTCCGTCATCCAGTGTCAATGTTACGGTCATTGGTCCGTTTTCATCCATATACATAATGGGGATCCTCCTTGGAATAAAGTATTAAGTCCGGATGGATTTCATTACAGATGTTATCAAAAAGAAGAGGAAAAAGCAAGACGGACTTCCGGATCCTCTTATTGACTTTCCCCTGAAACCAGGTAGAATGAAAGTGAGGATGTTTACAGATAGTGCAGCAGAAGGAGTATGGCAGATGAAAAAGAGAGTGTTGTTGCTGTTCCTCATAGCTGCCGTCACGGGGATTTCCGTGACGGGATGCAAGCAGAATGTAGGGACGCCGGAAGATAACGCGGTCGTGGAGGAAGAAGAGGATGGGAATGAGGAAGAGACGGAGCCGGAGTCGGGAAGACTGCTGGGATACAGTTCCGCTGATATGTCTAATCCGTTCTATGAGACCCTGAAGGACTCCATACGGACTTCTCTGGAGGAGCAGGGAGACCGGATCATGGTAAAAGACGCTGAAAATAATGTGGATACCCAGATATCCCAGATCAGTGAGATGATCGATGCCGGGGTCGATGCAGTATTTCTCTGTCCTGCAGACTGGGAAAAGATCACGCCTGCACTGGAAGAGCTGGAAGAGGCGGATATCCCGGTCATCAATCTTGATATCATGGTAAAAGATACAGAATATATCGATGCTTTTATCGGATCCGATAATCACAACGCGGGATATATCTGCGGGGAAGATCTGGTGGAGCAAAGACCCCGCGGCGGCAGGATCGTGATCGTTGAGGAGCCTGAGGTGAGTTCGATAAATGAGCGGATCACCGGGTTTGAAGAGGCGATCTACAATGATGGGTTTGAGGTTGCTGCAAGGATTGATGCAGGAACCGGTGAAGAAGCGATACAGTCTTCTCTGAGAGAGATCCTGGAGGAGGATATCCATGTTGATGCAGTGATGTGCGGAAATGACCGGATGGCTGTACAGGTGCTTTCGGTGCTGGAGGAGATACAATATGATGATATTATTGTATACAGTGTGGACGGTTCTCCGGAGATCAAGGCGGCGGTGGCAGATCCTGAGAGCCCAATGCAGGCGGTGGGCGCCCAGTCCCCGATCAATATAGGAAAGCGGGCGGCGGCAACTGCGGCGGCAATACTCGATGGCGGAGCCTACGAAGAAGAGGTCTGCGAAGAGACGTTCCTGATCGATCGGGAAAATGTAGAAATGTACGGGACAGACGGCTGGCAATAGGAAAGGACTGAAAGAATGATCAAAAAAGAAGGAATCCCGCAGCCTTTTGGGGCGCATGCAGAGAAGGGCAGAGTAAATTTTGTGGTACAGGTTCCGAAGGGACAGAGCTGTGAGCTGCTCCTCTACAGAGCGGGAAAAATGGCTCCGGAATACGTGTTTGAGATGCCGGAGGAAGAAGGGATCGGAGAGGTGAGATATCTCTCTGTTGAAGGCAGGAATGTTGAGAAATATGAATATAACTACAGGATCAACAAAAAGGTATGTATAGATCCCTATGTGAAAGAAATCGCAGGGAAAAAGGCCTTTGGAACAAGGCGGAATCTCCAGGAACACGAAGTCAGAGGGAAAATCATCACCTCCGGATATGACTGGCAGGAAGATAAAAGGCTTCATATTCCTTGGAGTGAGGTGGTGGCGTACAGCCTTCATGTCCGCGGTTTTACAAAGCACAGTTCGTCGAAAGCAGCCCATAAAGGGACATTCCTTGGTGTTGTAGAGAAAATTCCGTACCTGAAGGAACTGGGGATCAACCAGGTCCAGTGTATGCCGGTATATGAGTTTGAAGAGTGTGTGAACGGACAGATCAATTACTGGGGATATGGGGAAGGATATTATTTCGCCCCAAAACATTCCTATGCGGCGGGGAAGAGTGCGTCTGTGGAACTCAAAGATATGGTCAGGGCGTGCCATAAAGCAGGGATCGAAGTCGTACTGGAGATGCCGTTCGGAGAAAAGACATCTGTTCAGACAGCGCTGGAGTGTCTGAAATTCTATATGTTTGAATATCATATAGACGGTTTTGTGGTAAATCCTTATACTGTGCCGTGGGAGATCCTGAGCAGAGATCCTTTCCTAAAAGATATCAAACTGATGCGCAAGGACGATGGGTATCAGAATGTCATGCGCCGATTTCTTAAAGGCGATGAGAATATGGTCGGCGATGTGATGTGGGCACTGGGACATAATTCCGCCGGCGACGGAAAGTGCAATTACATTACCGGGCATACCGGATTTACACTGTGGGATCTGGTATCCTATGACGGAAAACACAATGAAGAGAACGGGGAGAGGAACCAGGATGGACCGGATTTTAATTACAGCTGGAACTGCGGGGCGGAGGGACCGAGCAGAAAAAGAGCGGTCATGGCACTTCGGAAAAACCAGGTGAGAAATGCATTTACCCTTCTTCTTACATCGCAGGGGACGCCGTGCATCCTGGCCGGGGACGAGTTTTATAATTCCCAGAAAGGGAACAACAATGTATATTGCCAGGATAATGAGACTGCATGGGTAAACTGGAGCCGGCTCAAAACAGATGATTCTCTGTTCCGGTATGTAAAGAGTCTGATCGAATTCAGAAAGAAACACAAATGCCTTCACAGGGATGATGAGCTCAGAGGAATGGACCGGAACGGATGCGGTATGCCTGACGTTTCCTATCACGGAGAGAATGCGTGGAAGGCTATGACAGATGTTGCAAGCCGTCAGCTGGGGGGGCTCTTTGCAGCTGCGGATAAGTCGGATGAGCCCTGTTTTGCAGCATATAATATGCACTGGATCCCTCATCTGTTCGCGCTGCCATCGCCTGGAAAAGGGAAAAAGTGGCACCTTGCAGGGACAACGGAGAAGGGGCTTCTTGAAAAGCCGGAGATCCTGGAGGAGCAGAAAAGCATAGAATTAAAGGAGAGAAGTATTTCGCTGCTTGTGAGCAGATAGAGATCAGAGTGAAAAATGAAGGCAGTAAAACATTTCTGTACGATCACGAAACACAAAATACTGGTTATGAAGGAATGCTTCCGCGTGGGCCTGTACAGGCAGGGCATCTGCCATGATCTCTCCAAATACAGCTGGACAGAATTCCGGGTGGGGTGCAGATATTATCAGGGGACACGAAGCCCAAACAATGCAGAACGGGAGGAAAGAGGATACTCTTCGGCATGGCTCCATCACAAAGGACGTAACCGGCATCATTATGAGTACTGGATCGATTACAGTCTGGACGGAAGCGGGACCCTTGCCGGGATGAAGATGCCTGTAAAATATGTGGTAGAGATGTTTCTGGACCGCATTGCGGCGAGCAAGGTCTACAGAAGCGGTCAATATACGGACAGAGACCCGCTGGAATACTATAACAGAGGAAAGGGCGGGGAGCTGATGCATCCGGAAACGAGAAGGCTTCTGGAAAAGCTGCTCATTATGCTTGCTGAGGAGGGGGAAGAGAAGACTTACCGTTACATCAGGAGGGAAGTCCTGAAGAAAAGGACCTGAAAAAGATGTGGAATGAAAAAACAGACCGGAGAGAATGCTGCCGGACATATGGAGAAGATCCGTATGTGGAGACAGAATCTCACACGGTCTGTCTGTATTTTTGCGCCGCAGGCAGAAAGGGGCCGGGACAAGGCGGAGCCTATCCCGGGTAATAGAGCTGGCTGTCCTGGATGTCAGTCAGCACATCTTTCAGGTAGCGTGCGGCCAGGTATCTTGCCATCGGAAGGTTCATGTCAAGATAATTTCCGCAGTCTTTCGCAGAGGCACCCGGGATCTCTCCCTCATATCCGGCGATGAAAGCAAACATTTCTTTCATGAGTGGGACGATGTCGGCAGAGGAATAATCCCCTGCAAGGAGGAGATAGAACCCGGTGCGGCATCCCATTGGTCCGAAATACAGTACAGAATCCGCGTATGTTTCATGGTTCCTCAGGAAGGTGGCGCCCAGATGTTCGATCGTATGCACTTCAGCCGTGTTCATGACCGGTTCGTCGTTCGGACTGGTCATGCGGATATCAAAAGTGGTTATGACAGTCCCGCCCGCCCTGTCTTTTCTGGAGACATAGAGCCCGGGAGCGAGGCGGATGTGATCTACTGTAAAACTGGTTATCTTTTTCATTTCCATGATCGTATCATTCCTTTCTTTTCCCTGAAAAACAGGTCTGGAAGTTCCGGGGCTGCCCCGGCCGGTTTTATTATATCGCCCGGAAGGGCAGCTGGCAAGCATGGCAGTTGACGTTTTTGGGAGGAATGCGTATACTTAGTGTTGCAGCTTGCAGCATAAGTGAAATTAGGGGGTATCAGCCAGGAAGGAGAGCGCAGGAATGATGCTTTACATTGTGAGACATGGGGAGACGGACTGGAACCGGGAGAAGAGGGTGCAGGGGCGCACGGACATTCCTCTGAACAGCTATGGGCGCCATCTGGCGGAAGAGACAGCAGAGGGAATGAAGGATCTGAGGATCGACATTGCATATACCAGCCCGCTGAAAAGGGCAAAAGAGACGGCGGAGATCATACTGAGAGGGCGGGATATCCTTCTTCTGGATGATGAGAGATTACAGGAGATCGGATTTGGAATCTATGAAGGAATGTACAGTGGAGGCGATCACAGAGAGAATGGCAGCGATGCATTCAATCTGTTTTTTACGGATACTGCGTCGTATATTCCTCCCGAGGGTGCGGAGAGCGTGAAGGAACTTTATGACAGGACCGGTGACTTTCTTGATGAAATATGCAGCCGCAGAGATCTTGCAGAGAAAAATGTCCTCGTCTCCACACACGGTGCCGCGATGACGGCTCTGCTGAACCGGATCCGGGGAAAGATAACTGTATCCGGATTCTGGCAGGATGAGGTCCCGCCCAACTGTTCTGTGACCATGGTGGAGATCAGAGCCGGGAAGGCGTCCATCGTGAAAGAGGGCGTGATCTATTACAGGGAAAAAGTGCGGAAATGGAAGACGGTATGAACTGCTGCGTTCCATGGTCAGGGAGTATGGGAACACTTGCATTTCCGGCTTTTCTGTGTTACTCTATAGATGTTGATATCGGCGGTGTTCTTGCCGCCGTTTTTATTCACGCCGCAAGGCGTCCTGATTTATTCTGTGCTCCAGTGTCGGAGCAGGATCCTTTGACAGAAATCTATATGAAAAACGTGAAAAGAACAGGGGGAATGCCAATGAAAAGTGTCTGAAAATATGGTTGACATTTCAAGATAAGTATAATAGTATAATAAAGTACACGAACAACTGTTCGATATCTGAGAAGGAGAACATAGATTATGGCAAATAATGAAGAGAAGAAAAAAGCCCTTGATGCGGCGATCGCGAAGCTGGAAAAAGATTTTGGAAAAGGAACAGTCATGAGGCTGGGAGAGTCCGGTGCTCACGTGGCGGTGGAGACTGTGCCGACTGGCTGTCTCAGTCTGGATCTGGCACTGGGGCTGGGAGGTGTGCCGAAGGGACGTGTGATCGAGGTGTACGGCCCGGAGTCCAGCGGTAAGACCACAGTGGCTCTGCATATGATCGCAGAGGTGCAGAAACGGGGCGGAATCGCGGGGTTTATTGATGCGGAGCATGCCCTGGATCCGGTTTATGCGAAGAATATCGGCGTGGACATTGATGAGCTCTATATCTCGCAGCCGGACAGCGGGGATCAGGCGTTGGAGATCGCAGAGACGATGGTGCGTTCCGGAGCGATCGATATTATCGTTATCGATTCTGTCGCGGCTCTTGTGCCGAGACAGGAGATAGAGGGAGACATGGGAGACAGCCACGTGGGGCTTCAGGCGAGACTCATGTCCCAGGCACTCAGAAAGCTGACCCCGGTGATCAGCAAGTCCAATTGTATCGTGATCTTTATCAACCAGCTGAGGGAGAAAGTCGGCGTTATGTTCGGAAATCCGGAGACCACCACAGGAGGCCGGGCGCTGAAATTCTATGCGTCTGTCCGCATGGATGTGAGAAGGATCGAGACACTCAAACAGAGCGGAGAGATGGTGGGGAACAGAACAAGGATCAAGATCGTGAAGAATAAGATCGCGCCGCCATTCAAGGAAGCCGAGTTTGACATCATGTTCGGAAAGGGGATTTCCAGAGCGGGGGATATCCTTGATCTGGCTGCAGGCATAGATCTGGTGAAAAAGAGCGGTGCCTGGTATGCATATGAAGGAGAGAAGATCGGACAGGGGCGTGAGAATGCAAAGGCGTATCTGGAGGCGCATCCGGAAGTAATGGAGGAACTGGACAGAAAGGTGAGGGCGCATTACCATCTCTCGGGAGAGGGAGAAGCGGCAGAAGAGAAAAGAGAGGGCGCGGAAAGTGACCTGAAACTGAAACCGGAAAAGCCCCCGAAGAAGGAAGCGTAATGCGTATGAGAGGCAAACGGGCAGGAAAGAGGCGTAAAGGATGATCGTTACAAAAGCAGAAGCCTGTGCGAAGACAAAATTCCGGGTCTGGCTGGACGGAGAGTTCGCATTCGTGCTCTACAAAAGCGAACTCTCCAGATACGGCATCAGAGAGGGGGCGGAGATTCCGCCGGATACTGTGGAAAAGATTGAAAAGGAAGTTATCCTGAAGAGGGCAAAGCTGTATGCGATGCATCTGCTGGAGGATATGGACCGGACCGAGTACGGCCTGCGGGAAAAACTGCGCAGAGCGATGTATCCGGAAAAGGCAGCTGACCAGGCAGTGGAGTATGTCCGCTCTTTCGGATATCTGGACGACAGCCGTTTTGCAGAAAACTTTGTCAGGAGCAGAAAAAATTCAAAGAGCAGACGGGAGATTCGCGCGCTTTTGACACAGAAAGGGGTTTCCACGGAGCGGATCGACGAAGCGTTTGAGGCATGTTACGGAGAAGACGAAGAGCAGGAAGCAGTGCGGGCGCTTCTGAGGAAAAAAAGGTTTGATCCCGGGGAAGTGGATGACCAGAAAATGCGGAAAATCTACGCCTATCTGGCACGGAAGGGATTCGGTTTTGAAACGGTCCGTCAAGTGATACAAAATTATGGTGAGGATGCTTGACATTGTTGTGAAAACAGTATAAAATTTAACTGTTGTATTTAAATATTATGTACAATGAAAATTAAATAAGGAGGTGCTCCTGTGCAATTAAGTCTAGGTGTATGTATAGGCATTGCTGTAGCCCTCGCGTTGATAGTCGGTATTATTACCCACTTTGCAACGATTTCCAATCTGAAAAAGAATGCCGAGAGTAAGATTGGGAATGCGGAGAGCAGAGCGCGGGAAATTATCGACGATGCTGTGAAAACTGCGGAGACAACGAAGAAAGAAGCTCTTCTTGAAGTGAAAGAAGAATCGATCAGGACAAAGAACGATCTTGAGAAAGAGACAAAGGAGAGAAGAGCGGAACTGCAGCGCTATGAAAAGAGAGTGCTCGCAAAGGAAGAAGCGGTTGAAAAGAGATCGGATATTCTCGAACACAGAGAAAACAAGATGACATCCAAGGAAGAACAGCTGCGGCAGCGCGAAGCAAAGGTAGAAGAACTTAGTCAGAAACGTGTACAGGAACTGGAACGAATCTCAGGACTTACCTCCGAACAGGCAAAAGAATATCTGTTGAAAACTGTTGAAGAAGATGTTAAGCATGACACGGCAAAGATGATCCGGGAACTGGAGACGCAGGCCAAGGAAGACGCAGACAAAAAGGCGAAAGAGTTTGTTGTCAATGCGATCCAGCGCTGTGCGGCCGATCACGTGGCCGAGACCACGATCTCTGTCGTGCAGCTCCCCAGCGATGAGATGAAAGGAAGGATCATCGGCAGGGAGGGACGGAATATCCGGACACTTGAGACCCTCACCGGTGTCGAACTTATCATTGACGACACTCCGGAAGCGGTCGTGCTTTCCGGGTTCGATCCGATTCGCCGAGAGGTGGCAAGGATTGCTCTTGAGCGTTTGATCGTAGACGGTCGAATCCATCCGGCAAGGATCGAGGAGATGGTAGAAAAGGCGCAGAAAGAAGTTGATACCATGATCCGCGAGGAAGGAGAGGCCGCCGCTCTTGAAGTAGGTGTGACGGGAATCCACCCGGAGCTGATCCGCCTTCTCGGTCGCATGAAATTCAGAACAAGCTATGGACAGAACGCCCTCAAACATTCCATCGAAGTGGCACAGCTTGCGGGACTCCTTGCAGGCGAGATCGGCTTGGATGTAAGGATTGCCAAGCGGGCAGGGCTTCTGCATGATATAGGAAAATCCATAGATCATGATGTGGAAGGTTCACATATTCAGATCGGTGCGGATCTTTGCAGAAAATACAAAGAATCTGCAACGGTGATCAATGCTGTGGAATCGCATCACGGTGATGTTGAACCGCAGAGCCTGATCGCCTGTGTGGTCCAGGCTGCTGATACGATCTCAGCGGCAAGACCGGGTGCGAGAAGGGAAACGATTGAAACATATACAAACAGATTAAAACAGTTAGAAGAGATAACCAACCAGTTTAAAGGTGTGGATAAGTCTTTTGCTATTCAGGCAGGAAGAGAGATTCGTGTTATGGTAGTTCCAGAGCAGGTATCTGACGATGATATGGTGCTTTTGGCCAGGGATATCGCAAAACAGATTGAGTTTGAACTTGAATATCCCGGACAGATCAAGGTAAATGTGATCCGTGAATCACGGGCAACAGATTATGCGAAATAAATCATAACAGGTAAAAAAGATACAGCCCTTGTCGAAAGACGAGGGCTTTCTGATTCTACAGGAAAGAGTTGGGAACAGCCGTCTGCCGATGGCGGGGATGTTCTGGAAATGACAGCGCAAAAATGGTGCGGGAGAGGAGAAGAAAAAATGAGTGAGAAGATCAGACGTCTGAATCGTGAGTTGAAGTTTAAAGGGAAGATCATAGATTTCTACCAGGACACAATGGAGATCAATGGAGATCATACAGTGCTCTGGGATTTTATCAAGCATAAGGGCGCTGCGGCTGTGGTCCCGGTCATGCCGGACGGAAGGATCCTGATGGTCAGACAGTACAGGAATGCCCTGGACCGTTATACACTGGAAATCCCGGCAGGGGCCCTCGATGAAGCGGATGAGCCGGGGATCCGATGTGCATCCAGAGAGCTGGAAGAAGAGACCGGATATCGGAGCGAAAATCTTGAATGGCTGATCAATCTCAGGACCACGGTCGCGTTCTGTAACGAGCGGATCGAGGTATATGTGGCACGGGATCTGATCCAGTCAAAACAGCATCTGGATGAGGATGAGTTTATCGAGCTGAAGGCGTATACCATTGACGAGCTGAAAGAGAAGATCTTTTCAGGGGAGATCGAGGACGCAAAGACAGTATCTTCTCTCCTTGCCTATGACACGAAGTATAACAGAAACTAAAGAATAAATAAAAAGTGCCGGCATATAATGAAATATCTTAACTGAGGGAGGAAACATCTTGAAGATACTTCATTCCAAAAAGCAGCTTCTTGCTCTTTTCATGCCGGGATTTCTGCTGGGAGTGCTCTATGTGAACCTGCTGGCCAAAAAATACGTTGCAGAACCTGGAATATTCAGCGAATATTTTCTGGATCAATTTCAGACAGTGAAGATCGAAGTGGGCGAATATCTCTGGTACCTGCTGCGGCTTCGAGTCCTTCCGTTTTTGGCAGTTCTCGCTCTGTCTGTGACAAAGATGAGGAGGGTGACGGCGGCTCTGTTTCTGCTTTGGACGGGCATGTCGGCGGGCATTCTGATCTCCACTGCGGTTTTGAGCATGGGGATCAGGGGCAGTTTTTTGTGTCTGGCAGGTGTTTTCCCTCAGTTCACATTCTATATCCCGGCTTATCTTATCCTGTTATGGTACTGCTGGGCCTACCCCAAAAGCCCCTGGAACAGGCAGAAAACCGTGTTTGTCCTGACTGCCCTGGCGGTGGGCATCTTGCTGGAGATTTATGTGAATCCTTCGGTTGTGAGGGCTTTTCTCTCTACGCTGTAGCAGGCTTTCTGAGTGGTATCGGTAAAATGAATAAAAGAAGAGGAATCCGAATACGATCAATCGATATCGGGAGGCAGTCACCCCGCAGTTTTCTGCGGGGATTTTTCTGTTTCCTGTGGGATGGGGGCTGTGAGCTTCAGTACAGTGCAGGAAAGGAGGGTGACGGCAAGCTGGCTGATCAGAAGCCCCCAGAGATAACCCTGCATGCCAAACACAGGAATCGCCAGAAAAACGCTGATAATGCGGACGGTAAGACCAAGGACATTGATCAGAAAAGTCCAGAGTGTTTTCCCCAGTCCGTTGATGGTGCTCATGAGCGCGGAGTTCGTGTAGAGAAACGGACAGATCCATGCAAGTGTCACAATGAATTTTCCGGCGGTCTCACTGTGGAAGAGCAGTTTGCCTATATAAGAGCCAAAAATGAGGAAAAAGAGGCAGCATGCAAGCCCCAGAATGAAACAGCTCCCTGCCGCTTTTCTGATCAGAGAGGAAATGCCGGAACGGCTCCCCTCAGCCTGTTTTTCTGCCACAGCGGGCATCAGCATGACTCCCACGGAGTTGGTGATCGCAGAGGGGAAGAGGATACAGGGCAGTGCCATGCCTGTGAGGACTCCATAGAGGATCAGAGCCTCGCTTGCACTGTGGCTGTAAAGCTTCAGCATGGCAGGGATTGACGCTGCCTCAATACTCTGAAGGAGCGTCACGCAGGTGCGGCTGGCTGTCAGCGGCAGGGAGAGTGTGATCAGTTCCCTGCCTGTTTTCCGGACCGTGCGGAGGTGGGAACGGACAACGGATCTTTTTCTCTTTGGGATGAAGCGGATGGAGAACAGGGCAGATGCAAATTCACCGATCACGATGCCGGAAGTTGCGAGACTGACGGAAGGCGTACTGCCGTTCTGCCGGAATATGTAAAAGAGAAGGAGAACGGAAAAAATCCGTGCTGTCTGTTCGATCAGCTGGGAAAGAGCCGGAAGCCTGGTCTGCTGTATCCCGTAGCTGTAACCGCAGATACAGCTGTGTACCGCCGCGCATGGCAGGGCATAAGAGATAATAAGGAGGAGCTCTTCGCAGCGCGGGTCGCCGAGAAAGCGGGAGGCGATCATGCCGGCGTGACTCTGAATGAAAAAGATTTCGATGACAGAGAATGCGCCTGTCAGTGTGAGAGCGATACTGAGAGCGTTTCGGGCTTCACTGTCTCTGCCCAGGGAGATGTTTCTGGCCACAGTTCTGGAAAGGGCGGTCTGTATGCCGGAAGTCCCCAGAGCGAGACAGAGGCTGTAGACGGGGAAGATGAGCTGATAGAGCCCTACATTCTCCTCTCCGAAGGCATGACTTAAAAAGATACGGAAAAAGAACCCCATGAGACGGCTTAAAAGGCCTGCTGCAGTGAGGATGATCGTACCCCGGAGTAATTTGTGTTTTGCGGACATATAATACCTCTCAGAAAGCAAATTTTACCTGATTATTGATAATTATGCCGGAAAATGGGTTGACAGAACAGGGCGCGGGTGATATCCTACAGAATGAAAACCCAGTAAAATACTAGGAAATAGAGACGGGAAGGTGAGAAGGTGAAGCTGTCAACGAAAGGAAGATACGGGCTGCGCGCGCTGATCGATCTGGCTGTGCACAGCCAAGGCGGCACACCGGTATCGATCATGAGTATTTCTGCCAGACAGGATCTCTCCGAGAGATATCTGGAACAGCTTATGGCAATGCTGAAAAAGGCCGGGATCGTCCGGAGTATCCGGGGGGCAGGCGGCGGATATGTGCTTGCGCGGGATACGAGGGATATCTCAGTGGGAGATGTCCTGCGTGCCCTGGAAGGAAAGCTTGATCCGGTGGACTGTGCCGGGCTGGATCCGGGGGGAGAGTGCAGGGCGGCAGACAGCTGCGTGACAAAATATGTCTGGAAACGTATCAATGAGAGCATTAACCGGACGGTAGATGAGATCCGGCTTGATCAGCTCGTTGCGGAAAGCAGAAAGAAAAACCCGGAGAGTGTGGAAGAACAGCTCTAGTGCAGAAAGCCGGGCGGATATTGAATACAAATAGGAGGTAAGAAGGGATGGACAAAATGATCTATCTTGATAATGCGGCGACAACAAAGACGGCGCCGGAAGTAGTGGAGGCGATGCTGCCTTATTTTACGGAAAATTATGGAAATCCGTCCAGTGTGTACGGATTTGCATCTGCAAATAAAGAAGTGATCACGAGACAGAGAGAGACGATCGCGGGAGTGCTTGGCGCAAAAGCGAATGAGATCTATTTTACGGCGGGGGGGACAGAGTCTGACAACTGGGCACTGACTGCGACGGCGGAGGCGTACGCTTCCAAAGGAAAGCATATCATTACCAGCAGGATCGAGCACCATGCGATCCTCCACACCTGTGAATATCTGGCAAAAAGAGGATACGAAGTGACATATCTGGATGTGGATGAGAACGGGCTTGTGGATCCGGCGGCTGTGGAAGCGGCGATCCGGCCGGATACCATCCTGGTCAGCATCATGTTCGCGAACAATGAGATCGGGACAATCCAGCCTATCCGGGAGATCGGTGAGATCACTCACAGGCACGGCGTGCTTTTCCACACGGACGCGGTACAGGCATTTGCCCAGGTGCCGATCAATGTGGATGAATGCCACATCGACATGCTCAGCGCCAGCGGACACAAACTGAACGGACCGAAGGGGATCGGATTCCTTTATATCCGGAAAGGGGTGAAGATCTGTTCCTTTATCCACGGAGGTGCCCAGGAGAGAAAGCGCCGTGCCGGGACAGAGAACGTACCTGGGATCGTCGGGCTTGGCAAGGCAGTGGAACTTGCGGCAGCTGATATGGAAGGAAGAACGGCAAAAGAGCGGGAGCTCAGGGACTACATGATCCGCAGGATCGAGGAGGAGATCCCTTACTGCAGGCTCAACGGTGACCGGGAGAAGAGGCTTCCGAATAACGTGAACTTCAGTTTTCAGTACATCGAAGGAGAATCGCTCCTGATCATGCTGGACATGAAAGGGATCTGTGCATCCAGCGGCTCGGCATGTACATCCGGATCTCTCGATCCGTCCCATGTGCTCCTTGCCATCGGACTGCCCCATGAGATCACACATGGCTCTCTGAGACTGACTCTGGGAGCGGACACAACAAAAGAGGATCTGGACTATACGGTGGACTGCCTCAAAGGGATCGTGGAGCAGTTGAGGAGCATGTCCCCGCTGTACGAGGATTTTATGAAAAAGAAAGAAAGTGCAGAAAAAAACTAAGAGAAAGCTGATAAATATAAAAGAGACGGAGGAACTAAGTCATGTATACAGAGAAAGTAATGGATCATTTTCAGAATCCGAGAAACGTAGGAGAGATCGAGAATGCCAGCGGAGTGGGAACAGTAGGCAATGCGAAATGCGGAGATATCATGAGGATCTATCTCGATATCGACGAGAACCAGATCATCCGCGATGTGAAGTTCAAGACCTTTGGCTGCGGCGCGGCGATCGCCACATCCAGTATGGCGACTGAGCTGGTGAAAGGGAAGAATATCCGGGAGGCAATGCAGGTCACGAACAAAGCGGTCATGGAGGCCCTGGACGGGCTCCCGCCGGTAAAGGTACACTGCTCCCTTCTGGCAGAGGAAGCGATCCACGCGGCACTTTGGGACTATGCGGAGAAGAACGGGATCAAGATCGAGGGACTGGAGAAACCAAAGTCCGATATCCATGAAGGCGAGGAAGAGGAAGAAGAGGAATACTGATGAGCAGAGTGGTGGTTGGCATGTCGGGAGGAGTGGACTCCTCCGTGGCGGCATGGCTGTTAAAAGAGCAGGGTTATGATGTGATCGGCGTCACCATGCAGATCTGGCAGGACGAAGACGCCTGTTCCGTGGAAGAAAACGGGGGATGCTGCGGCCTGAGTGCCGTGGAGGATGCACGGAGAGTGGCGGCAGCTCTGGATATCCCGTATTATGTCATGAACTTTAAGCAAGAGTTCAAAGAGCAGGTGATCGATTATTTCACCTCGGAGTATCTCAATGGGCGGACTCCCAATCCCTGCATTGCCTGCAACCGGTATGTCAAATGGGAAGCCCTTCTGGACAGGAGCCTCTCTATCGGAGCGGATTATATTGCGACAGGCCATTATGCCAGGATTGAAAAGCTGGAAAACGGCAGATATGCTCTCAGGCGTGCATCTGTGCCGGGCAAGGATCAGACTTATGCTCTTTATAATCTTACCCAGGAACAGCTGAAACGGACCCTGATGCCGGATGGAGATTATTCCAAGGAGCAGATCCGGAAGTTTGCGGCGGATCTGGGGCTGAAGGTGGCGGACAAGCCGGACAGCCAGGACATCTGTTTTGTGCCTGACGGGGATTATGCCTCCTTCATCAGAGAGACAACGGGAAAGGAAATACCGGAAGGAAATTTTGTTACAACGGACGGGAAAGTCCTGGGGCGTCACAGAGGGATCATCCACTATACAGTGGGACAGAGAAAGGGGCTGGGGCTTGCCCTGGGATATCCGGCTTTTGTTCTGGAGATCCGTCCGGAGACTAACGAGGTGGTCATCGGGACTTACGAGGAATCCCTGAACCGGACTCTCAGAGCAGACAGGCTGAACTTTATGGCAGCAGAGGATCTGACGGAGCCGAAGAGGATGCTTGCTAAGATACGTTATAACCATAAAGGCGCCTGGTGCACTGTAGAAAAATCCGGGACGGACGAGATCACATGTACGTTTGAGGAGCCGATCCGGGCGGTGACGCCGGGACAGGCCGTGGTACTCTACGACGGGGAATATGTGTTCGGAGGCGGCACCATAAAGCCGCTATAAGCCGGATTTACGGGATGTACTGTATAAAAATACATTTTCTACTTGAATTTTTGTTTCTGTTTTAGTACAATTATCCTAGTTGATGAATCTTTAACAATCACGGAATGTTAAGGATTCATTGCCATGACTGGCTTACAGTCAAATATTTTTTAAACTTTTAGGAGGAATTAATCATGGCAGTAAAAGTAGCGATTAATGGATTTGGACGTATCGGACGTCTCGCTTTCAGACAGATGTTTGGAGCAGAAGGATTTGAGATCGTGGCAATCAACGACCTTACTTCCCCGAAAATGCTGGCTCACTTACTGAAATATGACTCAACACAGGGCAAATATGCACTGGCTGACAAAGTTGAGGCAGGAGAGGATTCCATCATTGTTGACGGAAAAGAGATCAAAATTTACGCAATGGCTAACGCAGCAGAGCTTCCGTGGGGCGAGATCGGCGTTGACGTTGTTCTGGAGTGTACAGGATTCTACACATCAAAAGCAAAAGCACAGGCTCATATCGATGCAGGCGCTAAGAAAGTTGTTATCTCCGCTCCGGCAGGAAACGACCTTCCGACAATCGTTTACAATGTAAACCACGAGACACTGACAAAGGATGACAACATCATTTCTGCTGCATCCTGTACAACAAACTGCCTCGCTCCGATGGCAAAAGCACTGAACGACCTTGCACCGATCAAATCCGGTATCATGTGCACGATCCACGCTTACACAGGCGATCAGATGACACTTGACGGACCGCAGAGAAAAGGCGATCTGAGAAGATCACGTGCAGCGGCTGTCAACATCGTACCGAACAGCACAGGCGCAGCTAAGGCTATCGGCCTTGTTATCCCGGAACTGAACGGCAAACTGATCGGATCTGCTCAGCGTGTTCCGACTCCGACAGGATCTACAACAATCCTGACAGCAGTTGTTGAGGGTGAAGTTACAGTTGACCAGATCAATGCAGCTATGAAAGCAGCATCTAACGAGTCTTACGGATACAACACAGACGAGATCGTATCCAGCGATATCGTTGGTATGAGCTATGGTTCTCTGTTCGATGCTACACAGACAATGGCTCTGCCGACAGGCGATGGAAATACAGAGGTTCAGGTTGTTTCATGGTATGACAATGAGAACTCTTACACAAGCCAGATGGTAAGAACAATCAAATACTTCGGAAAACTGCTTGAGGCTTAATCCATTCTTTTGAATGTGGACAGGCTCTCGGAAGATAATTCTGAATAATTGACTCACAATAGGGTCCGGTCTTGTTGTAGGACCGGACCCTGTTTCGTGGAAAGGCGTATGGGAGAAATTCCGGCGCAATTGGTTTATAAAGTATCAGGAGGCTATAAAAATGGCAGCACTTAACAAAAAATCAGTAGATGATATCAATGTAAAGGGCAAGAGAGTCCTTGTGAGATGTGACTTTAACGTACCGCTCCAGGATGGAAAGATCACAGACGAGAACCGTATCGTTGCAGCGCTTCCGACGATCAAGAAACTGATCGCTGACGGCGGGAAAGTGATCCTCTGCTCACACCTCGGAAAACCGAAGGGAGAGCCGAAACCGGAGCTTTCTCTTGCACCGGTTGCAGTAAGACTTTCTGAGCTTCTTGGACAGGAAGTAAAATTTGCAGCAGATCCGGAAGTTGTAGGACCGAATGCAAAAGCAGCTGTTGAAGCGATGAACGACGGAGATGTTGTGCTTCTTGAGAACACGCGCTACAGAGCAGAAGAGACAAAGAACGGCGAAGCGTTCAGCAAAGAGCTGGCTTCACTGTGCGATGTGTTCGTAAATGATGCGTTCGGTACAGCTCACAGAGCTCACTGCTCCAATGTCGGCGTGACACAGTATGTTGATACTGCAGTTGTGGGATATCTGATGCAGAAAGAGATCGATTTCCTTGGAAATGCAGTTGAGAACCCGGAGAGACCGTTTGTTGCGATCCTGGGCGGATCCAAGGTTTCCAGCAAGATCTCCGTTATCAATAACCTGCTCGAGAAGGTCGACACACTGATCATCGGCGGAGGAATGTGCTATACGTTTACAAAGGCTCAGGGTGGAAACGTAGGAAACTCTCTGCTTGAGGAGGATTACCTTCAGTATTCTCTCGATATGATCAAGAAGGCTGAGGAGAAAGGCGTGAAACTTCTTCTTCCTGTTGATTCTATCGCTGCAGACGCATTCTCAAATGATGCAAATACAAAAGTTGTAGCTCAGGGAGAGATCCCGGAAGGCTGGATGGGTCTGGATATCGGACCGGAGACAGCGAAGATGTATGCTGACGCTGTGAAATCAGCGAAGACAGTCGTATGGAACGGACCGATGGGATGCTTTGAGATGCCGAAGTTTGCAGAGGGAACAAAGGCAGTGGCAGAGGCGCTTGCAAACACAGACGCTGTGACCATCATCGGCGGCGGTGACTCCGCAGCAGCTGTAAACCAGCTCGGATACGGCGATAAGATGACACATATCTCCACAGGCGGCGGTGCTTCCCTTGAGTTCCTGGAAGGAAAGGAACTGCCGGGCGTAGCAGCAGCAAACGATAAGTAGGCCGAAAGCAACTTAGTGAAGCCAAGCCGAAGGCGCAGGCTGAACTTAGTGCGAGGTCCTTCCCGAACCTTAGCGAGCGCTATAAGCGCGAGGTTAGTTGAGGGAAGATACCTTAAATTACCTTAAACTATTTATTCAGGAGAAAAGAAAAATGGCAAGAAAGAAGATCATTGCAGGCAACTGGAAAATGAACAAGACTCCCAGTGAGGCAGTTGCACTTGTAGAAGAATTAAAACCGCTCGTGGCAAACGAGGAAGTCGACGTGGTATTCTGTGTACCGGCGATCGATATCGTACCGGTCGTTGAGGCGACCAAAGGAACGAACATCCAGGTTGGCGCTGAGAACATGTATTTTGAGGAGAGCGGAGCTTACACAGGAGAGATCTCTCCGGCAATGCTCGTAGACGCAGGTGTGAAGTATGTTGTTCTCGGACACTCTGAGAGAAGAGACTACTTCGGCGAGACAAACGAAGATGTAAACAAGAAAGTCCTCAAAGCTTTTGAGCATGGCATCACACCGATCATGTGCTGCGGCGAAACTCTGGAGCAGAGAGAGCAGGGTGTGACGATGGATTTCATCCGTCAGCAGGTGAAGGTTGGAATGCAGAATGTAACGGCTGACCAGGCTAAGACAATGGTCATCGCTTATGAGCCGATCTGGGCGATCGGAACAGGCAAGACCGCTACGACAGAGCAGGCTGAGGAAGTGTGCAAAGGCATCCGTGAGTGTGTTGCTGAAGTTTATGACGAGGCGACTGCGGACGCGATCCGTATCCAGTATGGCGGATCAGTAAACGCAGGAAATGCGGCAGAGCTCTTCGCACAGGCTGACATTGACGGAGGTCTTGTAGGAGGCGCTTCCCTGAAGGCGGACTTCGGAAAGATCGTAAATTACAAATAATCATAAAATGTCAGAGAGACCGGATGGCACACCAGAGAGGCTGTCCGGTCTCTTTTGATGTGACGGCAACGGGCCAAAGTCCGGGCTTGCCCGAGATCTTGGCGACCGCTGACAACCCCGGAATGTGCCTTTCGGCACTTTAGGTGAGTGAAAAGTTTTTTTCGGAAGTTGTTTCGCGTCTGAGGGAAAAGGAGAGGAGTTTAAGGATGGAAGGGAAGATCATTTTTCTGGATGTGGACGGAACCCTCGTGAACTATGAGGGACAAATCCCGGAGAGCGCGGTAAAGGCGGTGCGTCTGGCCAGAGAGAAAGGAAACAGGATTTATATCTGTACAGGCAGGAGCCGCGCAGAAGTATATCCGGAAATCTGGGAGATCGGGCTGGACGGAATGATCGGTGGAAACGGAAGCTATATAGAAGATAACGGCGAGGTGATCATGCACCGGCATCTCTCGAAAGAGCAGTGCCGCCGGATCGTGGACTGGCTTTACGAGCGAAAGCTGGAATTTTACCTGGAGTGCAATGCCGGGCTTTTCGGCAGTGAGAAGTTTGAGGAGGCGGGAGAACCTGTGATCCGGCTGTACAGCCGGAGAAAAGGGCGGGACAATACAGATGGCATGACAGTGAGAGATGCGTTCCCGGATATGATCTTCGGAGCAGATATCTACCGTGATGATGTGAACAAGATCAGTTTCATTCTCGGCTCTTATGAGGATCATCTGGCATCTGCGGAGGCGTTTCCGGAACTGAAAGCCGGAACCTGGGGCGGAGTCGGAGAACTGGCGCTGTTCGGCGATCTTGCCCTGGGGGAGATAGACAAGGCGTATGCTATGGACGTGCTGCTGGAACATCTGCATGTCCCACTGGAAGATACCATTTCATTCGGGGACGCAAAGGTGGATATCCCCATGCTGGAACACAGCGGCATCAGCGTTGCCATGGGAAACGGGGGGCCGGAGATCCGGGCGGTGGCGGATCATGTGACAGATGATGTGGACCGGGACGGCCTGTGGAAAGCGTTTGAACATCTGAAGCTGATCTGAGACGGACTGGAACCGCTCTGAAGCTGTCCTGATCATGGAAGAAAAAGATGCAGAGAAGCATGTTTCGTATGTGATCGGTAAAATATGTAGACTGTCCGTCTTGAAAATTGTACGGAAAACGGGTACAATAAATAGCGGGATAAAAACCAGAAATGTACAATAAAGGAGATATGGATATGAGTAAAAAACCAACCGTATTGATGATATTAGACGGCTACGGCTTGAGAGATGACAAACACGGCAATGCAGTTGCGGAGGCGGCTACGCCGGTGATGGACAAGTTGATGGCAGAGTGCCCGTTTGTGAAAGGAAATGCCAGCGGAATGGCAGTAGGGCTTCCGGACGGACAGATGGGAAACTCCGAGGTAGGACATCTGAATATGGGGGCCGGACGCATTGTCTATCAGGATCTGACAAAGATCACAAAAGCGATCCAGGATGGCGATTTCTTTGAGAATAAAGCGCTCCTTGCTGCATGCGAGAATGCAAAGAAAAATGATTCTGCCCTTCATATGATGGGGCTGGTATCCGACGGCGGCGTACACAGCCACAACACACATATCTACGGGCTCCTGGAGCTGGCAAAGAGACAGGGACTGGAGAAAGTCTACGTACACTGTTTCCTTGACGGACGTGATACACCTCCGGCATCCGGAAAAGAGTATGTGGAAGAGCTGGAAGCAAAGATGAAAGAGATCGGTGTCGGCAAGGTTGCCACAGTCGCAGGACGCTACTATGCGATGGACAGAGATAACCGCTGGGATCGTGTGGAGAGAGCATACAACGCACTCGTAAAGGGCGAGGGAGTTGAGGCTGCCTCAGCGACAGAGGGGATCCAGGCTTCCTATGACAACGAGAAGACGGACGAATTCGTGGAGCCCATGGTGGTCATGAAAGACGGAGCTCCGACCGCTACAGTAAAGGACGGCGATTCCATCATCTTCTTTAACTTCCGTCCGGACCGCGCAAGAGAGATCACGAGAACGTTCTGTGATGATGATTTCACGGGATTTGACAGAGGAGAGAGAGTGAAGACAACGTATGTGTGCTTCACAGAATATGATGTCACGATTCCGAATAAGCAGGTGGCATTTGTAAAAGAGGAGATCACAAATACATTTGGTGAGTTCCTTGCAGCACATGATCTGAAGCAGGCACGTATCGCCGAGACAGAAAAATATGCTCATGTGACGTTTTTCTTCAACGGTGGTGTTGAAGAGCCGAATCCGGGAGAGGACAGGATCCTCGTAAAATCACCGAAGGTTGCGACTTACGACCTGAAGCCGGAGATGAGCGCGTATGAAGTGTGCGATAAGCTGGTTGAGGCGATCAAATCTGATAAATACGATGTGATCATCATCAACTTTGCAAATCCGGATATGGTCGGACATACAGGAGTTGAGAGCGCGGCGGTCAAGGCCATCGAGGCAGTTGATGAGTGCGTCGGAAAAGCGGTTGACGCGATCAAAGCGGTTGACGGGCAGATGTTCATCTGCGCTGACCACGGAAACGCAGAGCAGCTGATCGACGAGGAGACAGGAGAGCCGTTCACAGCTCATACCACTAATCAGGTGCCGTTCATCCTTGTGAACGCGGATCCGTCCTATAAACTCAGAGAAGGCGGATGCCTGGCTGACATCGCGCCCACACTGATCGAGATGATGGGCATGGAGCAGCCGAAAGAGATGACAGGGACATCACTGCTCGTGAAATAAAGAGTGCTTCAGCGAAAAATGAGGTGCAATACAGTTTTAAAGACTGTTTGGAAATGTACTCTCAGGAGATCCAGATCTCCTGGGAGTTTTCCATCTGTGAGGGCCTGGTTTCCGGTGTGACCAGAAAACTGCGGAAACGGTTTCCTATTATAAAGGCAAAGAGGTTGATATTATGCGAGAGAAACTGACAAAAAGCGATGTGGAGAAAATACAGGCGGAGATTGAGCATCGGAAGCTGGTGGAACGAAAAGAACTGATTGAGGCGGTCAAAGAAGCCCGTTCCCATGGAGATTTGAGCGAAAACTTTGAGTACCATGCAGCGAAGAAGGAGAAGAACCGGAATGAGAGCCGGATCCGTTACCTGGAGAGGATGCTGAAGACCGCTGTGATCGTGGAGGATCACTCGGCGGCAGATGAAGTCGGGCTGAACAATACGGTTGAGATATACTGTGAGGATGACGATGAGGTGGAGACTTACCGGATCGTGACCTCAGTGCGTGGAAGTTCCCTGAATGGGCTGGTCAGCATCGAGTCTCCGATTGGAAAAGCGCTGCTCGGACACAGAGAAGGAGACCGGGTATACGTGAAGGTGAACAATGACTATGGATATTATGTCGTGATACAGAAAGTGATCAAGACGGAGAGCGAGGACGACGACCAGATCCGGAGCTTTTGAGCTCTGAAAAAGAGAGGCTTCCTGACGCAGACACTTTGGACCTGATTATTTAGAAGGAGAACTGGAAATGAGATATCAGACAGTACTTTTAGACCTTGACGGTACGATCACAGACTCCGGCCCCGGGATCATGGGAGGCGTGAGGTATGCCCTGGAGAAACACGGGATGGAGGTACCGGGAGAAGAAGAGCTTCGGACTTTCATCGGCCCGCCTCTGAAAGAACAGTTCCGGGATTTCTGTGGGATCACAGATAGTGAAGCGGCTGAGATGGTCTCTTCTTACCGGGAATACTATGGTGAGAGAGGGATTTTTGAGAACCGTCTCTATGAGGGTGTGATCCAGCTGTTGAAGAGACTGAAGGATGCGGGAATTACGGTGGCAATGGCGACGTCCAAACCAGAGAAGTATGCAGTGCAGATCGCAGAGTATTTCGGCATTGCAGAGCATTTTGCCTTTATCGGCGGAGCGCTGATGGACGGGAGGCGGACCGCAAAAAAAGAAGTTATCGAATATGTTCTTGCATCCTGCGGTGTGGATGACAGGGAGGCGGTCATCATGGTCGGAGACCGCCAGTATGACATTGAGGGCGCGAAGGCAGCGGGGATCCATTCTATGGGGGTCCTTTACGGATATGGGAGCGAGAAGGAGCTTGAAGGCGCCGGGCCGGACTATATCGCGGCAACCCCGGAGGAAGCGGGAGAGATCCTGGTATGACGGGCTGGCTGCAATGAGACGGCTGAATTTTACATAAATTTATCACCTGTCGGATCCAGTTTTTACATTCAGATCCTATAATAAAGTCAACCTGAGAAAGAAGATGACAGTCCGGACGTTTTTGGACGGAAAGAAATGGGGGATCAGAATGTACAGAGGATTATGGAAGTTTATCAATCGGTATATGGACAGAAGCCATGCGGTGTCAGTTTTTCTTCCGGTGATGATCATCGGGTGGACGCTGGCGGGAGTCCTGGCAGGAAGCGCGGTATGTGCGGCGATGGGAGCTGATCTTGTGGGAGCGCTGGCGGAGATCATCTGTGCCGGCGGTTATGCAGGTATCATCCTGGGACTGTTTGGGGGTGCCTTCTTCCTTTACAGAGCAGATGTGTAAAAGTACAATAAACAAAAAATACCGGATACAAAAACCAGGTCTCAGCGACCGCTGCGGGTTTTGTATCCGGTATTTTCTTTTATTCGAACAGCTTATGCTGTCGCTTCCTCTGACGATGTTTCGTCTTCCGTTTCTGCCTGTTCTTTTTCCAGGTTTTTGAATGCTGTTGAGAGCATCAGTTTGATCCTGTTGAGCTGGTTGACCTCGCTTGCACCCGGATCGAAGTCGATGGCGACGATGTTTGAACTCGGGTGGAGACGGCGCAGCTCTTTGATCACGCCTTTTCCGACAACATGGTTCGGGAGGCAGGCAAAGGGCTGGGTGCAGACGATATTGCCTGCGCCGCTGTGGATCAGCTCCAGCATCTCTCCGGTCAGGAACCATCCCTCTCCGGTCTGGTTGCCGATGGAGACGATCTCAGACGCCATCTTCGCCAGATCCTCGATGTGAGCCGGAGGAGTGAAGTGCTTACTCTCGGCAAATGCTTTGGAAGCCGGGGCGCGGAGCCATTCTACGGCTTTGATCCCCAGATTGCCCAGCAGTGCCTTTGATTTGGCGAAACCAAGGTGAGATACCTTGAAATTCTGGTTATAGAAGCAGTACTGCATGAAGTCGATCAGATCCGGTACGACCGCCTCGGCGCCTTCCGCCTCGAGAAGGTCCACCAGATGGTTGTTGGCCGCCGGCAGGAATTTGACGAGGATCTCGCCTACCACGCCGACGCGGGGCTTCTTGATGTCCAGGATCTCGATGTTGTCAAAGTCGTTGATGATGTCACGGCAGAGCTTCTTGAACTTCCTGCGTGACGGATACCCCTCAGACACAAACTTCTGGCATACAGCCACCCATTTGCGGTGGATCGCATTTGTCGTGCCCGGCACTGCCTCATATGGACGCATCCTGTAGACGCACTTCATAAAGATATCTCCGAATACAGCTGCATAGGCAATGCGTACAGCAAGCGGGAGTGTGATCTTGAATCCCGGATTTGCCTCCAGTCCGCTTAAGTTGATGGAGATAACCGGGATGTGACCGTAGCCTGCTTTCTTTAGTGCCCGGCGGATAAAGCCGATGTAGTTGGAAGCACGGCATCCGCCTCCTGTCTGGCTGATGATGACTGCCAGATGGTCTGTGTCGTACTGACCGGACAGGATCGCGTCCATGATCTGTCCGACCACGATCAGCGACGGGTAGCATGCGTCGTTATTTACATATTTCAGTCCCATATCTACTGCCTGTTTGTTATCGTTGGGCAGGACTTCGATCTTGTATCCCGCTGCCTTGAACGCCGGTTCCAGAAGCTCGAAGTGGATCGGGGACATCTGTGGGCAGAGGATCGTGTGGGTCTGGCGCATTTCTTTTGTAAACGGCACTTTCTCAATGGATGCAGGTTTGATTTCCCGTGTCTCTTTGTGCTGATCCCTGACGCGGATCGCCGCGAGGAGAGAGCGGACGCGGATTCTTGCCGCTCCCAGGTTGTTGACCTCGTCGATCTTCAGCGTGGTGTAGATCTTCCCTGAGTTGGTCAGGATCTCTGCCACCTGATCTGTAGTGACCGCATCCAGACCGCATCCGAAGGAGTTGAGCTGGATCAGTTCTAGGTTCTCCGTAGTCTTTACATAGTTCGCCGCCGCGTACAGACGGGAGTGGTACATCCACTGGTCCATGACGTTTAAGGGACGCTCCACCTGGTGAAGGTGGGAGACGGAATCCTCTGTCAGAACGGCGATATTGTAGGAGGTGATCATCTCCGGCAGCCCGTGGTTGACCTCAGGGTCAATGTGGTACGGGCGTCCGGCAAGGACGATCCCTCTGTTTCCGGTGTCGTTTAAGAACTTGATGGTCTCCTCGCCCTTGCGGTGCATATCCTCGCGGCATGCTGCCAGCTCGCTCCATGCGTCATGGACGGCGGAACGGATCTCTTCATCGGAGAGTGAGAATTTTTTCCCGAGCTCCTCGATCAGACGGTAGGAGATAGTCTCCTCGCTCTGGAAGGAGAGGAACGGGTGGATGAAGTCAACTTCACCGTTTACGATGGGATCCATATTGTTCTTGATATTCTCCGGGTAGGAGGTGACGATCGGGCAGTTGTAGTGATTATTGGCATCTTCGAACTCATTCCGCTCGTAAGGAATGGAAGGATAGAAGATATGTTTCACTCCTTCGTTGATCAGCCACTGCACATGACCGTGCGCCAGTTTCGCCGGATAACACTCTGATTCACTTGGGATGGACTCAATGCCAAGCTCGTAGATCTTCCGCGTGGAAGCCGGAGAGAGCAGGACACGGAATCCCAGTTTTGTAAAGAAAGTGAACCAGAACGGGTAGTTTTCGTATATGTTGAGCACCCGCGGGATACCGATGACACCCCGCTTTGCCTCCGACTCTTCCAGTGGAGTGTAGTCAAAGTAGCGGTGGAACTTGTAGTCAAACAGGTTCGGCATGGTATTCTTTGCCTTTTCTTTTCCAAGTCCCCGCTCGCAGCGGTTTCCGGTGATGAATTTTCTTCCGCCGCTGAAGTGGTTGATGGTCAGACGGCAGGTATTGGTACATCCGCGGCATTTTGTCATTGTGGTGGAGTATTCCAGGGAACGGATCTCGTCGATGGAGAGCATGGTCGTTCCCTCACACTCTGTGTAACGCTCTCTTGCGATGAGGGCTGCACCGAAGGCCCCCATGATTCCGGCGATGTCCGGGCGGATCGCCTCGCAGTCGGCGATCTTCTCGAAACTTCTCAGGACGGCATTATTATAGAAAGTCCCGCCCTGGACTACAATGTGATTTCCAAGCTCAGTTGCATCAGATACCTTAATGACTTTAAACAGGGCGTTCTTGATGACGGAGTAGGCAAGCCCGGCAGAGATGTCCGCCACGGAAGCGCCTTCCTTCTGTGCCTGTTTTACCTTGGAATTCATGAACACGGTACAGCGGGTTCCCAGATCGATGGGGTTCTGTGCATAGAGTGCCTCGTGGGCAAAGTCTTCTACAGAATAGTTCAGAGACTTCGCGAAGGTCTCGATGAATGAACCGCAGCCGGAGGAACATGCCTCGTTGAGCTGCACGCTGTCCACCGTCTTGTTCTTGATCTTGATGCACTTCATATCCTGTCCGCCGATATCCAGGATACAGTCCACGTCCGGCTCAAAGAACGCAGCGGCATAGTAGTGGGCGATGGTCTCAACTTCTCCCTCATCCAGCATCAGTGCTGCTTTGACCAGAGCCTCGCCATATCCGGTAGAGCAGGAGTGTACGATCTCCACATCTTCGGGAAGCTGACTGTAGATCTCCTTGATCGCTGAGATGGTAGTTCCCAGCGGATCCCCCTCATTGTTGTGGTAGAAGGAGTAGAGCAGTGTTCCGTCCTCGCCTACCAGTGCTGCTTTGGTCGTGGTGGAACCGGCATCGATCCCCAGGAAAGCCTTGCCTTTATATGTTGCAAGGTCCTTGACAGGGACCTGATGTTTCGCGTGGCGTGCGGTGAACTCCTCATAGTCTGCTGTTGAGGCGAAAAGAGGATCCAGACGCTCCACCTCAAACTCCATCTTGATCCTTCCGGCGAGCCGGTTCTGAAGCTCGCGGAGCGCGACCACGGTATCTTTCTTTGAGTTCAGTGCGCTTCCGACGGCTGCGAACAGATGAGAGTGATTCGGTGCGATGGTATGCTCGTCGTCCAGTTTCAGTGTACGTACGAAAGCGGCGCGCAGTTCGGACAGGAAGTGCAGCGGCCCGCCCAGAAATGCCACATGTCCCCGGATCGGTTTTCCACAGGCAAGCCCGCTGATGGTCTGGTTTACTACCGCCTGGAAAATAGAAGCTGCCAGGTCTTCCTTGGACGCCCCGTCGTTGATCAGCGGCTGGATATCAGATTTGGCAAATACACCGCAGCGCGCTGCAATAGAGTAGAGCGCCTTGTAATTCTTTGCATATTCGTTCAGGCCGGCAGCGTCTGTCTGGAGCAGGGACGCCATCTGGTCAATAAAGGAGCCTGTGCCTCCGGCACAGACACCGTTCATCCTCTGTTCAATATTGCCGCCCTCAAAATAGATGATCTTGGCATCCTCGCCGCCCAGCTCGATGGCAACATCGGTCTGGGGGGCATAGTCCTGCAGTGCAGTAGACACTGCGATAACCTCCTGTACAAAGGGAACGCCCAGATGTTTGGCAAGTGACAGTCCGCCGCTTCCGGTAATGACCGGAGAAACCTGGATCGGCCCCAGTTTGTAGATCGCGCGGCCGAGAAGGTCGGAGAGGGTTTCCTGGATGTTGGCAAAGTGCCTCTCGTAGTCTGAGAACAGGACCTCGTTTTCGCTGTCCAGCACTGCGATCTTGACTGTGGTGGAACCGATATCGATTCCAAGAGTATGTAATTCATTCAAATTCATAGTTCATTCCCCAATCTTTTGTAATCGTCTTTTTTATTTTATATGTGTTACTTCCTATTAAATGTGTTTCCGCATTCGCGACAACTTACATTATACGACAGGATAATGAAAAAGACAATTGTTATTATTATGCGGGATTTCAAGATAATTCCTCAAGATATGGGTAATTTATATAAAGATCCTGTTAAACTCCGGAAAAGCGGCAACATGTGTTTGACAAACAGTATCTCTGAATGTACAATTGTAGAGAAAATAAAACGATAAAGTAAGGAGTAATTTCTTTGAACTGGCTGGGCAAATTAGAAAGAAAACTAGGACGTTACGCGATACCGAATCTGACCGTGTACCTGCTTGCAGGATATGTGATCGGGTGCGGTATCATCTATCTTATGCCGAATATGATAAGATGGCTGACACTGGAACCGGCTTTGATCTTAAGAGGGCAGATCTGGAGGATCCTCTCATGGGTCTTTATCCCGCCAACCACAAATCTGATTTCTCTCTTCTTTTTAGTGCTCCTCTATTATTCACTGGGGACCGCACTTGAGAGGACCTGGGGGACATTCCGGTATAATGTTTATATTTTTTCGGGAATCCTGTTCACAGTGATCGCCGTATTTATCCTGTATGGCGTTTTCTTTTTCCTGTATGGAACAGAGGTATCACTGTCGTCGATCGGTCTTGTGAGCACGAATTATATCACAATGTCGATCTTCCTTGCATTTGCCGCGATTTATCCGGATATGGAAGTGATGCTTTATTTTGTCCTGCCGATCAAGATGAAATGGATGGCGATCGTCTATGCGGTGATGGCTCTGTACTATTTTATCATCGGAGGGATTGTCAGCCGCGTTGCCATCGCGGCATCTCTGCTCAACTTTGTCATTTTTTTCCTGTCAAGCAGGAATATGCGCCGGTTTGGGCCAAGAGAGCAGGCCCGCAAGGCAAAATTTAAGAAACAGTCAAGACCGCATATGACTTATGCAGGCGGAGCGAGACACCGCTGCGCGGTCTGCGGGCGTACCGAACTGGACGACCCGAACCTGGAGTTCCGGTTCTGCTCAAAATGCAGAGGGAACTATGAATACTGTCAGGACCATCTGTTCACACATGAACATGTGAAGTGAACAGAGACATAAAAGACTTGAAAACGACGAAAAAGGAGAGAACAAACGGAATGAAGAAAACAAAAGTAGTCTGCACGATGGGGCCGAATACAAATAACAGAGACCTGATGAGAAAGCTGATCCAGAACGGGATGGATGTGGCGCGTTTCAACTTTTCCCACGGCGACCATGCAGAACATAAAGGCAGAATGGATCTCCTCAAACAGCTCAGGGAGGAGGAACACGCCAACACAGCGATCCTTCTGGATACGAAAGGACCGGAGATCCGTACGGGAGAACTGAAAGACGGAAAGAAAGTGATGCTGGAGACCGGCTCCACATTTGTCCTCACTACGGAAAAGATCGTCGGGGATGAGAAGATGGTTTCCATCACTTACGAAGGTCTTGTGCAGGATGTGGACCAGGGTTCTACGATCCTGATCGATGACGGCCTGATCGGATTAAAGGTCGTTGGAAAAAAAGAAAAAGAGATCATCTGTGAGGTGGTCAACGGCGGTGAGCTGGGAGAGAAGAAAGGCGTGAACGTGCCGAACGTTCCGGTCCGCCTTCCGGCGATCACGGAGAAAGATAAAGATGATATCAAATTTGGCGTGGAGCAGGGGATCGATTTTATCGCAGCTTCCTTTGTGAGAAACGCAGAGTGTGTCCTTGAGATCAAGGCATATCTGAAAGAGCTGAACGCACCTTTTGTTCCGATCATCGCGAAGATCGAGAACGCGGAGGGAATCCGCAATATCGACGAGATCATCCGCGCTGCAGACGGAATCATGGTAGCCCGCGGCGATCTTGGAGTAGAGATCCCGGCGGAGGAAGTGCCTTATCTGCAGAAGATGATGATCCAGAAATGCAATGAAAACTTTAAGACAGTCATCACGGCAACCCAGATGCTGGATTCCATGATCCGCAATCCACGTCCGACGAGAGCAGAGGTGACTGATGTTGCGAATGCGGTATACGACGGAACAGATGCCGTGATGCTCTCAGGCGAGACAGCACAGGGGAAATATCCTCTGGAAGCACTCCAGATGATGGTACACATCATCGAGAACACCGAGCAGCATCTGGAATACGATGCAATGCTGGAAAAAACAGGCGGACATATCAAGAGCGGCCTGTCCAGTGCCATTGGATATTCCTCGGTTCTTGCGGCGGCAAATCTGGATGCGAAGTGCATTATCACGCCGTCAGTTTCCGGTGCGACTACACGGGTCGTATCCAAGTTAAGACCGAAACAGGAAATCCTGGGTATCACACCGAATGAGAGAACATTGAGAAGGATGTCGATCTACTGGGGTGTTAGGCCGCTGAAGACCATGAAGTTCAATACAACGGATGACATCTGTAATGGAGCGATCGAACTGGCTACAGTGAAACAGTTTATCGAGCCCGGTGATCTGGTCGTTCTCACGGCAGGGATCCCGTCTCAGAATATTTCACAGGAGCATACGACCACAAGCAATATGATGAGGATCGCGACAGTAGAATAATAAATAAGCCGGCTGAATAGCAGTGAAGCTGCATCACGGTCGGAAGAAGCCCCGGAAGGAACTGGTTCCTGCCGGGGCGTTCTGCGTCCGGGAGCAGGTTTTGCAGGTCATTTTTCTGCCCGGCAGACTTATATCTGAGGGAATGGATAGCGGCATGTCATGTTCCGAATAAATGAGAAATGTTCTCTATAATCGGACTTCCACAAAAAATATGTTGACAGCTTTTCGACGCCGGTGTATAGTGTTCCTGAAAAGAACAACTAATGACAGAGGAAGAGGAACAAGAATGGCAGAAGAAGACAGATTTGTTCGATATCTGACAGACTTCGGACTTTCAAGACAGGAGGCGATCGTCTACCGGGAACTTCTGTCCGGGGGGAAGCAGTCCGGATATGAGATCGCGAAGGCGGCGGGAATCTCAAGGTCCAACGCCTATACCAGTCTTGCGGCTCTGGTGGAGAAAGGTGCAGCTTATCTGGTGGAAGAGTCGGCAAAGCGTTATATCCCTGTCCGTCTGGAGGAGTTCTGCGGGAACCGTCTCCGGCGCATGGAGGAGGAGATGGAGTGGCTGTCTGCAAACCTTCCAAGTGAAAATGAGAGTGAAGACGGGTATATCACGGTGGAAGGCGAGGAAAATATCCGGAATAAGATGCTGAACCTTCTGGAGAGGGCGGAAGAACGGGTCTATCTCTCCGGTTCCGCATCCTGCCTCGAAGAGGTCCGCCTGCAGCTCGAATCGCTTTTGTCCTCAGGAAAAAAGGTGGTCCTTGTGACGGACGGCGGGTTTGAGCTTCCGGGGGCGGTCACCTATGTCTCAGGTCCGAAAGGAAAGCAGATCGGATTGATCACAGACTCGAAATATGTACTCTCGGGAGAATATGGACAGGGGAGTATGAATACCTGCCTGTATTCAGGACAGAGAAATTTTGTTACGGTATTCAAGAATGCCCTGGCAAATGAGATTGAACTGATCAAAATACGAAAAGGAGAAAAAGTGAAGGATGAGTAAAAAGACATTTGTTACAAAAGAGCAGATCGAAGAGATCGTAAAACAGTATCCAACACCCTTTCATCTCTATGATGAGAAAGGAATCAGGGAGAACGCAAAGGCACTGAAAGAGGCGTTTTCATGGAATCCGGGATACAAAGAATATTTTGCGGTGAAGGCGACGCCAAACCCGTTCCTCATGGAGATCCTGAAAGAGTATGGATGCGGCAGTGACTGTTCCTCCTACACAGAGCTGATGCTCTCCGAGGCAGTGGGAATCACGGGACATGATATCATGTTTTCATCCAACGACACGCCGGAGCAGGATTTTGTGCTGGCGGATAAGCTGGGAGCGATCATCAACCTGGATGACATCACGCACATCGATTTTCTGGAGAAAGCCATCGGACATATCCCGGAGACCATCAGCTGCCGTTACAATCCCGGCGGACTGTTCAAGATCAGCAATGATATCATGGACAATCCGGGAGATGCGAAATACGGAATGACCACAGAGCAGATCACGGAAGCGTTCAAGATCCTGAAGGAAAAAGGCGCGAAAGAATTTGGTATCCACGCATTCCTTGCCAGCAATACAGTGACAAACGACTATTACCCGATGCTGGCGAAGGTTTTGTTTGAGCAGGCGGTGAGACTGGCGAAGGAGACGGGAGTTCATATCAGCTTTATCAATCTGTCCGGCGGAATCGGAATCCCTTACAGACCGGACCAGGAGCCCAATGACATCCGGGCCATCGGCGAGGGAGTGCGGAAAGTCTATGAAGAAGTCCTCGTCCCGGCCGGAATGGGTGACGTGGCGATCTACACGGAGCTGGGACGCTACATGATGGGACCCTACGGCTGCCTTGTCACAAAAGCGATCCATGAAAAACATACTTACAAGGAGTATATCGGTGTGGACGCCTGCGCGGTCAATCTGATGCGGCCGGCGATGTATGGGGCATACCACCACATCACTGTTGCGGGCAAAGAGGATGCGCCCTGTGACTGTAAATATGACGTGACAGGCTCTCTCTGTGAGAACAATGATAAATTTGCCATTGACCGGATGCTGCCGAAGATCGAGAAAGGGGATTACTTGATCATCCACGACACCGGAGCGCACGGGTTTTCAATGGGTTACAATTACAACGGAAAACTGAAATCAGCAGAACTTCTTCTAAAGGAAGACGGAAGCGTGCAGATGATCCGCCGCGCTGAGACGCCGGCAGACTACTTTGCGACTTTTGACTGCTTTGAGATTGGAAAGAAATTGATTAATAAGTAAAAAGTGTTGAAAAATATCGGTAAATATGGTAATATATTATCCGTTCTGAGGAGAAAGAGAATTCTTCCTCCTCAGTATTTTTCAGCCGCTGTGGCGGAATTGGCAGACGCACTTGACTCAAAATCAAGCGGTTCACCCCGTGCCGGTTCGAGTCCGGCCAGCGGCATTGGAGATTCCCGGAAGAAGCCTTTAAAAACCAGTGTTTTTGGGCTCTTCCGGGATTTTTGTTTTTTGCAAAGGGGCACATAAGGGGCAAACTAGAGCGGAGTTCAGTCAGTTGTATGAAGCATCATCATATGGAAAATCTAAGAAAGTTGCAAACCGTATTGATTCTGATATAATGGAGACATCATTACCGAGAGGGGAATCAAAAGTGGCGACTATACGTCCTTTGGGAAATATCAAGATAGATGTTATAGAGAAAGAATTTGGGAAAGTTCAGACAGATGAAATCGTTGTAACAAACGAAAGAGAGGCTCATATAAAGGCCAGACATCCGGAAGATTTTGAATTGTTCCAAAAGTATGGAGCTGAAACGGTCAATAATCCTGATTTCATAATTAGAGATGGGAAGAATCAAGGCACAGTTTTCATGGTGAGAAAGCTGCCGGATGTTAATTTGAACGTTGTTGTGAGAGTTGCTCTTGAGATAGATGAAGAAGGATTGAAAAATTCAGTGATGACATTTTACAGAATACGTGAGCGCAATTTGAGAAAGATGATAGAAAAGAATAGTATTCTAATTGGGAAAGACAGTGTACTTTACAAAAGAGAATAAAAACGCTATAATATGAATACAATAAGCAGAGAGATATTTGAAGTAGAGATTGTGCTGCTACGCACCCTTCGGGTCAAAAGAAATGCGGGAAGGGGCACACCCGCCAAATATCTTTCTGTTTACTGTTTTATATGGATTTTAAATGCCGCTGTTCAGAAATGGTCGGTGGTTTTCTTATGTTCATTTCCCGGAAGAAGCCTTTAAAAACCAGTGTTTTTGGGCTCTTCCGGGATTTTTGTTTTCAGAACGGCTCATAGGACCGTGCAATGATTATTCCGGTTTGTGATGCGGCTTATCACAGTCAGAAAGGATCGGCTTTATAAAATCTAATTTAGATTTTAAGACAGTCTCCAGAGTGGTGAGCTTATCGACCATGTCTTCGACGGATTTGTTGATCTCGAGCAGATCATTCAAGTTACAGATGAGAGAAATGGCTTTCTGCAGTTTTTTTTCGGCATGCTCATATCGAGGCCTCCTTTTTTGAAGTCCTTATATTATATGTGGAACAGAGGGAATGGAAAAAGTGCCAGGAGGATTTCCTTCTGGCACTTTCCGGTTACAGGTACATTGTGCACAAATCAGATATTTTGCTGATTCTGACCTCTGCATCCGGAACATCTCCGAAGCCATACTCCGCGAATACGAATGGCACTTCCGCATCTTTACAGGCGTCCGCATCTCCCTGTGTATCGCCTACATACACTACATCTTTCAGACCATTCCGTTCCATCAGGGCACGGATCGTCTCGCTTTTCGGAGTGCCGGTTTCGCCGAAGCAGAGATGGTCCCGGATCAGGGACCCGATACCTGCGGTCTTTATCATAACCTCAATATATCCGCACTGACAGTTGCTTACAATATAGAGGGGATACTTTTCCGCCAGTTTCCGGAGTGTCTCAACAACACCGTCGTACAGATCTCCCGGCCGTGTTTCCAGATGACGGTTCTCGTAATCGTAACAGATGTTGAGAAAATTTATGCGTTCTTCCTCGGGAAGGGAGGGAAAGAGGGCGCTGGCGATTTCGGTCATGGTCTTTCCAAACAGTCCTTTCAGGATCTCGGAAGTTATTGTAAGGTTCAGATCAGAATTTTCACGGATCGCCAGGTTCCAGGATTCCGTCACGGAATCGGTGGAATCCCAGAGGGTTCCGTCAACGTCAAAAATTATTCCATCCATGTTTAATATTCTCCTTTTTATAATTTGCGTCTGTCTTCGTATTCAAAGTAAGATTCCTGCGCCTATTAATATATCAAAATCCCGGAAAAGAAACAATAAAAAACCATGAAAGAGGCACAACAAAAACAGCCTTTAAAAAACAATACTTTTAGTGTATACTTTAGTAATGGCGGCGCCGGCATGTCCCGGCGCCAGTAAAGAAGGAGATTATCTTATGAGAGAAAAGATCGTACTGATAGACGGACACAGTATCTTAAACCGCGCGTTTTACGGTGTGCCTGACCTGACAAATTCAGAGGGGCTCCACACCAATGCAGTGTACGGATTTTTAAATATCATGTTTAAGATCCTGGACGAGGAGAAACCGGAGTATCTGACTGTGACGTTTGATGTCCATGCGCCAACTTTCCGGCATAAAATGTTTGCCGACTACAAGGGAACGAGGAAACCTATGGCGGAGGAACTCCGGCAGCAGATTCCGGTCATCAAGGACGTCCTCCGGGCAATGAACATTGACACCATCGAGAAGGAGGGGCTGGAGGCGGACGACCTTCTGGGAACCATCTCCTGCCTGTGCGAGGAGCGGGGGATGGACGTATCTATTATCTCAGGTGATCGGGATACCCTCCAGCTTGCCACGGAGCATGTGAAGATCCGGATCCCCAAGACGAAGCAGGGAAAGACCGAGGTGGAGGATTACAACGCGGCGGAAGTGGAAGAAAAGTACGGTGTGACTCCCACGGAATTTATCGACGTGAAGGCACTCATGGGGGATACGGCAGACAATATCCCCGGTGTGCCGGGCATCGGAGAGAAGACTGCGACAAAGATCATCCAGGATTATAAAACGATCGAAAATGCCTATGAGCATGCAGACGAGCTGAGACCGCCCAGAGCCAGCAAGAATATAAAAGAGTACTGGGAACAGGCGAAGATGAGCAAGGTGCTGGCGACCATTGAGACACATGCAGAGATTGAATTTGATATCGAAGGCGCCCGGCTGGGAAATCCCTACACGGAGGAAGCTCATGAGATGTTCAAGAGGCTTCAGTTTAAGAACATGCTGAGCCGTTTTGATACAGGTATTTCCGCAAATGAGATCGAGAAGAGTTTTACCGAGGTCACGGACCGTGAAGAAATCGAGAGGATCTTTGCGGAGGCGAAAACAGCGGAGCGGGTCGGCGCGGCTGTGTCGAAAGATCCGGGAAATGTCCTTCCTCTTTTCGCCCATTCCTCCGGGTTTGGAAGGATCGCAATTGCATATGGAACGGACAGAGTTTATTCCATTCCATGCGACATGGATACAGATATGGATTATCTGTTCGGAAAACTTTCAGACCTGGCTCAGAAGGCGAAGATGTTCTCCATGTGCGGGCTGAAGGAATTCCTTCCGTATCTGGTCAGGGAGAACAGTGAGAAAGAAAACCGGGAGGAGGGACCGGATCAGGAAAACGCCTTCGACGTGATCGTGGCAGCGTACCTGCTGAATCCTTTAAAGAATGACTATGATTATGAGGATGTGGCGAGGGAGCATCTGGGCCTCCTTATTGATGAGAAGCTGGATGAGGGGATGAAGGCATGCTATGAGGCTTACACGGCATTTGCCTCTGTGCCAGTTCTTGCGAAAAAACTGGAGGAGGCGGGCATGGACCGGCTGTTCCGAGAAATAGAGATGCCTCTTGTGTTTACTCTTTACCATATGGAGCAGGCAGGCGTAAAGGTGGAGGCGGATGCGCTGAAAGCCTACGGTGACCAGCTCGGCGGACGGATCGTGGAGCTGGAAAAAGAGATTTACGAGATGGCAGGGGAGGAGTTTAATATCAACTCCCCGAAACAGCTGGGGGTGATCCTCTTTGAAAAGCTCGAGATGCCCCACGCCAAGAAGACGAAGACCGGGTATTCCACGGCAGCGGATGTGCTGGAAAAGCTGGCGCCGGACTACCCCATCGTGGCAAAGATCCTGGAGTACCGTCAGCTCGCGAAGCTCAAGTCAACCTACGCGGACGGACTTGCCGTGTTCATCGGCAGCGACGGGCGGATCCACGGGAAATTCAACCAGACGATCACCGCTACCGGGCGGATCAGCAGCACGGAGCCCAATCTGCAGAACATCCCGGTGAGGATGGAACTGGGACGCCTGATCCGAAAGGTATTTGTGCCGGAAGAAGGATGCGTTTTTGTAGACGCGGATTATTCCCAGATCGAACTGCGCATTCTGGCGCACTGTTCCGGGGATGAGCAGCTGATCCAGGCATATCGGGAGGCAAAGGACATCCACAGGATGACTGCGTCCCAGGTGTTCCACACACCGTTTGACGAGGTGACGGACCTTCAGAGAAGAAATGCCAAGGCGGTCAACTTCGGCATCGTCTACGGCATCAGCTCCTTCGGGCTCAGCCAGGATCTGAGCATCACCCGCAAGGAGGCTGCCCAGTATATCGAACACTATTTCGAGAGTTATCCGGGGATCAAGAAGTTCCTGGATGATTCGGTGGCGCATGCAAAGGAGAAGGGATATGCCGTTACATTATATGGACGGCGCAGACCGGTACCGGAGTTGAAATCCAGCAACTTTATGCAGAGGAACTTCGGAGAGAGGGTGGCGATGAACGCGCCCATTCAGGGGAGCGCGGCGGACATTATCAAGATCGCCATGATCGGCGTGGACCGTGAGCTCAGAAAACGGAAGATGGAATCCCGGCTGATCCTCCAGGTCCATGACGAACTTCTGATCGAGGCGCCGGAAGCGGAAGTGGAAGAGGTGAAAGCGCTTTTGAAAGACCAGATGGAGAACGCGGCACAGTTGTCTGTACCGCTGATCGCGGATATGCATACGGGACACAACTGGTATGAGGCAAAGTAGGCAGACAGATCGGAGCGGAAGACAAGGAGATCAGAAGATGAGAGTGATCGGTATTACCGGGGGCGTTGGCTCCGGGAAGAGTGAGGTGTTGAACGCGCTGAAAGAGAGATATGGCGCGGCGGTCTGCCAGATGGACGAGACGGCGAGAAAGCTTCAGCAGAGCGGGACAGAGTGTTTTGCACGGATCGTGGAAGCCTTCGGGGCAGAGATCGTGGGGGCAGACGGAGAGCTGGACCGGGGGAAGCTTGGCGCCTGTGTTTTTTCGGATCCGGAGAAGCTCAGAATGCTAAACCGGATCGTCCATCCTGCGGTGCTCGATGCGGTGCGCGCGGATATCAGGGAGAAGGAGGCAGCAGGAACCGGAATCTATGTGGTGGAGGCAGCACTTCTTCCCGATGTGGGGGCGGAACTCTGCGATGAACTCTGGTATATCTATGTGCGGGAGGAAGTGCGCAGAGAACGCCTGAAAGCATCAAGAGGTTATACGGACGAGAAGATCAGTTCCATGATCGCGTCCCAGCCCGGGGAAGAAGAGTTCCGAAAGTCATGCGGCGTGGTCATCGACAACAGCGGGACGTTTGAGAATACAATGAGACAAATAGGAGACAGATTATGAGATTTTGCAGCATAGCCAGCGGGAGCAGCGGCAACTGTATCTACGTGGGGAGTGACAATACACATTTGCTCGTGGATACGGGAATCAGTAAAAAAAGGATCGAGGAAGGCTTAAAAGAGCTGGAGATCAAGGGGGATGAGATCGACGGGATCCTGATCACCCATGAGCATTCCGACCATATCCAGGGGCTGGGGGTGTTCAGCAGGAAATACGAGGTCCCCATCTATGCGACCCCGGGGACTATTGACGGGATCTTAAGCTATTCCGGGCTGGGTAAGATGCCGGACGGGCTGTTCCATCCCATACATACAGACGAACCCTTCACTCTCGGAGATATCACAGTGAATCCTTTCGCCATTTCTCATGACGCAAACGAGCCATCCGGATACCGGATGGAGTGCGGGGGAAAGTCTGTTGCCGTTGCAACGGATCTGGGGAAATATGATGAGTATACAGTAGAGCATCTCAAAGACCTGGATGCAGTTCTTCTGGAGGCAAACCATGATATCCACATGCTGGAAGTTGGGGGATACCCTTACTATCTGAAGCAGCGTATTCTTGGAGAGAAAGGTCATCTGTCAAATGAATTGTCAGGCAGGCTCCTTTGTGATATACTACATGATAATTTGAAACACATCATTCTCGGGCATCTGAGCAAGGAGAATAACTATGCGAGACTGGCCTACGAGACGGTGAAGCTGGAGGTCACACTGGCAGACAATGAATATAGAGGGGAAGACCTGGATATGTTTGTGGCGAATCGGGACACAGTCTCGCAGATCGTTACAGTTTAAGTGATGCGCCTGCAGTGTCAGAACAGTATTTCAAATAAGCGAAAAGCGAAGCGGGAAAAAAGCTTTGCTCCACAGGAGGAAATGAAGATGAAGAAATGTATTGTCACGGTACTTGGAAAGGATACAGTAGGGATCATAGCAAAGGTCTGCACGTATCTTGCGGAGAATGAGATCAATATCCTGGATATCTCACAGACGATCATCCAGGGATATTTCAACATGATGATGATCGTGGATGTCACGGATCTGAAGAAAGATTTTACCACAGTCTGCGATGAGATGGAAGCGCTGGGACAGGAGATCGGCGTGAACATCCGCTGTCAGCGGGAAGAAATCTTTGAGAAAATGCACAGACTGTAGGAAAGAGGAAAAAGACTATGATCAATATGTATGAAGTATCAGAGACGAACAAGATGATCGAGCATGAGAACCTGGACGTGAGGACCATCACGCTGGGGATCAGCCTTCTCGACTGCATCGACTCTGACCTGGCTGAACTGAACCGGAAGATCTACGAGAAAATTACCATGCTGGCAAAGGATCTGGTCTCCACCGGACAGGATATCGAGAAAGAGTTCGGAATCCCGATCGTGAATAAAAGGATTTCTGTGACACCCATCGCTCTGATAGGAGGAGCAGCGTGTAAAACACCGGAGGATTTCGTGACTATTGCCAAGACGCTGGATCGGGCGGCGGATAAAGTGGGCGTGAATTTTATCGGCGGATATTCTGCTCTCGTATCCAAGGCGATGACGAAGAGCGATGAGAATCTGATCCGTTCCATACCGCAGGCACTTGCCCAGACAGAGCGAATCTGCAGTTCGGTGAATGTTGGATCTACCAAGACCGGAATCAATATGGATGCAGTCCGTCTCTGCGGTGAGATGGTGAAAGCCACGGCGGAGGCAACAGCGGACCGGGATTCCCTCGGGTGTGCAAAGCTGGTGGTCTTCTGTAATGCTCCGGATGATAATCCGTTCATGGCGGGCGCCTTCCTCGGAGTGACCGAGGCGGATGCGGTGATCAATGTAGGTGTCAGCGGTCCTGGTGTAGTGAAGAAAGCTCTGGAGAAAGTCAGAGGAAAAGGGTTTGAGGAACTCTGTGAGACAATCAAGAAGACTGCGTTCAAAGTAACCCGTGTGGGACAGCTTGTGGCTGGTGAGGCATCCCAGCGGCTGGGCGTTCCTTTCGGGATCGTGGACCTCTCCCTCGCTCCGACTCCGGATGTGGGAGACAGTGTGGCGGAGATCCTGGAGGAGATCGGACTGGAGAGAGTAGGCGCGCCTGGTACAACAGCAGCTCTTGCACTCTTAAATGATCAGGTAAAGAAGGGCGGCGTTATGGCTTCATCTTATGTGGGAGGATTAAGCGGTGCGTTCATCCCGGTCAGCGAGGATCAGGGAATGATCGATGCAGTGAACGCAGGATCCCTGACTCTGGAAAAGCTGGAGGCCATGACCTGTGTCTGCTCGGTGGGACTTGATATGATCGCCATACCGGGGAAGACCTCGTCTGCAACGATTTCCGGTATCATTGCGGACGAGATGGCGATCGGCATGGTGAATCAGAAGACGACGGCGGTGCGCCTGATTCCTGTGATCGGAAAAGATGTGGGAGATACTGCACAGTTCGGAGGGCTTCTTGGGTATGCGCCGATCATGCCGGTCAATGAATTCGGGTGCGAGACCTTCATAAGCAGACAGGGAAGAATCCCTGCTCCAATACACAGTTTTAAGAATTAACGGGTACAGTAGGTAAATTAAGAGGAGAGATCTATGAGTAAACTGGCTATCATCACAGACAGTAACAGCGGGATCACCCAGAGACGGGGGAAAGAACTGGGGATCCATGTATTTCCCATGCCGTTTTTTATTGACGGGGAGCTTTTTCTGGAAGATATCACGCTGACCCAGGAACAGTTTTATAAGAAGCTGGGTGAAAATTCTGATATTTCTACGTCTCAGCCATCTCCCGGGGATGTTATGGAGCTCTGGGAGAAGGTGCTGGAGAAGTACGATGAGATCGTGCATATCCCCATGTCCAGTGGACTGAGCAGCAGCTGCGCCACGGCTCTTGCCATCGCCAATGAATATAGCGGCAGAGTGCAGGTGGTGAACAATCAACGTATCTCTGTCACCCAGGAACAGTCTGTCTATGATGCGATGAAGCTGCGGGATGAAGGAAAAACTGCCAAGGAGATCAAAGAGATTCTTGAAAAGGAGAAATTCCTGTCCAGTATCTACATCACGGTAGATACCCTGAAATACTTGAAAAAGGGAGGACGGGTTACTCCCGCGGCAGCGGCTGTCGGAACGGTCCTGAACTTAAAGCCGGTTCTGCAGATCCAGGGCGAGAAGCTTGACGCCTTTGCAAAGGTGCGGGGATGGAAGACTGCGAAGAAGACGATGCTCAATGCCATTGAGAAAGACCTGAATGAGCGGTTTGCCGACGTAAGAGACCAGATGGTGCTGGGAATGGCGTATACCTGCGGTGAGGAGGAAGCGAAGGAGTGGAGAGGCGAGATCCTGGAACGCTTTCCCGGATATGAACTGCTGGAAGGCCCCTTGTCCCTGAGCGTGGCGTGCCATATCGGACCAGGGGCGATGGCAGTGACCTGCATGAAGAAAGTCTGACCTTCAAAGCTGGCGGGGAGGGGAAGACGTCCGCCGGGGGATGTATCGTACTGCCTGCGGACACGCTCCCGCTCGGAAAACAACGCAGCGGTACGTAGGCACACAAAGGAGGCGCGCCAAGTGCCGGCGTTGTTTTAACGGTCCTTAGTCAGCACGATGCATCCCTCCGGCTGGGGTGATCTCCCCGGCAGGTTTGGAGGGGGTCCGGGAGGATGCGCCCCCTGAAGGGGGCGCAGCTCCCTGGGGCCTTCCGGCCGGGAGGGAAAAATTGTTGGATGCGACGGGGAGGGCTTCTGGCTGTGCAAGTGGATTGCACAGCGGAAGCCCTCCCTTGTTTTGGGATGTGGAGACTAGGAATTGGGGGATTGGGAATGGGGGATCGTTCTGATTGGAAGGACGTAGAAAACCTGGGAGACTGGTTTGAAGCGCCTTTTGGGGGAAGGGGTGCAGGCGGAGCGGGTGACTTTGGAGAAATCCGTAGAAATAGTTAGAACTCTGTAAAATGGCGTTAAATCCTGCAGTGGTGATTGTTTGAGCCGAAGGCGAGTTGCGCCACTGCAGGATTTGTATTTAGCCGTTTTACAGAGTTCTTAGTATTTCAAGGATTGCGGAACGGAACCCGAGCCGTCTGCATCCCTGCACACGAATATGCCTTCGACCGTTCCTCCCGGTTTTCGGACTGACCTTATCTATTACAGAACAATCTCCGCGATTCCGCAGTTCCTCAGTCCTCATCCTCTGTCTGGACGGAGTATGTCTGTCTCTTTCTTGCCATCTCGTCGCTTTCCAGATACTCGTCGTATGTGGTGATCTTGTCGATCAGGTGTCCGCCCGGCACGATCTCCATAATCCGGTTTGCGGTGGTCTGTACGATCTGATGGTCTCTGGATGTGAAGAGCAGCACGCCCTTGAATTTGATCAGTCCGGTGTTGAGGGCGGTGATCGCCTCCATGTCCAGGTGGTTGGTGGGCTCGTCGAGAAGGAGCACGTTGGCGCCGGAGATCATCATCTTGGAGAGCAGGCAGCGGACTTTCTCTCCTCCGGAGAGAACGGTCAGCCTCTTCACTCCGTCTTCGCCGGAGAAGAGCATCCTTCCGAGGAAACCGCGGACGTATGTGACGTCCTTGTTTTCTGAATACTGGGTCAGCCATTCTGTGATGGTGTAGTCTTTGTCAAACTCTCCGCCGAAATCTTTCGGGAAGTATGCCTGTGAGGTGGTCACCCCCCACTTGTATGTTCCCTCGTCCGGTTCCATCTCACCGATCAGGATCTTGAAGAGAACGGTCTTGGCAAGCTCGTTGCTGCCCACGAAAGCGACTTTGTCGTCGTGTCCCAGGGTGAAGCTGATATTGTCCAGGATTTTCTCGCCGTCAATGGTCTTGGAGAGCCCTTCCACGGTGAGGACTTCGTTCCCGATCTCGCGGTTGGGGCGGAAGTCGATGTAAGGATACTTCCTGCTGGACGGTTTGATCTCGTCGAGCTGGATCTTTTCCAGGGCCCGCTTTCTGGATGTCGCCTGCTTGGATTTGGATGCATTGGCGCTGAACCTTGAGATGAACTCCTGGAGCTCTTTGATCTTTTCTTCCTTCTTTTTATTTGCCTCCTTCATCTGGCGGATGAGGAGCTGGCTTGATTCATACCAGAAATCGTAGTTTCCGGCATAGAGCTGAATCTTGCCGTAGTCGATGTCCGCAATCTGGGTACATACTTTGTTCAGGAAGTAACGGTCATGGGATACCACGATGACAGTGTTGTCGAAGTTGATCAGGAACTCCTCCAGCCAGGCGATGGCGTCCAGATCCAGGTGGTTGGTAGGCTCGTCGAGGAGCAGGATATCCGGGTTCCCGAACAGAGCCTGTGCCAGAAGAACTTTGACTTTCTCCGGACCGGTGAGGTCCTTCATATATTTATAGTGAAGTTCCGTGTCGATGCCCAGTCCGTTTAAGAGGGATGCTGCATCAGATTCTGCTTCCCATCCGTTCATTGTAGCAAACTCAGCTTCCAGTTCGCTCGCCTTGATTCCGTCTTCGTCTGTGAAATCTTCTTTGGCGTAGATCACTTCTTTCTCTTTCATGATCTCGTAGAGGCGGGCATTTCCCATGATGACGGTGTCAAGGACCGGATACTCGTCATATTTAAAGTGATCCTGCTGCAGGAACGAGAGGCGCTCTCCCGGTGTGATGCTCACGTCTCCTTTGGTAGGTTCAAGCTGCCCGGACAGGATCTTTAAAAAAGTAGATTTTCCTGCCCCGTTGGCGCCGATCAGACCATAACAGTTTCCCTCGGTAAATTTGATGTTGACGTCTTCAAACAGCGCCTTCTTTCCGACGCGGAGTGTCACGTTGTTTGCACTAATCATTCTAAAATCTCCTTATTGAATCCATTAACTCTAAACTGCCTCTCCAAGAGGGAGAGGACTGCCACCGCTTATATTAACACGGAGGTGAGCGCATGGCAAGGATTAAGTTGAGGTTAAAGTTTCAAATTCCGGTTTGCTAATGATGGAAAACGTTATATAATGATGTAAGGGTCAAAAAGTATTTTGCCCCTATGCTGCTGCGGATTGCTCCGTATTTCATGTTCCCGCAATTCTAAAAACATTTGAAATCCGCCCTAACGGGTTATTTTCTCATGTTTTTACGGGTCCCAAAGTCATGCTTTTTCATGCGGGCATGAAACGCATGACTTTTTGTCCCTGGCATCATATAATAGCAGTATCAGAGTGCGCAGCGGACTCTGGGAAAATGAAGTGCAGAAAACGGATGTGATAAAAAGAGAGGTTTGAAAATATGGATATGATAAAAGCAACAATGGTACTGGAGGGCGGCGCTACAAGAGGAGTGTTTACCTCAGGCGTGCTGGATCTCCTGATGGAAAAGGGGATTTATGTGTCCCATGTGATCGGTGTTTCGGCAGGTACGTGCAATGCGGTGGGCTATGTGGCGAAACAGCCGGGCAGGACCAGAGACTGCATGATCCCGGCGGATAAAAGCGGGAATTATTATTACGGTATGCGGGATCTTGTGAAAGAGAAGAGTGTGATGAACATGGATCTGATCTTTGACAAATTCCCCAATGAGCTGATCCCCTTTGATTATGACACCTACTTTAATTCTGAGACGGAGTGCGAGATCGTGACGACCAACTGCCTGACCGGAAAGGCAGAGTATATGACAGAACGGAAAGACAGAGAAAGGCTGATGAAGATCTGCCGTGCATCATGCAGCATGCCTCTTCTGACGCCTATCGTCAATGTGGACGACGTGCCCTATCTTGACGGCGGACTGGCGGATTCGGTGCCCATTGACCGGGCAATGGAGAAGGGAAATGAGAAGATCATCGTGGTACTTACAAAAAATGAGGGATACCGCAAGAAAGTACCATCCAAAGGGCTTCAGAGAATCTACAGGAGGGCATATCGTTCCTATCCGAATCTGGTCCGGACGATCCTGCGCAGGAGTTTTGAATACAACAGAACCATGAACCGGATCGATCAGATGGAGAAAAGAGGCGAGATTTTCGTGCTTCGGCCACAGGTGAAGCCGGTCTCCAGACTGGAGCGCAACAAAGATTCCCTGATATCATTCTATGAACATGGATACCATCTGATGGAACGCAAGCTGGACGACATGATGGAATATTTGGAGAAATAGAGTGAGATATACGGAAATTGTATGAGATCATACGAGGAGGGAAAAATGGGGAAGAAAGAAATCGCAAATTATACACAGAACCGGGAATTGTCATGGCTGAGATTCAACGAGCGTGTCCTGGAGGAGGCGCGGGATGAGAGTGTCCCCCTGATGGAGCGGATGAAATTTGTCGCTATATTTACGAGCAATCTGGATGAGTTTTTTATGATCCGGGTTGGAAGCCTCTGTGATATGGCGGCGGTAGATGACAATAAGATAGATTCAAAATCTGGAATGACGCCGTCCCAGCAGCTGGGGGCGATCTACAGTGCGGTGGCGCCGCTGTATAAAGAGAGAGACCGGACCTATGCGGAACTGAAACGTCAGCTCACGCCTTATGGAGTCTGCGGTCTGGGGTTCAAGGAACTGGAACAGTCGGAGAAGAAATATGTAAAGAAATATTTTAAGGAACAGGTTCTTCCCGTGCTCTCTCCCCAGATCGTGGATTCCAATCATCCTTTCCCCCACCTTCTGAATAAGGAGATCTACGTTGTGGCAACCCTGAAGAAGGGGAACAAGGTGATGATCGGGGTTGTCCCAGTGCCTCAGTATATTTCAGACATTCTTTATCTGCCGGGGCATGACGTGAGGTATATCCGGATGGAGAAGGTCATCATGGAGTACCTGGAACTGGTATTTGACCAGTACCAGGTGTCAGATAAGAACTATATCTGTGTCACGAGAAATGCGGATGTATCCCCGGATGACGAGGCGTTTGCCGACAATGAAGACTTTCGGAACATCATGCAGGAGACGCTGAACAAACGGCGCAGGATGGCAGTGGTCCGCCTGGAGACAGCGCATACACTGAGCAAAGAGATGGAAAAATATTTCTGCGACCGGTTCAATATCACACCGGAGTGCATCTTCCGGACAAAGATGCCCATGAAACTGGGGTTCATCTTTGCCATCGCTGACAAACTTCCGGAGCCCATGAAGCGCGCCCTGATCCATGAGCCGTTTACGCCCCAGCCTCCGGCGATGCTCTCGGAGGGGAATGTGATGGCGCAGGTAAAGCGCAGGGACGTCCTTCTTTCATTCCCTTATGAGAGTATGGATCCGTTCCTCCAGATGATCCGGGAGGCGTCCACAGACCCGGATGTCCTGACCATCAAGATCACCATCTACCGTCTGGCAAAGAAGGCGCGGCTGGTGGAATATCTCTGCGCTGCTGCGGAAAACGGAAAGGAGGTAACGGTCCTGATCGAGCTGCGCGCCCGGTTTGACGAGCAGAACAATATCGAGTGGTCAGAGCGGATGGAGGAAGCGGGATGCCGTGTCATCTACGGCTTCGAAGGATACAAGGTCCACTCCAAGATCTGCCTGATCACCTATCGGAACAAAAACACGATCCGCTATATCACCCAGATCGGAACAGGGAACTACAACGAGAAGACGGCGAAGATGTACACGGATTTCTCGCTGCTGACCGGGGACCAGGAGATCGGGGAAGACGCGGCGGTATTTTTCAAGAATATGTCCATTGCCAATCTGAATGGGACGTACCGCCACCTGATCGTCTCTCCCTCCAGCTTAAAGCCGAAGGTCCTTGAACTGATGGACGAGGAGATCGCAAAAGGGGGCGGCGGACGGATCCTGATGAAGATGAACTCGGTCACCGACATTGACTTTATACATAAGGTGGCGGAGGCGTCCCGCGCAGGTGTGAAGATCGACCTGATCGTCCGGGGGATCTGCTGTATCCTTCCGGGGATACCGGGAGAGACAGAGAATCTCAGAGTGACAAGTATTGTGGGTAGATATCTGGAGCATCCCCGGGTGTTCGTGTTCGGGAACGGTCCGGACGCAAAGATCTATATCGGTTCTGCGGACATGATGACAAGAAACACGGAGAAACGTGTGGAAGTGGCCTGCCCCGTCTATGACACGGAGATCAAAAAACGACTTCTCCACTGTCTGAAAGTCATGCTCTCGGATAATCTGAAGGCAAGGGAGATGGCGCCGGACGGAACTTACCGGAAAAAGACAAGAGGGGAGAAACCGGTGGACGCGCAGGCTGTGTTCATGAAAGAGGCGCAGAATGCAAAAAGAACGCCCCTTCGTCCGGCACGCAGTGAGAAAAGCAGCCTGTTCGGCAGGGTGCTGGGCTGGCTGGGAAAGAGAAGATGATCTGCAGAAGCACGAAAACAGATTGACGCCGGGAATAACGGCGAAAAAATTGAAAAACGAAATGAGGAGACAGAATATGCAAAAGCTGAAAATAACAGAATTCGGGACAACTGAAAAAGGAGAGAAATTCCTGCTGTATGAGATGAAAAATGATGCGGGGACAGCAGCGGCAGTCAGTGATTACGGCGCATCTCTGGTCCGCGTCTGTGTGAAAGGAAAGGACGGAGCCTCTGTGGATGTGGTGCTGGGATTTGATGATGTTTCCGGTTATGAAGAGGGGGGAGATTCCATCGGTGCAACGGTAGGGCGAAATGCCAACCGGATCGGCGGGGCGTCCGTGGAGATCAACGGGATTACCTATGAACTGGACAAAAATGATAATGAGAACAATCTCCACAGCGGTTTTGACTACTACAATAAGAGGATGTGGGAGGTAAAGGAGAGCGGGGACGATCATGTCACATTCTGCCTTCACAGCCCCGACGGCGACCAGGGGTATCCGGGCGCGCTGGATATGTACGTGACTTACAGCCTGGATGAGGACAATATGCTCTCTATCCACTACGAGGCGGTGCCGGATCAGGATACGGTCATCAACATGACCAACCACAGCTATTTCAACCTGAACGGACATGACAGCGGGACGGTGCTGGGACATACTGTCGTGCTGGATGCAGACTGCTTTACACCTGCGGACGCGGAGTCGATCCCTACCGGAGAGATCCGCACTGTGGAGGGCACTCCCATGGACTTCCGCGGCGGAAAAGTGCTGGGAGAAGAGATCGACGCGGACTATGAGCCTTTGCGCTTCGGAGGCGGCTACGACCACAACTGGGTATTGAAAAACGAGGGCAGTTTTGGTAAAGTAGCAGAAGTGACGGCGGACAAGAGCGGGATCCGGATGGAGGTCTATACCGACCTGCCGGGCGTTCAGATGTATACGGGGAACTTCCTCGGAGGGGTGAAAGGAAAAGGCGGCGCGGTCTATGAGAAGCGCAGTGCGGTGTGCCTTGAGACCCAGTATTATCCGGATGCGGTCCATCATGATAACTTTCCGGGACCGATCTGTCGTGCAGGGGAGAAGTATGACACCCGGACTGCATACCGCTTTGTGCCGTGCGAATAGAGGAATGCCGGAGAGATCTTTTCCGGTATCATAAAATGAAAAGACAGGACAGCAGTGATATCGGCATATGGGAAAATCAGTATACATTGCGGAGAAGCCCAGTGTGGCGCAGGAATTCGCAAAAGCATTAAAATTAAATACAAGACGGCGTGACGGATATCTGGAATCGGATGAAGCGATCGTGACATGGTGCGTGGGACACCTGGTCACGATGAGCTATCCGGAGGAGTATGATCCGGCGCTGAAGAGATGGAGTCTTGAGACTCTCCCGTTTATCCCGGATGAGTTCAAATATGAAGTGATCCCTTCCGTGGAGAAGCAGTTTGGCATTGTGAGCGGGATCCTGAACCGGGATGATGTGGAGACGATCTATGTGTGCACTGACTCCGGGCGGGAGGGAGAGTACATCTACCGCCTGGTAGAACAGGAAGCTCATGTGACCGGCAAAAAAAGGCGCCGTGTGTGGATCGATTCCCAGACAGAGGAGGAGATCCTGCGCGGGATCCGCGAGGCGAAGGACCTCTCAGAATATGACAACTTAAGTGCTTCGGCGTACCTTAGGGCAAAGGAGGATTATCTGATGGGGATCAATTTCTCCCGCCTCCTGACGCTCAAATACGGGAACAGCATCTCCAGTTACCTTCACACAAAATATTCCGTGGTCTCCGTGGGCAGGGTTATGACCTGCGTGCTGGGAATGGTGGTGCGCAGGGAGCGGGAGATCAGGAATTTCGTAAAGACCCCCTTCTACCGGGTGCTCAGCACCGTGGATGCGTCGGGACACACTTTCGAGGGAGAGTGGCGAGCGGTCCAGGGCTCCAGGTATTTCGAGTCCTTTGACCTGTACAAGGAGAACGGGTTCAAGGAAAGGGAGAAGGCGGAGGAGCTGATCCGGTATCTGTCGGAGGAACAGCCGCTCACCTGCCGGATCCAGTCCATTGAGAAGAAGAAGGAGAAGAAAAATCCTCCTCTTCTCTATAACCTGGCAGAGCTTCAGAATGACTGTTCCAAACGCTTTAAGATCAGTCCGGATGAGACGCTTAGGATCGTCCAGGAACTCTATGAGAAGAAGCTGGTGACCTACCCCAGGACGGATGCCAGGGTCCTTTCCACGGCAGTGGCAAAGGAGATCAGCCGCAACCTGAACGGGCTTTCCAAATATGAGCCGGCGGCGCCCTATCTGAAGGATATCCTCTCTTTCGGCAGTTATAAGGATCTGTCAAAGACCCGGTATGTCAATGACAAGCAGATCACAGACCACTATGCCATCATACCCACAGGACAGGGACTTGGCGCACTGCGGAGCGTGTCCCAGGTCTCCCACAGAGTGTACGACCTGATCATGAGAAGGTTCCTGAGTATTTTTTATCCGCCTGCAGTGTACCAGAAAGTATCCATTACTACACAGATGCGTACAGAGAGTTTTTTCTCCGGTTTTAAGGTCCTGGCAGAGGAAGGATATCTGAAAGTGGCAGGTGCTTCCCGCCAGAAGAAAGAGACCGGAGGAAATGCGGAAACGCAGGCGAAAAGCGGTGAAGAGGGCCCCGGTGAAAATCCGGGGGACAGTTCCAGAGAAGGTTCCGGAGACCAGAGCACGGATACCGATCTGTTTGAGATCATCAAGAAGCTGAAGAAGGGAATGGAGCTTCCGGTGAAAGCACTCGACATCAAGGAGGGGGAGACTTCTCCGCCGAAGCGGTACAATTCCGGATCTATGATCCTTGCCATGGAGAACGCCGGACAGCTGATCGAGGACGAGGAACTGCGGGCCCAGATCAAGGGGAGCGGCATCGGGACCAGCGCCACCAGGGCGGAGATCTTAAAGAAGCTGATCCATATCCAGTACCTTGCCCTCAACAAGAAGACCCAGGTCATCACACCTACCCTCCAGGGGGAGATGGTCTATGATGTGGTGGAACACTCCATCCGGTCGCTCCTGAACCCGGAGCTTACCGCAAGCTGGGAGAAGGGGCTTACCTATGTGGCGGAAGGCAGCATCACGCCGGAGGAATATATGACGAAGCTGGATCATTTCATCACCAGCAGGACACTGGGGGTGAAGGGGCTCAACAACCAGTATCAGCTTCGCGCCTGTTATGATAAAGCCGCATCGTTTTATAAAAGCGGCGGTGCTGGAAAGGCAGCGGAAAAAACATCCTCCCGCAGCGGGAAAGGAGCCGCAGCACAAAGCCGGCAGGAAAAAAGCAGTGAGAAAGGAAGCAGAAAATGATAGAAGCATTGACAGTAAAAGAACTCTATACACTTGATGAGACGATCGCGAAGGATATCTTTGACGGGGTGACCTACCCCTGGGAAGTCCTTCCCAAGATCAGCAGCTTTATCCTGGAACTGGGAAACACGCTGAGCAGCGACGAGTATGAGAAGATAGGAGAGAACGTCTGGATCGCAAAATCCGCAAAGGTGGCTCCGACGGCGTTCATCAATGGACCTGCTGTCATCGGAAAAGATGCGGAGGTGCGCCACTGTGCATTCATCCGCGGCAATGCCATTGTGGGCGAGGGAGCAGTTGTGGGAAATTCCACGGAGCTTAAGAATGTGATCCTGTTTAACAAAGTGCAGGTTCCCCATTACAATTATGTGGGAGACTCTATTCTCGGATACAAGTCTCATATGGGCGCAGGCTCCATTACTTCGAATGTAAAGTCTGACAAGAAGCTGGTCGTCGTTAAGACACCGGAGGGGAATATCGAGACCGGGATGAAGAAATTCGGAGCTATGCTGGGGGATGAGGTCGAAGTCGGATGTGGCAGCGTCCTGAATCCGGGAACGGTCGTGGGAAGCCACAGCAATATCTACCCCCTGTCCTCTGTGCGCGGTTTTGTACCTGGAAACAGTATTTACAAAAAACAGGGAGAGGTTGCCAGAAAGCAGGATCTGTAAGTGACCGCCCGGTCCGGAGAGCGTGTGAGTGCGGCTTTACGGACAGGAAAACGGATACAGGTGAAAGGGGTAATCTGAACTTTTAAAATGCAGAAGATTGTAGTATCATAAAAATGTAGCAGAAGGAAATTTTCACAGGAGGCGAAACTATGCTGGATGACAAATACGTAACAATGGAGATCGAGAAAGCGAAACACATTGCGCTTGTGGCACATGACGGCAAGAAGAAAGAGCTGGTCGACTGGTGTGACAGGAACAAGGATGTTCTGAAAAGCCATTTCCTCTGCGGGACCGGTACAACGGCACGGCTGATCGCGGAGCGCACCGGACTTCCGGTGAAAGGATACTGCAGCGGTCCGCTCGGCGGGGATCAGCAGATCGGCGCAAAGATCGTGGAGGGGCAGATCGATTTTATGATCTTCCTGTGGGATCCGCTGGAGGCCCAGCCGCATGATCCGGATGTCAAGGCGCTTCTGCGCATCGCAGTGGTATATGATATCCCGATCGCAAACAATCTTGCTACCGCAGACTTTATGCTGAACTCAAAATATATGAGCGAGCCGTACAGCAGAAAGATCGAGAACTTCAACCGCACGATCCAGGAGCGAGTGGAGAATATGAAATAACGGGATTGTCCATGCATACTGCTTTTTGATAAGTTAAAATGGATAAAAAGAATTGACACGGGCATTCTGCCCGTGTTATTCTATGCCTGGATACTTTAATGCTTTAAAGCGTAACGCTTTAAAGTGAATAAGCAAAATAAGAATGAAAGGCAGAGAGAGATGGGGATCAAAATTTTTTTACTTGTAGTATTTTTTGCAGTGATGGTGGGAGTAGGGATTTATTCCAGACGGCATGTCACCAGTGTGGACGGTTTCGTGCTGGGCGGACGTTCAGTAGGCCCGTGGCTGACAGCATTCGCATACGGCACTTCCTATTTTTCGGCTGTTGTTTTCGTGGGGTATGCAGGGCAGTTCGGATGGAAATACGGGATTGCAAGCACCTGGATCGGGATTGGGAACGCGGTTCTTGGAAGTCTTCTCGCATGGGTTGTTCTCGGGCGAAGGACAAAGGTCATGACACAGCACCTGGGCTCAAAGACTATGCCGGATTTCTTTGGAGCGAGGTATGACAGCAAGGCTCTGAAGATTGCGGCTTCTGTGATCGTCTTCGTCTTTCTGATCCCCTATACGGCGTCTGTCTACAATGGGCTGTCCCGCCTTTTTGAGATGGCGTTCCATGTCCCGTATACCTGGTGCGTGATCGCCATGGCAGTGTTCACAGCCCTCTATGTTATACTGGGAGGTTATATGGCGACTGCCATCAACGATTTTATCCAGGGAATCATCATGCTGGCAGGGATCGTTGCAGTCATTGCTGCGGTGCTGAATGGCCAGGGGGGATTCATGAACGCCATATCCGAGATGGCGCAGATCGAGAGCGACGTTGCAGTGACGCAGGGACAGCCCGGAGCGTTCACATCCTTCTTCGGACCGGATCCGCTGAACCTTCTGGGTGTTGTCATTCTGACGTCTCTGGGAACCTGGGGACTGCCTCAGATGATCGGAAAATTTTACGCCATAAAAGATGAAAAATCCATTAATACGGGTACGGTCATCTCCACTTTGTTTGCAATAGTCGTATCCGGTGGATGCTATTTCCTGGGAGGGTTTGCGCGGCTTTTCGATTCGCCGGCGATCTACGATGAGACAGGGGCGGTCGTGTATGACAGCATCATTCCGCATATGCTTTCAGCACTTCCGGATATCCTGATCGGGATCGTGGTGGTGCTGGTGCTGTCCGCCTCCATGTCAACCCTGTCCTCTCTTGTCCTGACATCCAGCTCTACCATGACGCTGGACCTGCTGAAAGACAATGTGCTGAAAAACATGAGTGAGAAAAAGCAGATCATCACCATGCAGATATTGATCGTGTTTTTTCTGGTGGTATCTGTCGTGATCGCACTGGATCCGCCTACGTTCATCGCACAGCTTATGGGAATTTCCTGGGGCGCTCTTGCGGGAGCGTTTCTGGCGCCATTTCTGTACGGACTCTATTGGAAGGGCGTGACCCGGGCAGGCGTGTGGGCAGGTTTTATCGCCGGGATCGGCATCACGGTGTCAAATATGTTTATCGGATACATTGAGTCGTCGATCAATGCAGGAGCGGTGGCAATGGTTGCCGGTCTGATCGTTGTTCCGGTAGTCAGCCTGCTCACGCCAAAGGCGGATAGAAAACAGGTGGATGAGATATTTGCATGTTATGATGAGAAGGTGACGATCACAAGGAAACGGTCCCTTGAGCAGAATTGAATGAAAGCGTACAGAATGATCCTGCACTGAAAAAGAAGGCAGGCGCTCATACTTTTATGAGTGCCTGCCTGTATTCGTTTTGAAATGCGGTCCTGAACTTATCGGTCACCACAGAGGTGTAAAGGTTTGACGCGAGAATGTCGTGGCGGAGCATTCTGCGGCCGGTCTCGGAAAGAGAGCTGCTCTCGGAAAGCCGGGCAAGCAGGGGGAGGCTGCTCTTTTTTGATATCTCTGTCAGGAGCCGGCTCTGGTCTCTCCGGAATCCCAGAAGCCTGGCGTAAAAATGAAGCCCTCCGTCGATGTATTCCTGCATATTTTTTTTCTTTGTACCGAGCATGATATGGAGCAGGGCACGGTCGATCCTGGAACGGGTGAGTTCTCTGGTCTTCAGAAGCTCGGAAAACTGCTTGAAATTAAAGAAGTCGTCCAGACGTGCGCAGATCCGGTTGGCCAGTTCTTCAGAGACATCCATGTAACGGAGAAGGCGTTCGGGCTGTTTGTTGAGCAGTTTATATTTCAGGAGCAGAGAAAAATCGTTCTGATAGACCGGGTACTGGACCCGGTGGTAATCTTTGAGCATCGCCAGACAGGAAGGAGGCACCTGATTTTCCAGATCGTCCAGTATATTAGAAAAAGGTGTGTTGTCAAAGGTGCCTGAGGGCTGCTCGGTATGGATGGCGGAACCGGACCAGGCAAGAAGGGAACGGATGGCGGAAGCGGAACTGTACTGCATATCCAGCTCTCTGTCGTGGTAGCCGGCTCCCTGGCGGAGGATCGTATAAGGAACCATGCTGCTCTTGGTTCGTTTCAGAGCTTTCAGATACTCGATCCCCAGGATATTGTTCGGGTCCCGGAGGATTTGGGCGGTGCTGCTCTCTCCCATATGATCGGAGAGTGCGCTCTGTCTGGCGGCGGGAAAGGATTTTCCCTCTTTCAGGTACTGACGGAGCAGTTCTTTGTATCCTTCTGGTTCTTCAAGAAGAATATCAGCCGCTTTCTGCATGGCTTTCAGATCATCGCATTCGCTTCCGAAGCAGATACAATCCACGATCCCCAGCCTGTCCAGCAGAGAAACTGCCCCCAGGGCAAAATATTCCGCACTGCCCGTGGCGTAGCAGACGGGCAGCTCAAAGACCGCACCGGCGCCGCACCGGAGAGCCATCTCTGCCCGGAGCCGTTTCGGCATGAAAGCAGGGGTGCCGCGCTGTACGTAGTCCCCGCTCATCACGACGACGACTGTATCTGCACCGGTAACACGTTTTGCTTCCTCTATATGATACAGATGCCCATTGTGGAAGGGGTTGTATTCTGTGATCAGACCAACAATTTTCATAACAATCTCCTTGTATATCATTTTCCAAACCATTATACTATAAAAAGATGGTTTCTTATAGGAAAAAATTGTTAAAGAGGGTGTTTGTATGTCGCAGGAAAGAAAATTTGATGCAGAACAGATGACAGAGCTTTTGGACAGGCATGATTACAAAAAACTGAAGGAAGAACTGGAGTCTGTGCATCCTGTTGACATTGTGGACGCCTTTGATGACCTGGATAAAAAGGAGCGGATCCTTGTCTTCCGGCTTCTGGCAAAGGAAGAAGCAGCGGAGGTGTTCACGGACATGGACAGTGACATGCGTGAAGACCTGATCAATGCTCTGACGGATTCCGAGCTGGAAGAGGTCATGGAAGAGATGTATGTAGACGATACCGTGGACGTCTTGGAGGAGATGCCGGCCAATGTTGTGGACCGTCTTCTGATGGCGACGGACGAGGATACAAGGACGAAGATCAATGCTCTGCTCCAGTATCCCGAGGACAGCGCAGGAAGCATCATGAACATTGAGTATATCAGTCTGCGCAAAGAGATGACCGTGGCGGATGCGATCCTGAAGATCAGGCAGGTCGGAATCAATAAGGAGACAATATACACCTGCTATGTTACGGAGAAAAAGAAACTGATCGGGATCGTCGATGTCAAGGATCTTCTGACAGCGGGCGAGGCGAGAAAGATCGGGGAGATCATGGATGAGAATGTCCTGTATGCCCGGACACTGGATGATCAGGAATATGTGGCAAATATGATCAACAAGTACGGGCTTGTAGCGATCCCGATCATTGATCACGAGGACTGTCTTGTGGGGATCGTGACAGTTGATGACGCTATGCTTGTCCTGCAGGACGAGACGACGGAAGATATCAGTATCATGGCCGGTGTTGCGCCCAATGAAGACTCCTATTTTGGGACATCTGTATTTCAGCATGCGAAAAACCGGTCGCTCTGGCTGATGCTCATGATGCTCTCGGCAACGGTGACAGGAGAAATCCTTGGGTATTACGAGAACGCTATGGCAGTGATGCCCGTGCTGATCACGTTTATCCCGATGCTCATGGGTACCGGAGGAAACTGCGGTTCCCAGAGTTCTACGCTTGTCATCCGCGGACTTGCGGTCGGGGAGATCGAATTCAGGGATATTTTCAGAGTGATCTTTAAGGAGATCCGGATCGCATTGATCGTGGGACTGCTCCTTTCTGTGGTGAACGGGATCCGGATCTATATCATGTATGGCCAGAATCTGATGCTTGCCCTGGCCCTCGGCATTACGATGATCGCGGTGGTATCGATGGCAAAGTGCATCGGATGTATCCTTCCGCTGGCTGCGAAGAAGTTGGGGCTTGATCCTGCGATCATGGCAGCACCGCTGATCACCACGATTCTGGATACCTGTACGATCCTGGTGTATTTTAATATCGTAACGGCGATCTTTCATATATAACAGCGGTTTCCGGGAGAGGAAAAAACGACACGGAAATACAAAAGTTTGTTATTTTTGTGACAATCATAGAAAAAATCATAAAAATACAAAATATTGTATTAAAAAATGCACATGGATTTACTTGTATACAAAAAACCTTTGCGTTATAATAAAGCGTAGTGATAAAAAATGAAAGGTGGCTATTACAATCATGGGATTTATTGATGAAATCAAGGCAAGAGCGAAGGCGGATATCAAGACGATCGTTCTTCCGGAGACAGAGGATGAGAGGACTTACAAGGCGGCTGAGCAGATCCTCAAAGAAGGGATTGCAAACCTGATCCTGGTCGGAAAAGAAGAGGATGTGGAGAAGAACAGAGGTACATACGATATCTCCGGTGCGAAGATCGTTGACCCTGCGACAAACGAGAAGACAGAAAGCTATATTGCAAAACTGGTAGAGCTCAGACAGAAAAAAGGAATGACAGAAGAGCAGGCAAGAGAACTCCTTCTGACAAATTACCTGTACTATGGCGTTATGATGGTGAAGATGGGAGACGCTGACGGAATGGTTTCCGGAGCATGCCACTCCACTGCGGACACACTGCGTCCGTGCCTTCAGATCCTGAAGACAAAACCGGGAACAAAACTGGTTTCCGCTTTCTTCCTGATGGTCGTTCCGGACTGCGATATGGGTGCAAACGGAACCTTTATCTTTGGTGATGCGGGACTGGAGCAGAACCCGGATCCGGAAAAGCTGGCGAACATTGCGATCTCTTCTGCGGATTCTTTCCGTGTTCTGACGGGAAAAGAACCGATCGTGGCAATGCTTTCCCATTCTACAAAGGGAAGTGCAAAACATGCAGATGTGGACAAAGTGGTAGAAGCTACAAAACTTGCGCATGAGCTTGATCCGGAACTGAAACTGGACGGCGAGCTTCAGCTTGATGCGGCGATCGTTCCGGAAGTGGGCGCTTCAAAGGCACCGGGCAGTGAGGTCGCAGGACATGCCAACGTACTGATCTTCCCGGACCTTGATGCAGGAAATATCGGCTACAAGCTGGTACAGAGACTTGGAAAAGCAGAGGCATACGGACCGCTTACCCAGGGGATTGCGGCGCCGGTCAATGACCTTTCACGCGGATGCAGCGCAGAGGATATCGTAGGCGTTGTGGCGATCACGTCAGTACAGGCTCAGGCACAGTAGAAATATCAGAATAAGTTGCAGGAGGAAAGAAAATGAATGTATTAGTAATCAACTGCGGAAGTTCATCTTTAAAATTCCAGCTCATCAATGCGGAGACGGAAGATGTCCTTGCAAAAGGACTCTGCGAGAGGATTGGCATCGACGGACGTCTTACTTATCAGCCGGCAGGTGGAGAGAAGGAGAAATCTGACAAGGCTATGCCGACACATACAGAGGCGATCCAGTATGTGATCGAAGCTCTGACAAATCCGGAGACCGGAGTTGTGAAGAGTCTGGATGAGATCGGAGCAGTGGGACACCGTATCGTACACGGAGGGGAGAAATTTGCCTCTTCCGTAGTCATCACTGACCAGGTGAAGAAGGCAGTGGAAGAGTGCAACGAGCTGGCTCCTCTGCATAATCCTGCGAACCTGATCGGTGTGGCTGCATGTGAGAAACTGATGCCGAATACACCGATGGTAGGTGTGTTTGACACTGCATTCCATCAGACAATGCCTGAAAAAGCATATATGTACGGTCTTCCGTATGAATATTATGAGAAATATAAAGTAAGACGCTACGGCTTCCACGGGACAAGCCACAGCTATGTTTCCAAAAAGGCTGCAGAAGTGATGGGAAGACCGTATGAGGATCTTAAGACGATCGTGTGCCATCTTGGAAACGGCTCCAGCGTGTCTGCAGTTATGAACGGAAAATCCGTTGATACTTCAATGGGACTGACTCCTCTGGAAGGATTGGTCATGGGAACACGTTCCGGAGACGTTGATCCGGCGATCATGGAGTTCATTGCTCAGAAAGAAGGGCTTGACATTGAAGGCGTTATGAACGTGCTGAACAAAAAGTCCGGCGTGTTCGGGCTTTCCGGCGGACTCTCCAGCGATTTCCGTGATCTGACAGATGCAATGAACAGCGGAGACAAGAAAGCGAAGATCGCAATGGATGTGTTCTCTTACCGGGTTGCGAAATATATCGGATCCTATGCTGCAGCGATGAATGGTGTGGATGATATCGTGTTCACTGCAGGAATCGGAGAGAACGACGACTATGTAAGAGAGCAGGTGTGCAGCTATCTCGACTATCTTGGAGTAGACTTTGATAAAGAAATGAATGATGGTCTCAGAGGAGAACTTAAAGAGATCACAAAACCGGGATCAAAAGTAAGAGTATTTGTTATCCCGACAAATGAAGAGCTCGCAATCGCACGTGAGACACTTGCGCTTGTAAAATAAGCTGAAAATACTGATTTTACGGTTTTGCTTTAAACACAGAGAGCATGGAGGCAGGGCAGCTTTCCTTCCGGATGAGAAGAAGGCGTCCTGCTTTTGCTCTGGCAGAGTTGCAGTTATTTGACAGGGTGTGAACTGTAACCTGATAGATGAAATTTGTTGTTGACAAATGGATTTAACATGATATAATAGTCAAGGTATGAATAGGAGAAAACAATTATGTTGATCAACCTATCAGACGTTTTGTCAGACCAGCACAAGACGGTCGAAGAGACTGTGCGGCTGGAGATGGAGGAGATCCGGCTGAAAGCCGGGACCTACCCTATTGTCAGCAAAGAGCCGGTTCATGTGAGTGTGGAGCATATAAGGGGTAAAGAACTGCTCATAAAGGCAGATACCAGACTGACTGTCATCATTCCTTGCGACAGATGTCTGGAAGATGTCAGACAGGAATTTGTACTTGACTGTACAAAGCATGTGGACGTAGGCCTCTCCGACGCAGAACTGACAGAGGAGCTGGATGAATCAAACTTTATTGACGGATATCATCTTGACGTGGACAAATTACTCTATAATGAGATTTTGGCGGGCTGGCCGACAAAAGTACTCTGCAGGGAGGACTGTAAAGGCCTGTGCAGAATATGCGGTCAGAACCTGAATACGGGGTCCTGTGACTGTGAAGATCCGGGACTTGATCCGAGGATGTCAGTTGTCCGTGACTTATTTAAGAATTTTAAGGAGGTGTAACCTATGTCAATCTGTCCAAAGAATAAATCTTCTAAAGCAAGAAGAGACAAAAGAAGAGCCAACTGGAAGATGAGCGCACCGAATCTGGTGAAATGCAGCAAGTGCGGCGAGCTCATGATGCCTCACCGTGTATGCAAGGCTTGTGGAGCATACAACAAGCGTGAGATCATCTCCGTTGACTAATTATTTGAATCAAAAATGAATTTCCAGAAAGAGGATATCTCAAAAACCAGAAACGGTTGAACAGATATCCTTTTTTTCTGTTTACACAGACTTCTTGTAGATTGATCTCCGCTTTTCAGCAGAGCCCAGGCAGGAGGAGGGGGATGCGAAAGCCCGTAGCAAAACGCCGGCACTTGGCCGCGTCCTTTGCGGCCTTAGTACCGCTGCGTTTTGCTCCGAGCGAGAGCGGGGCTGCCGCAGCCGCCTCCTCCTGCCGGACGCTGTTTATGGAAAGCAGAAACAATCCAGATTTTATATTGATTTTTGTATTGTTTTCCAGTAGAATAATTTCAGTAGTGATAGGAGGAAATGGAATGTCTGAGATTACGAGAGTTGCGGTAGACGCCATGGGCGGGGACAACGCGCCGGGCGAGATCGTCAAAGGCGCCGTTGAAGCTGTTCAGCTGAAAAAGGATATTAAGATCCTGCTGACCGGACAGGAGGAAAAGCTGAGGAATGAACTGGCTAAGTATACTTATCCGGAGGATCAGATAGAGATCGTCAACGCAACGGAAGTTATAGAGACTGCGGAACCGCCGGTAAAAGCGATCCGCGGAAAGAAAGATTCGTCCATCGTAGTCGCGATGAAGATGGTGAAGAAAGGGGAGGCAGATGCCTTTGTCTCAGCCGGAAGCACAGGTGCCGTTCTGGTAGGCGGACAGGTTCTGGTCGGAAGGATCAAGGGTGTGGAGAGACCGCCTCTCGCACCGCTTTTCCCAACGCTGAAGGGTTTTTCTCTTCTGATCGACTGTGGGGCGAATGTGGATGCCAGACCGTCTCATCTTGTGCAGTTTGCCAAGATGGGTTCAATCTATATGGAAAGCGTTATGGGGAAGAAGAATCCCACTGTCGGTATCGTGAATATCGGGGCAGAGGAAGAAAAGGGGAATGCTCTGGTAAAAGAGACCTTCCCGCTTCTCAAGGCCTGTAAAGATATCAATTTTATCGGCAGCGTGGAGGCAAGAGAGATTCCTTACGGCGCCGCGGATGTCATCGTCTGTGAAGCATTTGTGGGAAATGTGATCCTGAAACTCTACGAAGGAGTGGGGGGCGCTCTCATCAAGAAGATCAAAGGCGGCATGATGATGAATCTGAGGAGCAAGATCGGAGGACTGCTTGTCAAGCCGGCCCTCAAGGCGACAATGAAGGACTTCGATGCCAGCGAGTACGGCGGGGCACCGCTGCTGGGACTGAACGGTCTGGTGGTCAAGACACACGGAAGCTCAAATTCAAAAGAAGTGTGTAATTCAATCATCCAGTGCGTCACATTCAAAGAGCAGAAGATCAACGAGAAGATACGTGAGGCAATCCAGACGTCACAGGAAGAAAAAGAAGAAAAGAGTGAGTAGGAGGTTTTAGACAATGGAATTTGAAAAACTGCAGGATATCATTGCGGATGTATTGAATGTTCAGAAGGACGAGATTAAGCCGGAAACCACATTTGTGGATGATCTGGGAGCGGATTCCCTGGATATTTTCCAGATCATCATGGGAATCGAGGAAGAGTTCGATATTGAGATCGACAACGATGAGGCAGAGAAAATCGTGACTGTACAGGATGCGGTCGATCAGATCAAGAAGGCTGTAGATTAATATGTGAAAAGCAAAGGAAAAAGCCCTTCCGGGCTTTTTCCTTTTACAGAGAGATCAATCAATAAAGGAAGAACAGGGATTATGGAAAAGAAACTGAAGGAACTTGAGAAAAAGATCGGGTATGTATTCCGGGATTTCGCACTCTTAAAGACTGCGATGATGCACAGTTCCTATACAAATGAAAGACATCTCGAAAAGTACAGGTGTAACGAACGTCTGGAGTTTTTAGGCGATGCGGTGCTGGAACTTGTCTCCAGCGAGTTCCTCTTCAGGGAATCGCCCAAAGTCTCGGAGGGAGAACTGACAAAAACACGTGCCAGCATGGTGTGTGAATCTTCCCTGGCATTGTGCGCCAGAGATATCGGCCTTGGTGACTATCTTCTCCTGGGAAAAGGAGAGGAGGCGACCGGAGGGCGAAAAAGGGATTCTATCACATCGGACGCCATGGAAGCACTGATCGGCGCGATCTATCTGGACGGTGGTTTTACTAGTGCAAAAGAGTTCATCCATCGCTTTGTGCTGACGGATCTGGAAGATAAAAAACTCTTTTATGATAGTAAAACTATCTTACAGGAAATGGTACAGGCGGAGACGAACAGTGAGATCACATACCGTCTTGTAGGAGAGGAAGGTCCCGACCATAATAAATCCTTTTCGGTGGAGGTACTGATCGGCGGCGAGAGCTACGGCGCCGGGCGGGGACGTACAAAAAAAGGGGCGGAGCAGCAGGCAGCATATGAGGCGATCTTAAAGCTCCGCGCTCAGAAATAAGCGGGTGTTATATGTATTTAAAGAGCATTGAAGTACAGGGCTTTAAGTCCTTTGCCAACAAAATTAAATTTGATTTTCATAACGGGATCACAGGGATCGTCGGACCAAACGGAAGCGGAAAGAGTAACGTTGCCGACGCGGTACGGTGGGTGCTGGGAGAGCAGAGAGTCAAACAGCTTCGCGGCGGTTCCATGCAGGATGTAATTTTTTCCGGAACAGAAAACCGGAGGCCTCTGAGTTATGCATCCGTTGCGATCACGCTGGACAATTCGGACCATAAGCTTCCCGTGGAGTACGAGGAAGTTACTGTCACGAGAAAGCTGTACCGCTCCGGTGAGAGCGAATATCTCATCAACGGAGCTGCGTGCAGGCTCAAGGATATTAACGAAATGTTCTATGACACGGGAATCGGAAAAGAAGGATATTCCATTATCGGTCAGGGACAGATCGATAAGATTCTGAGCGGTAAGCCGGAGGAGAGAAGAGAGCTTTTTGATGAGGCGGCAGGGATCGTCAAGTTTAAGAGACGAAAAAACCTTTCTGTGAAAAAGCTGGAAGAAGAGAGGATGAACCTGACCCGTGTTAATGATATCCTGAAAGAACTGGAAAAACAGCTGGGACCTCTGGAGAAGCAGTCTGAGACAGCAAGGGAATATCTGAAGAAAAAGGAAGAACTGAAAACCTTTGACATTAACATGTTCCTTCTGGAAGAAGAGCGTTTGAGAGAACGAATCCGGGAGACACAGGAAAAATACGATATCGCGGCAGCGGATATGGAGGAGTCCAGCGAACGCCACGAGACAATGAAGGCCGAGTATGAGGCGATCGAGGAAGAAGTGGAGGATATCGACCGCGCCATCGAGACTGCGAGAAACCAGCTAAGTGAGACCAACCTGCTAAAGCAGCAGCTGGAGGGACAGATTAACGTCCTCAAGGAACAGATCAACACGGCGCGGATGAATGACGAGCATTACGACAACCGTCTGAGCGCGATCCGGGTGGAGATCGACACAAGACAGGAACAGAGAACTTCCCTGGAAAAAGAGCAGAAGGAGGTCCGGGAAAAACTGGCCCGGACGTCGGCTCAGGATGAGGAAGCCAAGCGCATTCTCATCGAGACACAGAGCCTGATTGCGGAACACAGTGCCGGGATCGAGGAAGGGAAGCAGGAAATCATGGACCTGCTTGGAAACCGCGCCTCCACAAAGGCGAAGATCCAGCATTATGATACGACCAAAGACCAGATCGCATCCAGAAAAGCCGTTCTGGCAAGGAATATGCTGGAAGTCTCTTCCGAGGCGGAGAAGCACAATGCCTCTCTGGCGCAGTATGAAGAGGAACTGCAGAAAGTACGGGAAGAGATCCAGAGATGTAATGATAAGATCCGGGAGAACGAGGCGGAGATCAGCCGCCTGCAGAAAGAACTGTCAGAGAAACAGGAAAAACTGAGGATCGGGCAGACCGCATATCACAGGGAGTCGTCCAGGCTGGAGTCTCTGAAGAACATCACGGAGAGATATGACGGATATGGAAACAGCATCCGGAAGGTGATGGCAAACCGCGACAGGGAAAAAGGCCTGATCGGCGTGGTGGCAGATATCATCAAGGTGGACAAGGAGTATGAGATCGCGATCGAGACGGCGCTGGGCGGCAGCATACAGAATATTGTGACGGACAACGAAGAGACCGCAAAGCGGATGATCGGATTCCTGAAAAAGAATAAATTCGGGCGTGCAACCTTCCTTCCGCTGACCAGCATGCATGGGAGCGGCGGGATCCGGAATCCGGAGGCATTAAAGGAGCCGGGGGTGATCGGCATGGCTCACACTCTTGTGCATGTGGAGAGACAGTTTGAAGGGCTTGCCGAGCAGCTTTTGGGGCGGACTATCGTGGTGGACCATATCGACCACGGGATCGCCATCGCCAGAAAGTACCGGCAGTCGCTCCGTCTGGTCACACTGGAAGGAGAACTGATCAATCCAGGCGGTTCCATGACCGGAGGCGCATTCAAAAACTCCAGCAACCTTCTGAGCAGAAGGCGTGAGATCGAGGAGTTTGAGAAGACGGTTTCCATGCTGAAGAAGGACATGGATGAGATGGAACAGTCAGTCAACCAGGTGAAGAGCAGGCGTGCGGCATGCTACAGCGAGATCGACGAGATCCAGCAGGAACTGCGGAAGGCTTCTGTCCTGGAAAACACGGCGAAGATGAACGTGGAGCAGACCCAGGTAAGACAGCTTGAGGCGAAACAGCGGTGCGATGCATACCGCGCAGAGCAGGAGAGCCTTGCAAAACAGCTCAGTGAGATCGCGGAGAATGAGGACTCGATCCAGATGGAACTGGAAACGTCGGAAAATCTGGAACGGGAACTGAATGAAAAGATTGAAATGATGCAGAAGCAGCTGGAGGAGGAGAGGGAGCGTGAGAACGTACAGCTCAAAAATTCGGAAGAGGTACACCTGGCGCTTGCTGCACTGGAACAGCAGAATACATTTATCCTGGAAAATATCTCCCGTATCCGGGAGGAGATGGACAAGTTCGAGGCAGAACTAAGAGAGCTGGATATCAACCGCGGGAATGCATCCGAGGAGATCCGGCAGAAGGAAGATAAGATCTCAGAACTGCGGCAGACTATTGAAGATTCAAAGGAGCTTTTTGACGAGATCAACGAGGCGATCCAGGAACAGACAAAGAAGAAGGAAGAACTGAACCAGAAACACAAGGATTTCCTTAGGATGAGGGAGGAACTCTCAAAACACATCTCTGCCCTGGACAAGGAATGTTTCCGCCTGAACAGCCAGAAAGAGTCCTATGAAGAGGCTTCGGAGAAGCAGATGAACTACATGTGGGAGGAGTATGAACTCACCTTTAATCATGCAATGGAACTTCGAAATCCCAATCTGACGGATCTCGCGTTTATGAAACGCCAGATTCAGGCATTAAAGAGTGAGATCAGAAAACTGGGTACAGTCAATGTAAATGCCATTGAGGATTTCAAAAATGTTTCCGAGAGATACACCTTTCTCAAAGGACAGCATGATGATCTGGTGGAGGCGGAAGCGTCTCTGGTGCAGATCATCGCAGAGCTGGATGAAGCGATGCGGAAACAGTTCTCAGAACAGTTCGCAAGGATCGCAAAAGAGTTCAACGATGTATTCCGCCAGCTCTTCGGCGGTGGAAAGGGAACTCTTGAGCTGATGGAGGACGAGGATATCCTGGAAGCGGGGATAAGGATCATCGCTCAGCCGCCGGGAAAGAAACTGCAGAATATGATGCAGCTCTCCGGTGGGGAGAAGGCGCTGACGGCAATTTCTCTGTTGTTTGCGATCCAGAACTTAAAACCGTCCCCGTTCTGTCTGCTCGACGAGATCGAGGCGGCTCTGGATGACAACAACGTGGACAGATATGCCCAGTATCTCCATAAACTGACGAAGGACACTCAGTTCATCGTCATCACTCACCGGCGGGGGACTATGGCGGCAGCGGACAGGCTGTATGGTATCACAATGCAGGAGAAAGGCGTGTCCACCCTGGTTTCGGTAGATCTTCTGGAGGACCAGCTGGACAAGTGACCGAAAAAATGAGGGAACGCCGCTGCAGGCAGGGGCAGAGGAACGCTCAGATAAGATAAGAGGAAAGATAACAGGAGCGCGAGCAGAAACAGCAAATAGAACCTTGTACAGGAGGAAGAGAGAATGGCAGAGAAGCAGGGATTTTTCAAGCGGCTTGTCTCCGGCCTTACAAAGACCAGGGACAATATCGTATCCGGAATGGACAGCATTTTTCACGGATTTTCAAAGATAGATGACGATTTCTACGAGGAGCTGGAGGAGACTCTGATCATGGGTGACCTGGGTGTCCGGGCGACCATGAACATCCTTGATGATCTGAAGGAAAAGGTGCGCACACAGCATATCAAAGAACCGATGGAATGCCGGCAGCTACTGATCGACAGCATCAAGGAACAGATGGATGTGGGCGAGACAGCATACGAGTTTGAGGAGAGGACTTCGGTGGTATTTGTTATCGGAGTGAACGGAGTGGGCAAGACCACGACCATCGGAAAGCTTGCAGGGAAACTTAAGGCCCAGGACAAAAGAGTGGTACTGGCGGCGGCAGATACTTTCCGCGCGGCAGCGGGGGAACAGTTAAAAGAGTGGGCAAACCGCGCGGGCGTGGATATGATCGGAGGCCAGGAGGGTGCAGATCCTGCCTCGGTCGTGTATGATGCCGTGGCGGCGGCAAAGGCGAGGAGGGCGGATGTGCTCCTGTGCGATACGGCGGGACGTCTCCACAATAAGAAAAACCTGATGGAAGAGTTAAAGAAGATCAACCGGGTGATCGACCGGGAATACCCCGAGGCGTTCCGGGAGACCCTGGTAGTGCTGGATGCCACCACAGGACAGAATGCCCTTGCGCAGGCGAAGGAATTTAACGAAGTGGCAGATATCACAGGAGTGATCCTCACGAAGATGGACGGGACAGCAAAGGGCGGGATCGCGGTGGCGATCCAGGCGGAACTTGGAATCCCCGTGAAATACATCGGTGTGGGAGAGACCATTGACGACCTGCAGAAGTTCGATTCAGAGGAATTTGTTAACGCACTATTTTACAGAGAGGATGAATGAGAATGCTGACACTGGAGAAATTTGAAGAAGCAACAGAGCTTGTAAAACGGGTGACAAACCCGACGAAACTCATTTACAGCGATTACCTGAGCGAACAGTCCGGCGGGAAGGTCTATCTGAAACCGGAGAATATGCAGCACACAGGAGCTTACAAGATCCGCGGGGCCTATTACAAGATCAGCACGCTGACAGAGGAAGAGCGGGAACGCGGTCTGATCACCGCCTCTGCGGGAAATCACGCTCAGGGTGTGGCATATGCCGCAAAGAAATTCGGCTGCAGGGCGACTATTGTGATGCCTACGGTGACGCCGCTCATCAAGGTGAACAGGACCAAGAGCTACGGCGCCGATGTAGTGCTGTACGGGGATGTGTATGATGATTCCTATGCGTATGCATGTGAGCTCGCCGAGAAGAATGGCTATACGTTTGTCCATCCCTTTAATGACCTGGATGTGGCGACGGGACAGGGGACTATCGCCATGGAGATCGTGCAGGAACTCCCCACAGTGGATTACATCCTGGTTCCTGTGGGCGGCGGCGGACTGATTACGGGCGTGGCGACGCTGGCCAAGATGCTGAACCCCAAAATTAAGGTGATCGGTGTGGAACCGTCTGAGGCGGCAAGCATGACCGCGGCGCTTGCGGCGGGAGAAGTGGTGGAGCTGGAGAGCGCCAACACGATCGCGGACGGTACGGCGGTCAAGGCAGTGGGGGATAAGATCTTCCCATATGTGCAGGAAAATGTGGATGATATCCTCCTTGTGGAGGACGACGAGCTGATCGGCGCGTTCCTGGATATGGTGGAGAACCATAAGATGATCGTGGAGAATTCGGGCCTTCTGTCTGTTGCGGCTTTAAAACAGCTTGACTGCAGGGGGAAAAAGGTAGTATGCCTTTTGAGCGGCGGAAATATGGACGTGATCACCATGTCCTCCATTGTACAGCACGGACTGATCCAGAGAGACCGGATCTTTTCTGTATCTGTTCTGCTTCCGGATAAGCCGGGTGAGCTGGTCCAGGTCGCAAAGACCATCGCGGACGAGCAGGGTAACGTCATAAAGCTGGAGCATAACCAGTTTGTCAGCACCAACCGGAATGCCGCTGTGGAGCTGCGTATCACAATGGAGGCGTTCGGCACGGAGCATAAGAACAGGATCCTGGATGCACTGGAGAGGAAGGGGTTCCGTCCGAAAATGATCGGCGCAAAGCTCTATTGATCTGCAAAGAGTGCCGTGTACTTTTGCAAAAGTACACGGCACCTTTTAACAGCAATGTCAGAATCGTTTTAAAACAAGGAAAGGAAACGTCTCATGAAGCGAAGAAAACCGAAAACAGGGGAAATTTACAGACATTTCAAGGGAAAACAGTACCGGGTGATGCATATCGCTCTCTGTGCTGAAACAAATGATGAAATGGTTGTGTACGAAGCACTTCAGGGAGAGGCCAGAGTGTATGTGAGCACCATGGATGCCTTCCTGAGAGAGACAAACAGGAGAAAATACCCTGATGCGAAACAGGAATACCGTTTTGAACTGTGTGAGAGAAATCCTGCGGAAGAACACCCGGAGAAAACGGCGGAGAGCGAGGAATCTCTGATCATGAACTTCCTGGAGCTGGATGAGAACGAGGAACGTGCGGAATTTCTGATGAAACACAGAGGACAGCTTACTGACCGTTTCATGACCGTGGCGGCGGAGAGCCTGGAATTTGTGGAAAGTGCGGAGACCATCGAGGAGAGGTGGGCGGCGCTGATGCGTTTCCTTAAAACGAAGATGAAATACGAGAGCAGAAGGCTGCGGTGAAAATACAGAAAAGATTTTGAAGAATATTCTGAAAAGGATGAATAAAAGGGCCAGGTCCAGCGAAGAGGGATCTGACCCTTTTACATATGGACCTGACCTCTGCAGGATCAGACTATTTCGCCCCGTGCTTTTTTCTCAAGCAGAGAGTGGATCTTATCCGTCGGATTCATGACGGTTCCGATCGTGATATCATGATTTAATGAATCAATGATCAGGGCAAGGAACTTGCTCATATCAGCCTGAACAAAATATGGTTTCTCATAAAGTATCGGCGGCAGATAAGTCAGATTCGTCGTGATCACTTTATTGATATAACCTTTTTCATAGTAGTCGTCGAACTTGTCAAATCCGTCTGTGAACAGACCGAAGGTGGTGCAGACAAATACGCGCGCAGCACGGCGCTCTTTGAGCTGTTTTGCCACGTCCAGCATGCTCTCTCCGGATGAGATCATATCGTCCATGATGATCACATCTTTGCCGGCAACGTCATCGCCCAGAAATTCATGCGCGACGATCGGGTTCTTTCCATTGACGATCGTTGAATAATCCCGTCTCTTGTAGAACATGCCCATATCCACGCCCAGAACATTGGAAAGATATACCGCGCGGTGCATGGCTCCCTCGTCCGGACTGATGATCATCAGGTGGTCCTTATCCGGCTTGATATCCGGAACAGCACGGAAAAGGGCTTTCATAAACTGATAAGGCGGATTAAAGCTGTCAAATCCGCTTAACGGGATCGCGTTCTGCACACGGGGATCGTGAGCGTCAAAAGTAATGATATTTGACACGCCCATGGAGTTCATCTCTTCCAATGCCAGCGCACAGTCAAGGGATTCCCGCTTTGTGCGTTTGTGCTGACGGCTTTCGTAGAGAAACGGCATGATCACATTGATCCGGTGGGCTTTGCCGGTAGCAGCAGCGATAATACGTTTCAGATCCTGGTAGTGATCGTCGGGCGACATGTGATTGATATGTCCGCTCACAGTATAAGTCAGACTGTAGTTGCACACGTCAGTCATGATGAAAAGGTCGGTCCCGCGGATCGTCTCTTTGAGAACGCCCTTTGCCTCCCCCGTACCGAAACGGGGGCATCTGCAGTCAACCAGATAATTATTCGATTTGTAATTGACATACAGGGGGAATTCGGTTACTTCATTGATCGTGTTCTCCCGGAAGGATACGATATAATCGTTCACTTTCTGCCCCAGATCACGGCAGCTTTCCATTGCGGCGATCTTTAAGGGGGCAACAGGGAGAGTCTTTTCCAGTAATTCGATACTATTTGACATGATTTTCTCCTGTGATAATGTGTTGTCTGCCTGAACAGACAGACTGTTTCCATATACTTTTATATCATTTTTTGTTTATAAATTCAAGCACGGCTTTGCGCGGAGAGGGAATTATGCTATACTTTAGTTACAGTTCACACGGCAGCATACTGTATAATCAGACTGAGGAGTTTTATCTATAAATGAAGAAACATGAACACATCGTAGAAACCGTAGAAAAAGACAGTATCGCCCGGGAGCTGGGGATCGAGCCGGGAGACAGGCTTATCTCCATCAACGGGCAGGAGATCGAGGATATCTTCGACTATCAGTATTATGTGGAGGACGAAGAACTGCTCCTTCTCATTGAAAAGCCGGACGGGGAACAGTGGGAGCTTGAGATCGAGAAAGACGCGGATGAATCCCTGGGGATCGGATTTGGCGCAGGGCTGATGGATGAGTACCGGTCCTGCTGCAACCGGTGCATCTTCTGCTTTATCGACCAGATGCCTCCGGGGATGCGGGACACCCTGTATTTCAAAGACGATGATTCCCGACTCTCCTTTCTCCAGGGAAACTATGTGACCCTGACGAATATGAGTGAACATGACATCCGGAGGATCATCAAGTACCGTCTGGAACCCATCAATATCTCCTTCCAGACCACCAACCCGGAGCTGAGATGCAGGATGCTCCATAACCGGTTCGCCGGGGATGCTCTCAAAAAGGTTGACCTTCTGTATCAGGGCGGGATCGAGATGAACGGGCAGATCGTGCTCTGTAAGGGCGTCAATGACGGGGAGGAGCTGGAACGGTCGATCCGCGATCTCACAAGATACCTGCCGCTGCTCAGAAGCGTTTCCGTCGTGCCGGTTGGGCTGACAAAGTTCCGGGATGGGCTTTACCCCCTGGAGCCTTTTACAAAGGAGGAAGCACGCCAGGTGCTGGAGATCATCCACCGCTGGCAGAAAAAGATCTATGAGGAGTACGGGCTTCATTTTATCCATGCGGGAGATGAGTGGTATCTCCTGGCGGAGGAGGAGGTCCCGGAAGAGGAGCGGTATGACGGATATCTCCAGCTGGAGAACGGCGTGGGGATGCTCCGGCTTCTCTTCAATGAGTTTGAGGATGCCTTCCGGCAGCAGAAGGGTGACCAGAGGAGTGCGGAACTCTCGGCAGCCACAGGGAAACTTGCCTATCCGTATATCCGGCGGATGGCGGAGCGGATCGAAGAGAGATATCCCGGGGTGAAGATCCATGTGTACTGCATCCGGAACGACTTCTTCGGGGAGAGAATTACCGTGTCCGGACTGATCACAGGAGGGGATATCATCGCACAGCTCAAGGGAAAGAGGCTTGGAAGCAGGCTTCTGCTCCCCTGCAACATGCTGAAGGCGGATGAGGACGTTTTTCTGGACGATCTTACGGTAAAAGAGGTATCAGACGCTTTACAAGTCTCCGTCGATATTGTAAAATCAAGCGGGCAGGACCTGGTCGACGCCATGCTCGGCGAGGGGGCCTGAGGGAGAGCATCTGTTCACGTCTGCGGGAGGGATGCGGTTTCCGGACAAGAAGCATGATGAGACACAATAAGAGTTACGAAGGAAAGATTTAAGGAAGGTTTTGATAAAATGAGTAAACCGGTAGTTGCCATAGTGGGACGCCCCAATGTGGGAAAGTCCACACTTTTCAATGCTCTGGCGGGGGAGAAGATCTCCATCGTTAAGGATACGCCCGGAGTGACAAGAGACAGGATCTATGCGGATATATCCTGGCTGGACAAAGAATTTACGATGATCGATACCGGAGGGATCGAACCCGACAGCAAGGACGTCATCCTCTCTCAGATGAGGGAGCAGGCACAGATCGCCATTGATACAGCAGACGTGATCATCTTCATCACGGATGTGCGCCAGGGGCTCACGGACGCGGACTCCAAGGTGGCTGATATGCTGAGAAGGTCGGCAAAGCCTGTAGTCCTGGTGGTCAACAAAGTGGACAATTTTGATAAATTCATGCCCGATGTGTATGAGTTCTACAATCTGGGCATCGGGGATCCGGTCCCGATCTCGGCTGCATCCCGTCTGGGGCTGGGAGATATGCTGGAAGCGGTGGCGGAGCATTTCCCGGAAGGGGCAGGAGAGGCAGAAGAAGACGACCGTCCGAGAGTAGCCATTGTCGGAAAGCCTAATGTAGGAAAATCCTCCATCATCAACAAACTTCTGGGAGAGAACCGGGTGATCGTCTCCGACATCGCCGGGACGACCAGAGACGCGGTGGACACGGAGATCGTCCACAATGGAAAAGAATATATCTTCATTGATACAGCGGGGCTCCGCAGAAAGAACAAGATCAAGGAAGAGCTGGAACGCTACAGTATCATCCGCACCGTCACTGCGGTGGAGCGGGCGGATGTGGTGCTCATGGTCATCGACGCCACAGAAGGAGTGACAGAGCAGGACGCCAAGATCGCGGGGATCGCCCACGAGAGAGGAAAGGGCGTCATCATCGTGGTGAACAAATGGGACGCTATCGAGAAGAATGACCGCACCATGCGGGAATACGAGGGGAAGATCCGCCAGACCCTCTCCTACATGCCTTATGCGGAGATCATGTATGTGTCCGCCCTCACAGGACAGAGGCTGAACAAGCTGTACGACATGATCGACATGGTGATCGAGAACCAGACACTGCGGATCGCTACGGGCGTCTTAAATGAGATCATGACAGAAGCTGTGGCGATGCAGCAGCCCCCGTCAGACAAAGGAAAGAGACTCAAGCTTTACTACATCACGCAGGTCTCGGTCAAACCGCCTACGTTCGTGATATTTGTCAACGACAAGGAACTGATGCATTTTTCTTATACAAGATATCTGGAAAACAAGATCAGGGAAGCGTTCGGCTTCCGGGGGACTTCATTGAAGTTCTTCATAAGAGAGAGAAAGGAAAAGGAGCAGTAGAGGGATGGAACGTTTGGTATGTCTGGCAGTCGGGTATGTGTGCGGACTGCTGCAGACCGGCTATATTGTCGGGAAAATGAATCACATTGATATCAGGAAACAGGGAAGCGGGAACGCGGGGACGACCAACGCGCTGCGTGTCATCGGATGGAAGGCGGGCATCATGACCTTCTTCGGGGATGTGTTAAAGTGCATTGCAGCGGTGGTCATCACCTGCCTCCTGTTCCGGGGAAGCGACTGTCTGCCCCTTCTGGCAATGTATGCCGGGGCAGGAGTGACATTGGGACACAACTTCCCCTTTTATCTGAACTTTAAAGGCGGAAAGGGGATCGCCGTGATGGCGGGACTGGTAGCGGCGAACAGTTTCTGGAACCTGCCGGTAAGCCTCCTGCTGATTCCGGTCACCCTCGCTTTCTTCCTGGTCCCTGTGATCATCACAAGGTACATATCAGTCGGTTCCCTCATGGCGTATACGGCGTTTCTTATTGAGATGATCCTTGTGGGTCAGTGGGGCTGGCTTGACATGGAGCCGTCCCGGTTATATGAACTTTATATCCTGCTGTTCCTGATGACGGCGCTTGCGTTTTACCGCCACAGGGCAAATATCGGCAGACTGATGGCAGGAACAGAAAACAAATTCGGATCAAAGAAAAAGGAGTAGGTGATTATGGCGAATGTTGGTGTACTCGGAGCAGGAAGCTGGGGAACTGCACTGTCGGTTCTCCTAAGTGACAACGGGCATCAGGTGACTGTCTGGTCCATTGATGAGAAGGAAGTGAAGATGCTGGATGAGAAGAGGGAACATCTTCAGAAACTTCCCGGGGTAAAGCTCCCGCAGGATATGGATATCACGAATGATATGGAACAGGCGATCCAGGGAAAGGATTTTCTTGTTCTTGCTGTTCCGTCTATTTTCACGAGGACGACTGCCCGGAACATGTGTCCCTATGTGGCGGAGGGACAGATCATTGTGGATGTGGCGAAGGGGATTGAAGAGTCTACGCTCAAGACGCTCTCCCAGCAGATCGAGGAGGAAATCCCACAGGCTGATGTGGCGGTGCTCTCCGGGCCCAGTCACGCGGAGGAAGTGGGGAGAAAGCTTCCGACCACCTGCGTGATCGGCGCCAAGACAAGAAAGACGGCAGAGTATCTCCAGTCCATGTTTCTCAGTAAAGTATTCCGTGTATATACAAGTCCCGACATCCTGGGAATCGAGCTGGGAGGATCTCTTAAGAACGTGATCGCCCTCGCTGCCGGGATCGCTGACGGCTTGGGGTACGGCGACAATACGAAGGCTGCTCTCATCACGAGAGGGATCGCGGAGATCGCCCGCCTGGGTGTGAAGATGGGAGGAAAGATCGAGACCTTTACCGGGCTGACCGGCATCGGGGATCTGATCGTCACCTGCGCCAGCGTTCACAGCCGAAACCGAAAGGCGGGCTATCTTATGGGGCAGGGCAAGTCCATGCAGGAGGCCATGGACGAGGTCAATATGGTGGTGGAAGGCGTGTATTCGGCTAAGGCAGCGGCTAGCCTTGCCGAGAAATATAACGTGTCCATGCCGATCGTTATGGAAGTAAATAAGGTCCTCTTTGAAGGAAAAGCACCGGCAGAAGCCGTGGACGACCTGATGCTCCGGGAATCCAGGAGTGAGAACATGGCTCTGCTCTGGGACGACGAAGCGTAAAAAAGAAAAACCCAGTCATAACCCCCTTGACTGCTGCATACATTGGTATCAGCAGAACAAGGGGGTATTTCTATGGATTCATTTCAGGTATACAGGGATATGAAAGCACGGACCAATGGGGAGATCTACATCGGTGTTGTCGGTCCGGTTCGGACAGGCAAGTCAACCTTTATCAAGCGTTTTATGGATCTTCTTGTCCTGCCGAATATGAAAGATGAACATGCAAGGGAGAGAACACAGGATGAACTTCCCCAGTCTGCATCGGGGACCACGATCATGACCACGGAGCCGAAATTTGTTCCCAAGGAGGCGGCAGCGGTGAGACTCTCCGATGACGTGGAGGTAAAGATCCGTCTCATCGACTGCGTGGGCTATATGGTGGAGGGAGCGTCGGGGCATATCGAGAATGATACGGAACGCCAGGTAAAAACACCCTGGTTTGAGTACGAGATCCCGTTTACAAAAGCGGCGGCCATCGGGACACAGAAGGTGATCCATGACCATGCCACCATCGGGTTTGTGGTGACGACGGACGGGAGCGTGACAGACCTTCCAAGGGAGAATTATATTCCCGCGGAAGAGAAGACGGTGAAGGAACTGCAGTCCATCGGAAAACCGTTTCTTATTCTTCTGAACTGCCGCAAGCCCTATTCTGAGGAGGCGAAGGCGCTGGGAGAAGAACTGGAAGGAAAATATAAAGTTTCCGTCATCCCGGTCAACTGCGAACAGTTGAAGACAGAAGACATCCATGAGATCATGCGTCAGGTACTCTATGAGTTCCCCATCACGGAAGTGGAGTTTTATCTGCCCAAGTGGGTGGAGATGCTTTCAAGGGATCACAGGATCAAACAGGATCTGCTTGCGAATATAAAAAATGTGATGGACCATATCGAAGACATCCGCAGTGCCGTTTCTCATCCCGTGGAGACTGACAGTCCTTACATAAATGAGATCACGGTGGAGAAGATTGAGATGGATACGGGAAAGGTAAAGATCCGGATCACATTTGAACAGAAATTTTACTATGAGGTTCTAAGCGAGCTGACAGGAACACAGATCAGCGGAGAATACGAACTGATCGCTACAATGAAAGAGCTTTCCGCCATGAAGGAAGAGTTCGCTCAGATCAAAGACGCATTTACCGATGTGAAGATGAAAGGGTATGGAGTAGTCAGCCCGAAGAAGGAGGATATCCGTCTGGATGATCCGGTCATCATCAAACAAGGAAGCAAATATGGAGTGAAGATCCGCTCCGAGGCACCGTCCATCCATATGATCCGCGCCAACATCGAGACAGAGATCGCACCTATTGTGGGAAATGAAAAGCAGGCGGAGGATCTGGTAGAATACATCAAAAAGGAGAGCGAGACTCCGGAAGGCGTCTGGGGCACCAACATCTTCGGGAAATCGATTGAGGAGCTTGTGACTGATGGAATGCGAAACAAGATTACCATGATAAACGATGAGAGCCAGGTAAAGCTGCAGGATACCATGCAGAAGATCGTCAACGACTCCAATGGAGGGCTGGTCTGCATCATTATATGACACGGATGGATGAATGTAGTATAATGAGACAAAACGGACAGCACAGCCGGGAGGATACGGAAGATGAAGAAAAATGTTTATGACGGAATCCTTTCTTTTAAGGGGAAATGGAGAGAGTATCAGGAGAGAGTCCTGAAAGAATCTGATAGTTATCTGGAGGATGGAAAAATCCATATCGTAGCGGCCCCGGGAGCAGGAAAGACTACTCTGGGAATCGAACTGATCCGCAGGACCGGGCTTCCCTGCCTGGTCCTGTCGCCGCGCGTGGTGATCCGGCAGCAGTGGCTGGAGAGGATCCGGAGTTCGTTTCTTCAGGACGAGACGGCGAATACGCTTTTTTCTGAGAATCTGAAATCTCCGGGACTGATCACGTCTGTAACATATCAGACGCTTTATCACGGAATGAAGCAGATGAAGGGGAATGCAGAAGAAGGAGAAGAAACAGAGAAAGAGGAAGAAGATTTTCAGGGTTTTTCCCTGAGCGAGTGTTTAAAAGAAGCAGGAGTAAGGGTGATCTGTCTGGACGAATGCCATCATCTGAAAAATGAATGGTGGAAAGCACTGGAGAGTTTTCTGTCAGAAATGCAGGGGATGACAGTTATCGCACTCACTGCAACTCCACCCTACGATGCTCCTCCTGCACAGTGGGAGCGCTATACCAGAGTCTGCGGACCGGTGGACGCAGAGATCACGGTGCCGGAACTGGTCCGGGAGGGAAGTCTGTGCCCTCATCAGGATTATGTCTGGTTTAACTGGCCGTCCGGGGAGGAAGAGGAACAGATCAGACAGTTTCAGGACCGGGCATATGATATGTTCTGTCTCCTTATGGACGATATGACCCTGCGGGACGCGGCAGCTGCGCATCCTGCGCTCCTGGATTATGAGAGATACTGTGACCGGATGCTGGAGAATCCGGCATATCTGTCGGGACTTCTGATCTATTGCCAGGCAAAAGAGATCATTTTTTCCGAAAGGTGGATTCGTGTATTATGTGTGAAAAGACTTCCGGACATGTCAGAAAGGTGGATGGAGGCATTCCTTCAGGGATTTCTCTTTGATGACCGTGACAGCTATGAATGCGGCGAGGAGTACCGGGAGGCGCTGATCCGGGAACTGAAAGCGAGAGGAATGGTTGAAAAGAAAAAGGTCAGTTTCCGGACCAGTCCCAGACTGGAGAAGCTTCTGGTCAACAGCCGGGGAAAGCTGAACAGTATCCTTCGGATCGCAGCATGTGAACAGACCGCTCTGGGAGAAGAGCTGAGAATGCTCATCCTGACAGATCACGTGAGAAAAGAATGGAGGGCCGGGCTGGGAAATCCGGAGAAAGAGATCGGTGTGATCGGAGTTCTCCCCATTTTTGAACTGTTGAGGAGAAGAGGGACATCCCGCCGGCTCGGCGTTCTCTGCGGCAGCATGATCCTGATCCCGGTGTCGGCAGAAGAAGTATTTTTGGAGGAGGCAAAAAGAGCGGATCTTCCGATTCAACCGTCGTTCAAACGGCTTGGGAACAAAGACGGGGAGGAGCTGGGATACAGCGAGATCATTATCCGCGGCAGGGTCAATCAGTATACCGGCATAGTTACACGGCTTTTTGAGAGAGGATATATCCAGATTCTGATCGGGACAAAATCCCTTCTTGGAGAGGGATGGGACTCACCCTGCATTAACTCTCTGATCCTGGCCAGCTTTGTGGGTTCTTATGTGCTCGGCAATCAGATGAGGGGAAGGGCAGTGAGGAAAGATCCGTCGCACCCGGACAAGGTCAGCAATATCTGGCATCTTGTCTGTATCCCGGGACAGGCAGAACAGCGGGCAAAACGAGAAAACGGAGGGGGAAGACCGGAGCTGTCGGAAGATTTTGACACACTGGAAAGAAGGATGAAAGGGATCCTCGGACTAAGCTGTGACGGGACTGTCATTGAGAACGGGACAGCACGGCTGGGAATTACGGCAGAGATGCGGTACACAAGGGAAAGGGTCAGCGTGTTCAACGAAGAGACGGCAGCGCGCTCTGCTGACAGGGGGGCGGTGGCCCGGCAGTGGAAGCAGGCGCTCCTGCTCCCGGGAAATCCGGAGACAATAGACGAGTGCAGTGCAGACAGAAAAGCGGTATCCAGGAGTGCCGTGTTTGTCAACACGCTGGGCGCGCAGCTTCTGGCTTTTGTCGTGGAGGGAATCAATATCCTGCTTCGGTCGCGCAGATTTTTTAATGGCTGGTGGGATAACAGGGTATTCATTCTCATCACAGTATTCTTTGTCATTTTCACCCTTGTTTTCGGGAGAAAACTGCTTCACATGCTGACGCCGATGAAGCAGTTCCGTTCCGTGGCTGCAGGAGTTCTGGCGGCTTTGAAAAGATCTGATGAGATTTCAGAGACATGCAGTATGGAAGCGGAGGAAGAGCAGGGGGTCCGCTTTTCAGCATGGCTTGAAAATGGAACGGACAGGGAAAAAGCTGTTTTTGCAGATGCGCTCTCAGAGGTGCTTGCTCCGGTGGACAACCAGCGGTATCTTATTTACAGGGGAATACCCGGAAAAAAGAGAACGGTATATTATTGTGTCCCCGCAATCTTTGCCGGTTCAAGGGAAAAGGCAGAAATGTTCCGCAAGGCAATGGAACCGTGGATCGGCAGATATCGCCTTATATATACGAGAAATCCTGAAGGAAGGAGGATCCTGCTGGAGGGAAGGGCGAAGGCATTTGCCAGTGTGAATCAGAGACTCCTGGAACGCAGAAAACGGGTACGGACCCAAAAGAGCGCACTGGAATAACCGTGGCTCCTCCCTGCCTTGACAAGAACAGGAAAATAGTCTAGTATCACAGTAGGTAAATGTTTGATCCTATGAGGAAGGCGCTTCAGCGAAAGTGTGCAGAAGCGCCTTCCTGCGTAACACATCTCAGAGATGATAAGGAGGAAATTATGAGCGCACAGTACGAACGACTGGAAAAATGTTATGAATATTATAGATCGGTAACTGATTTTAAGCCCCGTGTAGGTCTGATCCTTGGATCAGGCCTGGGAGGCTATGCAAAAAACATGAAGGTGGAACAGGAAATCCCTTACGGGGATATCCCGGGGTTCCCGGTGTCTACTGTGGAAGGGCATGACGGAAGATTTCTGCTGGGATATATCGGTGACGTGCCGGCCGTGGTCATGAAAGGAAGAGTTCACTATTATGAGGGATATTCCATGGAAGAGGTGGTGCTCCCGACCCGTCTGATGAAGCGCATGGGAATCGAGATCCTTTTTCTGACAAATGCGTCCGGCGGGATCAACCGCGATTTCCGCGTGGGAGAGTTCATGATGATTACGGATCAGATTTCAAGTTTTGTACCTTCTCCGCTGATCGGACAGAATGTATCTGAACTGGGGGAACGGTTCCCGGATATGACCCATATCTACGATCCGGAGCTGATGGAGCTGATCCGCAGGACCGCTGCCAGAGAGAAGATCGACCTGAAGGAGGGAATCTATCTGCAGACGACCGGCCCCAACTTTGAGAGTCCGGCTGAGGTGAGGATGTACGGTGCGCTGGGAGCAGACGCAGTCGGCATGAGTACCGCCTGCGAGGCAATTGTGGCAAGGCATGCAGGGATCCGCGTGTGCGGTATCTCCTGTGTATCGAATATGGCAAGCGGACTCTCCGAAGAAGAACTGAGCCATCTGGATGTACAGGCTGTGGCTGACCGGCGGTCCGGAGAGTTTGAGCGTCTGGTGACAAAGATCATCGAACAGATGTAAACAGTACAGCCATGCAGGCAGGAGAATCCGGTTTTACCGTGGAAGCAGGGCTTACGAAGGAAAAACCGGATCCTGCCGTGGAAGCTGGGCTTAGAAAGGAAGAAATGAAAATGAAGACAAGGATATACAATGCCAGAATACTGACGATGGAAGAAGGAAAGGGGATCTTCGAGGGAGAATTGTGGATCGAAGGAGACACGATCACCTATGCCGGTCCCGCAAAAGAAGCTTCGGACAGGAAGTGGGATGAGGAGATCGATGCAAAGAAGAATCTGATCATGCCGGGATTCAAAAACGCGCATACGCATTCGGCGATGACGTTCCTGCGCTCACATGCAGATGACATGAAGCTGGATGAGTGGCTCAACAGCCGGGTCTTTCCGGCAGAGGCAAAACTGACGGATGAGGATGTGTACTGGCTTACAAAACTTGCATTGATGGAGTATCTTACAAGTGGAATTACATGCATTTTTGACATGTATATGTACCAGTCGGCAGGAGAGCGCGCTGTCAGGGAAGCAGGGTTCCGCAATGTGTTCTGTGGGAGCATCAATGATTTCGGAGGAACACTGGAGGAAGTTGAGGCGGATTACCATACTTATAATCAGGATCCGGACAAGCTGGTCTCATCCCAGCTCGGGTTTCATGCTGAATACACGACAAGCAGAGATCTGATGGAGGGAATCGCTGCCCTCGCGGAGAAATATCAGGCTCCGGTCTATGTCCACTGCTCCGAGACAAGAAAAGAAGTGGAGGACTGCAGGGAGCGAACCGGCATGACTCCGGTGGCATATATGGATTCCCTTGGACTGTTCAATTATGGAGGCGGACTTTTCCACGGCGTGCACATGGACGACGCGGATTTTGATATCATTAAGAAGAGAGGGCTCTATGTGATCACAAATCCGGCGTCCAATCTGAAACTTGCCAGCGGTATTGCACCGGTGAAACGGTATCTTGATATGGGAATCCCGGTTGCCATCGGTACGGATGGCCCTGCAAGCAACAACTGTCTGGATATGTTCCGGGAGATGTTCCTTGTGACGGGGCTTCAGAAGGCAGTCTGTGATGATCCGGAGGCAGTGCCCGCGATGGAAGTTCTGAAGATGGCGACGGTGAATGGCGCCCATGCCATGGGACTGCCTGAGTGTGACTGCCTTTGTGAAGGAAAGAAGGCGGATCTGATCATGATCGATCTTCTGCAGCCGAACATGCAGCCGGTCCAGAACATCGAGCGCAATGTTGTATTCAGCGGGAGCAAGCAGAACATAAAGATGACAATGGTAGGCGGAAAGATCCTGTACAGAGACGGACAGTTTTTCCTGGACCGTACCGTAGAAGAGATCTATGCAAAAGCCAATGAGTCTGCAAGGAGGATCCTGGGGTAAAGCGGATGCAGGAGAAAAACCAGGGCAGCCTCCGGATCAATCAGAGAAGGAGAACGGCATTTTCGGGAGGGGAAACGAAAAACGCCGGATGGATTTGGAGAAAGAAACAGAGATAGATAATCAAGAAAGGGGTACAGAAGATGAGAGCAGCAATATTTACACTTGATACAGGCGCATATAAGGCAAAGGCAGAGAGTGCTGCGGCAACTGCTCTGAAGCGGATGCTGGAGCATATTGGCTTTGAAGTGAGAGCGGCAGGCGTTCTTCCGGAAGAAAAGGATGTGTTAAGTTCTGTGATCAAACAGCTTTCCGACAACAGATCGGTGGATCTGATCCTGACCACCGGCTCTGTCGGATACCGCAGCAGGGACTGTGCGCCGGATGCGCTTATGGAGACAGCGGACCGTCTCCTTCCCGGCATTCCGGAAGCACTGCGCGCATATAATATCCGCTATTCAAAAAAAGTGATCCTGGACCGTTCTGCGGCGGGCATCCGGAACCGGACGCTGATCATCAACCTGCCGGAGAGCGCGAAGACGGCAAAGGAGGATATGGAGTATATCCTTCCGGAAGTAGTGGAAGTAGTGGAGTCGCTGAGCTTATGATGAAGGTGATTTATCTGGGACACAGCGGATTTTTCGTGGAGATGGAAGATGCCTGTTTTCTGTTTGACTATTACAAAGGAGATCTTCCGGAGGCGGACAGAGGAAAGAAGCTTTTTGTATTTGTCAGCCACGGTCATTATGACCATTATCGAAAAGAGATCTTTTCTCTTCGGGATCAGTATGATCAGGTGCGCTACCTTATTTCCTCGGATATTTTTGTGAGGGAAGCAGAGGATATCCGCCCGGTAAAGCCAAATGAGGAGACAGAAGTGCTGGGATGCCGGATCCGCACCCTGCGCTCTACGGACGAGGGCGTGGCATTCCTGCTGAAATACAGAGGGAGGACCATCTATCACGCCGGAGACCTGAACTGGTGGCATTGGGAAGAGGAGACGGAAGGGTACAATACGGCGATGCGCAGAGCGTATCAGTCGGAGATCAACAAACTACAGGGAGAAAAGATCGATCTTGCATTTGTGCCGGTTGACCCCAGGCTGGGAGAGCAGTACTGCTGGGGGCTGGACTGTTTTATGAAACGGACAGACACAAAGAGAGTGTTTCCTATGCATTTCTGGGACAACTATGCTGTCTTTGACCGGCTTGCCCTGGAAAAATGCGCCCAGGACTATGAGGACAGGATCATCAGGATCGAGAGAGAGGGACAGAGTTTCCTTCTGGAATAACAAAAGCGGCAGAGAGGAAAAGATATGCTTGTAAAGATCTATACGGACGGAGCTGCGAGAGGCAACCCGGATGGACCGGGAGGGTATGGGACCGTCCTTGAATATGTGGACCCGAAGGGACAGCTCCATGTAAAAGAGATGTCTCAGGGATATGTAAAGACGACGAACAACCGGATGGAACTGATGGCGGTGATCGCGGGACTTGAGGCGCTCAACCGTCCATGCACAGTGGAGGTCTATTCCGATTCCCAGTACGTGGTGAACGCGTTTAACCAGCACTGGGTGGATGGCTGGATCAAAAAGAACTGGAAGCGGGGCAGGAATGAGCCGGTGAAGAACGTAGATTTGTGGAAAAGGCTCCTGCAGGCAAAGGAGCCCCATGATGTCGCCTTCTACTGGGTGAAAGGGCACGACGGTCACCCGCAGAACGAACGGTGCGACGAACTTGCCACAACAGCTGCGGACGGGGACGGACTGATCGCGGATGACGGAATTTGAGCGCAGCCGGCAAAAGATGGATAGAAAAACTGTTTTAGATGCATAACTTTAAAGAGAGAAAAGTGCTGGACAGTTTTAGATTCCGATAGTATAATTGAAAAATGTGTTAAGTAAGACAGACGATCGCGGCTGCAGGCGCCGAAAGGCAGCAGACGAGGAAAGTCCGGGCTTCACAGGGCAGGATGCCGGATAACGTCCGGTGGAGGCGACTCCAAGGCCAGTGCAACAGAAATAAACCGCCCGGACAGATGCATGTGGATAACAGGCAGGGATAGAAGTGATGCCGGTTATCCATATGCATCTGTCCGGGTAAGGGTGGAAAGGCAGTGTAAGAGACTACCGCCTCTCTGGTAACAGAGGGGGCACATGTAAACCCCATCCGAAGCAAGACCGGAAAGAAGCAGTGTGGCTGCCCGTCACGCTTCAGGTAGGTCGCTCGAGCACGGCGGTGACGCCGTGCCTAGACAGATGATCGTCCAACGACATAACCCGGCTTATCGTCTTGCTTAACACGTTTTTTATTTTGCAGGATCCCGGGGAAAACCCGGATAAAATATTGCTCCGGCAATGAGCAGACAGAACAGGAGAGATGGCACTATGGGAATGAAGATCAATGCAGAACTGCCGCTGCCGGCAGATCTGAAGGCAGAATACCCTCTTCCGGATGAGATCGTCAGGATCAAAGAGAAGAGAGACAGGGAGATCCGTGATATCTTTACGGGCAGATCAGATAAGTTCGTGGTGATCGTGGGTCCATGCTCTGCGGATAACGAGGATTCCGTATGTGAGTATGTGAACCGCCTGGCGGAGGTAAATGAAAAGGTCTCTGACCGCCTTATGATCATCCCCAGGATTTATACGAACAAACCGAGAACGACGGGAGAGGGATATAAGGGAATGCTCCACCAGCCGGAACCGGATCAGGAGCCGGATCTTCTCGCCGGCATCATCGCGATCCGGAGACTTCATACCCGCGCGATCCGCGAGAGTTCTCTGACAGCGGCGGATGAGATGCTTTACCCGGAGAACCGGAGTTATCTGGATGATATCCTCTCCTACGAGGCAGTGGGAGCGCGTTCTGTGGAGAACCAGCAGCACCGGCTGACCGCCAGCAGCATGGATATTCCGGTGGGGATGAAAAATCCGACCAGCGGCGACTTCTCCGTGATGTTAAACTCGGTGAAGGCAGCCCAGAGCTCACACCGGTTCATTTACAGGGGAATGGATGTGACGACAGAGGGGAATGATCTTGCCCATGTCATCCTGAGAGGCGGCGTGGACAAATACGGGACATGCATCCCAAACTATCATTATGAGGATATGGTCCGCCTTCTGGAAATGTACCAGGAAAGAGACCTGGAGAACCCGGCGGCCATCATAGACGCGAACCATTCCAACTCCAACAAGCAGTTCCGCGAGCAGATACGGATCGTGAGTGAAGTCCTCCACAGCAGGAGATATAATCCGGAACTTAGGAATCTGGTCAAGGGCGTGATGATCGAGAGTTATCTGGTGGAAGGATGCCAGAAGATCGATGAGAACCGGGTGTACGGAAAATCGATCACCGATCCGTGCCTTGGATGGGAGGATACGGAACGCCTGATCTATAAGATCGCGGAGGAGTGCTAGAGAGAAACACTGAGAAAGCAGGAGGTATCAGAGAAAAGAAAGGAATAAAATCTTCCCAGAAAAAATAGGAAAAACGTGTTAACGAGCAGAATTTACCGGAGGGAATATTGACACAGTTCGACATATCAAGTTATATTTCTAATAACTATGCAGTCAGGCAGGAGGTTGTCAGATATGTTGACCCGTGGTTTTCCGGTGGAGATTCTGCTTTTTTTTACGTTTTTGATATGGGGACTTTATTCTCTGATCTATCTGTCCAGTCCAAGGAATAAGGTGAACCAGTGGGCGGGGATCTGCGGATTCCTGCTCAGTATCGGCGTACTGAAAGAATATCTGTATTACAGCGGCTTTTTCGCAGGTCTGGATGTGACTATGTTCGGAGTGGGATATGAGCTGAATGAACTGCTCAATTCCATCCTGACGGCTGTGCTGTATTATATCGCAATGCCCTGTGTCATGATCTTCAGTTTCTATTTCTGCCATTTGGAGAAGAAACATCCCGGACTGTTCCGGGTGCTGGCGCCTCTGGTATTTCTTCCTGTGGTGCTTTTCTGTATTGTATACCCATGGAGCCATACAAGGGAGATACCGGAGACGAATCCGTCGGCGTTTGTTGTGGTAGCGCTGTATAATCTTCTGTACGGCGTGCTTGCCACAGTCCCGATCCTGATCACGCTGATAAAGGAGAAAGACACTCCGTTTTTCCGGCAGCGCAGGCTGGTTTCCCTGATCGCCCTGCTGCCATTGTGGTACTGGCTGATCACCCTTTTTTTCTTTCATCTTATGGGATGGGAGCATCTGTATAAAACATGGCAGTGGAATGCCGTGATCCTGCTTTGTCTCTTTGTCTACTATGTCCGCCATCTGTTCCGCGAGGGGATATGGGGGATGCGGCTGAGCAGGGAATACTTTGACTGGCAGGGGGAGAAACCGGAAGTCAGTGATAACATCAGATATATCGTCCATATGATGAAGAACGAGCTGGCAAAGATCACAGAGTGTACCAGGGTGCTGCGGGAGCAGGAACTCCCATCCGGGCAGAAAGAACTTGAGATCCTGGAACGCTCGGTGCGGCATATTCAAGAGTTTGTGCGCAGGAGCATGGATTACAGCAGGGATATCACGCTGGCTCCGATGGAGGTGGATATGGAAGAACTGTACCGGGATGTGGCGGAGGAACTCTGTTCCGGATGGAAAGGAGAAGTGCGGATCCGGGTCAGCGAAGGAGGGGCGCGGCTGACATGCGACCGGGGGCATATGAGAGAGGTGGTCGCCAACCTTGTCACGAATGCGCTGGACGCAATGGGAGAGAGCGGTGTCCTGACTTTTTCATGCACTATGCCGAGGAAGAATATCGCCCTGATGTGTGTCAGGGATACCGGTCCGGGGATAAGGCAGGAACGGATCGACGACATTTTTAAGCCATACCATACCGGATGGAGCGACGCCAGGCATATGGGTCTGGGCCTCTCTTACTGCCAGAATGTCATAAAGGCGCACAACGGCTACATCCGCGTGGACAGCAGTACAGAGGAAAAAAGCCACGGTACTGCGTTTATCCTGTGCATTCCGCAGGAGAAGCGAAAGAAAAGGGAAGGGAAACATGGAGAGAAAGATAAAGGTGCTGATCGTTGAGGATGATGAAGACTTTGCATATCTAATCCGCAGAGAGCTGGAAAAGCACAGCGGGATAGAGATCGCCGGGAGCTGTGCGGAGTGTGGAAGCGCAGTGGATCTTGCGTGCAGCCTGGAGCCGGATATCGTGCTGATGGATCTCCATCTGGGATCTTCCACGATGGAAGGAATCGATGCTTCCAGAGAGATCCGCGTCTCGACAGACGCGAAGGTCCTGATCTTTACCGCCCATGACGAAAAGAACGTGATGGAGGAAGCGTCCAGACAGGCATTTGCTTCAGGATATATTATGAAAAGTCAGATCCCTCTTCTGGTGGAGAATATTTATGAGCTGGCGGCGGGAGGAACCGGTCAGGAGAAACTCCTGCTCCATATGGCGCTGTCGGGACTTACGAGCGCAGAGAAAGATGTTTTCTGGAAGCTGATGGGATATTCTTCCGGAGCACGCATGTCGAAGAAGACCGAGGCGAACCATATGACAAATATCCTGAAGAAGCTGAGGCTGGATAATAAAAGGGAAATACAGCATGTGTTTAAAGTGCTGTACAATAGTCCATAGAGTAAACGCGGGATCCTCCTGGAAACGCGGAAGAATTTGTGATCGTAAAAAGTCCCAGAAAATCCGGGACTTTTTTTGATGCATGAATTAAATGGTATAATCAAAAAGAATTAGTGAAATAGAGGCGGAGGTGGGAAAATGGCTGACAATAAAACGATCAGTGAACAATTTGGCGAACAACTGGATCTTATCCACGAGGTCGAACAACTGAGAAATCGTATAGAAAAAGAAAAATCCCTGTCCAACAGGCTGGCGAAAGAACTTGAAGATGCAAAGAGGCAGATGGCGGGGATCAAAGAATCTCTGAAAACAGAAGAAGAGAAGCGACTGAATGCAGAGGAGAAGTGCCGGGAGGGGGAACAGAAGCGCCAGGAGACCGAGCGGAAGTACCGGGAGGGGGAGCAGAAGCTCAGAGAGGCCGAGCAGAAGCGCCTGGAGGCAGAACAGGAGGCGGAGCAGATCCGCGCCGCTTCCGGTACCGGAAAAAAGAAACGCAAAGGCAGATGGCTTTGGAAACTGTTAAAAATTGTTTTTGTACTGATCCTGCTCGGAGCTGTTATCTATTATTACGAGGGAGAACTGGATAGGAAAGACAACAGGAATGAAATGCTTTGGGATGAGAAAGAAGCGTATAGAGAAAAAGCGGAATTTATGGATGATTATGTGGTGATCATCACAGATGATATTTACCACAAATATGGATGTGAAGAGCTGGATCTGGACAACTTTGCAGTCCGTACTACGGCGGCGGTGGAAGTCAGAGGCTGGTATACGCCGTGCCCGGTGTGCATCGGAGAAGAATGAAGAAGGGGGAAGGGGTTAATGTCAGACTATGGGAGATATCCGGAGATTACGGAACAACAAAGAAAGATGGCCTCACTGCAGGAACAGAGTGCAGGGACGGAGGAAAAAGGGAAGGAGATCCTGCGCAGAGGCGCGGATCTGATCTGGGAGGCGGCAGGCCTGCTCCTGAAAGAAAATCTGGAGGGAGTCAGGGAACAGGCCAGGAGACAGACGGAAATGTTGACGAAACAGACGGAGATGCTGGCAGAACAGGAGAAAACGCTGAACCTGATAGAGGGATGGTGCGGGGAAGAAAAGGCAGAACTGCGGAGGGAGAAAGAGTCCTGCGAAGAGAGGCTTAAGAAAGAGTTTGACGAGAGGGAGAGAGAACTTTCGGAGAAGCTGAAGTCCCTCGAAAATAAAATACAAGAACAGATAAGGCAGATAAAGGAGATGAATGACAGGGAGGAGACATATAAAAAAGAACTGAACCTCCTGAAAGGGGGAAGCAGCGGCAGAGACATTTACACGGAATTCCTTAAGATAAATTCTCTTCCGTACTGCTTCCGGATGGATAATTATGAAGCGTTTATCATCAGTGTGTGTTCGGGCGGAATCGACAGATTTTACGAGGAGACAATGAAAGAAAAGTTTGGAGTCGGTGCTTCAGATGAGGAAAAGGAAGGACTGGAGTATATACTTGACAAGTGCATTGATCTCCATAACCGGATCTATCCAGAGGAAAAGCTTAGGAGACAGGAAGAGGAAGAACTGATCGGAGAAGAGTACAAGCCGAAAAAGCACGACCGGAAGGAGGGATCGAGTTACGGAACCATTCGAAATGTCATTCTCCGGGGTATACTTTCGGCGGACGGCAGTGTGAGGCAGAAATCGATCGTGGAGGTGGAATAAGTGACAGTAAAGATTAATTATCTGACGGTGAAGAGGCACTGGTTTGAGGGGACGCCTGAAAAGAAGGAAGCAGTGCAGGAAAAAGACTGGCTTTTGTTTCAGTGGCAGGGAGAGAAGTTCTTTTTTAACAAGAGTACAGGTCTATTGTTTCCAGATCTGTCAATCCCGGGAAATATCGGAACGGAAGTAGATCTGTACAGGGAACCAAATCCGAAGTTTATCGCAGGCTGCCATGCTTCGATCGGTCCATTCAGCGGAGGCAGGACGATCACGGCACAGGAGTTTAAAAACGCGTTTACAGACAGGATAGAGGAAATATATGCGCTGGGATGGAGAGAACTGGCGGAGAAAAGATTTGCGGTGCGCCCCATGAAGCAGAACAGTCCGGTCTATTCTCTGGACGGAAGAAAAGCCGGATACTGGGGACGGAACGGAGATACTGCATGCGTGCTTTTTTCGGTGCCTGTCAATGAGAAGATACAGGACCAGAGTGAAAACGGTGTGATAAGCTATCTGTACTATCATGGGCTGGAGCAGATTCCTGTTGAGATGGAGGAAAAGATGGGCGATGGGAAGGCTTCCATCATGAAACCGGATGATAAACAGATGGAACTCATTCGGAATAAACTGAGAAAAAGTGATTTGAAACGCACCGGAAGTATCTGTTATGGATACGATATTTTCAATCCGTCCAAAGGGGACTGGGATCTGTGGAAATATGTGAAGTATAATGAATACCCGCATAACCAGCTTATCCAGATAGATCCTGGGGAAGGCCGGATGTGGGCGGATGTTTCCGAGAGACAGCTCTACGCGGCGGATCCGGAGGAGGATCTCGGAAATCTCACGGACGTTATAGCCGTAGATTTCGGAACCAGGTCCACGGCAGTGGCGCAGATAGACAGCGGCGGGTTCATTGCCACCATGCCTGTGGGAGACGCGGAGAGCCCTGACGAAGGATATGAAAATCCAACGATCATGGAATACATAGATTTCCAGAAATTCTATGACGCTTACAAAAGCGCGCCGGGAAGACCGGATACGGACTCCAGGCATCTCTCCACATCTTATCAGGCCCAGGACTCTTTTAAGAAGAGGAGTCTGGAAAAAAATCTGAACGCGTACCACTATCAGCTTAAGCAGTGGGCGCAGGGAAGTATGCGGGAACCGGTGCTGATCGATCAGGAGAACATCCGGGTTCCCCTGAAGCCGTATCTGGAATTAGAAGAAGACGACTATGATCCGATCGAGATATACGCTTACTATGTGGGCCTGAACATCGTCAATATGCAGCGCAGAAAGATCTGTATGCGGTATCTTCTGTCTTATCCTCCGGCATATGACGGAAAAGTCTTAAAGAGGATCAGGGACAGCTTCCGCAGGGGACTGCTGAAGGCAATGCCGGAAGAGATACAGAAAAGCGTCTATTTCCAGAAAAACTTTTCTGTTGAACTGTGGCAGTCTGAACCTGCGGCATACGCGGTCGCCGCGCTTCGCAGGAACAATGTCGTCCCGGGGAAAAATCCGGTCTTGTGTGCAGTATACGACTTTGGGGGAGGTACGGTGGACTATAGCTTTGGGGTGTTCAGCGGGGAGATGCCGCCGTATGAGTACAGATGCCTTTATTCCGGCGGGAATGCGCTCGCAGGATGCGAGGTGCTGCTGGAAGAGCTTGCATATGAGCTGTTCTATCGGAACAGGGAAACGCTGGCAGATAAGGAAGTAAAATACCTCTATCCGCTCCATTACCCTTCGGTCGGGATGAACTCTGCCTTCACCGGGGATTCCCAGCAGGCAAGACTGAATACTCTGGCAGCGGTGGACAGGCTGAGGGAAGGATGGATCAAAGGACTTCCATATAAAAGGGGAAATGAACCGCTTATGTCATTTTATGTCTATCCTGAGGGAAAAAGGGAGTCTTCAGAGGTTCGGGTGATGGCTCCCGGAGCAGAACGCAGGGGAGGAGATAAGGTCATATATCTGGAGATAGAGCCGGAATTTTTTGAAGAATTTTTCTGGAAGAAGATACAAAAAAGCGTGGATAATTTCTACCAGGGTCTGGAGAAAGTGCTGCGGATGGCATCGGAAAACGGCAGAGACATGCCGGACCTGAAAGGGATGGACTTTAAACTGTTCCTTGGCGGGAATGCATGCAGGGCACCGCTCGTGGAGATGATTTTCCAGGAGATGATCGAGTCAAAACCTGTCTTTCGTGAGATGAAGGCAGAGATTTATCCGCCGATGACAGCGGATGCTCATACTCAAAAATGGGAGGGGGAACTGCCCACCGCAAAGACAGGAGTGGTACACGGTCTTTTGCTTTCAAGGCTGGGATCAACTTACGTAAATGTAACGGGAGGAGAATTCCAGGAATTCCTTTTCCGGTATACAGTTGGACACGCAGAGTATGATCAGGAAAAAGGATTAGAGATATTCTGTGTAGATTATGAATCGGGCAGGTTCAGAAAAAGCGAGGACAGGTTTCGGATCAATCCGGAGGACTGCTGTTTTATCACAGTGCGGCAGGAGGGCTTTCTCCAGTTCTGGTATACGGACGACCGGGCTGCGGAGACCGCCGGGAGACTCCCGCTTGCAGACAGCCATGCAAAGCAGTTTATGATAATAGATCCCAGAATTCATTCCGGGGATCGGATCGCTCTGACAGTGGATCTGGATGCGGACTCCCAGCTGATCGTGATCTGCGTGGATCCGGAGGGAAACGCTGAAAAGCTGGGAAATGCAGATCTGTCAAATGGTCGGTTCATGCAGGAATGATCCGGAAAACGATAAAAGAAAGAAGAAAACAGAGATCAGGAGGGAAAAGCTATGTCTGTACAGAGAACAGTAAACGAGATCATAAGCAGAAGGAATACTGCTGCAATGGAATTAAAAGCTGAGAAAGCGGCGGCGGAGAGGAGGATCTCCGCCTTAAAGGAATTAAAGAGCAAATGTGCTGCCGCAGCATCACAGGAGGACTATCAGCAGATGCTAGAGGCAAACAGAGGGCTGAAAGATAAGATAAATGAGACGGCAAAGATGGATGAGTGCATCATTGCTTTTCAAGACGCCGCCGAAGAGATCGAAAGACTGATCAGCCGGTTTGAGAGGAAGACCATCAATGTGTCGGCAGTGGGGGACTCCCGTTCAGGAAAGAGCCGGTTCATGCAGACGGTGAGCGGACTCGATAACGACTGTATTCCTTCGTTTGAAGGATCCTTCTGTACGGGGGTGCGCTCTATTATACAGAACGAGGACCTGGAAATGCCGGAAGCCGTGATCACACTGAAAACGGAACAGGATGTAATAGATGAGATCAATGAAAAGCTGGAATATATGACAGCAGGAAAAATGAGTATCCATTCCCTTGACGAACTGACAGCATCCTTCGGTATATCATTGGATTCTTCTGTGAGAGACGATGAAGAAAAGGAGATGGCTAGGGGCAGAATTACTGATTTTAAAAATATGTATATCGGAGGAGATAAGAAAGAAGAAACCGTAAAAGAATGGAAAGAACTTGTAAAGATAACCGGTACAGACGCGGATCTGCCCGTATTGGAAAAATATAAACTGACTGTGCGTGATGCGGGAAAGAGGGAATTTGTATGCAGGGATAAAAGTGAGATCCGTAAGTTTGTTGCGAAAAGGGATTCGGGATCAGAAGAGATGAACGGGACCGACGCAACCCCTTTTTACCGCTATATCGCCGTCCAGGGCGCGGTCATCTATGCGAGATTCGCTCTGACGGAAATGTCGCAGCTCCGTCTGGTTGATACAGTCGGTCTGGGGGATCTCGCAGAGGGAACGACAGAGATGATGCATAAGGTGATTGGTGGGGAGAGCGACGCAGTGATCTACTTCTTCTGCCCGGAGCCGGGAAAGGGCGGGCAGATCGACGACCGGATCTACCGGATCCTTAACAGAGACATCATTCCGCGATATGAGAAACAGGCCATGAAAAAATGGATGGCGGTCGTTGTAAACCATAAGCGCACGGATAAATCGGACAATACGAACGAGTGTCCCAAATTCCTGGAATTTCTTGATAATAACGTCCCGTCCATGGGACCTGTGAAGATGGACAACGTGGTTTTTTCTAAAGTGATCAATGTGAGCGATCCGGAAGCAGTCGGCAGAGAATGTCTGGAACCGCTGCTTTCCTCTCTGCTGAACAATCTAGAGGAAGTTGACAGGGGATTTCGGATGGCAGCGAATGAGAAGCTGAAAGCAGCGAAGCGGAAACTCCAGGAACTTTCCGTTGGGTTTGAAGAAGTTAATATTCCGGAAGCGGACGATATCATAAAATCGAAATTTAAGGAAATGTTTGAATCTTTTATCCGGAAAGTACGTGAGCTCTCCAGTGAGGTTTCCTCTCAGCCGGGTCTGGAGAATAAACTGCTCGACCGTAGCCTGGAGGCTGTGGAAGGACTGATCAGCACGGGAAAAGACAATCTTACCGGTGAGGGGACAGAGAAGGTGACAACGGAGATGATCTGCGGATCATTTGGAGAATGTGCAAAAACAGAATCCGTTAAGCTCCTGGCTCTCGATAAACTTCAGAGGACAGTGCGCGGGATCGGAAAGAATTCTTCGGATGATCTCAGAGAAAAGGAACGCGAGATGAAGGAGAAGCTGGCGGAGATCTTTCTTCAGGAGTTCCACTTTGAGAGGAGTGAGGCTCCACAGCACACAGATCCGGATTTCTTTCGAAAAATGGCAGGGGAACTGTTTGGCAAAGATGAAGATTGTGATCCGATGAGGGATGCATTCCTGTCAATGGATCATTTCAGCCTGAACGAAGCAGACGGCATCATCAAACTGATCTTCAATGACTGTGCAGATCGGTATATCGCTGCTGAAGATAAGAGGAAATACGAAAAAAGCGATGAAGGAAGAGAAAGCGTGAAAAAGGAGAGCAGTGCGGCGCCGACACAGATTATTGTTAATATGAACGGGAAAAAGGAGTCCGGGAGGCCAGAGAAAGCTGCAAAAGAGGCAGAACAGAAATCCGAATCGGAGGAACTCCTTCTTATATATGACCTGGATGAGCGGGTGAGAAAATTTGTCAAAGGGGTGAGGGAGTCGGAATTCTATAGACTTACCTCTGCTGTTCCCGTGGAAAGTCAGATCAGGGAGGAGTTAAGATATTTCCTGAACTGCTTTGACGTAGGATATCACAGAGAGTGGGCGGATGTTCTGAAATGCCAGATGAAGAAAGGACATGTCTTTGTGGAGGAAAAGAGGGAGATCGACAACAAGAAGTATCTCTATCAGCAGTTTGCCCAGGCAATGAAAAATTGTTTCCCGGAATAGGTGACAGGCAATGAGAAAGATCTACGACATCCACATGCATCTGATTCCGGAGGTGGACGACGGCGCCTGGAACCTCGATATGGCTCTGACCATGGTGCAGATGGCATACCATCAGGGAGTGAGGAAGATTTTTGCCACGCCCCACAGCTCTGCTTTCAGAGAAGGTCCGGAGAGGGTGGAGGCGCAGTACAGACGGCTCGTGGAACATGCGGGCAGGCTTTATCCGGATCTGGAGATCCTCATGGGCTGCGAAGTGCTCTTGACGGAATTCAGTCTGGAGCAGATAATAAAAGAGCTGGGGGAAGGACGCATCCCTTCCATGAACGGAACCGGGTGGGTACTGGCAGAATTCCGGCAGGATGTGGATGCGCAGGAGGCAGAGAAATGCATCGACAGACTGAAAAGCCGGGGATGGAACCTTATTCTTGCCCACGCGGAGAGATACCGCTTCGCATCCGTCGATCACACGGTGCTGAGAAGTATGGCAGAGAAAGGATGCCTGATCCAGGTGAATGCCTGCAGCCTGGACAGAGAAGAGTGCGTATGGATCCGGGAGAACGCGCGGTGGATGCTTGAGGAGAGGCTGATCAGCTTTCTAGGTTCGGACGCGCACCGGACGTTCCACAGGCCGCCGGAAGTAGAGGGCGGGACAGAGTATCTCTACGGACACACAGAACGGGAGTATGCGGACGCGGTGGCTTTCGGCAATGCGCAGATGCTTCTGTGCGGAAACGGAAGAAAGAACGGAGCGGACGGGAGCTGAAGAGTGCGGTTTTTCTGCCGGTAAACAGAAACAGGGTATAAAAAAGAGGTGTAAGAAGAGTGGCAGATTTAAAACGGTTTCATGAAGCACAGAGCTATGACTACAGGACGGCACTTGCCGAGATACAAAGAGGGAGAAAGGAGAGCCACTGGATGTGGTACATCTTCCCTCAGATCGCAGGGCTGGGGAAAAGCAGTACAGCGCAGTACTATGCGATCCAGGATCTTAAAGAAGCCAGAGATTATCTGAATGATGAGGTCCTCGGCAGCAGGCTGGAAGAGATATCGGAAGCGCTGCTCCGCCTGGATATGGATGACCCGCTGCAGGTGATGGGGTGGCCGGACGATCTGAAACTGCGGTCGTCAATGACGCTGTTTGCCGAGGCGGATCCGCATCGCCAGGTGTTCGGGAAGGTACTGGAGAAATACTTCCGGGGTGAGAAAGATCCCGCCACACTGAAGATCCTGGAAGGGCAGAGAGGGGAGGAGGAAACGGATGGATAACGGAGGAGCGGCGTTGGAAACCCTTTTACAGTTCCGCGCGAGGACACAGGGGTTTTCCAGGGAAAGCCTTCCCCTTGACGGGGAGTTTGTCACCAGCGCAGGGCTCAGAGATAAGGTGGATGACCAGGGAGAGATGCTCCCTTTTGAAGGAAATACGACGGTCTTCCTCCTGGACTCAGGCGCGGGGGACAGGATCAGGCATATTCAGAAACGTCTGTATGAAGAGTGCGGCGATATGCTGGCAGTTCCGCTTATTCCGGAGTCCTTCCACATGACGCTGCATGATCTGAAAAGCGGAAGGGCGGGAACCGTTCCGGACGATGAGATGCAAAAATGCGGGAAAGTCGCTCTGGAGATCCTGCGGAAGATACGAAGTAAGGAGCGGGAGCCGATCGCGATGCACATGACATGGGTATTCAATATGGTGAATACCAGCATTGTGACCGGATTCGAACCGGCAGGCGAGAAAGAGTGCCGGAGGCTTATGGGAATGTACAAAGAACTGCAGAAAGCAGCGTGTCTTCCCTATCCGTTCACTCCACATGTGACAGCCGCGTACTATAAACCGGGACGCTATGACCTAAAAACAGTGGAAAGGCTGGCAGGAGTATTTCGTTCGCTGAGCGCGGAGCGTTTTACGCTCAATCTTCGCATGGAAGACCTTGTATATCAGGAATTTTCCGATATGAACCACTATAAGATATTTCCGGGCTGAGCAAAGATTCCGATGCAGACATGTGGGGCATCAAACCGGCAGCAATGCAGGGATCAGGGGATTAGTCCGTCGTGGGAATAAAAGGGGACGCTTCCAGTGAAGGCATCTGTTCCTCCACTGGAAGCGTCCTGACCGATCATACGGTATAGTTAGTGTTATCTTCTCCTGCGGTATTTCTCTTCGCAGTATTTGCATCTGTAGATCTGATTTTCCTCGTCGGTGAGAACGAAGACATGATCCAGTTCCTGCTCGATGGATGTGATACATCTCGGATTCTTGCAGCGGATCACATTCCTGATCTCTTTTGGGAGTTTCAGCTCTTTCTTTTCAACGATCTGTTCATTCTCGATGATATTTACCGTGATATTGTGATCGATAAATCCAAGGATGTCCAGATCCATAAAATCGATGGGACACTCGATCTTGATGATGTCTTTCCTGCCCATCTTGCTGCTCTTTGCGTTCTTTATGATAGCAACACAGCAGTCCAGTTTGTCCAGATGGAGATATTTGTAAATATCCATGCTCTTTCCTGCCTCAATGTGGTCCAGGACAAAGCCTTCCGATATACTTCCTACATTCAGCGTACTTTTTACCATTTATCTGTTCCTCTCTTTATGAAAATCCAATTTACAGCTTCCAGTGTCTGATCAGTCAACATGAATATCCAGCAGTGTCAGGATCAGAGCCATTCTTACATAAACTCCGTACTGTACCTGACGGAAATATGCTGCACGGGGATCATCGTCCACCTCGACAGAGATTTCGTTGACTCTCGGGAGCGGATGAAGGACGTACATATCCTCCGGTGCAAGTTTCATCTTCGCTTTGTCCAGGATGTAGAAATCTTTCATGCGGACATAGTCTTCCTCGTTGAAGAAACGCTCTTTCTGGACACGTGTCATGTACAGGATGTCAAGCTGTGGCATCGCATCCTCAAGACGGACAACTTCCTCATACGGGATATTGTTCCGATCCAGTACATCGTGGCGGATGTATTCGGGAAGCCGCAGCTCTTCCGGAGAGATCAGGATAAAGCGGATCCCTTCGTATCTGACCAGAGCATTGATCAGAGAGTGAACGGTACGTCCGAACTTCAGGTCGCCGCACAGACCGATGGTCAGATTGTTCAGACGTCCTTTCAGGCTACGGATCGTGAGCAGGTCTGTCAGTGTCTGTGTAGGGTGCTGATGTCCGCCGTCACCTGCGTTGATCACCGGGATCTTTGAGTGCTGGCAGGCAACCATTGGAGCACCTTCTTTTGGATGTCTCATGGCACAGATATCAGCATAACAGGATACTGTGCGGATCGTGTCGGATACACTTTCTCCCTTGGAAGCAGAACTGGAGTCTGCGGAAGAAAATCCCAGCACGCTTCCTCCCAGATTCAGCATTGCTGCCTCGTGGCTTAAACGGGTGCGGGTACTGGGCTCATAGAAAAGTGTTGCCAGCTTCTTTCCCTCACATGCATGCGCATATTTATCCGGATGCGCCTCGATGTCCTGTGCCAGATCCAGCAGTGTGTCAAGTTCTTCCACTGAAAGATCCAGCGGACTCATCAAATGTCTCATAAATAACCTCCTCCGCGGCAGAGATCTGCCGCTTAATCTTATCTGTATTGAAGCAGTTCCCCGACGGTCTTTCTCTTCGGAGCATCGGGATCGATATCCGGCCACCCTGCAGCAATCAGAGCAGCAAGCTCCTGATCTTCCGGAATATGTAACAGTTCTGTGATCCCATCCTCGTCAAAGATCCCCATAATGACCGTACCGAGGCCTTTATCCCTGGCCGCGAGACAGAAAGTCTGGCATGCCGCCCCTACATCAAACATCTGCCAGCGGTCGCCTTTCTTCGTGGAGAAAGAACCGTCGCGCTCGAAACCGCTGCGGCCCTTTTTCAGGGTGACGGCGATCAGCATCGGCGCCTGACTTATGATCTTTGAATTGTAATCCGGGGTAAATTTTTCTGCGATCTCTCTGAGAAGAGAAGAATCTTCGATCGCGATATAACGGGTGATCTGAGTATTTTTCCAGGAAGGGGAATAAGAAGCCAGTGAAACGATCGACTCGATAAGAGAATGATCGATCAGATCCGGCTTATACCTGCGGATGCTTCTTCGGGTTGTGATACATTCTGAAGTATTCATCTGTGTTCCTCCCTACTTTTTATAAGCAGGCCTGTAGAACAGACCTGCCTGACTCCATCTAATCATATACTAAATCCCTTTTTTTTTCAACCGCTACAGAATGATTTTTTGCATCAGTTCACTCTACGATTTTTTCAAAGAACAGTCCGGCGACGAACCACAGAGGTGCGTAGTCAAGGCGGATCAATCCGTTGATATTGTGCTTTGCATGGCTGTAATCCCATGGGCAGGCGCCGTGCCGTCTCAAAAAACTTCCGGAGAGGAATTCTCCCGTAAAGATACAGCAGGTATAGACAATTCCTCTGATCAGAAAATTACGCTTCCGCAGCAGACGGCACAGCGGTGCCAGAAAACAGGCCATACCGTAGATCGGAAACATCCAGATCGAAGTATGGGCTGTCAGTTTGTGCTCATTTTTCCGCAGGGATCCAAGCCCCGTAAATATAATTTCCATGCACCATCCCACGACGCCGCACACAACAAACTTCTTCCTCATCATAAAGAAAGTATGCATAACAGGAGTAGATTTTATACAGGAAATATATTATACTGTGACATAGCGACGAGCGCAGTCGAGCTGTTGAAGCGAGGAGCGGACGGCGGGAAAGCCTGAGACGGGGCCCTGCCGCGGACGAAAGGAGAAAGAAATATGGCAACACTGGAGGAACTGAGAGTTCAGTTGGACGAGATCGATGATCAGATAGCAGGACTGTATCAGAGACGGATGGATGTCTGTGAGCAGGTCGGAGAATATAAAGTAAAAGCGGGAAGAAAGGTATACGACAAGCAGAGGGAAAAGGAAAAACTGGCGGATGTGGCTTCAAAAGTCACCGGAGATTTTAACAAGAAAGGGATCCAGCAGGTATATGAACAGCTCATGTCCATGAGCAGAAAGCTGCAGTACCGTCAGCTTGTTGAGGCGGGCGCTCTGGGAAGGCTTCCGTTTATCCGGGTGGATTCTCTTGAGGCGGAAAATGCGAGAGTGGTATTCCAGGGGACGGAAGGCGCCTACAGTCAGGCGGCAATGCAGCAGTACTTTGGAAAGAATGTGAATAATTTTCATGTGAGGACATTCCGGGAGGCGATGGAAGCGATCGAGGAGGGGTCAGCAGATTATGCAGTCCTGCCGATCGAGAACTCCACTGCCGGACCGGTCAATGAAATGTACGATCTTCTTGACGAATTCGAGAATTTTATCGTAGCGGAGACGATCCTGCCGATCGTTCATACTCTTGCGGGGCTTCCCGGCACAAAACTCAGTGATATCCGGACCGTATATTCCAAGACAGAGGCATTGATGCAGACAAGCCGGTTCCTTGATGACCATTCAAACTGGCAGAAGATCAGCGTGGTAAACACGGCGATCGCGGCAAAAAAAGTCCTGGAAGATCAGGACAGGACTCAGGCGGCAGTATGCAGCGCTTATGCGGCCGAGGCCCATGGGCTCTCAGTCCTTGTGGATAAGATCAACGATGAGCCGGATAATTCCACCCGCTTTATTGTTGTCACGAATCAGAAGATCTTTCTGAAAAATGCTTCTAAGATCAGCATCCGTTTTGAGGTTCCGCATACCAGCGGCTCCCTGTACGGGATCCTGTCCCATTTTATTTACAATGACCTGAATATGACCAAGATCGAATCCCGCCCCGTGGAAGGGAAGAACTGGGAATATTGTTTCTTCGTAGACTTTGAGGGGAATCTGGAGGATCCTGCAGTGAAAAATGCGATCCGCGGACTCAGGGAAGAAGCGAGAAATCTGAAGATCCTCGGGAATTATTGATAAGCCAGGCAAAATGATATGGAAAAGAGGAAAAGAAATGCGTACAAATGAACTGATGCTGTATAAAAATATGGATTATGGGGAGATCCTTAAAGATATGACCTTTCTGATCGAAAACTCAGAGAGCGAATATTATAATAAAGAAGATCTCCGAGGTCTGCTGTTTGAATGCGTCAACTCGCTTCTGGAACTGTCAGTCAGCCACGGGTTTGAGGGAAATCTGTGGCACACCTATCTGACTTATCTTCTTGCCAGCGATGAGAACGCCTACAGTACCTCCTGTGAGATCGTGGGAGAGGCAGACGGGAGCATAAACCAGATCGCTCTCCATGACTTTGAGATCTTCAAAGAAATGTTTGACTATGATTTCTCACGGCTGGAAGAAGATCTGGATGCTGAGTGTTTCCAGATCCTGCTGGACTATAAAAATGTGACCGGAGGCGGCAAAGTCTTCAACCGGAGGATCCGGGACCGCATCTGCGACTTAAGTAAAAGCCTCGGACAGGCAGAGGATGTGGATGACTTCAAGCAGAAGATCACCCAGTTTTATAAAGAATTCGGCGTGGGTAAACTGGGGCTTCACAAGGCGTTCCGGGTGGAACATCCGGAGCACGGGGACGTGCAGATCGTGCCGATCACAAATATTGCCCATGTCCACCTGGACGACCTGGTAGGGTACGAGATCGCGAAAAAGAAACTGATCGACAACACAAAAGCTTTTGTTGAGGGAAGAAAGGCGAACAACTGTCTTTTGTACGGTGATGCAGGGACAGGAAAGTCTTCTTCGATCAAAGCGATCCTGAACCAGTATTATGACCAGGGGCTGAGGATGATCGAGGTATATAAGCATCAGTTTAAAGACTTAAATGACGTGATCGCCCAGATCAAGAACAGGAACTACAAGTTCATCATCTACATGGATGATCTTTCTTTCGAAGAATTTGAGATCGAATACAAATATCTGAAGGCGGTCATAGAAGGCGGCCTTGAGAAAAAGCCGGAAAATGTCCTCATCTATGCAACCTCAAACAGGCGCCATCTGATCCGTGAAACATTCAGAGATAAAGCGGACCGGGATGAGGAGCTTCACACAAATGATACGGTACAGGAAAAACTGTCCCTTGTGGCAAGGTTCGGAGTTACGATCTATTTTGGCTCTCCGGAGAAAAAAGAATTCCAGCAGATCGTCCGTGTGCTCGCAGAGAGAAATGACATACAGCTGCCGGAAGAGCAGCTCCTTCTGGAAGCAAATAAATGGGAACTCTCCCATGGGGGGCTCTCAGGGCGGACAGCGCAGCAGTTTATCGATTATCTGGCAGGTCAGGAGTGACGATGTTGCATTTGAGAAAAAAATTGATCCGCACGGCGATGATCCCGGCTGTAATGGCAGCGCTTCTGTCCGGCTGCGGTGAACGGATCACGCCGGCGAGTCTTTTTGATGAGGCGTCCGGCCGGATGCGGGAAGTGAGTTCATCCTCCAACCGTGTGGAACTTGACATTCAGCTGGAGGATGTGCTGGACCTCAGAGAAGTTAATATGGAGATCGAGATGGAGAATACGACAGATCCGCCGGCAGGGCATGCGAAAGGAACGGCAGAGGTGAACATCGTTGACGCTGAAGTCTCAGGTGAGCTGGAAATCTATCAGGTCATGGAAGACGGGGAGTATGTCACCTACAGCAGTCTGGATGGGGACTGGGAAAGAGAGGTCACGCCCCCTGATTCCGAGAACCATCTCGGTTTAGACGGAAATATTTTTGCACAGGAAGGAGAAGTCCTGGAAGAGTTCCATCTCGCGGAGGAGCCGGTCACCGTGGAGGGGAAAGAATGCTATCAGATGTACGGCGATGTGAAAGGAGAAGATCTGATGGGATTACTCGGAAAGGATATGATCAACGCGTTCGGGCTCGTCGATCTTCCGAGTGAAGAGGCGGTAAAAGAACTGGATGTTCCGGTCATCTTTGATATCTATAAAGAAGAGCTCCTTCCGGCGAGGATCATCGTGGATATGAGCGGTGTGCTAAATGATCTGTATGATTCCTACGGCGAGACGACCAAAGTCAATCTGTATTCCATCGAACTGGTCTTTACCGGATATGACCAGGTGGATGAGATCACAGTACCTCAGGAAGTCCGGAAAGCTTCCTCATAATCCCAATCCAGATTAAAAAGCGGAGTGCATCTGTTCACAAAGATGCGCTCCGCTTTTTAACTTACTTATAAAACTCCATCTCCGGTATTCTCAGGGAGCAGCGCCTTCAGGCGCGCCCTCCCGTCCCCCTTTCTCCCTTCCGATTCCGCGAAACGACAGGGGGAGGGACAAGCCCAGCCGGAGGTGTGTGCTGCGCAAGGACCGTTAAAACAATGCCGGCACTTAGAGCGCGTCCTTTGCGCTCTTACGTGTCCGCAGGCAGCATATACCTCCGGCGGACACACAGTTCCTCACTCCTGAACTTCCCGGATCCCGCTGATATCACTGTCGATCACCAGTGAGTAATTCGTATAATACACCACGAATCCCGGCTTTGCGCCCTTGGGCTTTTTTACATGTTTCTTCTCTACATAGTCGATCTCGACTTTCTCACTGCCTCTCATACTGGAGTAGTAGGCGGCAAGCCTGCCAGCCTCCTCGAAGGTGGAGTCCGGGAGTTCGTCCCCGTTTGTCTTCACGACGACATGGGATCCCGGCGCCTGCTTTGCGTGGAACCACCAGTCATTTCCAACGGCAAGACCAAAGGTCAGCTCGTCATTCTGAAGATTATTTTTTCCTACATACATATGGTACCCGTCGCTGGAAATATAGTGGAGCGGCGTATTTTTGATCTTAGCTTTTTTGCGGGCAAACTTCCTCTTGATATAGCCTGCGTTTGTCAGTTCCTCTTTGATTCCTGCCAGGTCATCCTCGGTGAGCGCGATGTCCAGCGCAGTCTGGACGGATTCCAGATACGTGATATCGTCTTTGGTCTCCTGAGAGAGCTCGGAGAGCGCTTCAAAGGTGCGCTTCTGTTTGTTGTATTTTCCAAAGTAACGCTGGGCATTCTCCTGGGGCGTCTTTGTGGGATCCAGCGGGATGGAGATCATCTCGTTGGTATAATAGTTGAGTGCTTCCAGTTTCTTTGCCCCTTCTTCCAGGTTGTAGCCGTAGGTGTTGATCAGCTCTCCGTAAACTTTGAACTTTTCCCGGTTTTCTGTATCCCTGAGCTGGCGCAGCTGCAGGTCATATTTCTTTCGGTTACGCTCAAGCGCTGTCTGGACAACGTGGCGCAGGTCTGCAGATTTCTGACGGATCCGTGTGATCCGGCTGCGGGTGGAATAGAACGACTCCAGCACTTCCGAGACAGAGGCGTATTCCTTCCGTGTATACCCGGAGAAATGGGTCAGGGGCAGGGATGCAAATTCCTTCGGCTCCGGTCCGTCAAAGTAAATGGCGGGAGAAAAATTCTGCTCCTTTACCGCAGAAAGATAGATGCTGAACTGGGTATACAGGTGGAACAGGATATCTTCGGAATATTCCTTTGCCGGTACAGAAGAGTCCAGACCCGCAAGCGAGCAGATCTCTTCCGCGGTCACGGGGCTGATCCCGGTGAAGCTTGTGTAGACCGCCTTTGCGAGCGGAACCGGCTTTTCTGTCAGAAGAGAGGCAAACTCTTCCAGGGAAACGTTCAGGGGATCCGCTTTGTGCATGGTATCCGGAATGAAATAATCCCGCCCGGGCAGGACCTCACGCACGGAGCTCATCTGAGCCGAGACATGTTTGATGCTGTCGATGATCTTTCCGTCCTCTGTGCAGAAGATGATGTTGCTGTGCTTTCCCATGATCTCCACGATCAGGTCTTTTCGGCACAGATCACCCAGCTCGTCCAGATGTTCTATGGTAAAATGGATGATCCTCTCAAGCTTCGGCTGCCATACATCCACGATCCGTCCGCCGCCGATATGCTTTCTTAAGAGCATGCAGAAATTGGGGGCGGTGATGGGGCCGGGTTTATTCGTTCCCGTGAGATAGATCAGGGGAAGAGAGGCGTCCGCTGAGATGGAGAGCCGTTTCTGCCCTGAGGGGGTTTTTACTGTAAGGAGCAGTTCATCTGTTTCAGGCTGAGCGATCTTTGCGATCCTTCCGTCTTTTAACTGCTCCTTCAATTCGTGGACGAGATTCGCCACGACAATTCCGTCAAATGCCATATCTGTTCCTCATTTCTTAAAGATCTGGATAAACATATTTTAGTATAGCGAAACAAGAAGGGTTTCGCAAGTGCCTTTGAACTGTATTGAAACGTTAGGATGACAGAACGACAGAAAAATCCGCCGGCAGAAATTTGGATATTGTGGTTGACCCGATATCCTGTGAAGGCGTATAATATTTTTTACAGTCTGAACAGGGTGAGGACTGTAATACAATAAAACAGAGGATGAAACATTATGATAAAGAGCATGACCGGATTTGGAAGATGTGAAGTCCAGAAGGATGCCAGAAAATTTACCGTAGAACTCAAAGGAGTAAATCACAGATATCTCGATGTTAATATCAGGATGCCCAAAAAACTGAATTTTTTTGAGACTCCGATCCGGACTCTGCTGAAATCCTATGCCACCAGGGGAAAAGTGGATATTTTCATTACCTATGAGGATGCGTCCCAGAACCAGGTGGCCGTAAAGTATAATGAGGCACTGGCTGCGGAATACCTGAAGTATCTGAACCGGATGGCGGAAGAGTTCGGACTGGAGAATGATGTCCGTGTATCAACCCTGTCACGTTATCCGGAAATATTCACCATGGAAGAACAGGCGGAGGATGAGGAAGAACTCTGGAACGGGATCAGAGAGGCGCTGGAAGGAGCTTTTGCCCAGTTTGTGGAGACAAGGACGACGGAGGGAGAAAACCTGAAAAAGGATATCCTTGAGAAACTGGGGATTCTGGAAGAACTGGTCGGGTATATCGAGGAGAGATCTCCTCAGATTGTCAGGGAATACAGGGAAAAGCTGGAGGAGAAGACAAAAGAACTTCTCGCCGATGCACAGATCGAGGACAGCCGGATCGCGGCCGAGGTGATCCTTTTTGCGGACAAGATCTGCACAGATGAGGAAGTGGTGAGGCTCAAAAGCCATATCAGCCATATGAGGAACACGCTGGAGGAGAAGGAAGGAATCGGGCGTAAGCTTGATTTCATAGCTCAGGAGATGAACCGGGAAGCAAACACGATCCTGTCAAAGGCGAATGACATCGAAGTGTCTGACTGTGCGATCAGTTTAAAGACAGAGATCGAGAAAATCAGGGAACAGATCCAGAATATCGAGTAGAAAGAAGAAAAAGCAGATCCGGCACAGCAGGCCGGAGGCAGAGAAACAAGAAAGAATATGAGTCAGAAAGAGGACAGGAGTTTGAATATGGAGAAAAAAGGAATTCTGATTGTTGTATCTGGATTCTCCGGGGCAGGCAAGGGAACGCTGATGAAAGAACTGCTCTCCAGATATCCGGAAGATTATGCCCTTTCCATCTCGGCTACGACCAGAAGTCCGAGAGAAGGGGAAGAGGACGGAAGGGAGTATTTTTTCAAAACAAAAGATGAATTTGAAAAAATGATTGCCAAAGGGGAACTGATAGAGTATGCTAAGTATGTTGAAAACTATTATGGAACCCCTCGAAGCTATGTCGAGACAAAGCTTGCTGAAGGAAAGGATGTGATCCTGGAGATAGAGATCCAGGGCGCTCTGAAAGTGAAGGAAGCTTTTCCGGACACGCTGCTTCTTTTTATAACGCCACCCACTGCCGGGGAATTGAGATCCCGCCTTGTAGGCAGAGGGACGGAGACAATGGACGTGATCGAGTCAAGGATGAGACGCGCCTGCGAAGAGGCTGAGGGTATGGAACGGTATGACTATCTCATTGTCAATGATGATCTCGGAGAATGCGTGAAGCGGATGCATGGGATCATCCAGGGAGAACATGACCGGAGTTTCCGCAACAGAGAATTTATGGAAAATATTAAAAAAGATCTTGAGAGATTGAAAGGAGAAGAGTAAGTATGCTGCATCCATCTTATACGGATTTGATGAAAGTAGTAAACAAAGATGTTGAGGAGGGCGATGAAAAAGTCGTAAACAGCCGGTACTCTATTGTCATGGCAACTTCTAAAAGAGCAAGACAGCTGATCGCGGGAGAACTTCCGCTTGTGAACGCGAAGGACGGAGAGAAACCGCTCTCCATCGCGATCGATGAACTGAATCAGGGGAAATTAAAGATACTGGCTGAAAATGCAGAGGAAGAGGAATAGTAAGGCAGGGCAGATGCACATGAGGTATCTGCCCTTTTTCTGATATAGTATAGAAAAAGCGACTGGAGGACAGATATGAAGATACTTTTTATCTCTCTTGGATGCGACAAAAATCTGGTGGACACCGAAGTTATGCTCGGCCTCCTCGCGTCCAGAGGATATGAGATGACGGATGATGAGACGCAGGCGGATATTATCGTGATCAATACCTGCTGTTTTATCCATGATGCCAAAGAAGAGAGTATCCAGAACATCCTTGAAATGGCAGAGTACAAAAAGGAAGGGAAGGCAAAAGCCCTGATCGTGACAGGATGCCTGGCAGAAAGATACCGCCAGGAAATCCTTGATGAGATTCCTGAAGTAGACGAAGTGCTCGGAACGACAGCTTACGATAAGATACTTGACGCAGTGGATAAGGCACTGGAAGGAACACATTCCGTGATCCTTTCGGAATTAGATGCTCTTCCCCTGCCGGATACGAAACGGCTCGTGACGACGGGCGGACATTTTGCCTACCTGAAGATCGCGGAGGGGTGCGACAAGCACTGTACCTACTGTATCATCCCGAAGATCCGGGGAAACTTCCGGAGTGTTCCCATGGAACGTCTGGTGAAGGAAGCAGAGTACCTGGCAGAACAGGGAGTAAAAGAACTGATCCTGGTGGCGCAGGAGACGACCCTCTACGGGAAAGACCTGTACGGAGAAAAGTCGCTCCACAAACTGGTAAGGGAATTGTGTAAGGTAAGCGGCATTCAGTGGATCCGGATCCTCTACTGTTACCCGGAGGAGATCACGGACGAGCTGATCCAGGTAATGAAGGAGGAAAAGAAGGTCTGCCACTATCTGGACCTTCCCATCCAGCATGCCAGCGATTCCATCCTGAAGCGGATGGGACGAAGGACCTCGAAACAGGAGCTCAAAGATATCATCGGAAAACTGCGCCGGGAGATCCCGGATATCTGCCTGCGCACCACTCTGATCACCGGATTTCCGGGAGAGACGGAGGAACAGCACGAAGAGCTTGCGGAGTTTGTGGACGAGATGGAGTTTGACCGGCTCGGGGTGTTCACCTATTCTCCGGAGGAGGGGACGCCGGCGGCTTCTATGCCGGACCAGATCGATGAGGAAATCAAAGAGGAGCGGCAGGCGGAACTGATGGAACTCCAGCAGGAGATCGCATTTGACAATGCCGAGGGCATGGTCGGAAGGGAAGTGTTGGTGATGATAGAAGGAAAGGTCGCGGATGAAAATGCTTACGTAGGGCGGACATACCGGGATGCGCCGAATGTGGACGGACTGATCTTTATCAACACGGACGAGGAACTTTTGTCCGGTGACTTTGCAAGAGTAAAGGTGACCGGAGCGTTAGATTATGATCTGATAGGAGAATTATTATGAATTTACCAAATAAACTGACAGTATTGCGTGTGATCATGGTACCCTTTTTCGTTTTTTTCATGCTGACGGATGTGGGAGGAGCTGCAAATAAGTGGATCGCCCTCGCTCTTTTCGTTGTTGCCAGCCTGACAGATATGCTCGACGGCAAGATCGCAAGAAAATATAATCTGGTCACAAATTTTGGAAAATTTATGGATCCGCTTGCGGACAAACTGCTGGTATGCTCGGCAATGATCTGCCTGATCCCTTCGGGGAAACTGGACGCGGCGATCGTGATCGTGATCATTGCGAGAGAGTTTATCATCAGTGGGTTCAGGCTGGTGGCATCGGATAACGGTATCGTGATCGCGGCAAGCTACTGGGGCAAGTTTAAGACCGTGTTCCAGATGGCGATGATCATCGTGCTGATCGCGGATCTGGGAGGCGTATTCGATATCATCGGCGAATTCCTGATCTGGATCGCAGTGGCTCTGACGATCATCTCGCTGATCGATTATATCTGGAAAAACAGACAGGTGCTGACTCAGGGCGGCATGTAGCCAAAGGCAGGAGGGACAGACATGTATCCGGAATGGTATTTAAGAGAGCGGGAGTCCGGGCAGAAAAGCCTGGAGGAGAATGTGGTGGAACTTCTCGCGGAGCGGAACTATACTGTGACTACGGCAGAGTCCTGCACAGGCGGGTTGATCGCGGGAACGATCGTGAACGCGGCGGGAGCCTCTGAGGTGTTAAATGAAGGCTACATCACGTATTCCAACGGGGCGAAGGAGAGACTCGTGGGGGTGAGCCATGAGACTCTGGAGAGATTTGGCGCGGTCAGTGAGCAGACTGCCCGGGAGATGGCGGAAGGAGCGGCGAGAGCAGCAGGAGCTGACGCGGCTTTGAGCGCTACAGGGATCGCGGGACCGGGCGGCGGCACGGAGGAGAAACCGGTGGGGCTCGTATATATCGGATGTACTCTGAACGGAAAGACTGAAGTAAAGGAGTGCCGGTTTGACGGGAACAGAATGGAGAACCGACTCCGTACGGTAAGGACGGCACTGGAAATGCTCAGGGATATGCTTGCCGGACAGGCATGACCTGTGTGATATGGTATGCAGGAAGATGCCAGGATGCGCTATCTTCTGTATATAAATAAAAAATAAAAGAGGAGGAGAAGAGTATGAGTCAGTTGGAAGAACTGGGATTTGTACTGAAACACGTTGGGATCAACTGTGGCAGTGAGGACGAGGCGTGCAGTGTTGCGGAGAGATTTGAGCAGATCTTTGGATTTGGGAAAAAAGTCGGAAACAGCTCCGTATTTGCCGGAACATAGGTTGAGGCGATGAAGTCGCCGTATCTCGGCGAAAAAGGGCACATTGCGATCGGCACGACAGATGTTGACAAGGCAGTAGAATATCTGCAGAGCCGGGGGGTCGAATTTAACATGGACTCTGCCAAAACAAAGGACGGGAAAACGACAGCAATCTACCTGAAAGAAGAAATCGGTGGATTTGCCGTACATCTTGTAAAAAAATAAGTCTGAAGATCAGTAAAAGCAGAAATTGATTGGTAGAAATTTGTCAATGTGAGATTGACGAACGCACGAAATTATGCGAAAATAAGACGTGTATGAGACAGATTAAATGATCCGCGGCAGGTGGCGGGAAGGTATGTTTCATATGCGAAGAAAATCATACATATTGAAAGGAGTTTTAACATGATTTATTCACATGAAGTAGAAATGATGTGTCCGGTGGCTCAGGGCGCGAATCACGGACCAGCTCCGATCCCGGAAGAGGCGAAATGGGTAAAGGCTAAGGAGATCAAGGATATTTCCGGTCTGACACACGGTGTAGGCTGGTGTGCACCTCAGCAGGGAACATGTAAACTGACTCTGAATGTAAAAGACGGTATCATTCAGGAAGCTCTGGTTGAGACGATCGGATGTTCAGGAATGACACATTCCGCAGCCATGGCATCTGAGATCCTTCCGGGCAAGACAATCTTAGAGGCATTAAACACAGACCTCGTCTGTGATGCGATCAATACAGCAATGAGAGAACTCTTCCTTCAGATCGTTTACGGAAGAACTCAGAGTGCGTTCTCTGAGGACGGACTTCCGATCGGCGCAGGACTGGAAGACCTTGGAAAAGGACTTCGTTCTCAGGTTGGTACCATGTACGGTACATTGGCAAAAGGTCCTCGTTACCTTGAGATGGCAGAGGGTTATGTAACAGGTATCGCTCTCGATGAGAACAACGAGATCATCGGATATCAGTTCGTAAGCCTTGGAAAATTCACAGACTTCATCAAAGCAGGCGATACACCGAACGATGCATGGGAGAAAGCAAAAGGACAGTACGGCCGTGTTGATGATGCAGTGAAGATCATCGATCCGCGTAAAGAGTAATGTGCAAGGCACAGTTGTCTTTTATACGGAAATTGACATAGGTAAATAAATCAGGAGGATATATAAATGGCTTTATTTGAATCATATGAAAGAAGAATTGATAAAATCAATGAAGTTTTGAACAGCTACGGCATCGCTTCCCTGGAAGAAGCAGAGAAGATCACAAAAGATGCCGGACTGGACGTTTACAACCAGATCAAAGGAATCCAGCCGATCTGCTTCGAGAATGCGTGCTGGGCTTATATCACAGGCGCAGCGATCGCGATCAAGAAAGGATGCACAAGAGCGGCAGACGCAGCGGCAGCGATCGGAGAAGGCCTTCAGGCTTTCTGTATCCCGGGATCTGTGGCAGATCAGCGTAAGGTTGGTCTCGGACACGGAAATCTTGGGAAAATGCTCCTTGAAGAGGATACAGACTGCTTCGCTTTCCTTGCAGGACACGAGTCATTCGCAGCTGCAGAGGGTGCGATCGGTATTGCGGAGAAAGCAAACAAGGTTCGTAAGAAACCTCTTCGTGTTATCCTGAACGGTCTTGGAAAAGATGCGGCTAAGATCATCTCCAGAATCAACGGATTCACATATGTACAGACAGAGTATGACTACTACACAGGAGAACTCAAAGAAGTTTCCCGCACATCCTACTCTGACGGACTTCGTTCCAAAGTAAACTGCTACGGAGCAAACGATGTTCGTGAAGGTGTTGCGATCATGTGGAAAGAGGGCGTTGACGTTTCCATCACAGGTAACTCCACGAACCCGACACGTTTCCAGCACCCGGTTGCAGGTACATACAAGAAAGAGTGCGTAGAGGCAGGAAAGAAATACTTCTCTGTTGCTTCAGGCGGTGGTACAGGACGTACACTTCACCCGGACAACATGGCAGCAGGCCCGGCTTCCTACGGTATGACAGATACACTCGGACGTATGCACTCTGACGCACAGTTCGCAGGTTCTTCTTCCGTACCGGCTCACGTTGAGATGATGGGTCTGATCGGAGCAGGAAACAACCCGATGGTTGGTATGACAGTTGCAGTTGCAGTTTCTATTGAGGAAGCAGCAAAAGCAGGCAAGTTTTAATCAGTAAAACTGTATAATAATATGATATGATTTTAGGGACCGCACCGGCAGAGACGCAGGTGCGGTCTTTCAGTGGGATCTTTATCAGAATGAACAGAAGGAGTGGAATGAAATGAAAGTTTTGATGATCAACGGAAGTCCTCATGCAAAGGGAAATACGTATACCGCTCTCCATGAGATGGAGAAAGTATTTGAAGCGGAAGGTCTGGAGACAGAGATCGTTCATGTGGGAAACAGACCGATCCGGGGATGTATCGCCTGCAATTCCTGCGCATCAAAGGGACAATGCGTGTTTGACGATGCGGTCAACCAGGCTGCACCGAAATTTGAGGAGTGTGACGGGCTGGTGGTCGCAAGCCCGGTCTACTATGCTTCTGCAAATGCGACACTGATCGCGTTTCTTGACCGGCTGTTCTACAGCACGCCCTTTGACAAGTCCATGAAGGTGGGCGCAAGCGTGGTGGCTGCAAGGAGAGGCGGTCTTTCTGCGACTTTTGACGAGCTGAACAAATATTTCACGATCAGCGGGATGCCAGTCGCTTCCAGCCAGTACTGGAACAGCATCCACGGCAGAGTGCCGGGGGAGGCAGAGCAGGATGCGGAAGGACTGCAGACCATGCGGACGCTGGCACGCAGCATGACATTTCTCATGAAGAGCATCGCTCTTGGAAAAGAAAAGTACGGACTTCCGGAGAAGGAACCTTCTGAGCATACAAATTTTATAAGGTAAATAAGGAAAGCGGGGAAGAGAAAGGGCAGCTTACCGGAGGTATAGCGGAAACGTATACACAGCTATTGACCACAGGTATTAGACAGCGAAAGAAAATCTGTTTATAATAAAACAGGTACTGGCGGCAGGATGCGGTGGATGCCGGGCTGCAGCCTGTAGATGGAAAATCAGAGAGAAAGAAGGATGAGCTATGATTTACAGAGATTTTCAGGACTTAAAACTTTCTGCACTCGGTATGGGCGCCATGCGTCTCCCGGTCATCGACGGAGACGATTCCAGGATTGACGTAAAAGCCTCAGAGGATATGGTCGCTTATGCCATGGAGCATGGCATCAATTACTACGATACCGCATGGGGGTATCACGGCGGACAGTCGGAGATCGTCATGGGCAATGCCCTGAAAAAATATCCCCGCGAGAATTTTTATCTTGCTACAAAATTCCCGGGATATGATCTGTCAAATATGGACAAAGTGGAAGAAATCTTTGAAGAACAGCTGAAAAAATGTCAGGTGGAATATTTTGATTTCTATCTCTTCCATAATGTGTGTGAAATGAATATTGACGCTTACCTGGATGAGAAATACGGGATTTATGACTATCTTCTGGAACAGAAGAGGAACGGCCGGATCCGTCATCTTGGATTCTCAGCTCACGGAAGCTACGATGTGATCAAACGGTTCCTTGATGCGTACGGGGAGAGCATGGAATTCTGTCAGCTTCAGCTCAACTATCTTGACTGGAGTTTTCAGGATGGGAAGGCAAAGGCGGAACTCTTAAAAGAACACAACATTCCGGTGTGGGTGATGGAGCCGCTTCGGGGAGGAAAACTTGCGTCCCTGTCGGAGGAAAACACGGCAAAATTAAGGCAGATGCGCCCGGATGAGGAGACGCCGGCCTGGGCATTCCGTTTCCTCCAGAGCCTTCCGGAAGTAAAAGTGGTACTTTCCGGAATGTCAAATATGGAGCAGCTTAAGGCAAATATCCATACATATGAAGAAGATAAACCACTGAGCGAAGAGGAGATGAAAAATCTTCTTGCCATCGCAGACAGTATGCTGGAGAAGAAGGTACTTCCGTGTACGGCATGCCATTACTGTGTCAGCCACTGTCCGCAGGAGCTGGATATCCCGGAACTTTTGAACCTGTATAATGAACATTGCTTTACAGAAGGCGGTTTTATCGCTCCGATGGCGCTTTCCTCCTATCCGGAAGAAAAGAAGCCCAGTGCATGTATCGGATGCAGGAGCTGTGAGGCTGTCTGTCCGCAGCAGATCAAGATCTCAGAGGCAATGGCAGATTTTGCAGAGAAGCTGGGAATGTAGAAATAGCGCGAAAATATGTATAATGCAAGTCTGAGATGAAAAAAGAAGCTTGAGCAAAGTGCGCTCCCGGGGGCCGCCGGGAGCGCATCAAGATAAGTATCGACTTTCTCAGACTTGTTTTTTTCTCCAAAATGTTATAGTATGAATAATACTAATAACAATATATAAACTTTTGAACAGGCAGGGGAGGGCCAAACTGTTGAGCCAGAACTTTGAACCCGGTTTTGTCAATACCGAAGCATGGAATTTATTCAGAAAAAGATTTAAAAGCGAGACTACAGAGGCATCCTACTGGTCCGATATCAATGAGTTCTGCAGGATCGCAGGGAAGGACTTTGAAGATATTAAGAGAGATGATGTGGAGGAATATCATCAGAATCTGCGCAAGAGGGTGGCTGACGGAAGGATCAGTCCCCTGACAATGACAAAAAAATTTCGTGAGCTCCATTCCTTTACACAATTTCTCATCGAGCAGGGAGGGTTCCTGCCCGACGGTGCGGAAGATCATTTTTATCCATATCTCAGGACTATGGCAAAAGAAGAGAAGACGGCAAGATCCGTACCGGTGGAGGATATGGATGTACTCCTGAAAGCAGCGTCAGAGAATGTTATGGTCTATACGATCCTTACGCTTATGTACCGGGCAGGACTCACTTCAAGTGAGATCGTCGGGCTGAATGGGGAAGAGGATTTTGTGATGTATGATGACGGAGTATATGTGCTCCTGGCACACCGGCGGGAACCATGTTATATCCCGGAGGACGCCTGGGCAGTCCTGGAAGAATATATGTCAGGAAGGGAACTGCATCCCAGTCTGTTTTACAACAGAAGAGGCGGGAGACTCAACAGCATGTACATCAGCAGGATGATGAAAAAATACTGTACCTTAGCGGGGATAAAGTCCTACAGTGCGGAGGCAGTGAGGAACTGCTGTGCCTTTAATCTGTTCGCGTATGGCGCGTCTCCAAAACAGGCTGCCGGCCAGATGGGAAGGACCGAGCTTCAGATCAGGAGATATAATGGGAGCAGTTATCAGGGGAATCTGAGGAAAAAGGCGAATGATCTGGTCAAGCTGAGGGTGGAGAAACCATAAGAGCGTTAAGAATCTAACAGGTGCCGTGTACTTTTGCAAAAGTATACGGCACCTGTTAAAAAATCTACGGTCTGTAATATCTTCGGATCAGACAGGAGATGGCTCCTGCGGCACACAATCCAAGGAGGATATTGTGCATGGAACCGTACACTTCCAGGGCTCCTTTTGCTCCGTATATGACCTCCGGAGTCTCCGGAAGAAACCGGCTGAAGAGAAAACACATGTAAGAGCTTACGAACACAATGATAAAGGAGAGAAAACCTCTTCCGGTATCTTCTTTCCATGATTCCACACCATTGCGCATCCGCACCCGTGTCATCGTCCACAGCAGTGAGATCAGCTCAAAGAGCAGGAACACCGCTACGACACAGAGATAGGACGCCAGGGTCTGCGTGATGCTTTGCTGCCGCAGGGCCTCTTCGATATCACCGTACGGAGCGCTGGCCCGCCAGAATGTGTATGTGACGTAGATCATGGTGGCAAGGATCAGGATGACAGAGAGCTGCCTCAGGAGCGCTCCGGTGATCCTGGAGAGGGCTTTCCCGCCTTTCTGGATCGGCGCGGCAAGCGGGACTCCTCCGCGGCTTCTTTTTCTGTGTCCGCCTCTGGAACGGCGTTCATCATAATCGTCGTCATAATCATCATCGTATCCTGAGGAACGGCGGCGTTTCCTGTCATACTCATAATCATCCTCTTCTTCGTCGTCCTCAAAATCATCTCCATATTCATCGAACCGGCGGTTGTTTTTTCCGTACAGATCCCGGTAAGTCCTGTCAGACATCACGACCGTTTCATCTGAGACCGAATCGATCCTGCGCGTATCTCCGGACATTTTCAGATTGATGCCCGGGTCTTCCTCATATGTAACTTCAAAGTCATCATCAAAAATATCAGAAATCTTTTTATCAGCTGAACTCATGAAACTCCCCACTTTCTAAAATGAAATTCTGTTTTTGAAGCTCTGTTTCGGCAATGCCGTGCAGAGATAAATCTTTCTTATGTTATAACTTTTTCAAATGATTCTCAAGGGTTGAACAGAAAATTTAAAAAGTTTTCATTTTTAGAACGGTACAGTTTAAACTGTAACTTTAGAGTTTTTCAGATTTCTTTTTATTTTCTTAAGAATTCTATTCCTGTTATCTTAAGAAGCAGTGTTTACAATAGGATCATGATATGAAATGAAAAATTTTAGTATTATGGTTTCATGGAACAGGGAGGAAGGTGCGAAAATGAAATATATAACATTTACGGTACCATGCTATAATTCGGAAGCTTATATGGAAAGATGTATTAATTCTCTCCTAGCAGGAGGCAGAGACGTGGAGATCCTTGTGATCGACGACGGCTCCACGGACAGAACAGGAGAGATCGCGGACCGGTATGAAGAAGCATATCCGGGGATCGTGAAGGCGGTCCATAAAGAAAACGGGGGACACGGATCCGGTGTGAACAGGGGACTGGAACTGGCATCAGGACTTTATTTCAAGGTCGTGGATTCAGATGACTGGCTGGACCAGGAGGCATATGGAAAGCTGCTTGCGAAGATCAAGGAGTTTTTCGGAGGAGGCAGAGATCAGTTTGAACCTGTACCGGATCTTTTTGTGTGTAACTATGTATATGATCACCTGGACGAGGGCAGGAGCCGTGTCATGGATTACAGAAATATTTTTCCCGACGGAGAAATGTGTACCTGGAATGCGATCGGGCATTTCCGTCCGTCCCAGTACCTGATCATGCATGCGATGATGTTCCGGACACAGGTACTGAGAAAATCCGGCGTAAAGCTCCCGGAGCATACATTCTATGTGGACAATCTGTTTTCCTATCAGCCACTGCCGTTTGCAGAAAATATCTGCTATCTGGACCTGGATCTGTATCATTATTATCTGGGCCGGGAGGATCAGTCAGTTAACGAGAATGTTCTGATGAAACGGATCGACCAGCAGATCAGAGTGACAGACCTGGTGGCAAGGAGCGTGGATCTCCATGAAGTGAAAAGGAAATATCCGAAGCTGGCAGTTTACATGATGCGGAATATTTCGATCATGCTGTCAATCTCATCGATCCATCTGCTGCTGATCCAGACTGCAGAGGCAGAGAAAAAACGTCGCAGGATGTGGCAGAGGATCCGGGTACATGATAAAAGCCTTTATTACCGGCTCAGATACTCGACCTTAAGCGGCCTGACTTATCTTCCCGGAAAACTGGGAGGAAAGATCACGGTCGGCGGATACAGATTTGCAAGAAAAATCTATCAGTTTCAATAGACAGGGGGAAGAAATATGGCTCATATTTACATAGCGCTGGTGGATACGCCGGGGTTATTTGCCAGAATCATACGGAGAGTCATCCGACAGAGATATATTCATGTGGCGCTGGGACTGGACCCATTTTTGGAGGAAGCATACAGCATTGGAAGACGTCATCCGGCAGTGCCGCTGATCGCAGGTTTTGAGAGGGAGGAGAAGGAAAAAATACTGCGCGTTTTTCCGTCGGCAGGATATCTGATCTTCCGGCTGGAATGTACCGAGGAACAGAAGTCTTTCGTGGAAGAGCGTCTGAGGGAATCAATGGAGAACCGGTTCCGATATCATTATGCTGTAGCAGGTCTCCCGTTCATTCTCTGGAAGATCCCGTTCTATCAGAAAAATCACTATACCTGTTCCTCCTATATCGCAAAACTTCTGGAGGAAGCAGGAATCTGCCGATGGGATAAGCATTTCTCATTGGTGACACCCAGGGATTTTATGGAATATGAAAAGAAAGAGTTTGTTTTCGAGGGGAGTTTAAGAGATCTGGTCCGATTGGAACGTCAGGGCTATGCGGCGGGACGTCTCATACTGCATCAGGTTGGATCTCCGTCCGGCGGCTCTGCGGAACAGCCGGTTTATCCGGGAACAGTTTATTCGGGAGTGACGGCCTATGAGCGCTAAAAAAAGAACACTGCAGATCGCAGTTTTCCTTCTGATCATGTTCCTGACATTCTATACCCTGTTCAGCGGGCGGAATCTGGGCGAGATCATGAGGGCGGCAGCGGAGATGTCGCCCTGGTATCTGATTCCCGCGGTGGGGCTGGCGCTGTTCTATGTCTGTGCGGAAGGGTTTATGATCTGGTATCTCTTGAATGCCATGAGAGAAAAGAAAAACAGTCTTTTCCGCTGCTTTCAGTATTCCTTTATCGGCTTCTTTTACTCCGGGATCACTCCCTCGGCAACAGGCGGACAGCCGGTCCAGCTCTACTATATGAACAAAGACGGGAACAGAGTCTCTGACAGTACAGTCGTGCTGATGACAGTAGCTGTAGTATATAAATTTGTGCTTGTTGTTCTGGGCTGCGGGATCCTGATCTTCTGGAACGAGCCGCTGAGAGCCTGTCTTGGAAATTATTTTCCGCTCTATATCCTGGGACTGATGCTGAATGTGATCCTTGTTATCCTGATCCTGGGAGTCATGCTGTTCCCAAAAGTGATATACCGGGCAGCAAAATTTTTTGAGATCCTTCTGATCCGGATGAAGATCTGGAAGCCTTCTCTCAAACGGGAGGAGAAACTGAAAGGATTCATCGAGAGTTATGCCCAGGCAGTGGCCTGGCTTGGCCGACACAGGGGCCGCCTCCTGGGCGTTATTGTGGTTACTTTCCTGCAGAGATGCAGCCTGTTTGTTCTTACCTATATGGTCTATCTTGGATTTGGGCTTGAGGGATCAGATGCTCTGTCAGTCATTCTTCTGCAGGCGTCGGTCTATATCGCGGTGGACATGCTTCCGCTTCCGGGAGCACAGGGAATCACAGAGCTGATGTATCAGGCTGTGTTTGCACATGTGTTTACGTCCGTTTACCTTATTCCTTCCATGCTGGTGAGCAGGGGACTCAATTTCTATTTTCTGCTGGTTGTGAGCCTGGGAGTCGTGCTGGTCAACCGGTTCGTTCCGGAGAGAAAAAAGAAAGTATCAGAAAATGCGAAGATCATCCGGGAACAATGAGGAAGGAAGTGTATGGTCAAAAATACGATGATGTGGTAAGATGATTGGTGATCTTACGCTAAAGTAAAGAGGAGTTTTGTAAATGAACATCATCAATATAGAACACATCAGCAAGATTTACGGGGAAAAGATGATCTTTGACGACGCGTCTTTCGGAATTCAGGAGAGAGATAAGATCGGGATCGTCGGCATTAACGGAACGGGCAAATCCACACTGCTCAAGATGATCTGTGGGGAGGAAGTTCCGGATTCCGGACAGATCATCCGGCAGAACGGACTGAAGATCGCATATGTTCCGCAGAATCCGGCATTCCCGGAGAAGGCAGACATCCGTTCCTACGCTCTTCAGGAAGGAGAGGCAGAGAGCTGGCAGGTGGAGAGCAATCTGCTGGAACTGGGGATCACAGACTTTTCTGAGCGTCTCGGCAACCTCTCCGGAGGACAGAGACGGCGCGTCGTCCTTGCAAAGACGCTGGCAGGAGAGTTTGATGTGCTCCTTCTGGATGAGCCCACAAACCACCTTGACGGAGAGATGATCACCTGGCTGGAGGAGTACCTAAGAGGGTATAGAGGAACTGTTGTTATGGTGACACATGACCGGTACTTTCTGGATCGTGTGACCAACCGCATTCTGGAGATCAGTCATGGGAAAATGTACGGGTATGATGCGGCATATTCGGGATTCCTGGAACTGAAAGCGGCGCGGGAAGAGATGGAGATGGCATCTGAACGGAAACGGCAGAGCATCCTGAGAATAGAGATGGAGTGGGCGAAGCGGGGATGCCGCGCCCGGACCACCAAACAGAAGGCGCGTCTTGAGCGCCTGGAAGCCCTGAAAAGCGGAAGTGCTCCGGTGAGGGACCAGACCGTGGAACTTGACTCCGTTGAGACACGGATGGGAAAGAAGACCATCGAGCTGCACCATGTCAGCAAGAGCTACGGAGAGAAAAAGATCCTGGAGGATTTCAGTTATATTGTACTTAGGAACCAGCGCCTCGGGATCATCGGTCCCAATGGATGCGGGAAGTCAACCCTGATCCGGATGATCGGCGGGATCACAGAACCGGATTCCGGATCTGTTGAGAAAGGCGAGACCATACGGATCGGATATTTTGCCCAGGAAGAGCAGGATATGGATGACTCCCAGAGGGTGATCGACTATGTGAAGGAGATCGGAGAATATATCACCACAAAGGACGGAAAGATCAGTGCATCCCAGCTCCTGGAGCGTTTCCTGTTCACACCGGATATGCAGTACGCGCCCATCGGGAAACTTTCCGGCGGAGAAAAAAGAAGGCTGTATCTGCTGGGGGTGCTGGCGGAGAACGCCAATGTGCTGCTGCTGGATGAACCGGGCAATAATCTGGACATCCCGACTATGACGATCCTGGAGGATTATCTGAACTCGTTTTCCGGGATCGTGATCGCGGTGTCCCATGACCGGTATTTCCTTGATAACATGGCGGACCGGATCTTTGAACTAGACGGAAACGGACATGCCCGCCAGTATGAGGGTGGATATACGGATTATATTGAGGCGAAAAAGCGAAGAGGAGAAGATGCATCAGGATTCTCAGCGGGCGTACCGGGAAAGAACTCACCTGGTGCGGTTTCAGGAAAAGCCTTGGAAAGGCCGGAAGAAGGAAACGGCTCCGGGGAGAGCAGAAAGGATACGAAAGACTGGAAGAAAGGGCAGCCGAAGAAACTGAAGTTTTCCTATAAAGAACAGAAAGAGTACGAATCCATTGACGGGGAGATCGCATCCCTGGAGGAGAAACTGGAGTCCCTGGAACGTCAGATGGCGGCAAATGCGACGAATTCCGTGAAACTGAAAGAACTGCTGGAAGAGCAGGAGAAGACGAACGCCCTGCTGGAGGAAAAGACAGAGCGATGGGTCTACTTAAATGAACTGGCGGAGAAGATCGCGGAACAGGAGTGATGTGACAGTCCGGTCATAAGGCAAGGGACCGGAGTATAATGATTGATCAGAAATATTCATAGGAACGTCTTGACAAAACAGAGTGCAGTTGGTAATATTATAGAAAACAGATTGCACTCTGTTTTTGCATGCCTGAAAGCCGGCATAGTTTTCAGACAGTATGAGAGCAGATGCACAATATCCCCGCTCGAGGGGAAGTATTTTGAGAAAGTGGGGAAAACAATGAGAAGTCAGGTTTTTTCGCTGCTGGTAGACAATAATCCGGGTGTCTTAAGCCGGATCGCAGGGCTGTTCAGCCGCCGCGGATATAGTATAGACAGTATTACGGCGGGGATGACTGCTGACCCGAGATTCACAAGGATCACGGTCGTCTCATCGGGAGATGAACTGATCCTGTCCCAGATCGAGAAGCAGCTCAGGAAATTGGAAGATGTTGTAAATATCAAAGTGCTCAAAGACAGTGAGTCTGTATGCCGGGAGCTGATCATGGTGAAGCTCCGCGCAAATGCGGCGCAGAGAGGCGAGATCATTTCCGTTGCGGATATCTTCCGTGCGAAGATCGTTGACGTGGAAGAAGACTCCCTGATGATCGAGCTTACCGGAACGCAGAGCAAGCTGGAGGCGTTTTTAAATCTTCTGAAAGACTATGAGATACTGGAACTGGCAAGGACCGGGATCACAGGACTTTCCAGGGGAAGCAAGGACGTCGCTTATCTGTGAGAACAGGGATTTTGGTTAGTAAGAGGTTTCCACCTTTCACTATACATAAGGGTTTCCGGGTATGTACCGGAGGATTTTAATTTATTTTTAGGAGGAATGCAAAATGGCAGCAAAAATTTATTATCAGGAAGATTGTAATCTTTCCCTTCTGGAAGGAAAGACGATCGCGATCATCGGCTACGGCAGCCAGGGACATGCACATGCGCTGAACTTAAAAGAGTCAGGATGCAACGTCATCATCGGACTTTACGAGGGAAGCAGATCATGGGCAAAGGCAGAGGCCCAGGGATTTGAAGTTTACACTTCTGCTGAGGCAGCAAAGAAAGCTGACATTATCATGATTCTGATCAATGATGAGAAACAGGCTGCATTATATAAAAACGACATCGAGCCGAACCTGGAGGAAGGCAACATGCTGATGTTCGCACACGGCTTCAACATCCACTTCGGACAGATCGTACCGCCGGCAAACGTTGACGTTACGATGATCGCTCCGAAGGCTCCGGGACATACAGTAAGAAGCGAGTACCAGGCTGGAAAAGGAACTCCCTGTCTGGTCGCAGTTCATCAGGACTACACAGGAAAAGCACTTGACAAAGCACTGGCATACGGACTTGCCATCGGCGGAGCGAGAGCAGGTATCCTTGAGACCACATTCCGTACAGAGACAGAGACAGATCTCTTCGGCGAGCAGGCAGTCCTCTGCGGTGGCGTATGCGCGCTGATGCAGGCAGGTTTCGAGACTCTGGTTGAGGCTGGATATGACCCGAGAAATGCATACTTCGAGTGTATCCACGAGATGAAACTGATCGTAGACCTGATCTACCAGTCAGGATTCTCAGGAATGAGATACTCCATCTCCAACACAGCGGAGTACGGTGACTACATCACAGGACCGAAGATCATCACAGAGGATACAAAGAAAGCGATGAAGAAGATCCTCTCCGATATCCAGGACGGAACTTTTGCGAAAGATTTCCTGCTCGACATGTCAGAGGCGGGCGGACAGGCACACTTCCGTGCAATGAGAAAGCTTGCCGCAGAGCATCCGGCTGAGAAGATCGGCGAGGAGATCAGAAAACTCTACAGCTGGAGCGATGAGGACAAACTGATCAACAACTAATACATATTTTCAGAAAATTACGGATCTGATGATCAAAGGGGCCTGACCCATGTGTAAAGGGGTCAGGCCCCTTTTAAAGGAAGGGGGGAGCTGTGTGAGTTCCGCATCAGAAAACACGCGAAATGATTTCAGTCAGGGCAGTATTGCGCGCAATATCCTGAACCTTGCAGTGCCTATGACTCTGGCCCAGCTGATCAATGTGCTGTATAGTGTTGTGGACAGGATCTACATCGGGCATATCCCGCACGTATCTGCGGATGCATTGACAGGAGTAGGACTTGCACTGCCGGTGATCACGATCATCACAGCATTTGCCAATCTTTTCGGCATGGGCGGAGCTCCTCTGTGTTCTATTGCACGGGGAGGACATGAGGAAAAACGTGCGGAGGATGTGATGGGCAACTCCTTTACTATGCTGCTGGGGACAGGGACGATCCTGATGGGGCTCTGTCTGGTATTTCGTGAACCGCTCCTCTATCTTTTCGGTGCCAGCGACGTCACATACCAGTATGCGGATCAGTATATCACGATCTATCTGTGGGGCACACTGTTTGTGATGACGAGTCTGGGCATGAATAATTTTATCAATGCTCAGGGATTCGGGAAGATGGGGATGCTGACCGTGCTTCTCGGAGCAGTTCTCAATATCATACTGGACCCGGTCCTGATCTTCGGGCTGGGGATGGGAGTGAGAGGTGCAGCCGTTGCCACCGTCATATCCCAGGGGGCCTCAGCACTCTGGGTATTCCGGTTTCTTACCGGAAAAAAGGCGATCCTGAGACTGAAGAAAAGATCGATGCGGCCCCAGAAGAGCATTGTAAAAGAGATCACACTCCTGGGGACATCAGGCTTTGTCATGTCTGTTACAAACGGACTCGTCCAGATTGTATGCAATGCCGTTCTTTCCAGACATGGCGGTGATCTTTACGTGGGGATTATGACGGTGATCAACTCGGTGCGGGAGATCATCAACATGCCTCTGACCGGACTGACCTCTGGAGCACAGCCTGTGATCAGCTACAATTACGGGGCGGGATGCTATAAGAGGGTAAAGGATGCAGTCAGGTTTATGAGCATATGCGGGATCCTCTTTTCTCTTGTGGTCTGGGCAGTCATCTTTTTCGAGCCATGGTTTTTCATGCATCTTTTCACCCGGGAGAGCGAACTGATCCAGAACGGGATCCCGGCGATGCGGATCTATTTCTGCGGGATCTTTATGATGGCGCTGCAGTTTGCGGGACAGTCCACCTATGTGGCGCTGAACCGTCCGAAACAGGCGGTATTTTTTTCACTTTTCCGGAAAGTGATCATCGTGGTGCCGCTGACCATATTTCTTCCGATGATCGGCGGACTCGGCACAGACGGCGTGTTCCTCGCCGAGCCGGTATCCAACGTGATCGGAGGAACGGCGTGCTTTGTGACCATGCTCCTCACTGTCTGGCCGAAGCTGGGAGAGAAAGAAGGACAAAAAAAGACATCCGTCTGACGGTAACGGATGTCTTTTTATCTTCTATCATAAAATTAAGCGATTGAATTAACAGCTTTTGATAAACGTGAGATTTTTCTGGAAACTGTGTTCTTGTGATAAACACCTTTGCTTCCTGCTTTGGAAATCTCAACGATCGCTGTGTGAAGAGCAGCCTTAGCAGCCTCCGCATCTTTCTGAGCAACGGCAGCATCAACTTTTTTCACTGCTGTTTTCACTCTGGACTTGATCGCTTTGTTTCTTGCAGCTTTTGTCTCGTTTACTAAAATTCTTTTCTTAGCAGACTTAATGTTAGCCAATCTGTACACCTCCAACTTTAACATGAATTTTCAAATTTGAATCATGTATTCCGGCGGATTCGGACACGGACGCTCCGCTCAAACATACTCATTTATTTTATTCCAACCGGAATTTATTGTCAATACATATTTTAAGAAATAGTGAGAAAAATAGAATCAACGTTTTTTATATCACGCCAGGTCCCGGCTGAAAGGATCTGCATTGTCCCGGCGGTCACGCTTTCGCTCGGAACAAAACGCAGCGGTACTAAGGCTGTAAAGGACACAGCCTAAGTGCCGGCGTTTTGCTACGGACCTTCGTGACAGCGCAGATCCCTCCAGCCGTACAATGCGCAGACTTGAAAAACAATGCGACAGCGCAGACGGGCGGGAAGATAAGAAATGTGCAGATATGTATCAGGGAGGGAAAGTCATGGTGAGGAGATATGAAGTACGGGAGGGAAAGTCATGGTGAGGAAATGTGATGTGCGGGAGGGTGAGTTATGGTGAGGAATTACAGTGTGCGGACGGATCTTGCGCTGGAGGAGAAGGAGCGGTTTGAATCGGACAATGTGGAGATTCCGGGCGTTATTTTGGAGGAGGACTATGATGAGGAGCGGGAGCTGCGTATCACCAGAGTGGAGATCGAGACGGAGAACGGGGCGAAGGCCATGGGAAAACCGGTGGGGACTTATCTGACGCTGGAGAGTCCAAACCTTGCGCTGCCGGATGAGGAGTGCCATCAGGAGATCGCGGCAGAACTGTGCCGATGCATCCGGGAACTGATCGAGAACAGCGGCTGCCGGATGGGAGATGATTTTTCCGTACTCGTGGTCGGTCTCGGGAACAGGGAGGTCACTCCCGATGCTCTCGGACCGTACGTGGCGGATCATCTCAATGTGACGAGACACATTGTCCGGGAGTATGGAAAATATGCCATGGGAATGGAGCATGCGAACATGGTGAGCGCTGTGGTGCCGGGAGTCATGGGGCAGACCGGGATGGAGACCGCAGAGATCGTAAAGGGGATCGTGCAGGAGACACATCCGGATCTGGTCATTGCGGTGGACGCCCTGGCGGCAAGGAACAGCAGGAGACTGAACCGGACCGTGCAGATCGCAAGCACAGGGATCCACCCGGGATCCGGCGTGGGGAACCACAGGACGGCGATGACAGAGGAGTCCCTGGGAGTTCCGGTCATCGGGATCGGAGTCCCCACCGTGGTGGATGCTGCCACCATTGTGAACGATACCATGGAGAATTTTATCCGGGCACTGGAAAATGCAGAGTCTCTGAGAAACGTGGGAGAAGTGCTCAGGTCCTACAGTGCGGGAGAAAAATATGAATTCGTAAAAGAGCTGATCGCACCTCATTTAAACGGGATGTTCGTGACACCGAAAGATGTGGACGAACTGATCCACCAGATCAGCCATACCATATCTGAGGCGCTGAACATGCTTTTTGTAAACCGGGTGCAGGAACAGGGCGCTTGAGAGAAGAGGCATATCTGAACTGTGTCTGGCATACACTCTACTTAAGAACTTCAGAAGGGGATGCTTCCGGGATATGAGCAGATACAGGGATGAAAAAATGAGGCAGGCGGGGACTGCCGGGGCAGCCGTCATCTTAGCGGTTTTGTTCCTCGCTGCGGGAGTCAGGACATTTGCCGACGAATCTATCTATGAGATCCAGAAAAAAATATTGAAAAGCGCGGAACAAATGTACATGCCGGGGCTTGCCTATCTGGAGAGAAAACCCGGAGTGGATGTGGGAGAATGGATCAGGGAAAAAGCCCTTGCCTGGCTCCCTCTGGTGAGCTATGTGGAGGATCATATGCCCTACGAGTCAGAGATCGAGGATGAAGAGACCATATCCAGGATCCTGGAGGCACAGGCAAATGACGAGAATTCGGTAGATGAGAACGGGCAGCTCATCGGCGAACCGGATGAGTCGGAGGCTGCAGCCACGGAAGTGACTCCGACCGTGGATATGTCCATTGAAAAGCTCAGAGATTTTGATTATCTTCTGAGCAATTTTTACACGGTGGACAGCTCCACCATGATCGGTCCCGATCAGCTCAACGCGGATGACCTTCTGGGAAGGAGCATGAAGATCGACAATTCAGAGGAGGGACCGAAGATCCTGATCTTCCATACCCATTCTCAGGAGGAGTTTGCGGATTCCACCCCGGGGGACCCCTCAACCAGTATTGTGGGAGTGGGAGAATATCTGACTCAGCTGCTGAACGAAAAAGGGGTCGAGACCATCCACGACACAGGAGTGTATGACATCATCGACGGAAAACTGGATCGGAGCAATGCCTATGAAAATGCCGAGGCGTCTGTGCGTCCGATCATCGAGGCAAACCCGTCCATCGAGGTTGCCATCGACCTGCACCGGGACGGGGTGGCGGAGGGGACCCGCCTTGTCACGGAAGTAGACGGAAAGCCGATGGCGAAGATCATGTACTTTAACGGGCTGAGCCGTTCCAGGACCAACGGGGACATTGAGTATCTGTACAATCCTTATATTCAGGATAACCTTGCTTTCTCCCTGCAGATGCAGCTCGCCTCAGAGAGGATGTATCCGGGATTTGTACGGCATATCTATCTGAGGGCATACCGCTACAACCTCCATCTTCTCCCGAAATCCCTCCTGATAGAAGCAGGGGCCCAGACCAACACAGTGGAGGAGATGATGAACGCCATGGAGGTGCTCTCAGAGATCTTATATGACGTGATCATGGAGGAATAGAAAAGATTCCTGAGTACGGTGTAAACGGTAACTGGAAAGAAAATCACATTATTGAAATTTCCGGAAACAGATGATATAGTATTAACTGGTGTGTCCTGCCCTGACGCAGGATGAGAGAGAAAAAACGGCGTCGGTCCGCCTTTTTCCACGGTATATGAAGGAAAACGGCAGGATGGACGAAAGAGGAGAAGAAAGGCAAATGGCAGGAAAGAATACATACGATGCGGGCAGCATAGCGGTTCTGGAAGGTCTGGAAGCAGTGCGGAAACGTCCCGGAATGTATATCGGAAGTGTTTCCACCAAGGGTCTGAATCATCTGATCTATGAGATGGTGGACAACTCGGTGGATGAACATCTGGCGGGATTCTGTTCGGAGATTCAGGTGACGCTGGAAAAGGACGGCTCAGCCACGGTGTCGGACAACGGAAGAGGAGTGCCGGTGGACATGCATCAGAAAGGGGTATCGGCGGCAAGACTGGTCTATACCACTCTCCATGCGGGCGGAAAATTCGATGATTCCGCTTATAAGACAAGCGGCGGTCTCCACGGAGTGGGATCCTCGGTGGTAAATGCCCTGTCCACTTATATGGATGTGAAGATCAGCAGGGACGGCTATATCCATCATGACCGGTATGAGCGGGGGATTCCTGTGGTGGATCTGGAGGACGGACTGCTCCCGAAGATCGGAAAGACAAGAAAGACAGGGACGACGGTCAATTTCCTCCCTGATGATACGATCTTTGAGAAGACCCGTTTCCGTGCCGAGGAGGTCAAGAGCAGGCTTCATGAGACTGCCTATCTGAATCCGGAACTTACCATTATTTTTGACGATAAGCGGGGAGAGATTCCGGAGCATATCGTCTATCACGAGCCGGAAGGGATTACCGGCTTCATACGAGATCTGAACAAGAAGAAAGAGGTGCTTCATGATCCGGTCTATTTTAAAGGCGAGTCGGACGGGATCGAGGTGGAAGTGGCTCTTCAGTATGTAAATGAGTTCCACGAAAATGTCCTGGGTTTCTGCAATAATATCTATAATGCGGAAGGCGGGACCCATCTGACCGGTTTCAAGACTACATTTACCTCGGCAATGAACCAGTATGCCAGAGAGCTGGGGATCCTGAAGGAAAAGGATGCCAACTTTACCGGTGCGGATATCCGAAACGGGATGACAGCGATCGTGTCCATCAAACATCCGGATCCCAGGTTCGAGGGGCAGACCAAGACAAAGCTGGACAACCCGGACGCTTCCAAGGCAGTGAGCAAGGTGACAGGGGAGGAGATCATCCGGTATTTTGACCGCAATCTGGAAGTGCTGAAGACGGTGCTCTCCAGTGCAGAGAAGGCGGCAAAGATCCGTAAGACGGAGGAGAAGGCGAAGACCAATCTGCTGACGAAGCAGAAATATTCCTTTGACAGCAACGGAAAGCTTGCCAACTGTGAGAGCCGGGACCCGAAGAAGTGTGAGATCTTCATCGTGGAGGGAGATTCCGCCGGGGGTTCGGCAAAGACGGCGAGGAACAGGAACTTTCAGGCGATCCTGCCGATCCGGGGAAAGATCCTCAATGTGGAGAAGGCGAGCATAGACAAGGTCCTTGCAAATGCGGAGATCAAGACCATGATCAATGCCTTCGGGTGCGGATTCTCGGAAGGGTACGGGAATGACTTCGACATCAGCAAACTGCGCTATGACAAGATCATCATCATGGCGGATGCAGATGTGGACGGAGCCCATATCTCAACGCTCCTTCTCACACTTTTTTACCGGTTTATGCCGGAACTGATCTACGAGGGTCATGTCTATATCGCCATGCCTCCGCTCTACAAGGCAATGCCAAAGAACGGCGAGGAAGAATATCTCTATGACGATAAGGCGCTGGAAAGATACCGGAAGACACACAAAGGGCCATTTACCCTGCAGAGATACAAAGGTTTGGGAGAGATGGACGCGGAACAGCTCTGGGAAACCACTCTGGATCCGGAGAGAAGGCTTTTAAAACTGGTGGAGATCGAGGATGCCAGGATGGCGTCCAGTGTGACAGAAATGCTCATGGGGACGGAAGTACCGCCCAGAAGGGCTTTCATCTATGAGAATGCGACCGAGGCAGAACTTGACGTATAAAAGAACGGGCTCTGCAGACGGAACAAAGGAGACGAGAAATGGACAGTGAAGCACAGATCATAAGGACCGAATATTCGGACCTTATGAAGAAATCATATATCGATTATGCCATGAGCGTCATCATATCCCGGGCACTTCCGGATGTGAGGGACGGCCTCAAACCTGTTCAGAGACGGACCCTCTATGATATGTATGAACTTGGGATCCGCTACGACAGGCCATACAGAAAGTGCGCCCGTATCGTCGGCGATACCATGGGTAAATACCATCCCCACGGTGACAGCTCCATCTACGAGGCGCTGGTAGTCATGGCGCAGGATTTCAAAAAAGGACAGGTCCTGGTGGACGGACATGGAAACTTCGGTTCCATCGAGGGAGACGGGGCCGCGGCAATGCGTTACACAGAAGCAAGGCTTACAAAATTTACCCAGGAAGTCTGTCTTTCAGACCTGGATAAGAATGTGATCGATTTCGGCCCCAACTTTGATGAGACGGAGAAGGAGCCGGTCGTACTTCCCGTGCGGGTGCCGAACCTGCTCGTGAACGGGGCGGAGGGTATTGCCGTCGGAATGGCGACCAGCATTCCCACCCATAATCTGGGTGAAGTGATCGACGCAGTGAAGGCGTATATGAAGAACGACGCCATCAGCACAAAGCAGCTGATGAAATATGTCAAAGGACCGGACTTCCCGACCGGCGGGATCGTGGTCAACAAAGACGACCTTCTCAATATCTATGAGACCGGCCAGGGAAAAATCAAGATCCGCGGGAAAGTGGAAGTAGAGGAGCTGAAAGGCGGAAAGAAGCAGCTGGTTATCACAGAGATCCCCTACACCATGATCGGAACCGGGATCGGCAAGTTCTTAAATGATGTGGCGGGATTGGTGGAATCAAAGAAGACCACAGATATCGTGGACATCTCTAACCAGTCTTCCAAGGAAGGGATCCGCATCGTCCTTGAATTAAAGAGGGGAGCGGACGCGGAGAACTTAAAGAACATGCTCTACAAAAAGACCCGCCTGGAGGATACCTTCGGTGTCAATATGCTGGCGGTGGCAGACGGAAGACCGGAGACCCTGGGGCTGAAAAAGATCATCGAGCATCATGTGGACTTTCAGTTTGAGCTTGCGACCCGGAAATACACGACCCTGCTCGAGAAAGAGAAAGAAAAGAGCGAGGTCCAGGAAGGCCTTATCAAGGCGTGCGATGTGATCGATCTGATCATCGAGATCTTAAGAGGGAGCAAGTCTGTGAAAGACGCCAGGGCGTGCCTCGTGAACGGAGTCACGGACAACATTAAGTTCAAGTCGTCGATCTCAAAGAAGATGGCGGCGATGCTCAGGTTCACGGAGCGCCAGGCGACGGCTATCCTGGAGATGAGGCTCTACCGTCTGATCGGTCTGGAAATTGAAGCGCTCCGCAGGGAGCACGAAGAGACGCTGAAGAACATCGCGCGGTACGAGGACATTCTGAACAATTACGATTCCATGGCAGGAGTGATCATGGAGGAGCTGGATCATTATAAGAAGGAGTACGGAAGGAAACGCCGTACTGTGATCGAGAATGCCGAGGAGGCGGTCTTCGAGGAGAAGAAGATCGAGGAGCAGGATGTAGTGTTCCTGATGGACCGCTTTGGATATGCCAAGACCGTGGACACTTCAGTCTATGAGAGGAACAAAGAGGCGGCGGACAGCGAGAACCGGTACGTGGTACATTGTCTGAACACCGGGAAACTCTGTCTGTTTACGGACACCGGGAAGATGCATCAGGTCAAGGTGCTGGATCTGCCTCACGGCAAGTTCCGGGATAAGGGAACGCCCATCGACAATGTCAGCAACTACTCCAGCAGTGAGGAGCAGATCGTCATGGTCTGCGATTCCGAGCAGATGCGCTTTGCCTACCTGCTCTTTGCCACGGCACAGGGGATGATCAAGCGGGTCGAAGGGACAGAATTCCAGGTGTCCAAGAGGACCATCGCGGCCACAAAGCTGCAGGAAGGAGATACTCTGATCGAGGTAAAAGTGATCAGTGAGAACCAGAATGTGGTGCTGCGGACCAGGAACGGATACTTCCTCCGTTTTCCGGCAGCGGATGTGCCGGTGAAGAAGAAAGCGGCGGTGGGCGTGCGGGGGATCCGGCTCCAGAAGAAGGACGAACTGGAACAGGTGTATCTCTTTGAAGAAGGGACAGAGACGAAAGTGGCCTTCGGCGAGCGGGAAGTCACGCTGAACAGACTGAAGCTTGCGAAGAGGGACGGGACCGGGACGAGAGCACGGTAAAGTTCAGCCCGCGCCATTCGCAAAGCCGCACTGGCGTGCTCTGGCGGCGCTGCCGCCCCTTTGCTCATATGCAGGCGCTCCGCTCATAAAGCAGGGAACAGTCTGATCCTTATGCCAGCATAAATCAGCCTGTCCCCTGCTTTATGGCTGAACTTTTTTTCACAAAACCCTTGATTTCTGGGGGAAAAGGTGTTAGAGTCATTATAGTTACATAAGGAATCCGGCAGAAGAGTGAACGAAAGTTCACTCTTCTTTGATGCTGAGGGAAATTTCTCCATGACAGGCAGAGCGGTTTCCTGTGCGTAAGAAATATCAATAGAAAGGAAGTTCATCGTGTCCAGAAGAGAAGAATATGAACAGCAGACAGAAAAACTTTTAGAACCGGTGGTTGCGGAATTTGGCTTTGAACTGGTTGATGTGGAGTATGTAAAAGAGGGCGGCACCTGGTATCTGAGGGCATACATCGACAAGCCCGGCGGGATCACTGTGGATGACTGCGAGGCGGTCAGCAGGAAATTTTCAGATATCCTGGATGAGAAAGACTATATCGAAGACTCCTATGTCTTTGAGGTCAGCTCCCCGGGGCTGGGGCGTCCCCTTAAGAAAGAGAAGGATTTCGCCAGAAGCATGGGTGAAGAGGTGGAGATCCGGACTTACCGCGCCATCGACAGACAGAAAGAGTTTGTGGGCATACTGAAGCGTTATGACGGAGATACCGTGACGATCGCGTACGAGGACGAATCGGAACAGACTTTTGACAGAAATGACATCGCTCTGATCAGACTGGCACTGGATTTTTAGAAACTGTGTGCACTTATTCCGGCACAGAAAAGAATGTTTGTGATTTTAAATTCATTTAGGAGGAAACAATAATGAACACAGAGTTAATGGAAGCGTTGACGATTCTTGAAAAAGAGAAAAATATCAGCAGGGATGTCATGATGGATGCGATCGAGAACTCCCTGCTCAGCGCATGTAAGAACCACTTCGGAACCGCGGAGAACATCAAGGTGATCATGGACAGAGAGACCTGCGATTACGCGGTTTACGCGGAGAAGGAAGTGGTGGGGGAAGTGATGGATCCCGCCCTTGAGATCAGTCTGGAAGACGCGGAGAAGATTGACTCTTCCCTCCACATCGGAGATGTGGCACAGGTTCCGGTGCACTCTAAGGAATTCGGGCGCATCGCGACTCAGAATGCAAAGAACCTGATCCTCCAGAAGATCCGCGAGGAGGAGAGAAAAGTTGTATTTGACCAGTATTTTGAGAAAGAGAAAGATATTGTTACAGGTATCGTACAGAGATATGTAGGCAAGAATATCAGCATCAACCTGGGACGTGCGGACGCTATGCTGACAGAGAACGAGCAGGTCAAGGGGGAAGTGTTCAAGCCTACAGAGAGGATCAAACTGTATGTCGTGGAAGTGAAGAATACGCCGAAGGGACCGAAGATCCTTGTCTCCAGAACCCACCCGGAACTGGTGAAACGTCTCTTTGAGGCGGAAGTTGCCGAAGTCAAAGATGGAACTGTTGAGATCAAGAGCATTGCCCGCGAGGCAGGATCCCGTACAAAGATGGCAGTGTGGTCCAACGATCCGAATGTGGATCCGGTGGGCGCCTGTGTCGGTATGAACGGCGCCAGAGTCAATGCAGTCGTCAATGAACTGCGTGGAGAGAAGATCGATATCATCAACTGGGATGAGAACCCGGCGCTTCTGATCGAGAATGCGCTGAGTCCGGCGAAAGTCATCTCTGTTATGGCGGACCCGGAAGAGAAGATCGCAAGCGTGATCGTGCCTGACTATCAGCTGTCCCTGGCGATCGGAAAAGAGGGGCAGAATGCAAGGCTGGCTGCAAGGCTGACCGGATATAAGATCGATATCAAGAGTGAGACTCAGGCGATCGAGTCCGGAGATCTTCCGGAGAATTACATGGAACAGATGGGAATGATGGGAGAAGAGGGATACACCGGAGACTTCGAAGATGAATATGATGAGGAAGAGGCTTACGGTAAAGATTACGACGGATCCTATGAGGATGAGTTCTACGGAGAAGATGATACGACTGACGAGTACGATCCTGAAGATGAGGCTGAAATAGAATTTATTGAGACTGACGAAGAGAAATAACTGAAGGAGTGAATCGGTTGGCAGTGAAAAAGAAGATCCCCATGCGCAAATGCGTGGGCTGCGGCGAGATGAAACCAAAGAAAGAACTGATGCGTATCCTGCGGACACAGGACGGAGAGTTTATGACAGATACCACCGGAAAGAAAAACGGACGGGGGGCGTATATCTGCCATTCAAAAGAGTGTTTCCAAAAGGCAGTAAAGAACAAAGGGCTGGAGCGGTCCTTTAAACAGGCGATCCCGCAGGAGGTATACGACAGACTGGAAAAGGAGATGGGAGAGATTGCAGAGAGATAAAGTGCTGTCTCTGATCGGTCTTGCGATGAAAGCAGGAAAGTGCGTAAGCGGCGAATTTATGACCGAACGGGAGGTAAAGTCAGGAAAGGCGTGCCTTGTAATGACCGCCGCGGATGCATCGGATAACACGAAGAAAAAATTTCGTGATATGTGTAAATTTTACGAAGTTCCAATTTGTTTTTACGGAGATAAAGATACCTTAGGGCATGCAATGGGAAAAGAATTCCGTGCATCTCTGGCGATATTGGACGAAGGATTTGCAAGGGGAATTCTAAAAGAGCTGAAAAAACGTGAGAGTATTGCATAAAGGAGGTAGTTGACTATGACAAAATTGAGGGTACATGAGCTTGCAAAAGAACTGAACATGGATAATAAAGAGCTTCTGGATATTCTGAAGTCAAAAAATATTGATGTGAAGAGCCATGCGAGCACAGTTGAGGATGATGTTGCGGCACAGATCAGAAGAGAGGCTGCCGCAGGAAATAAAGGCGCAGGAAAGAGCGCGGAAGAGGCCGGAGAGGGCGCGGAGGAAAAGCAGGCTGATAAAGATGCTGCTCCGAAGAAGAAAAATCTCGCTTTCGTGATCCGCCCGCAGAACTCAAAGAACAGCAGCCGGCTCCAGGGCAAGCGCCCGGCACGCCCGGCACAGGGCGGCAGACCGGGAAGCGAGGGCCGTCCGGCACGTCAGTCCGGCGAGAGCAGGCAGTCACGCCCGGCAGGCGAGAACAGACCGGCGAGACCGGCAGGAGAAGGTCGTCCGGCAAGACCGGCAGGGGAAGGAAGACCGTCCCGTCCGGCAGCACAGGGCGGAAACCGCCCGGCAGGCGAGGGAAGACCTGGACGCCAGGAGAGACCGGCGCAGGGACAGCGCCCGACAGATGAGACGAGAGCTCCTCGTCAGGACAGAGGAAATCAGGGAGCGTTCCGTCAGGAAAGATCTGCACAGGGCAGTGGGCGTCCCTCCGGAGAGAACAGAGGACCCCGTCAGGACAGAGGAGACAGAGCTTCCCAGGGAGCAGGAAACCGTCAGGGAAGAGACAACAGAGATGGAAGAGGACCGCGCCAGGAAAGAGGCGGACGCGACCAGCACTTTGGTGGTCAGGGGTCACGCCAGGGCGGCGGAACCCGGGGCGAGAGAAGAGGAGATTCCAGGCGTGATGACTCCATGAGCAGCCCCATGATGGAACAGCAGAAGAGCCAGAGAAACAAGGCAAAAGATAAAGAGAGAGATAACAAGAAGAAAGAATACAGAGATGAGGCGTTCGAGGGGAGAGCGTCCAAGAAGGGCAAAAAACAGAAACAGGCTGCAGAGGTGAAAAAACCGCAGCCGAAGCAGGAGAAGAAGGAGGAGCAGATCAAACAGATCGTGATCCCGGAAGTCCTGACGATCAAAGAACTGGCTGACAAAATGAAAGTCGTTCCGTCCGTGATCGTGAAGAAACTCTTTCTTCAGGGCAAGATTGTCACAGTAAACCAGGAGATCGATTTTGAAACGGCGGAAGAGATCGCAATGGAATTTGATATCCTGTGCGAGAAGGAAGAAGTCGTTGACGTGATCGAGGAACTGCTCAAAGAGGACGAGGAGGATGAAAGCCTGATGGTGAAACGTCCGCCGGTAGTCTGTGTTATGGGCCATGTCGATCATGGTAAGACCTCCCTTCTGGATGCGATCCGCCATACCAACGTGACAGACCGTGAGGCGGGTGGTATCACCCAGCATATCGGAGCTTACATGGTGGAAGTCAACGGAGAGAAGATCACATTCCTTGACACACCGGGACATGAGGCGTTCACTGCGATGCGTATGCGCGGCGCCAACTCCACAGATATTGCGATCCTGGTAGTTGCTGCAGACGACGGTGTGATGCCTCAGACAGTGGAGGCCATCAACCATGCGAAAGCCGCCGGAGTAGAGGTCATCGTTGCGATCAACAAGATCGATAAGCCGGGCGCAAACATCGAGAGAGTGAAACAGGAACTGACAGAGTATGAACTGATCCCTGAAGACTGGGGAGGAAGCACGGTGTTCGTTCCCGTATCCGCACACACGAAAGAGGGAATCCCGGAACTTCTGGAGATGATCCTTCTGACAGCAGAAGTGATGGAACTCAAGGCGAACCCGAACCGTGCGGCAAGAGGTCTGGTCATCGAGGCAGAGCTTGACAAAGGAAAAGGTTCTGTGGCAACCGTGCTTGTACAGAAGGGAACCCTTCATGTGGGAGACGCGATCACAGCGGGCAGCGCACACGGACGTGTCAGAGCCATGATGGACGACAAGGGAAGACGAGTGAAAGAGGCAGGACCGTCCCAGCCGGTAGAGATCCTGGGTCTGGGCGATGTGCCGAACGCGGGCGAAGTCTTTGTGGGATGCGAGACTGAGAAAGAGGCAAGGAACTTTGCGGAGACCTTTATCGCACAGAATAAGGTGAAACTCCTGGAAGAGACCAAGTCCAAGATGTCCCTGGATGATCTGTTCAACCAGATCAAGGAAGGAAACTTAAAAGAACTCAATATCGTCGTGAAAGCAGATGTACAGGGATCTGTGGAGGCGATCAAACAGAGCCTTCTCAAACTGACAAACGAGGAAGTTGTCGTGAAAGTGATCCATGGCGGCGTCGGCGCGATCAACGAGTCCGACGTGATCCTTGCATCCGCTTCCAATGCGATCATCATCGGCTTCAACGTCCGTCCGGATGCAACAGCAAAGGATATCGCAGAGCGCGAGGGGGTTGATCTAAGACTCTACAGAGTCATCTACGACGCCATCGAGGATGTGGAGGCAGCGATGAAGGGAATGCTGGATCCGGTCTTCGAAGAGAAGGTGCTTGGACACGCAGAGGTGCGCCAGACATTCAAGGCATCCGGAGTCGGAACCATCGCCGGAGCTTATGTGCAGGACGGTATCTTCGAGAGAGGATGTACCGCACGTCTGATCCGCGACGGTGTGGTGGTCTTCGACGGACCGCTTGCCTCCCTTAAGAGATTTAAGGATGACGTGAAAGAAGTAAGAGCCGGATATGAATGCGGTTTTGTATTCGAGAACTATAACGATATCAAGGAAGGCGACCAGGTCGAGGCATACAAGATGGTCGAGATCGAGAGAAAATAGTCTTCCGGGATCGTAAAACAGGAAAGAAGGGGCATCAATGAGAAAAAACAGTATAAAAAACACGCGGGTCAACGCAGAGGTACAAAGAGAGCTGAGTAATATCCTGCGCGGCGGGATCAAAGATCCAAGAGTGGCACCCATGACTTCCGTGGTAGCTGTGGAAGTGGCTCCGGACCTGAAGACATGTAAAGCATACATCAGCGTGCTCGGGGACGAGAAGATGCAGCAGGATACCATTAAAGGCCTTCAGAGCGCGGAAGGATATATCCGCCGGGAACTGGCGCGGACCATCAACATGCGCAATACGCCGGAGATCAAATTTATCATGGACCAGTCGATAGAGTACGGGGTAAATATCAGCAGAAAGATTGACGAAGTAACAAGAGATTTGAATAAAGATGGAGCTGATGAATAGCATGAAAATAAATCTGAATGAGATCCTGAAAGGAAAAAGCAGAGTCGCTCTGGGCGGGCATGTCCGCCCGGACGGCGACTGCATCGGTTCCTGTCTCGGACTGTACATGTATCTGAAAGAACAGTACCCTGAGACGGAAACGGACGTTTATCTGGAAACAGTGCCGGAGGCATATCAGATGATCCGGTGCACGGATGAGGTGAAAAGCGAGATCAGCGGCAGTGAGATATATGACCTGTTCATCTGCCTGGACTGCGGAGATGCGAAACGGCTTGGCTTTGCAGAACCTCTTTTTGAAAACGCGAAAGAGACGTTCTGCATCGATCATCATGTGAGCAACGGGGCGTTTGCAGACTATAATTACATAGTTCCGGACGCCAGCTCCACTTCGGAGCTTGTGTACAGGCTCGTGGACAGCGACAAGATCGACAAAAGCATGGCTGAGGCGCTCTACATGGGTATTGCCCATGATACCGGGGTGTTTCAGTATTCCTGTACTTCGCCGGAGACCATGGAGATTGCCGCGGATCTGATGAGAAAAGGCATCGATGGGAGTGAGATCATCGACAGGACATACTATGAGAAGACCTATGTTCAGAACCAGATCCTGGGAAGGGCCCTTCTGGAAAGTATGCTGATCCTGGATAAGAGATGTATCGTTTCCGTGGTGAGAAAGAAGGAAATGGAATTCTTTCAGGCGGTTCCAGCAGACCTGGAAGGGATCGTCAGCCAGCTGAGGCAGACGAAAGGTGTGGAAGTGGCGATGTTCCTGCATGAACTGGCTCCCCAGGAATTCAAGGTGAGCCTCCGTTCAAAAGGAAAAGTGGACGTCAGCAAGATCGCTTCCTATTTCGGAGGCGGCGGACATGTCCGCGCAGCTGGTGTCAGGATGCACGGTTCCAGCCATGATGTGATCAACAATATCACAGGCAGGATCGTCCTTCAGCTGGATCACCCCGGAAGTGAGGACGAGGAAGGAGAGAAGGCCGGGACGATGTGACCGGCTGCCGGATAAGGCATGATCAACGGAATACTGAACATATACAAAGAAAAAGGCTACACTTCCCATGATGTGGTGGCAAAACTGCGGAAGATCACAGGGCAGAAGAAGATCGGTCATACAGGCACGCTGGATCCGGATGCGGAAGGCGTGCTCCCTGTCTGTCTCGGAAGAGCGACCAAAGTGTGCGACATGCTCACTGAAAGGGACAAGACTTATGAAACAGTGCTCCTCCTGGGAAAGATAACAGATACACAGGATATCTCAGGGACTGTGCTGGAGGAAAGAGATGCCGGCAGTGTCACTGAGGAGCAGGTGAAAGAGTGCATCCGTGGATTTGAAGGAGAGTATGATCAGATCCCGCCCATGTATTCGGCGCTGAAAATAAACGGCAGGAAACTTTATGAGCTTGCCAGGGAAGGAAAGACCGTGGAGCGAAAAAGCCGGAGAGTGACGATCCATGGGATCCGGATCCTTGAGATCCGCCTTCCCCGCATCAGGATGGAAGTGAGCTGCTCAAAGGGGACGTATATCCGGACACTGTGCCAGGATATCGGAGAGAGACTGGGGACAGGCGGATGTATGGAGAGTCTTGTGAGAACCCGGTCCGGCCGTTTCGGACTGAATGAGAGCCATAGACTGGATGAGGTGGAAGATTTTGCGGGCAGGGACAGATTGAGTGAGATACTGATCCCTCTTGATACTGTGTTCGAAGATGCACAGAAGGCCAGTGTATCCGAAAAATACTTCCGGAAAGCCTGTAACGGAAATCCGCTTCCTGCAGAAGGTGTGCTGTGTGAAAGCGCACCGTATCAGGGGAGGAGGTACCGGATCTATGCTCCGGCAGGATACTTTATCGGAATTTACCGGTATCATGAAAAGAACAGGAGTTTTGAACTCGAAAAAATGTTCCTGGATCCGGAAGAAGCTGCTTCCGGCAGGAAAAACTGAAGGGAAAGACATGCAGTACATTACAGGAATCGAAGCTTATAACAGTGAAGAAAGAACCGCTGTGACCCTCGGAAAGTTTGACGGGCTTCACCGGGGACATCAGAAGCTTGTGGATAAGATCAGAGAATATGGAAAACAAGGAGACAGAAGCGTCCTCTGCGCGTTTGACATGGAGCGGGACTCTCTGCTGACGCATGAAGAGCGCCGGGAAAAGCTGGAAGGTCAGATCGACTGTCTGATCCATTATCCGTTCACAACGGAGCTCAGGATGATGGAGGCGGAAGAATTTATACAGAATATCCTTGTCAAAAAACTCCATGCCGCACACGTGGTGGTCGGGACTGATTTCTCTTTCGGATACCGGAAACGTGGAAATCCGGAGATGCTCCTGGAGTATGCAGAGCAGTATGGTTATACGGTGGATGTGATTGAGAAAGAAAAGTGCGGCGACAGGGACATCAGCAGTTCCTATATCCGGGAGGCACTCTCCGTGGGAAATGTTCGGCTCGCAGAGAAACTCCTGGGATATCCTTATGAGATCACCGGGATCGTGGAGCATGGAAGACAGCTGGGGCGTACGCTGGGATTCCCCACCATGAACATAGAACCAAGGGGAAGAAAGATCCTTCCAAGACTCGGCGTATATGCATGCCATGTCAAGATAGAAGGAAAGTGGTATCCGGGGATTGGCAATGCAGGAGTCAAACCAACTGTGACAGAAGAACGTAAAAAAATCCTGGAGGTCTATGTTTACGGATATGAGGGAGATGCGTACGGTGAGGAGATCACGGTCAGATTCTGTGAATTTGAGAGACCGGAGACAAAATTTTCCAATGTAGACGAACTCAGAAAACATGTCATGAACGATATGGAGTTCGGAAGAAATTATTTCGGACTCTGAGAGGGAACAAGGGCATGATGTAAAAAAACTGTCCGGTCAGGAAAAACTGCTTTACATTCGCATTTTGCTGTGATATACTTTTTCAGGTATGAAATGAACCGGCGTTCGGTAACCGGACTGACTCCAACCGTTACTTAATGTCAGGCGTTTTGTAAAAGATATTATTTAAGGAGGATTTTAAAATGATCGCAAAAGAAAAGAAACAGGCTATCATCAAAGAGTATGGAAGAAGCGAGGGAGACACAGGATCTCCGGAGGTTCAGGTTGCAATCCTGACAGCCAGGATCAACGAGCTGACAGAGCACTTCAAGGCGAACCCGAAGGATCATCACTCCAGAAGAGGACTTCTGAAGATGGTCGGACAGAGAAGGGGACTTCTTGCATACCTTAAGAAAGTAGATATCGAGAGATATCGTTCTCTGATCGAGAGACTCGGACTGAGAAAATAATGAGCTTAAAAGGGCGTCATATACTTTGCGGAAAGTGTATGGCGCCCTTTAAAAATGTTTGATTTACCGGGTGTCATATGATATAATATTCAAGATTGCGGGCAGATAGATGTAACCGAGACCACTGAAAAGTGTATTATCGGCTGTCTTAATATGTTTTTCAGTAGTTTCGGAGACGCCTGCCGGCAGAAAATTGATTCAGAAAAAGGAGAAAATTATGTACAAAAAGTATGAGATGGAACTTGCCGGCAGAACGCTGCGGGTGGATGTCGGCAGAGTTGCAAAGCAGGCCAACGGCGCTGTCCTGATGCACTACGGTGATACTACGGTCCTGTGTACGGCAACCGCGTCAGAGAAACCGAGAGATGGAATTGATTTCTTCCCTCTGAGCGTGGAATACAATGAGAGAATGTACGCAGTGGGCAAGATCCCGGGCGGATTCAACAAGAGAGAGGGAAAGGCTTCTGAGAATGCCATTCTGACAGACCGTGTCATCGACCGTCCGATGCGTCCGCTGTTCCCGAAGGATTACAGAAATGACGTGACACTGGAGAACCTTGTCATGTCAGTTGACCAGGACTGCAGCCCGGAGCTGACAGCGATGCTGGGCGCGGCGATCGCCACAAGCATTTCCGATATTCCTTTTGACGGCCCGATCTCAACGACACAGGTTGGACTGGTTGACGGGGAATTCGTGTTCAATCCCACTTCCGCGCAGAGAGAGGTATCTGACCTTGCCCTGACTGTCGCATCCACAAAAGAGAAGGTGATCATGATCGAGGCAGGCGCCAACGAGGTGCCGGAGAACAAGATGATCGAGGCAATCTTCGCGGCTCACGATCTGAACCAGAAAGTGATCGCATTCATCGATACCATTGTCGCAGAGTGCGGGAAACCGAAACATGAGTATGAGCATTTTGCGGTCCCGGAAGAACTGTTTGCAGCGATCAGAGAGATTGTTCCGCCGGAAGAGATGGAACAGGCTGTATTTACAGACGACAAACAGACACGGGAGGAGAATATCCGTGTCGTCACAGAAAAATTAGAGGAAGCGTTTGCCGACAAAGAAGAGTGGCTTGACGTCCTCGGTGAGGCTGTCTACCAGTATCAGAAAAAGACGGTCAGAAAGATGATCCTGAAAGACCACAAACGTCCGGACGGACGTGCCATCGATCAGATCAGACCGCTCGCGGCGGAAATTGATCTGATCCCGAGGGTGCACGGTTCTGCCATGTTCACAAGAGGTCAGACACAGATCTGCAACGTGACCACGCTGGCACCGCTGTCCGAGGCACAGAGACTGGACGGACTGGATGAGAATGAGACGTCCAAGAGATATATGCACCACTATAATTTCCCGTCCTACTCTGTCGGTGAGACAAAGCCGTCCAGAGGGCCGGGACGCCGTGAGATCGGACATGGCGCACTTGCTGAGAGAGCGCTGATCCCGGTACTCCCAAGCGAGTCCGAGTTCCCGTATGCGATCCGCACCGTATCCGAGACATTTGAGTCCAACGGATCCACCTCCCAGGCAAGTGTGTGCGCGTCCAGTATGTCACTGATGGCTGCAGGCGTGCCGATCAAAGCTGCTGTGGCGGGAATCTCAGCGGGACTTGTGACAGGTGAGACAGACGATGATTATCTCGTTTTGACAGACATCCAGGGACTGGAAGATTTCTTCGGCGATATGGACTTTAAAGTGGCAGGTACACACAAAGGTATCACAGCGATCCAGATGGATATCAAGATCCACGGCCTGACAAGACCGATCATCGAGGAAGCCATCGCTGCCACAAAGAAGGCAAGGACATACATCATCGACGAGGTGATGAACAAAGCCATCGCTGAGCCGAGACCGGAAGTGGGAGAGTACGCTCCGAAGATCATCCAGATGCAGATCGATCCCCAGAAGATCGGCGACGTGGTCGGACAGAGAGGAAAGACGATCAATGCCATCATCGAGCAGACAGGCGTGAAGATCGACATCGAGGATGACGGATCTGTATCCATCTGCGGAACAGAGAAAGAGGGCATGGACCAGGCTGCAAAACTGATCCACACCATCGTGACAGACTTTGAGGCAGGACAGGTATTCGAAGGAAAGGTCGTCAGCATCAAAGAGTTCGGCGCGTTCCTTGAATTTGCTCCCGGAAAAGAAGGTCTGGTGCACATCTCCAAGATCTCCAAGAAGAGAGTGGACAAGGTAGAAGATGTTCTCGCCATCGGAGACGTGGTGAAGGTGGTATGCCTTGGAAAAGACAAGATGGGAAGATTCAGCTTCAGCATGAGAGATGTGGCGGAGTGATCTGCCGAATGCGGGATGAGCAGGATATAGGATAAGCAGAAACTATAAGAATGAGTAGGATCTGTGCTCCGAAGCCGGGAAAGTGCCGGACAGGATGGAGCAGATCCGGCCTTTGGAATGAAAAGCCGGAAGAGCAGAAACAAGTCGGAATGATATTGTTTCATGTTCTTTCGGCTTTTATAATAGAAAATATCAGGGCCAGAGAAAACACAGAGACAACGTTCAGAAACAGGTATGGAGGTGCAGAGGATGGAACAGATGACGCTATTCGACAACAACCGGGTGACGACACCCCTGGCGAGCAGGCTGCGTCCTGCATCGTTGGATGAGTTTGTGGGGCAGGAGCATCTGGTCGGGAAGGGAAAGATCCTTCGTCAGCTCATTGAACGGGACCAGATCTCATCCATGATCTTCTGGGGACCGCCCGGCGTGGGCAAGACGACGCTGGCAAGCATTATCGCCGGAAGGACCCGGTCTGAATTCATTAACTTCAGCGCAGTGACAAGCGGGATCAAAGAGATCAAGGAGGTGATGAACCGGGCAGAATTGAGCCGCAGGGTGGGAATCCGTACAGTTCTGTTCGTAGACGAGATCCATCGGTTTAACAAGGCTCAGCAGGATGCCTTTCTCCCCTTCGTGGAGCGGGGAAGTATTATCCTGATCGGTGCGACGACGGAAAATCCCTCTTTTGAGATCAATGCGGCGCTTCTGTCCAGATGCCGGGTGTTTGTCCTGAAAGCTCTGGAGGAGAAGGATCTGGAAAAGCTGTTGAGACATGCTGTCATAAGCCCGGAGGGATTCGGCGGACAGAATGTGAAGATCTCGGACGACGGCATCCGCGCTATTGCGGCCTTTGCGAACGGGGACGCCAGGACTGCTCTGAACACTCTGGAAATGGCAGTGTTGAACGGAGAGATCAGTGCGGAGGGGATCACAGTGACAGAGGAAGCTCTGGAGCAGTGTATCAGCCGGAAGTCTCTGCTGTATGACAAGACAGGGGAGGAGCACTACAATCTGATCTCCGCTCTCCACAAGTCCATGAGAAACAGCGATCCCGACGCTGCCATCTATTGGATGATGCGGATGCTGGAGGGCGGGGAGAATCCGCTCTATATTGCAAGGCGACTGATCCGTTTTGCCAGCGAGGACGTGGGCATGGCGGACAGCAATGCCCTTCAGGTAGCGGTGGCGGCATACCAGGCGTGTCATTTCCTGGGGATGCCGGAGTGCGACGTACACCTGACCCACGCGGTCGTTTATCTGTCCATGGCCCCGAAATCCAATGCGCTCTATACGGCATGCGAGACATGCAAAAAAGATGTGAGGATGCTGCGGGCAGAGCCTGTGCCGTTCCAGATCCGTAACGGCGTGACGGATCTCATGAAAGATCTGGGATATGGGAAAGGATATGAATATGCCCACGATACAGAAGAGAAGCTGACCCACATGCAGTGCATGCCGGATCGTTTAAAGGACAGGACGTACTATCATCCCACTGCCCAGGGAGAGGAAGCAGAGACTGCGAAACGGCTGGAAGAGATCCGGAAGTTCCGCAAAGGGCAGGATAAATGAGAATTTGATGGTCATAATTTCCATGGCTCTTCATATATTGTGTAAAGAGGTGGACAAGATGGAGAGACAGGACAGAAGATCCCAGATACTTAAGATTCTTGCGAAGAGCATTCGCAGGATCATCGAGGAGGAAGTGAATGACACGGACAGTCTCCAGGAGATCCGGATGCGTACCGGGCAGCCGCTGCGCATCATGAAAGCAAACAGGGATGTCCTGGTGCCGGAGGGAAAAGTTCATATTGTTACGAAAGAAGAGATGAGGGAGACACTGGACTATATCAGCCGGTACTCCCTCTACGCATATGAAAATGAATTAAGACAGGGATTTCTTACAGTGGAAGGAGGTCACAGAGTAGGCGTGGCAGGAAAAGTGGTCATGGAAAAAGAGAGGGTAAAGAATATACAGTACATATCATCTGTCAACATCAGAGTATCCCATGAGGTCATCGGGTGCGCAGATGCCCTTCTGCCTTATATTACAAAAAACAAACAGGTTTGCCACACATTGATCATTTCCCCTCCCGGATGCGGGAAGACAACCCTCATCCGGGATCTGATCCGCCAGATCTCTGACGGCAATGAATATGTGAAGGGGTGTTCTGTAGGGGTGGTGGATGAGCGGTCCGAGTTGGGCGGATGTCATATGGGAATCGCCCAGAATCAGCTGGGCATGAGGACGGATATCCTGGACTGCTGTCCAAAGGCAGATGGGATGATCATGCTGATCCGGTCCATGTCACCCCAGGTGATCGCTGTGGATGAGATCGGGACCAGGGAAGATATCCATGCGGTGGAATATGCCATGCAGTGCGGATGCAAGCTGATCGCCAGCGTTCACGGGCTGGATATGGATGAGGCGTCAAAGAAACCTGTGTTGGGAGAACTGATCCGGAAAAGAATGTTCGAACGCTATGTCGTGCTGGGAAACGGGGTACATCCCGGTGAGATCCGGGAAATCTATGATGAGCGGGGGAGTGTGCTGTGCAGAGACTGGCAGGCAGTATATTGATCATTGCAGCGACCACCGGAGCCGGATGGATGTATGGGACAGAATTGAAGAATTATCTGCAGAAACTTCGGTATATCCGATATGTAGCGGGCCTGATCAAGGGGGAGATGGAATATACGGGTGCGCCTCTTGCGGAGGTGTTCCGGGAGACAGGGCGCAGGGTGAAAAAACCGTTTTCCACATGGCTGATCCGGATGGCGGCAGAGATCGATGAGCGGGAGGAGTCTGCGTTTGCGAGGATATGGAACCGGGGGATAGACCGGGACTTAAAAGAACTGAACCTGCAGAGCGAACACTCCATCCTGCTCAAGGAGATGGGAACTTTCCTTGGTCAGCTTGACCGGGAAACAGCGGGGCGTTCCATGCAGCTTTATCTGAACAGGATGGATCTGGAGATTGAGAAACTAAGAGAAGGACTTGAGGCAAAAAGGAGGATCGGCAACTGTCTGGGGGTGATGGGCGGTATCTTTCTTGTAGTTGTCCTGCTCTGAGCGGGGAGGAGACATGAATATAAATCTGATATTTCGAATTGCTGCGGTGGGGATCCTCGTGTCGATCTTAAGCCAGGTGCTCAAACACAGCGGGCGGGAGGAACAGGCGTTTCTTGTCAGCCTCGCCGGGCTGATCCTGGTGCTGTCCTGGGTGCTCCCATATATTTACGATCTGTTCCTGTCGATCCGTCAGCTTTTTTCTCTGTAGAAGATGCCGCGTCAGAGCCTCTCTGCAAAAGGAGCGTCTTCTACAGAGAAGGGGGGAGCCGAAAAGGGGCAGAATGGAAGAAAGGAGGGGCGGTGATATGAATGTGATGCAGATCGGGATCGTCGGAGTGACCGGCGCGCTGCTCGCCGTACAGTTTAAGGGCGGGAAAACAGAATACGGGATATTTATGAGTGTGGCGGTGAGTATCTTCCTCTTCGCATGCATTGTTGACCGGCTTGAGATTTTTCTGAGTACAGTGGAGCAGATTGGATCCTATATCGATATGGACACAGGATATCTCTCCGCTATGTTCAAGATGATCGGGGTGACTTACATCGCGGAGTTTTCATCGGGGATCTGTAAAGATGCGGGATATCAGACGATCGCGGTCCAGATCGAGATCTTCAGCAAGCTGACGATACTTGCTCTGGGAATGCCGGTTCTCCTTGCACTTCTGGAAACAGTCAGGGAGTTCCTGGCATGAGGCGCAGGTGGAACAGACTGGTCCAGTTTATCCTGACTCTGATGCTGATCCTGGTGGTCTTCGGATTCGGTTCCAGGATCGTGAACGCAGAGGGGACCAATGGAGCGGGGAAAGAGACGGGGGAGGAACAGACAGAGACCGATCCGGAAGAGATCCGGGAGGAGACAGAGGAAGCACTTCTGGACGAGTTTGACTTCGGTGAGATCGAGGACAGTCTTTCTGACATGTTTCCACGGCAGAAGATCTCCTTTGAGGAAGTCTTGTCCCAACTGGTCTCAGGAGATTTAAGCGGGCTGGGCGAAACTTTCCTTCAATACTTGGCGGATCAGATCTTTTATGAATTCCACTACAACAGAGAAAATCTGGTTTACATGCTTCTGGTGGCACTGACTGCAGCTGTGTTCACTAATTTTTCCAGCGCGTTCCAGAACCGGCAGGTATCAGAGATCAGCTTCTATGTGCTGTATATGCTGCTGATCACCCTCTGCCTGACCGCATTCCGGATCGCAACCCAGGGACTGGAACAGAATCTGGACGGTCTGGTGGATTTTATGCGGGTGCTCTGCCCCAGCTATTTCCTTGCGGTCGCCTTTGCTTCCGGGAGTGTGACTTCCCTGTTTTTCTACAATGTCATCCTTTTTCTGATCTATGTGGTGGAACTGGTGGTGGTCCGTTTTCTTCTGCCGGTGATCAATGTGTACATCATGATCCAGGTGTTGGGGAACCTGACCGGGGAAGATTTCCTGTCCGAGTTCGCCCAGCTCCTTCAGAAGATGGTCACCTGGATCCTCAGGTCTCTGCTGGCGGGAGTGATCGGGATCAATGTGGTCCAGGGGCTGCTGGCTCCGGCCATAGATTCTCTGAGAAAGAGTGCTCTGACCCGTACGGCGGAGGCGCTGCCGTGGATCGGGAACGCAGTGGGCGGTGCGGCAGAGGTGGTTTTTGGGACAGCGGTGCTGATCAAGAACGGAATCGGAATGGCGGGTGCGGTGATCGCGGTCCTGATCTGTGCAGTGCCGGTCATTCAGATGCTGCTCCTCGCATTCCTGTATAAACTGGCGGCAGCGCTGGTGCAGCCGGTGTCTGACAAGCGGATCACGGGCTGTATCAGCAGTGTGAGTGAAGGGTATGAACTACTCGTAAAGGTAGTCTTTACGGCGGGGCTTTTGTTCCTGCTCACCATTGCGATCGTGGCGGCGTCCACAACCTGATGGGAAAGGAGAAGATCATGCTACAGCAGCTATATGGCTGGATACAGAATATCGCGGTCTACCTGATCGTGGCAACGGCGGTCATGCATGTGATACCGGGAAAGGATTACGGGAAATATGTCAGGTTCTTCTCAGGGCTTGTTCTGATCCTTCTCTTGTTCACCCCGGTCATGAATCTGACCGGAATGGGAGAACGGTTCCGGGAACTCTACCGGAACACCCAGTATGAAACGGACCGCCGCGAGATCGAGGAGGCGGGAGAGCGGCTGGAAGAGGCGGATATCCTGGACTTCCTTCCCGAGGAATACAGCGGAATGGACAGTGATGGAGCAGAAGAAAACGGCAGTCTCATAGAAGTGGAGGAGATAAGGATTGGAGAATAAGCTGAAAGGTTTGCTGGAAAGGATAAAAAGCGGTGAGAAACTTCCCAAGAAAAATCAGCTCCTCATCCTGCTGCTCACAGGGATTCTGCTGCTGGTGATCGTGGTTCCCCTTCCGGAGGAGACTGGGGAGGATGCCTCTGCTCCTGCAGCAGCTTCGGCAGAAGCGGAAACGGATGCACGGGACTATGAGGGATATCTGGAGGACCGCACCGCAGAGGCATTGCGGCAGGTGGAGGGGGTCGGTGAAGTGGAAGTTATGATCACACTGAGCTCTACCGGGCAGAAGGTGGTGGAGAAAGACCAGCAGAACTCCAGTCAGACTACGGAGGAAACAGACAGTTCCGGCGGCACGAGGACCACGGAGGACAGCTCCTCAGACAGGACCAGCGTTTATGAACAGGGCTCGGACGGGACCCAGACGCCATATGTGACCAAGAAACTGTCCCCGGAAGTGGAAGGGGTGGTGGTGATCGCGGATGGCGGGGACAATGCGGTGGTCGCACAGAATATTACGGAGGCGGTCCAGGCATTATTCGGCGTTGAGGCGCATAAGATAAAAATAATGAAACGGGCTGATACATAAAAAAGGAGGATCATCAAGTGAAACGTTTGTTCAAGAAAAACCAGATCATCATCGCCACGCTGGCTGTCATGATCGCGGTGGCAGGTTACCTGAACTATTCGGGCAGGCTGTTCGGAGGAGCAGCGGACAGTACAGAAGAGGCAAATGCGGATCTGGCAAATCAGGAGCTCCTGGACATATCCGAAGAAGACATTGAGACATCTACAGAAGATATAGCCAGCAATGACTCAGAGACAGAAGGGACTCCCGGAGAGGCAGTGCTGACGAGCGGGGACGCTTCGACTACCGTTGCCCAGGCAAAGGTTTCCAGAGAGCAGGTCAGGGCCCAGAACAAAGAAACACTTCAGGCGATCATAGACAACACGAATTTAAGTGATGCGGAGAAAGCAGACGCGGTCGCCCAGATGGTTGAGATGACCGAGATCTCCGAGCAGGAAGTCGCTATTGAGACACTGATGGCCACGAAGGGATTTTCCGAGGCGGTTGTCAGCCTGACCTCGGATTCGGCAGATGTGGTCGTCAGGGCGGAGGAACTGACAGACGCCAACCGGGCGCAGATCGAGGATATCGTGACCAGAAAGACTGAGATCGCGCCGGAGAATATTGTGATCACGCCGATCAGTGAATGAGAAGGGCAGATTTATATTACAGGTGTTTTCTATCACAGACAACAGGAAGATTACCGGATGGCAGTCTTCCTGTTTTTCTGTGAAAGCCTTTTATCAATCTGCACATCTTCTGCTGCTCTTAATATATATAAATTAAAGTGAAAGAAATTTGTTGAGTTCTTGCACCAGTCGTAATATAATAGTAAAGTTAAAGGCAATGGTAGGAGTATGTAGCAGAAAGGTATGGAAACAGCAGTGATCTATAATAATATATTAGAAGCAATGGGAAATACGCCGCTGATCCGTCTGAGCCGAATGGCGGATGAGGAGAGCGCGCAGATCCTTGTGAAATTTGAAGGACTGAATGTGGGCGGTTCCATCAAGACCAGGACCGCATACAATATGATCCGCGAGGCGGAGGAAAAAGGGCTGATCAAGGAGGATACGATCATTGTAGAACCCACCAGCGGAAACCAGGGGATCGGACTTGCTCTGGTAGGCGCTGTGCAGGGCTATCAGACAAAGATCATCATGCCCGACTCGGTCAGCGAGGAGCGAAGAAAACTGGTAAAGCACTATGGCGCTGAGGTCATCCTGATCCATGACGCCGGAAATATTGGCGCCTGTATTGAAGAGTGCCTGAACACCGCGCTCAGGATGGCGGCGGAGGATCCCAGGGTCTTTGTGCCCCAGCAGTTTGAGAATCCGGCGAATCCGGCGGTCCACAGGAGCAGGACAGCGGTTGAGATCCTGGAACAGGCGGACTGCCCCATCGACGGATTCTGCTCCGGCATCGGCACAGGAGGAACCATTACAGGGATCGGAGAGGTGCTCAAAGAGAAGAATCCGGATATGGAGATCTGGGCAGTAGAACCGGAACACGCGGCAATCCTCTCCGGCGGCTCTATCGGGACCCATCTTCAGATGGGCATCGGGGACGGTGTGATCCCCGCCATACTGAACATGGATATCTATGATGATATCTGCATTGTGACAGACGAGGAGGCGATCCGCACTTCACAGGAACTGGCATCCAGGGAAGGGATCATGTGCGGCATCTCGTCCGGGACCAATGTGGCGGCGGCACTGAAGCTGGCACGGAAACTGGGCAGAGGAAAGACCGTTGTGACGGTGCTTCCGGATACGGCGGAGAGGTATTTTTCCACGCCTCTTTTTGACGAGTAAAAGCAATATGTATTCATGCCCTTCTTTGAAGAATAAAAAGGAATCAGGAGAACGAAATCATGTCTGATATTACGAATGAGATAAAGAAGAGAAGAACCTTCGCCATCATTTCCCATCCCGATGCGGGGAAGACCACGCTGACGGAGAAGTTCCTTCTCTATGGAGGAGCCATTAACCAGGCGGGTTCTGTAAAAGGAAAAGCAACTGCGAAACATGCAGTGTCGGACTGGATGGAGATCGAGAAAGAGAGAGGTATCTCAGTCACCTCATCGGTCCTTCAGTTCAGCTATGACGGTTACTGCATCAATATCCTGGATACGCCGGGACATCAGGACTTCTCGGAGGATACTTACCGGACCCTGATGGCGGCGGATTCCGCAGTCATGGTCATAGACGCGTCAAAGGGAGTGGAGGCGCAGACGAGGAAACTGTTCAAGGTCTGCGCCATGCGCCACATCCCGATCTTTACGTTCATTAACAAGATGGACCGGGATGCAAAGGATACCTTTGACCTGCTGGATGACATTGAAAAAGAGCTGGGAATCCCAACCTGTGCAGTGAACTGGCCCATCGGTTCGGGAAAAGGGTTCAAGGGAGTGTACGACCGGGCTAAGAAAGAAGTGGAACTTTTCTCCGACACCAAAAAAGGGACTACGATGGGCGAGGTGAAGAAGGTCGACATCAACAATCCGGAGATCGACTGGCTGATCGGGACCGAGGCAAAGATCAACCTGGAGGAAGAAATCGAGCTGATTGACGGGGCTTCCGCAGAGTTTGACCAGTCACTGGTGGACAAAGGAGAACTCTCTCCGGTGTTTTTCGGGTCCGCGCTGACCAACTTCGGAGTGCAGACTTTCCTGGAGCATTTCCTCCAGATGACAACATCGCCTCTGCCGCGTATGTCGGATCACGGAGCCATCGACCCGATGACTGAGAAAGATTTCTCTGCCTTTGTGTTCAAGATCCAGGCAAATATGAACAAGGCTCACAGGGACCGGATCGCTTTCATGCGGATCTGCTCCGGTGAGTTCCAGGCAGGAATGGACGTGTACCATGTACAGGGAGGAAAAGAAGTGCGCCTCTCGCAGCCCCAGCAGATGATGGCGAGTGAGAGAAAGATGGTCGAGAAAGCATACGGCGGGGATATCATCGGTGTGTTCGACCCGGGCATCTTCTCCATCGGAGATACCCTCACCACATCAAAGGAACGTTTTGCCTATGAAGGAATACCCACCTTTGCGCCGGAACATTTTGCACGGGTGCGCCAGGTGGATACGATGAAGCGGAAACAGTTCGTGAAAGGGATCAATCAGATCGCCCAGGAGGGCGCGATCCAGATCTTCCAGGAGTATAATACGGGAATGGAAGAGATCATCGTGGGCGTTGTGGGTGTCCTGCAGTTTGATGTCCTGAAATACCGTCTGAAAAATGAGTACAATGTGGAGATCATTCTGGAGAACCTGCCCTACGAACACATCCGCTGGATCGAGAATGAAGATGTGGACATGGATCATCTGAGCGGTACTTCTGATATGAAGAAGATCAAGGATCTCAAAGACCGTCCGCTTCTTCTGTTCGCCCACGAATGGAGCATCAGGATGACTGTGGAGAGGAACGAAGGGCTGATCCTGTCGGAGTTCGGACGTTCATAGGAGGTTACGAGTCCCATTTTCTCTTTGCAATCAGAATGTTATTTGATATAATGGAAAAAGATATTAGACAAAACAGGAGGTTTTGATTATGGCAAAGGACGAAAGAAATACCTATACGATACAGAATGATGCAAGTCTGGGCGAGGTAAAGATCGCGGATGAAGTTGTGGCGATCATTGCGGCGCTGGCGGCCACGGAAGTAGAAGGAGTTGCCTCCATGGCAGGAAATATCACCAATGAACTGATCAGCAGACTCGGGATGAAGAACCTTTCCAAAGGCGTGAAGGTTGACGTGCTGGAAGGTGTTGTGACCGTATCCCTTGCACTGAACTTGAAATACAATTACAGCATCATGGATGTTTCCGCAAAAGTGCAGGAGAAGGTGAAGAATGCTGTGGAGAACATGACCGGTCTTGAGGTTGCGGATGTCAATATCAAGGTGGCGGGAGTTGAGATGGAGAATCCGGAATAAGGATCAGTTACGACGGTTGCCAAGCACAGAGGACATGTTGTATAATAGGGGATGTCGCAAGACATCCTTTTTGATTCTACAGGAAGACAGCGATTTTTATAGATTACGAGAAACAGAAGAAAGGAGCCGACATGGTCAGAACGGAACTTCGGGAGCACATTTTCAAGATGCTGTTCCAGATAGAGTTTAACGAAGCGGAGGAGATGCCGGAACATCTGAAATATTATTTCGAAACGCTGGAGGACGCAGCAGATAAGGATAAGGAGTATATTCAGAAAAAGTATGAAGCGGTGGTCGCACATGTGCCGGAGATCGACGGGATCCTCAACGAGAACGCCAAAGGCTGGAAGACGGCAAGGATGAACAAAGTGGATCTGACGATCCTCCGCCTCGCTGTATATGAAATAAAGTGGGACGAAGAGATCCCGGTCGGAGTGGCGATCAATGAAGCGGTCGAGCTGGCGAAGAAGTTCAGCGGAGACGACAGTCCTGCTTTTGTAAACGGAGTTCTCGGCAGGATCGCACAGGGGCAGAAGGCATGAAAAATGTCTACACGGTAAAGCAGGTCAATTCTTATATCAAGAATATGTTCACCCAGGACTTCATGCTGAGCCGGATCTATGTAAATGGTGAGGTCTCCAACTGCAAGTATCATACATCGGGACATATATATTTTTCACTGAAAGATGAGTCCGGCACGATCGCCTGCGTCATGTTCGCAGGCTCCAGGTCAGGGCTTTCTTTTCGTATGCAGGAAGGACAGCAGGTGATCGTCTTAGGTTCGGTCAGTGTGTATGAGCGGGATGGAAAATACCAGCTCTATGCGCGGGAGATCGTTCTGGACGGAGCCGGGCTTCTGTATGAGAAGTTTGAGGCGCTCAAACGGGAACTCGCCGAGATGGGGATGTTCGCCCCGGAGTATAAGCAGCCGATCCCACGGTATGCGCGGACGGTAGGGATCGTCACAGCACCCACCGGAGCGGCGGTGCGGGATATCATCAACATTTCTAAAAGGCGGAATCCCTATGTGCAGCTTATCTTATATCCTGCGCAGGTACAGGGGGAAGGCGCGGCGGAGAGTATCGTGAAAGGCATCCGGGCGCTGGAAGAAAAGCAGGTTGATGTGATCATCGTGGGAAGAGGCGGCGGAAGCATTGAAGATCTGTGGGCGTTCAATGAGGAGATCGTGGCGCGGGCGATCTTCGAATGCCGCATCCCGGTCATCTCTGCGGTGGGGCATGAGACGGACACGACCATCGCAGATTATGTGGCGGATCTGAGAGCTCCCACTCCTTCTGCGGCTGCGGAGCTTGCCGTATATGAATACCGTAAGGTCAAAGAAAATATTTATTCCTGCGCGGATACCATGCGGCGCCTGCTGCTGAACCGGGTATCCGGAGAGCGGGCGAAGACAGAGAGATATGCCCTCAGGCTGAAGCTTGCGCACCCCAGACAGAAATTAAATGAGAAGAGACAGTATGCCGCAGAGCTTGAAACTGTTCTGAGAGGACGGATGGATACAGCGCTGACCAGGGAAAAGCACAGGCTTGCGCTGTGCGTGGAGAAGATGAAGGGACTTTCTCCTCTGGAGAAACTGAGCAGAGGGTATTCCTATATCCAGGACGAGCAGGGAAGAAATGTACGCAGCATCAGCCGGGCGGAGAAAGGCAGAGTCCTGACCATGTATGTGACGGACGGGAAGATCGAGGCAGAGGTCCGCGGGGCGGAGAAACTGGAGTATCCGGATACAGGGATGTAATGACAGACCGGCCGGAACGGGCAGAAGGAGGAGCGGTTTGGAAGAGAAGAAAGAGAAGCTGGAAGATATGTTCGGACAGCTTGAGACAGTGATACAGGATATGGAAAAAGAAGATGTGTCTCTTGAAGACTCATTTGAATTATACAACAGAGGGATGAACCTCTTGAAACGATGCAACAAAGCGATTGATGAGGTAGAGAAAAAGGTACTTGTGCTTGACGAGGATGGGGAAACGCATGAATTTTAATGAAGAAAGACAAAAACGGACAGAATATATCGAGGAGATCTTGAAAAGATATCTTCCGAAAAAGGAAGGGTATCAGAAGATCATCATGGAGGCAATGGAGTACAGCCTGATGGCGGGCGGAAAACGGCTCCGTCCCATGCTGATGCTGGAGACATACCGCCTCTTTGGAGGAGAGAAAAAAGTGATCGAGCCTTTTATGGCTGCCATTGAGATGATACACACGTATTCTCTCGTCCATGACGATCTTCCGGCAATGGACAATGATGAATACCGGAGGGGAAGAAAGACGACCCATATCGTCTATGGAGAGGACATGGGGATCCTCGCCGGCGACGCTCTTTTAAACTATGCGTTTGAGACGGCTGCCCTTGCTTTTGACGAGGAAGATGCCGACTGTGCAAAAGTGGGAAAGGCATTTCAGGTGCTCGCGCGCAAATCCGGGATCTACGGGATGATCGGGGGGCAGGTTGTGGACGTGAAGGAGTCCGGACACGCCGTTTCCGGGGAAGTCCTTGATTTCATCTACAGGCTGAAGACAAGCGCCCTGATCGAAGCGTCCATGATGGTGGGAGCCATCCTTGCGGGAGCGGACGAGGAAGTAGTCGGGACGATCGAGGAGATCGCCGGGAAGATCGGGCTGGCATTTCAGATCCAGGATGATATCCTGGATGTGACGGGGACCACGGAAACACTCGGAAAGCCGGTGCACAGTGATGAAAAGAACGAAAAGACGACTTATGTAACTTGGAAAGGGATCGAAAAAGCAAAGGATGACGTTGCCGCGATGACAAAAGAAGCGGTGGACGGACTTGAAAAACTTCCGGAGAAGGACGGCTTTTTACGGGAACTTCTCATATCCCTTATCTCAAGGGAAAAATAGGGGGACGTCTTTATGGTACTTGAAAAGATTCAAAAAGCAAACGATATAAAAAGTCTGCAGCCGGAGGAACTGAAAATTCTTGCAGACGAGATCCGGCAGTTTCTCATAGAAAAGATCAGCGTGACAGGCGGACATCTCGCCTCCAATCTGGGAGTGGTGGAGCTGACCATGGCTCTCCATCTGTTTTTTGACCTTCCGGAGGATAAACTGATCTGGGATGTGGGACACCAGTCCTATACACACAAACTGCTCACCGGGAGAAAAGCCGGATTTGACGAGCTGAGGAAATATGGCGGGATGAGCGGGTTCCCGAAGCGCAAGGAGAGCGACTGCGATGCTTTTGATACGGGGCACAGTTCCACATCGATTTCCGCCGGGCTGGGGTATGTGGCAGCGAGAGAGCTGACCGGAGAGAAATATAACGTTGTATCTGTCATAGGGGACGGATCTCTGACCGGAGGCATGGCATATGAAGCGCTCAACAATGCGTCGCGGCTGAAAAGCAACTTCATCATCATCCTGAACGACAACAATATGTCCATCTCCGAAAATGTGGGCGGCATGTCCCGCTATCTGAACGGGCTGCGCACAGCACAGGCTTACACAGAACTGAAAAAAGGGGTGGAAGATACGCTGATGCGTATCCCGGTGAAAGGAGAACGGATCGTCCATCAGGTGAAAAAGACAAAGAGCGGGATCAAGCAGCTCCTTGTGCCTGCCGGGATGTTCTTTGAAGATATGGACATCACCTATCTGGGGCCGGTGGACGGACATGATCTCAAAAGTCTTGTTAAGATCTTAAACGAGGCAAAGCGGGTTGACCATGCCGTACTCGTCCATGTTATCACCAAGAAGGGAAAAGGTTATCTGCCGGCTGAGGCGAACCCTGCAAAATTCCACGGTACAGGACCTTTTGATATTGAGACCGGGGAGCCGAAAGAGAAGTCAGAGAAAGATTCCTACACGGATGTGTTCTCAAAAGTGCTGACGGACATCGGCAGGAAAGATGAGAAAGTCGTGGCGATCACTGCGGCGATGGCGGACGGGACCGGACTTTCCAGGTTCGCCCGCAGATATCCACAGAGGTTCTTTGACGTGGGGATCGCGGAGGAGCATGCCATGACCTTTGCGGCGGGACTGGCGGCTGGGGGGATGAAGCCGGTGTTCGCGGTGTATTCCTCTTTCCTTCAGCGCGCCTATGACCAGACGATCCACGATGTCTGTCTCCAGAAACTCCCTGTGTTCATCGCGGTGGACCGGGCCGGGCTTGTTGGGAGCGACGGGGAGACACATCAGGGGGTGTTCGATCTCTCCTACCTCAGTTCGATCCCGAACATGACGGTCATGTCACCCAAGAACCGGTGGGAAATGGCGGATATGGTCCGCTTTGCCGTTGATTTTCCATACCCCATTGCTCTGCGGTATCCAAGAGGAGAAGCGTATGAAGGAATGCGGGATTTCCGTGCTCCTGTCGAGTACGGAAAAAGTGAGATCCTCTATCGCGAAAAAGAGATCGCAGTCTTTTTTGTGGGGCACATGTCGGAGCTGGCTGACCGGGTGCGCCGGAAACTGAAAGAGGAAGGCTTTTCCTGCAGCCTTGTGAATGTGCGCTTTGTGAAACCTCTTGACACGGAGACTCTCGACAGTTTTTCAGCGGATCACAGCCTCTTTGTGACGATCGAGGAGAATATCCTGACAGGCGGCTATGGAGAGCAGGTGCTGGAATATCTTTCCGGAACAGGGGCACCTGTGCGGGTGAGGAGTTTCGGTATATCGGACGATTATGTGGAGCATGGAAATGTGGAGGTGCTCCGCCGGGAAGTAGGGCTGGACTGTGAGACGATAGTTGAACAGGTGAAGAAGGATTATCAGGCGATAAAGAGGATGGATATATGAAAGAACGTTTGGATGTAATGCTTGTAAAGCGAAATCTCGCTGAATCCAGAGAGAAGGCCAAAGCCGTGATCATGGCAGGAAATGTCTTTGTGGACGGACAGCGGGAAGACAAGGCGGGGAGTACGTTCGCGCCGGATGTGAACATTGAAGTGCGGGGACATACCCTGCCTTATGTGAGCCGCGGAGGGCTGAAACTGGAGAAGGCGATAGCGAATTTTGACGTCAGCGTGAAAGATAAGGTCTGCACCGACGTGGGGGCTTCCACAGGCGGATTTACCGACTGTATGCTCCAGAACGGCGCAAAGAAGGTGTTTGCCATTGATGTGGGCCGCGGACAGCTCGACTGGAAACTGCGGCAGGACGAGAGAGTGGTATGCATGGAGAAGACAAATATCCGCTATGTGACGCCGGAGGACCTCGGGGAACCGGTGGACTTTTCCTCTGTTGACGTATCCTTTATCTCACTGACAAAAGTGCTTGGACCGATCCGCGATTACCTGAGGGAGGACGGAGAAGTTGTAGCTCTGATCAAGCCTCAGTTTGAAGCGGGCAGAGAAAAGGTCGGCAAAAAAGGAGTGGTGCGGGAAAAGAGCACCCACCGTGAAGTGATCCACAAAGTGGCGGATCATGCCGTGTCCATCGGATTTGAGATCAGAGCGATCGACTTTTCGCCGATCCGGGGACCGGAGGGAAATATTGAATATCTGATCCATTTGAAAAAATGTCCGCCGGAGGACGCCCGGATCTTTGTTGCAGATCTGGACAGCGTAGTGGATGACGCTTTTGAGACGCTGGCAAAATAAGACGAAATGCATAAGACATCAGAAGAGGTTGGCTATGGACTGTTTTTATATCATCACAAATTTATTGAAGGACAAGGATTTTGCGATCACCAATGAGATCCGGGACTACATTGAAAAGAACGGAAAGAAATGTATCCTCTCTCAGAAGGACGACGAGGGACACATCATTCCGGGGACGATCCCGGCAGATGCTGACTGTGCCGTCGTCCTGGGCGGAGACGGAACACTGATCCGCGCTGTCCGGGATATGGGAAGATGCAGCCTTCCTCTTCTGGGCATCAATCTCGGAACTCTCGGGTATCTCACGGAAGTGGAACTGAAGGACTTTCATCAGGCCCTGGACAGACTGTTTGAAGGGACGCCGGACATTGAAGAACGAATGATGCTGGAAGGTGTGACGGGGGACGGAAAACGGGACGTGGCAGTGAATGATATCGTTCTGGCGCGAGAGGGAAAGATCCGTATCGTACAGTTTAATCTGTATGTGAACGGAACGCTCCTGAATACATATCTCGCTGACGGGGTGATCCTGTCTACGCCGACAGGCAGTACAGGATATAACCTTTCGGCGGGAGGCCCTGTAGTGGAGCCTACAGCCAGTATGATTGTCATGACGCCGATCTGTTCTCATGCTCTTAACACGAGCAGTGTGGTGTTCTCAGCAGAGGATACGATCGAGATCGAAGTCTGCGAGGGGCGCTACGGGAGACAGGAGAGAGTATCCCTCTGTTTTGACGGGGCGGAACAAAGGACCCTGGTGACAGGAGAGAGAGTGAGCATCCGCAGAGCACCTGAGACGACCCGGCTTGTAAAATTGAGCAGGGAAAGTTTTATGAAAACAATGCGCAAAAAGATGAAAGGAAGCTGAAAAGATGAAAGTCAATCGCCATGCAAAGATCATTGAACTGATCAGCCAGTATGACATCGAGACCCAGGAAGAACTGGCTGAATACCTGAACAACGCCGGGTTTAAGGTGACCCAGGCGACCGTGTCCAGAGACATCCGGGACCTGAAACTCACAAAAGTGTCTGTGAACGGCGGAAAACAGAAATACATCCTTCACAGACCGGAGGAAGGTATGAGCGAAAAATATATCCGTGTGCTCAAAGACGGCTATGTTTCCATGGATATGGCTCAGAACATTCTCGTTATAAAAACTGTCTCGGGCATGGCAATGGCGGTTGCCGCTGCGCTCGATGCCATGAAGTGGAATGAAGTAGTTGGCTGTATCGCGGGGGATGACACGATCATGTGCGCGATCCGAACGGCAGAAGATACAGTGGCTGTGATGGAAAAGATACGGAAGATCGTCTCAAAAGGAATATAGGTATCGCATATGTTGAAAAATCTTTATGTAAAAAATCTCGCCCTGATCGATGAGACAGAAGTAGAATTTGCGGAAGGGCTTAACATACTTACCGGAGAGACCGGCGCTGGAAAGTCTCTTCTCCTGGGTTCGGTCAATCTGGCGCTGGGGGGAAAATACAGTGCGGATATGCTCCGCAGCGGGACGAAAAGCGGACTGGTGGAGATCACGTTCACTGTGGATGACGAAAAGACGATGAAACGGCTGGAGGAGCTGGAGATCTATCCGGAAGACGGATGCATCATTCTGGGGCGCAGGCTGATGGAGGGCAGGAGTGTCAGCAGGATCAACGGAGAGACGGTCAACATGGCAGTCCTTCGTGCTGTGGCAGGAATGCTGATCGATATCCATGGGCAGCACGACAGCCAGAATCTGCTGCAGAAAAAGAATCATCTCTCTCTACTGGATCTGTATGCGAAAGAGGAAACAGCGCCGCTGCTTAAAGAGATGAAAGCGGCATTCGAGGAGTACCGCAGTCTGTGCCGCCGCAGGGACGAATCTGCCATGGACGAGGAGGGCAGAAGAAAAGAAGCGGCTCTTGCGGAGTTCGAGGTGAAGGAGATCGAAGAGGCACAGCTCACACCGGGGGAGGACGAGGATCTGGAAGAGCAGTACCGGAGGATGACCGAGAGCAGGAGGATCACCGCCTCGGTGGCGGAGGCGTATCAGTATACGGCGGAGGATGCCAGAGGGAATGCCAGCGATCTCCTAAGCCGGGCGATCCGCGCTCTTCAGGAGGCGGCGGAGTTTGATGAGACCGGAGCACAGCTCTACAGTCAGCTCCTGGAGGCGGACAGTCTCCTCAACGATTTCAACAGGGAACTGTCTGAATATGCGAAAAGCTTTGAGTTCTCTGAGGAGGAATTCCAGGAGACGGAGGCCAGACTGAACCTGTTAAATCATTTAAAAGCAAAATATGGAAAAACTGTTTCCGATGTACTGACATATTGTGACGAAAAAAAGCAGAGACTAAGTGAACTGGAAGATTATGATGCTTTTATGCGCGACCTGGAAGAAAAGGTGCAGAGAGCGCTGGAACAGGTCAGGGAGATTGCAGGGAGACTGCACGATGTCCGGGAGCGCGCGGCGAGAGCATTCTCAGATGAGATCGGGGCGCAGATGCAGGAACTTAATTTTTTAGATGCACGCTTTGAGGCCAGACTTGTTGACCCGGGACATTACAGCACGATGGGCCGGGATGAAGCGGAATTTTACATGTCGGCGAATCCGGGCGAACCTCTGAAGCCTCTGGGCAGCGTGGCCTCAGGCGGAGAGCTGTCCCGTGTTATGCTTGCGATCAAGACCGTGCTTGCTGACGAGGAGGACACGCCTACTCTGATTTTTGATGAGATCGATACGGGAATCTCGGGGATCACGGCGGGAAAAGTGGGAGAGAAGCTTAAGCTGATCGGAAAAAGCAGGCAGGTGCTGTGCATCACACACCTTCCTCAGATCGCGGCAGTGGCTGATGCCCACTATTTGATCAGCAAAGAGGTCGCGGGAAATTCAGTGAAAACAAAGATAGAGCTTCTTGACGATGAAGCTTCGGCGGAAGAGCTTGCCAGGATGCTGGGCGGTGCCAACGTGACGGGCAATATCCTTGAGAGCGCGCGAGAGATGAAACAATTGGCAAAGAGTGAAATATAATACCAGTGTGAAAAGCAGGACGGCCACACATACTAAGAGCGGATACGGATATGTATCCGCTTTTATAGTATGTGAAAGGGTGTGGTTGATATGACAGAATGCCGGAAGCGGACGAAGAGAAGTCTACTGACGGCTGCGATCCTGCTTTTTTTACTCTGCGCCGGAGGACTCTGCATCGGCGCGCCGGAACAGGAGAATGAGATCAGACAGGCGGAGGCAAGTACAAATGCTGCGGGAGAGACCGTACTCCTGGGCGGCATGCCGGTGGGCATCTATATGGAGACGGATGGCGTCATGGTCCTGAGTACGGAAAGCATGGAAGGAATCGATGGCGGGCATTATGAACCGGCAGCGGGACTGGTGCAGTCAGGCGATTATATCACTGCGGTGAATGGCGAGACGATCACCGGGAAATCGGAGCTGCTGGATGCAGTGGAACATCTTGAAAGTGGAGATGTTGTGCTCACTATTCTGAGGGGCGATGAGACGATGGATATCCGGATCCGGCCTGTGGAGTGCAGTCCGGATGAATACAGACTGGGAATCTGGGTCAGAGACAATGTACAGGGTCTGGGGACTGTCACATTTGTGACCGGGCAGAGTCAGTTCGGCGCACTGGGGCACGGGATCCATGATGCGGATACGAATGTGCTCATGTCCGTTGCCAGCGGGACACTCTATAAGACCAGTATTCAGGATATTCTGAAGGGTGAGGACGGAAATCCCGGGACAATGGAAGGGATCATTGTATACAATAACTATAATATCCTGGGCAGCATTGATAAAAATACGGAGGCGGGGATCTACGGGACTGTGGACCGGATCGACGAGCTCTTTGAGGAACAGATCCCCATAGAAACAGCATCAACGGATGAGATCGAGACCGGCAGTGCAGCGATCCGGTGCTTCATCGACAATGAGCTGAAAGAGTATGAGATTCAGGTGACAGATATCGACAGGTCCGCAAGTGAGATAAACAAAGGGCTGGTGATCCAGGTCACAGATCCCGAACTTCTGGAAAAGACAGGCGGGATCATCCAGGGCATGAGCGGCAGCCCGATCATTCAGAATGGTAAACTGATCGGTGCGGTTACACATGTATTTGTGCAGGACTCGACAAAGGGATATGGCATATTTATTGAAAATATGTTAAAGCAGGTAAAATAATCTGATTTGTCGAATTTTGTGTCGAATTAGTGCTACAAAATCTCCTTGATTCCGCAAATTAAGACCATTATAATAAGCTGGTGGTGTTCTCGAGGAAGAGGTCTCAAAGTCTGAAGGAGAGAAGGGTATGGAGCATTTGAGTGTAGCTGTAGCTGACGACAACCAGAGGATACTCGACATGCTTGAAACTGTCATAGGCATGGATAAAGAGCTGAATCTGGTAGGAAAAGCAAAGAACGGTGAAGAGATGTGTCAGATCATCAAGACCAGACAGCCGGATGTTGTTCTTCTCGACCTGATTATGCCGAAAATGGACGGATTGACTGTGATGGAGCGCATCAATCAGGATACGAGTTTAAGCAAACGTCCGTATTTTATCGTGGTCACAGCGGTGGGACAGGAAAAGATCACAGAAGATGCCTTTAACAGAGGCGCAAATTACTATGTCATGAAACCGTTTAACAACGAAACGTTGCTGGACAGGATAAAATCCGTCAGAAAAATATCTCGAAACACGGAAAGAAAAGGGGAAGATCTGAGGACAGAAAATGCAGCAGGAGGAGAAAATCTGGAGAGCCGTGTCACGAACATGCTCCATGAGATCGGAATCCCTGCACACATCAAAGGATATCACTATCTCAGGGATTCGATCATCATGGCTGTGGAGGATATGGATGTGCTCAATGCGATCACAAAGGTATTGTATCCCACAGTCGCTAAAAAGTATCAGACTACTTCAAGCCGGGTGGAGAGGGCGATCCGGCACGCGATCGAAGTGGCCTGGAGCAGAGGAAAACTGGACACACTCGACGAACTTTTCGGCTACACGGTAAGTACGGGGAAGGGGAAGCCTACAAATTCAGAGTTCATTGCGCTGATCGCCGATACGATCCAGCTGGAATACAGGCACAGGAACTAAAAGACGATTAAGGGCGTGCGGCAATAAAATCCTTTGCATTATGGGGAAAATGAGTTATAATGAAAAATAGTGAAAGCCGTGTGGCGACTAAAGCAAAAATGGAGGATAGTAGTATGAAAAACATTTTATTTGCTTCTTCAGAATGTGTACCCTTTATCAAGACTGGCGGTCTTGCCGATGTTGTAGGCTCACTTCCCAAAGAGTTTGATAAAGAGAAGTATGATGTCCGTGTCGTTCTCCCCAAATACACCTGCATGAAACAGGAATGGAAGGATCGGATGGAATATGTGAGCCATTTCTATATGGATATTGCAGGCCAGAATCAGTATGTCGGGATCATGAAGACAGAACTGAATGGCATCACATTCTATTTTATCGACAACGAGCATTACTTCGGAGGTTTCGCACCGTATGACGAAGATCCGAAGTGGGGCATCGAGAAGTTCGCATTCTTCTCAAAAGCTGTGCTGAGTATCCTTCCGGTCATCGGTTTCCGTCCCGATCTGATCCACTGCCATGACTGGCAGACAGGACTGATCCCGGTCTATCTTGATAATTTCCGCTACATGGGCGAATATTACAGGGGAATCAAGACAGTGATGACGATACATAACCTGAAATTCCAGGGAGTGTGGGACACGAAGACAGTCAGAGGGATCACAGGACTTCCGGAATATTATTTCGTTCCGGACAAGATGGAAGCATACAAGGACGCCAACCTGTTAAAGGGCGGAATCGTCTATGCGGATAAAGTGACTACAGTCAGCCAGAGCTATGCCGAGGAGATCAAGACTCCGTTTTACGGGGAGGGGCTGGACGGTCTGATGGCAGCCCGCTCCAATGACCTGGTGGGTATCGTAAACGGACTGGATTATGACGACTGGAATCCGGCAACGGACAACCGGATCTCAAAGAACTTTACCGTGGAGGATTTCCGCAAGAACAAAGTGATGAACAAAACTGCGCTGCAGGAGGAACTGGGACTGAACAAAGATCCCCATGTGATGCTGATCGGTATGGTATCCCGTCTGACAGATCAGAAGGGGTTTGATCTGATCGATTATGTGATGGACGAGCTCTGTCAGGATGCGGTACAGATCGTCGTACTGGGAACCGGCGATGTGAAATACGAGAACATGTTCCGTCATTTTGCATGGAAATACTCAGGAAGGGTTTCTGCAAACATCTACTACTCAGATGAACTTTCACACAAGATCTATGCATCCTGCGATACGTTCCTGATGCCGTCGCTGTTTGAGCCCTGCGGACTGAGCCAGCTCATGAGCCTCCGCTACGGTACGATTCCGATCGTCAGGGAGACCGGCGGACTCAAAGATACAGTGGAGCCGTACAATGAATTCGAGAAGACAGGAACCGGATTCAGCTTCAGCAACTACAATGCGCACGAGATGCTGAACACGGTGCGGTACGCGGAGCGGATCTACTACGACAGAAAGAGAGACTGGAACAAGATTGTAGAGAGAGCCATGAGTCAGAACTTCTCATGGAAGACTTCGGCAAAGAAATACGAAGAACTGTACAGGAGCCTGATCGGAGAATAGGAGCAGATATACCGGATGAAGATCATTGACAGACTGAATGAAGACAGAATACACATATCCTTTGAGGTGTTTCCGCCAAAGACGGATGACGGGATTGAAAAAGTGTTTGCGGCGACAGATGAGATCGCAAAACTGGATCCGGCATTTATCAGTGTCACGTATGGCGCCGGCGGCGGTACGAGCAGGAATACAGCAAGGATCGCCACCCATATAAAGGATGATCTGAATGTACTGAGTCTGGCGCATCTGACCTGTGCTTCCTCCACAAAAGAGGAGGTCAGGGATGTGATCGAGAATCTGAAAGATCTTGGAATCGAGAATATCCTCGCCCTGCGCGGGGATATTCCGGCGAATATGACTTTTCCGGATGCGGAGCGTTTCCGCTATGCGTGGGAACTTGTGGAAGAGATCAAAAGACACGGGGATTTCTGTATCGGCGCTGCATGTTACCCTGAGGGACATGTAGAGAACGAACATAAAGCGGATGATATCAGATATCTGAAGCAGAAAGTGGACTGTGGAGTGGACTTTCTGACGACACAGATGTTTTTTGACAATGATATCCACTACAATTTCCTTTACAGGATCCGGGAGGCGGGGATCACAGTACCGGTGCTCCCCGGGATCATGCCGATCACAAGTGCATCCCAGATGAGGCGCAGCCGGGAACTCTCGGGAACTGTGTTCCCCAGAAGATTCCTTTCGATTCTTGACCGTTTCGGTGGTTCACCCGGAGCGATGCGGCAGGCGGGGATCGCCTATGCCACGGATCAGATCATTGATCTTCTGGCAAATGGTGTGAAGAACATCCACATCTATTCCATGAACAAGCCGGATGTGGCCGCTGCGATCATGAACAACCTGTCGGAGATCATCAAATGTTAGGAGAACTTATGGAAAGACGGGAAAAAGAAGCCGTCCGTTATCTTGGATTCGGAAAAAACGCGGTGGATGACAGAACCCTGGCACTGATCCGGGAATCGTTTGAAGACTTGGACCGGGAAGCGGGGAAGAAGTCAGTCCACCGCGTTTTTGATATAAGACAGGCTGCGGATGACCGGATCCTTATCGGACCGATGGATATTACGAGCAAAAGCCTGGGGAGAAATCTGAAGGGATGCGACAAAGTCATCCTTTTCGGCGCGACCCTGGGGACCGGGGTGGACAGGCTGATCACCCGAATCTCCCTGACCGATATGGCCAAGGCGGCGGTTCTTCAGGCGTGTGCGGCTGCGGAGCTGGAGGACTACTGTGACGAGTGCCAGAAAAAGATTGCCGGAGCCATGGAAGAGGAGGGCAGGTATCTGCGTCCCCGTTTCAGTCCGGGGTACGGAGATTTTGATATCCGGCACCAGGAAACTCTCATGCGGATGCTGGACTGTGCAAAGACCATCGGCCTGACCATGACAGACAGTTTTATGATGACTCCCACAAAATCAGTGACGGCGCTGATCGGAGCCGGGAAGATGCGGATGAACTGCCCGGAGTCCGGGTGTGAGACATGTGCAAAGACGGATTGTGCCTTCCGCAGATGAGCGGGAAGGATGACGGGAACACAGCGTGAAAAGTGTAAAAAGAAAGGATACTGACATGATAAAGGACAGACTTGGGAAAGAACTTCTCTTTTTTGACGGGGGAATGGGAACACTGCTTCAGGAAAGGGGACTGGGACCGGGAGAACTTCCAGAGACATGGAATCTCAGCCGTCCGGGTACCATTCAAGAGATACACAGAGCTTACATTGAGGCGGGAAGCGACATTGTCCTCACGAATACATTTGGCGCAAATGCTCTGAAGTTTCATGATGACGGCTGTTCCCTGGAAGAGATCGTAAAAAAAGGGGTTGAAAATGTAAAAACAGCTGTGAAAGAAGCGGGGGTCGGACGGACGGTGTATACGGCGCTGGATATCGGTCCGACCGGAAAACTCCTGAAACCCATGGGGGATCTGGAGTTTGAAACAGCATATGAAGCGTTCCGGGAAGTCATGATCTGGGGAGAACAGGCGGGAGCTGACCTGATACACATCGAGACCATGAGCGACACCTGTGAATTGAAAGCAGCGGTTCTTGCGGCAAAGGAGAACACTTCTCTCCCGGTTTTTGCCACAGCTATTTTTGACGAGAGAGGAAAACTTCTGACCGGTGCAGACGTGCCTTCCGTGGTCGCACTACTGGAGGGACTGCGGGCGGATGCGATCGGTATCAACTGCGGGATGGGCCCGGAGCAGATGATTCCTGTGCTGGAACAGTTCCTGAAATATTCTTCCCTTCCCATCATCGTAAAACCCAACGCAGGACTTCCAAAGCAGAGAGACGGACAGACGTATTATGATGTGGACCCGGATCAGTTTGCAGAACTTATGAAGAAGATCACCCAGATGGGGGCGGCGGTGATCGGCGGATGCTGCGGCACGACGCCAGACCATATCCGGCGGATGAAAGAGCTCTGTGAGGACATTCCGGTGATCCCTGTGCGGGAGAAAGAGTTTACCGTTGTCTCATCCTACGGTCAGAGTGTCTTTCTAGGGAACGGCTCAAAGATCATCGGCGAGCGGATCAACCCGACCGGGAAGAAGCGGTTTAAACAGGCGCTCAAGGAGCATGATCTGGATTATATCCTGAGAGAGGGTATCACGCAGCAGGATAACGGCGCCCATATCCTGGACGTCAATGTGGGGCTCCCGGATATCGACGAGCCGGCGCTCATGAAGGAAGTGGTACAGGAACTCCAGAGCGTGACCAATCTGCCTATCCAGATTGATACGGTGGATGCAGAGGCAATGGAGGCGGCGCTGCGGATCTACAACGGAAAAGCCATGGTGAACTCTGTGAGCGGAAAACAGGAGTCCATGGATACTGTCTTCCCCCTGATCCAAAAATACGGCGGCGTGGTCATCGGACTGACCCTGGATGAGAACGGGATCCCGAATGATGCGGACGGGAGAGTGAAGATCGCAGAGAAGATCATCGCGGAGGCGGCGAAATACGGGATTAAAAAGAAAGATATCGTGATCGACGCTCTCGCAATGACCATCAGTTCCGAACCGGAAGGGGCAAAGGTCACCCTGGAGACGCTGAGGAGACTTAAGGATGAACTTCAGGTGTGCACGGTGCTGGGAGTCTCCAACATCTCTTTCGGTCTCCCCTCCCGCCCGGTGGTCAACTCCGCCTTCTATACGATGGCGATGATGAACGGGCTGAGCGCGGGGATCATCAATCCTTCTTCCGAGGATATGATGAAGGCATGGTACGCATATCACGCGCTGATGAATCTGGATGCGAACTGCGAGAATTATATCAAAAAATATTCTGCGGCAGCCTCCGCTCCATCCACAGTTTCCGAGTCCGGAAAGGATGGAATCGGACTTCAGGAAGCCATTGTGAAAGGGCTGAGGGAAGAGGCGAGCAGTGTGACCGCCTCCCTGGCCAGAGAGAGGGAGCCGCTGGAGATCATCAACAGCGAGCTGATCCCGGCATTGAACCAGGTTGGGGATGGCTTTGAGAAGGGAACGGTATTCCTTCCTCAGCTGCTCATGAGCGCAGAGGCTGCAAAGAGCGCTTTCGCGGTACTTAAAAGCAGGATGGATCAGAGCGGTGAAGTGCAGGAGAAGAAGGGGACGATCGTTCTTGCAACGGTAAAGGGGGATATCCATGATATCGGGAAAAATATCGTGAAAGTTCTGCTCGAAAACTACAGTTTTGATGTGATAGATCTTGGAAAAGACGTCCCGCCGGAGAGGATCGTGGAAACAGTCCTGGAAAAAGATATCCGCCTTGTGGGCTTAAGCGCCCTGATGACGACCACCGTGGTGAGCATGGAGGAGACCATAAAGCAGCTGCGGGAAAAAGCGCCGGGATGCCTCGTGATGGTGGGAGGCGCTGTGCTCAATCAGGATTACGCGGACATGATCGGAGCGGATTTCTACGGGAAGGACGCCATGCAGTCCGTACACTATGCACAGGAAGTATTTCAGTGATCCAAGGTATAAAACTTTGGGGCAATTCTTGAAAATGGAAGAGGAAAAGAAAGACGGACAATAATTCATGAAAAAAATGACAGCAATTATATTGTGTATCGCAGCTTCGGTCTATGTCTGCGGCTGCCTGAGCAGAAGAGAGGGAGTTACGAGGGAATTCCTCTCGGAACAAGATGCGGCGGAAAATATGCTGGAAGAGATTATCAAGTGTACAGAAGAAGGCGATACAGAATCTTTTATGAACTTGTTTTCTGATTTTTCCAGGAACAGCCAGCCGGAACTGGAAGAGCAGATGAGAGAGATGATGGATTTCTATGATGGAAAAATGGAAAGCTATCAAGGAAATGCCAGCTCTCATGAGAAAAGCGAATACGGAAGGGCGGTTTATAGTGAATTAAAGGCACATTATACCGTCATTACAGATAAGGATAATTATGAGATTGCTTTTCAGTATCGAATGATCGATGCAGAAGATCCGGATCGGGAAGGGCTTGTTTCATTTGAAATTGCAACGGAAGAAGCGTATCAACAGGATGACTTCAAATGGATGTGCGAGGATAATCCGGGAGTGTATGTACAGAGATGATGCACAGCATCAGAGAAGACATAGCAGACATTCAGAAGGGAGAGATCTACTATGATGAGAGGATTACAGACTACAGTAAAAAATATCAGGAGAAGAGTGTTCACTGAAGTTGCGAAGCTGGGCTTCAAGGCGGATGCAGAGACCCTTCTCGACGATATGGAGGCGATCCCGTATGAGATCGTCAACGACGACACCCAGAAATACCGCGAGAGCACATACCGCTCCCGCGCCATTGTAAGGGAGAGGCTCCGTCTGGCAATGGGGCTGTCCCTCCGTCCGGAGAATAAGCCGGTCCATCTGACCGCGGGCGTGGAGGCGAGCAATATTTCTGAGAAATATTATGAGCCGCCGCTGATGCAGGTCATCCCGTCAGCGTGCGAGAGCTGTGAGGAGAATAAATACGAGGTCAGCAATATGTGCAAAGGATGCCTCGCACATCCCTGTCAGGAGGTCTGCCCGAAGGGAGCAATCTCCATGGTGGATGGGAAATCCTTCATCGACCAGGAGAAATGCATCAAGTGCGGAAAGTGTAAATCCGTCTGTCCATATGATGCGATCGCGAAAAAGGAACGTCCATGCCAGAAAGCATGCGGCGTGAATGCCATCGTGTCAGACAAGTACGGCCGCGCGTTCATCGACAATGACAAGTGCGTATCCTGCGGAATGTGTATGGTGAACTGTCCGTTCGGCGCGATCTCGGACAAATCCCAGATCTTCCAGCTCGCAAGAGCGCTCTCCCAGGGAGAGAAGATCATCGCGGAGATCGCTCCGGCCTTTGTCGGCCAGTTCGGTCCGAACATCACACCGAGGAACATCAAGGCGGCTCTCGGAGAGCTCGGGTTCTCAGAGGTATACGAGGTAGCGCTGGGAGCAGACATCGGCGCTATCGCGGAGGCGCATCACTATGTGGACAAGGTCGCGACCGGCGAGCTGCCGTTCCTTCTCACATCCTGCTGTCCGTCCTGGGCGGTGATGGCGAAGAAGTTCTTCCCGGATGTGATCGATGAGATCTCACAGGAGCTGACCCCTATGGTTGCAACGGCGCGGACGATCAAGAAAGAGCATCCGGATGCGAAGGTCGTCTTTATCGGGCCGTGCGCGTCCAAGAAACTGGAGGCATCCAGGCGCAGTGTCCGCAGCGATGTAGACTTCGTCGTGACGTTTGAGGAGATGCAGGCGATGTTCGACGCCAAGGGAATCGACCTGAGCAGATATGAGGCAGAGTCCTCCTTCCACGACGCGACCGGAGCGGGACGAGGATACGGATGTGCGGGCGGTGTCGCAGAGGCGATCGAGAAATGTATCAACGAGTATTACCCGGATGTCCAGGTCAATGTGGAGCATGCAGAGGGACTGGCGGAGTGCCGCAAGATCCTGACGCTGGCAAAAGCAGGCAAGCTGAACGGCTGTCTGATCGAGGGTATGGGATGCCCGGGCGGCTGCATCGCAGGAGCCGGTACCAACATCCCTGTGGCAGTGGCAAAGAAGAGCCTTGCAAAATATGTGCAGAACTCGTCCTGCGCGATCCCGCCCAAGGAAGTAGCGGAGATCGAGCTGGATTAGGCGGAGAAAATGTCATATCAGACGGCAAAGATTTTGAAGAGCAGGAGCGGGCAGCTTTAGGGAGGCAGCTTTGACAGGTAAAAATAATTCGCACTAAATCTATTGAAAATGCACAGCTTCACTGCGAAAATAGAATTATTACAAAAAATTTTTTCGCGGTGAGGCTGAAATGG